>CAYMOX010000066.1:0-24845 GCA_964392245.1 uncultured bacterium
GCATAGCCTGAGACCCTAGCACATTATGGCTTCCATGAGAACGAAATAGCCCTGTCATAGGGGTGTATTCAGCACAATCGTCGAAGGCAACCAGTCCGGAGCATTGGACCCACTGTCCGCGATCAGGCGTCAACCAATAGTGATGCTGATCTCTTCTTGGATTATGAACAAGCCAGCATGAGCTTATTTGCGCTGCTGGATCTGCAAAGCTATCTCACCAATTTGCTGGGAACAGACGCAGATCTTGCATCGCGTGTAGTTTGCATCCCAGAGTAGAAATCGCTGTTATCGATGCATTGGTTTGAGGAGCTGTTTTCCTCCTTCTAGCCATCTGCAGATCTTTGCTGTGCCTCCTGCCATTGCTGCAATAGCGGGATCACGGCGTCTGCTAATTTATCCCAGTTGTTGGGTTGTTGTTCCAGGGTCATGATCTCGACTCGTTCTCCCCGGATCACCAGAAAGCCGAGGGGCTCTACTCGTACACCTCCACCTGCGCCACCCCAGAGGGTGTTTTGCGGGAGATCATTACGTTTGCCTCTCTGCAACTGCTCCGTTGTTCCCAGTTCTCCGCCCGCTCCCCCAAGGCCAAAATTGAGCGACATAAAAGGAACAATTGTGATCTCCCCCACGGTGATCGGTTTGCCAAAGGTCTGCCCTGTTTCTGCCAGTGTGCGCAGTTTCCCTAGCACCTCTTCCAGCAGCTGATCAACGTTAAAAGCTCCAGACATAGATCCCTTGCGGACGCACTACAGTCATCCTAGAGGAAAGGTTACCCCTGATCGCTCATGGCTTTGAGCAACTCTCGCCATTCTGCAGCACTGGCTTTGATCCTGGTGGTTGTGCCTGCAAGTTTGGGGTTCGTGGCCAAATTCTACCTCCTTGGGATCGCGGGGCAGCTTTGCTTTGTCCTCACACGCATCTGGATCCTGGCGTTACCGATCATCTGGTTCCAACAAATCGATCAAGGCAAACTCAGCTTCACGTTTCCCCGACAACAAGATCTCGTGGTGGGATCCGGGCTGGGATTGATCATGTTCAGCCTCATTATTAGCGGCTATGGGTTAATGGGAAGGGAGTTGATTGATCCTTTAATCGTTCAGGAGAGTGCGAGTCAGATCGGGCTGGGAAATTTGCAGAGCTTTGCGGCTTTTGCCATGTACTTTACCCTGATTAATTCACTGGTTGAGGAGTACATCTGGCGATGGTTTGTCTCTCGAAAATGTGAAGATCTTGTCTCTGGATCGGGTGCAGTGGGATTGGCAGCCCTGTGCTTTACTTTGCATCACATCGTTGCTCTCCATGCCTACTTCCAGAACCCACTGGTGGTTACGGTTGGATCTGTGGGAGTGTTTTTAGCCGGAGCCCTCTGGTCCTGGTGGTTTCTGCGATTCAGATCTCTCTGGTCCTCTTATGTCAGTCATGCATGGGCAGATCTGGCGATTGCCCTGGTGGGGTGGAGGGTTTTGTTTGGCTGAATCAGCCCTTGTGGTGGCTCTCGCTGACAGGTTAAGTTTGTTAAAGTATTCTCATCGTCAACTTGCCTGGCTATGTATAACTTCAGACAGCATTCCCGAGGGCAGCGGTTCTCCCAACTGTTGCTAGGTTTGATCCTGGGTCTCTTCCTCTGGCAGGGCCTTGGCTTCTCCGCTCAAGCGGCCATTCCCTCCAGGATGGATTACAGCCGTTTCCTGCAGTACTTGGAGCAGGATCGGGTTGTCAGCGTTCAGCTGGAAGAGAACAACACGGTCGCGGAAGTGGTCGCCACCGATTCTGAAACGGGCAATAAAACCACCTACCGTGTGGACCTGATCCCGGCCACGGTGCCCCAACTGGTGGATCGCCTGACCCGCGAAGGCATCGAAGTGGGTGTGGTGGAAAGTCGTGACACGGGGGTGATCTGGGACTTTCTTAGCAGTTTGGTGATCCCGATTCTCCTGTTGGTGGGTCTGTTTTTCCTCTTGCGTCGAGCCAGTGGAGGTGCCAGCGGTCCTGGGCAGGCGATGAATTTTGGCAAATCCCGTGCGCGCTTCCAGATGGATGCCAAAACTGGGATCAAGTTTGATGATGTGGCTGGCATTGAAGAGGCCAAAGAAGAACTACAAGAGGTGGTCACCTTCCTCAAAAAGCCGGAGCGCTTCACGGCTGTCGGAGCCAAGATTCCCAAGGGTGTGCTACTGATCGGTCCTCCAGGAACTGGAAAAACCCTATTGGCCAAAGCCATTGCTGGGGAAGCCGGTGTCCCGTTCTTCTCCATCTCTGGATCTGAATTTGTGGAAATGTTTGTGGGTGTGGGGGCCTCACGGGTGCGAGACCTGTTTAAGAAGGCCAAAGAAAATGCCCCCTGTATCATCTTTATCGACGAGATCGATGCCGTGGGTCGTCAACGGGGCGCGGGGATCGGGGGTGGAAACGATGAGCGCGAACAAACCCTGAACCAGCTACTGACCGAAATGGATGGGTTCGAGGGCAATACTGGGATCATCATCATTGCCGCGACCAACCGTCCCGATGTTTTGGATGCAGCGCTGCTTCGCCCCGGTCGCTTTGACCGGCAGGTAACCGTGGATCGGCCCAGCTTCAAAGGTCGTCATGAGATTCTGCGGGTGCACGCACGGGACAAAAAACTGGATGACGAGGTGAATCTGGAGGCAATTGCCCGCCGCACCCCTGGGTTTGCTGGAGCCGATCTGGCCAACCTGCTCAATGAAGCTGCGATCCTTGCTGCCCGCCGTCAACGCACTGCCATTACTAGCCAGGATATTGATGATGCCATCGACCGGATCACGATTGGACTGACCAAGCCTCCCCTGCTGGATGGCAAGAGCAAGCGTCTGATCGCCTACCATGAATCCGGTCATGCCCTGTTAATGACCCTGTTACCCAATGCCGATCCTCTCAACAAGGTTACGATCATTCCTCGCTCCAGTGGGGCGGGCGGTTTTGCCCAGCAACTTCCCAATGAAGAGCAAATCGATAGTGGCCTCTACAGTCGTGGCTGGTTGCTGGATCGGGTGATCGTTGGCTTTGGCGGTCGGGCTGCAGAAGAAATTGTCTTTGGTTATGGCGAAACCACCACCGGGGCCAGCAATGATCTGCAGCAAAACACCAGCCTGGTTCGGCAGATGGTCACTCGCTTTGGCATGTCAGAGCTGGGACCCCTGATGCTGGATTCCCCCAATAACGAGGTGTTTCTGGGCGGGGGCTGGACTAGCCGCACCGAGTACTCAGAAGATGTGGCGGCCAAGATTGACAAACAAGTGCGAGAGATCCTGGATCGTTGCTACGAGCGAGCCATCTCGATTCTGTCCGAACACCGCACGCTCCTGGATCGGCTAGCCGATACGCTGGTGGAGCAGGAAACCCTGGATGGAGATGAGTTCCGTGCAATCGTAGCCGAGTACACTCCATTACCGGAAAAATCTGCTGGCATTCCCAAGTTTGCCTAATCGCCACTGATCGTTTCAACTCAACACCTTAAGGCTGCTCAGGGGAATCCTGGGCAGTTTTTTTTTGAGTAGAAAGGGTGGGTGACTGTAACACCCGCTGCAGAACCTCCTGATATCCCGCCACCGGATCCCCCAGATCAAAACGAAAGAGATCTTTATCCAGAACACGGGGCTGGTCTGTTGCCGTAGGGGTGAGATCCCACAGACGACAGGTGTCGGGGCTAATTTCATCCGCCAGCAGGATCTGACCATCTGCGCAGGTGCCAAACTCCAGTTTAAAATCCACCAGCTCCAGATCTCTAACCTGGAAAAAAGACTGCAGGGCAGTATTAATCCGCAAGGCCATCTGCTGTAAGTGTTCCACCTGCTCCACTGTGGCCAGCTGCAATAACTGAATATGATCCTCCGTCACCAGCGGATCCCCCAGCTCATCATTCTTATAGAAAAACTCCACCAGAGGAGGGGTAAGAGGCTGACCGCGATGGATTCCCAACCGTTTGCAAAGGGAGCCCGCCGCCCGATTGCGTACCACCACCTCCAGAGGCAGGATCTGCACCGCCCGCACCAGCATGGAGGTGGGTGAGAGCTGTTGTCGATAATGGGTCAGGATCTGATGCTCCGCCAAATAGGTAAACAGATGGGCCGCAATCGTGCAGTTCACCTCGCCTTTGCCTGTAATCGTGCCCCGTTTTGCTGCATTAAACGCGGTGGCATCGTCTTTATACTCACAGATCAAGATCTCAGGATCAGCGGTGCGGTAAACACGCTTGGCTTTACCCTCATACAGCAGATCCAGGGGGCGTAACGTTTCATCGGGGGTGGCCATGATTTGACTCCCATTGCGCTCGGGCTCAGAGGGTTTTCAGCCTAACTCAGAACTTCCTGGCATGTGCCTGCTTGGTTAACCTGGCAAGTCCATCTGGAGGGGGGGGGTACCCAGAGATGTTGGGAAAATTGGCGTGATCAACACGAGGGATCAGGAAATGGCTGTATTCCGCTTCTGGAGCCAAAGAGCCGCTTAATCTTAGATCAAAAGTCAGGCTCTGATCCTATAGAGACTGTGAAAAAATGCCTATTACTCCCCAGGCTATCCGATGATGAGGCCATGACTGGTGTGTCGAGTCATGTTGCACATTTTCAGTAAGGAAGGTAGCTCTCCATGGTCCTATTCACGAGTGCGTCAATGAAGCCTGAAGCCTGTCCGGCACTCCCCAAGGCGCTGACACCACTGTGTGAGATCGCCCGCAACTACTGGTGGACCTGGAACCAAGATCATCTCGCGGTTTTTCGGGAAATGGATCCAGTCCTCTGGGATCAGTGCTCGCACAATCCGGTTCGCATGCTGGAGGAGGTTTCCTATCTGCGTCTGGCGGCTCTGGCTACCGATGTCAATTACCTGGCGACCGTGCGCCGCATGAGTGAGATCTTCCAGGACTACATGCGGGGGGAGAATACCTGGGCCAAGAGGACCATGCGCCAGTATGATCCGCAGAAACCGATTGCCTATTTCTGTGCTGAATACGGCTTGCATGAGTCTCTGCCCACCTATTCCGGTGGCCTGGGCATGCTGGCTGCAGATCACCTCAAAACCGCTTCAGATCTGGGCATTCCCATGGTGGCGATTGGGATGCTTTATCGGCAGGGGTACTTTCATCAACGCCTGGATATGAGCGGCTGGCAGGGTGAACTGTACGAAGATTTTGATTTCACCAAGCTGCCCGTCTCCCGTGTTCGCAATCAGGATGGCACCCCCATGATCGTGGAAGTGCAGATGCGGGAGCGAACCGTCAAGGTTGGAGCCTGGCGTGTGGATGTGGGTCGTGTGCCCCTCTACCTGCTCGATACAGATCTGCCTGAAAATGATCCCATCGACCGCTGGATTACAGCCCACCTTTACGGGGGCAACAAAGATACTCGCATTGCTCAGGAAGTGGTTCTGGGGATCGGGGGGGTGCGCATGCTCCGGAAGCTCGGTATCGCGCCTTCGGTCTTTCACCTGAATGAAGGTCATGCCTCCTTCCTCACCCTGGAGCTGTTACGGGAGCAGGTGGAGAAAGGTTCCTCTCTCCTGGCAGCCGAGCCCGTGGTGCGCAGCCAGTGTATCTTTACCACCCACACCCCGGTTCCTGCCGGACATGACGCCTTTGAACCCCAGGAAATGGATCCGTTCTTCAATAGTTTCTGGACCCAATTGGGGTTAAACCGCGAGCAATTCATGATGCTGGGAGCCCGCCGCAGTGGGGATTCCTGGGAACGGTTTAATATGACGGTTCTTGCCCTGCGCTATACCCGGGCCACTAATGGAGTGAGTGAGCTCCACGGTCATGTCTCCCGAGAAATGTGGCAAGCCCTCTATCCCAATCGCTCAGTCAATGAGGTGCCGATTAGCTATATCACCAATGGGGTGCATGCCCGCACCTGGGTTGCACCGCTTTTCTGGGATCTCTACGACCAGTACCTGGGCAAAGACTGGGTGGATCGGATCTCGGAGCCGGAAGTGTGGTCTTGCGTGGATCAGATCCCGGATGAAGAACTCTGGCAGCGGAAAGCGGCATTGCGGGAGCGATTGGTTTCTTTTGTGCGCCACCGCGTACTGCGATCCCGTCGTGGACGTGGGGAATCTCATGACCGGATTCAGGCGGTTGCCCATTTGCTGGATCCCAATATTCTCACCATTGGCTTTGCCCGTCGCTTCAGCACCTACAAGCGGGGCGACCTGATCCTGCGGGATCTGGATCGGATCACGGGGATTTTCTCCAGCCAGGATCGTCCAGTCCAGATCATCTTTGCGGGTAAAGCTCACCCTCGGGATGATGGGGGTAAGCGCCTGATCCAGCGGATCCTGGAATGGGCCAATCATCCTACGGTCTGCAATCGGGTAGCTTTCATTGAAAACTATGATGCCTACGTAGGTCGCAACATGGTGCAAGGGGTGGATGTCTGGTTGAACAATCCCCGCCGTCCTTTGGAAGCTTCGGGAACCTCAGGGCAGAAAGTGGGCTTCAGCGGTGGTTTGAACCTGTCGGTGCTGGATGGCTGGTGGCCAGAGGGCTACAACGGTAACAATGGCTGGGCTGTGGGTGAAGCCATCGACGGCATTGAGTCATCTCTACAGGATGATCTGGATGCCACCTCCATCTACGATCTGCTGGAACAGGAAGTGATCCCCATGTTCTACGATCGCGATGAACAGGGCATGCCCCGTCGCTGGCTGGCACGGGTGAAGGAGGCGATGCGCACCCTCAATCCTCTCTTCAATACCGAGCGGATGCTGAAGGAGTATGTCGCTAAGATGTATGAGCCGGAACAACTGCCCACCGAGATCATTACCCCAGAACTGTCCTCCTACAGCCCTCAGGCTCAAAACTAGGGAGATTAGAAGACCACGGTGCGGTTGTCGTACATCAAAATCCGGTGTTGCAGATGTAAGCGCACTGCTCGGGCCAGCACGATCCGCTCCAGATCCTTGCCTTTACGGATCAGATCCCGCACCTCATCGCGGTGACTCACCCGCACCACATCCTGTTCGATGATCGGTCCGGCATCCAGTTCTGGGGTGACGTAATGGGCCGTGGCCCCAATGATCTTGACCCCTCGCTCATAAGCCTGGTGATAGGGATTGGCCCCGACAAAAGCTGGGAGAAACGAGTGATGGATATTGATCACTTGCGGGGAGTGGGCCAGGAACCCTGGGCTGAGGATCTGCATATACTTGGCCAGCACCACTAGGTCAATCTCATATTCCTGCAGCAGGTGAAGCGCCTTTGCCTCCTGATCCGGTTTGGTGTCTGGGGTGATCGGTAGATGATGAAAGTCTATGCCGAAGGTTGCGGCGACGGGTTGAAGCAGCGTGTGATTGCTGAGGATTAGAGGGATCTTGGCTGGCAGTTCTCCCGCCTGGTAGCGCCAGAGTAGATCCAGCAGGCAATGATCCTGTTGACTTACCCAGAGGGCAATGCGGCTGGGCTGATCCGAAAAAAACAGTTGCCAGTCTGCCTCCAGGGGTTTGGCGATCGCCTCAAAGGCAGGGGCGATGATCTCACGGGGGAGGTTAAAATCCTGCAGTTGCCATTCTATACGACTGAGGAAGCGCCCCACTTCCAGATCCGTGTGATGATCGGCGTGGATAATATTCCCACCATTGGAGTAGATGAAATTGGCAAGCTTGGCCACCAGTCCCTTTTGATCAGGGCAGGATAGCAAGACGATCGCGGTGGGACTACTCATAGATTCAGGCAAGATTGATCTCAAGCATTTTACCGCCGCAGGAATCTTTCTTCGTTCTTTCCCTCTTGAAAAACTTGTAAAGGCTCAGTCTTCAGGTGGTTGTCTCTGGCAGATCACCATATTTCTGTTGATAGTGTTGCAGCAAGGCTTCTGCTGCTTCGAGTTTCTCCTGAGCGGTGAGATATCGTTCTCCCTGTTGATTAAACCAGTAGAGCACCTCTCTGCTAATGGCACCGGATCGGTACTGACCGCGACCCATACCCAGCCCTACCTCAGGCATCCAATAGGGTTCTCCCACCTGTAGCTGGTAGGTTTCCTCTTCCAGGCGATACATTTCAAAGGGCAAATGGCGATCCCGTTGCCAGTAGCTGGGATTGTAGATCAGGTAATACTTGACGCCCAGGCGAGCATAGCTCTCCAGTTTACGATCGTACTCCCCTCCAGGTGTCAGGGAGGCCACCTCAATCACCAGGATAGGAACGATGGTCTGTTCTTCCCAAACAACATAGCTCAGACGGGAGGTATTCCCCCTCCGACGAGGCACTCCCAGGCTGAGAAATCCATCGGGAACAATGGGGACATGGGGACTGATTCCAGTGGTGTGATAGATCCCCATATCAACACCAAAGTACCAATCCTGTCGGTGCTTCCAGATCTCTTCAAGCAGAAAGAGAAGCACATTGGGAACAAAGTTCTGATCTTCGTTATCCACGGGTGTGTCATCTGAGGAAGGAAGTTCAGCACTGGTGGGAAGTTGCTGTTGCAGATCAGGGGCCATAGTTGACTCTGAAGTCTAGACTTTATCGTAGTTTGTCTTGATCCTGTCATCAAAAAAATAAGGGCCTGATGGATCCTCTCTCTCCTATGACTACCCAGAAACCCGCGATCACTCTGATGGAGATGGCCTGGTTGGACTATCTGACTGGAAATACTGCAGCTGAATTAGTGATCACTAGTTCTCTGGGGACAACTCAGATCATGCCCGTCGAGATCTTTTTTCGAGATCCTAGCGGCTTTACCCCTCAAGAGTGGGTGGCTCTGGAATTATGTCGGGGACGGGTGCTGGATATAGGTGCAGGTTGTGGATCTCACTGTCTCTGGTTACAGGATCAGGGGTTTGAAGTCTGGGGATTGGATGCTTCAGCAGTGGCAATTCAGATCATGCGGCAGCGGGGAGTTCATCACCTTGAGCATGGGGATCTATTCTCTTTTTCCCAAACAGGATTCGATACGCTTTTATTGCTGATGAATGGGATCGGGATTGTGCAAACACTGGATCAGGTGCAACCTTTTCTAAACCGAGCCCGCAACTGGTTGGCTCCGGGGGGGCAGATCCTTTTTGACTCTACAGATCTGCATCTGGAGCGATCGCTGAATCGAACGCAGGAGTATTCTGGCAATGTGTTCCTGACCGTCAAGTATCGAGAACAGATCAGTTTGCCAATGCGCTGGCTGTACCTGGATTCAGACACTCTTGAGCAGCAGGCGGATCAGGCTGGATGGCAGTACCAGATCCTGTATCAGGATCGAGACGGAGAATACCTCGCTCGACTGTGGTGTTAAGAATAATGGGGTTGATGGGACTGCTCCTGTGAGGTGTGTGTGCAAGGTGCAAAGCTCGATAGCATGATCACGGTGACTCGCGGTAGAAAAAGCCAAGAAAAGAGTCTCCGAGGAGAGCACATGAAGTTATTAGCAACCCAAGGAGGCTTAATTCGTGTTTTAGATACTGGTGGGCATAAGCATCCATTGCTGATTGTTCCGGATGGCCCCTGTGTCATTGAACATTATGCTGACCTAATTGATTTATTGTCTCCTGACTTCCGTGTAGTCTGCCTTGACTTGCCAGGGTTTGGGTTTTCATACCCATCCTTGAAATATGACTTTAGTGTTTCCCAACTGACTTCACATCTTTACGGAATCATGTGCCAGAAGCAAAAATTATTACCTTTGACGGCTGTGGGCATTTCCCAGATCTTGAACGCCCCAAAGAATATTCAGAACGTGTCAGGCAGTTTATAAACACGATACTATAAAAATCCTATGGATTTGGCAGCATAGTCAATGATGAACAACAGCTGCTCAACGGACAGGACTCACCGAGCGTTTTTGGCGTTGGCACGCTCTGGCTACCTTTCAAACAATATTTTGATGTATCACCCTCTATCCCTCATTTCGTCCAAAACGCAGGTGCAGATTCATAGTGACAGCTCGCTGTTCTTCTGCTCCCCAAACCTCTGCTAAGTGCTTCTGTGCTGAGCGGAAAAACCCATCTCCCTGAGACTGTATACACTGACGAGTTGCCGACCAGGTGGAAAGGTAATCCAGTAAATCTGATAAAGACCAGCACAGCTGGATCTGAAAGCATGGGGTTTCGATGGGGGTAAAGGGGAACTCCAGATCCTGATACTTTGCCCAGAGATGGCAGATCTGGGGTGCCCAGAAAGGCAGGATCACATCTCGAATTTCGGTGTTAATGATCTGATCCACCTCAGGAGAAACGGAAGGCCAATCGTACCCCCAAGCAGCGAACACTCCTCCCACTTTCAACACTCGC
The DNA here is from genome assembly GCA_964392245.1 of uncultured bacterium. Taxonomy (GTDB): domain Bacteria; phylum Cyanobacteriota; class Cyanobacteriia; order Thermostichales; family Thermostichaceae; genus JAAUUJ01. Next base: position 10,231 of record CAYMOX010000066.1, read on the forward strand.
TTTACTTCAGGCCAGAACAGCTCATAGTTAAACCAGTGCAAAGCCTGAGCCACTGTTATCGCATCAAAAAACTGATCAGGGAACTGCGTTACCTCGGCAGGTTGGGCAGAATAGATCACCTTTGGATGAGGAATAGCATGATCAATCTGTTGTTGACTGACATCTGTGGCATACACCTCTACAAAAAATTCTGCCAGCCCAACAGCCGCCTGTCCATTCCCTGCACCACAATCCCAGACCCGATCAGGCTGATCCACCAACGAAGCCAGGAATTGGTACAACTCACGGGGATATTGGGGGCGCGCTGCCGCATAGCGATCCGAGGCATCCGAGAAGAGATCAGTGACAGGCATTCACGTTTTCCTTTATCAACCTTGATCCTGAGGATAAAAGGGATATCGTTGCCGAATCAAATAGCGTACTTCTTCAAGCAGAATGTAAAAGCGTCGATCACTCTCTTCATGACGGCGGCGGAATTCTTCCTGGCTCTGTTCTTGCCTGGCCTGCCCTGTTCTCAGTTCTTCAATTGCCCGCGTGACTTCCTCCGCCCATTCGGAGAAGTGGGCAATATCGGTCCGCGTCTCACTCATCAGTTCCTGTTGATGTCTGGCCAGCTGAGCCAGATCAGCTCGAGTTTCCTGAATAGATTGCTCTAACCGACTTACCGATTGAGCCAGATCAGCTCGAGTTTCCTGAATAGATTGCTCTAACCGACTTACCGATTGAGCCAGATCAGCTCGGGTTTCCTGAATAGATTGCTCGAGTCGACTTACCGATTGAGCCAGATCGGCTCGGGTTTCAACCACTACCTGTTGGAGACTGATCATACCAGCCGCCATCTGGGCAAATCTTTCATTCAGTTCAGCATCGGTCATGAGGAATATCCGGCAGATCCATTGCCCCAAACATCGACTTCTCGGCTCTAGCTTAGCAGGTCTGATCAACAACAGCCTCAGCCTTTAAACAGCCCATTGGGATCTTTTTGGAGTACCGTGGCGTGAAGAGTTGATCTCTTCCGTTGCTGACCAGAGCGGACTAGCGTATGAGAAAGTATTGCCTTGATATCAGAAGCCGTCACTTCTGGATCCACAGTGGCTTGCTATTGGGTTGGACCCTCTTAGGGTTGATCCTGCGGTTAACCAACCTGAGTGCCAAACCCCCCTGGATGGATGAAGTCGCCACGGTGGTCTATAGTCTGGGACAGGGAACCGGAGATCTCCCCCTAAATCAGTTGCTATCTCTGGATCAACTTCTGGAGCCGTTAAAACCTCTACCGGATCTGGGGTTTTCTGATCTGGTTCACAGTCTTCTAAGAGAAGCTCCCCATCCCCCCTTGTACTTTATCCTTTCTCATTATTGGATGAAGGGGTTCCCTCTGGAGGATGGTCTGGTATCGGTGTGGGCTACCCGCACATTGCCCGTCCTCTTCGGCACTCTCGGGATCCCTGCAAGCTATGGGTTAGGGCAACTGGCTTTTCGCTCTCCAGTCGTGGGGCACCTCTCCGCCTTGATCATGACCTTCTCCCCGTTTGGCATCGCCTATGCCCAGGAAACCCGCCATTACTCAATGGTGATCCTGCTGGTGATCCTGTCGTTAATCTGCCTGGTCCTGTCAGCACGGCATCTGGAGGCTCATCATCCCTTTCCTGCCTGGTTAAGTGTGAGCTGGATCGTGATCAACAGCCTTGGGGTGGCCGTTCATCTCTTTTTTGTCCTGACCCTTGTGGCCGAGGCACTGGTGCTGCTATTACTCGGCATTCGCCAAAATGGCAGAAAATCTGCGGCCTGGTTTAGTCCTGCCTGGATCAGTCTTTACGGTATAGCTGCGGGGTCAGCCCTGGGAACTCTGGTGTGGGTCGATTTTGTTGTGGATCGTCAGCGGTTTGTGGATCAGCTCACGGTTCCCTACTTCACAGGTCTCTACTGGATCAATCCTCTGGCTCAGGCCCTGGCAGCCTGCATCAGCATGGTGTTCTGGTTACCCGTTGAGGCCCCCAATCACTACGTGGCAATCGCTTCCGGGATCATGATGCTCGTCCTGTTGATCTGGCTATTGCCAATTCTCTGGCGAGGGTTGAGATATCAGTTCAAACATTTGTATGTCCTACAGGGATCTACACTGCTACTCAGTTTTACCGTGGCCGCCATGCTGGTTTTCTTTTTCCTCAGCTACGCCATGGCATTTGATATTACCCGTGGATTTCGCTACAACTTTGTGTACTTTCCCGGAGTGGTGACCTTAATCGCCGCAGGACTTTCTGAATACTGGGTTTATCCACTGACTTTTCCTAGCAGATTTCATCCTCTTAGCCTTTGGGATCTCCGCTACGGCAAGATCACTGTGATTTTTGTGATGTTGATCGCTTGCCTCAGTGCTCTCAGTGTAGTTACAGATCTGGGCTTTCGTAAATTTTTCCGCACGGATCGGTTTCTTGCTGTGGTGCAGCAGGTCTCCGAGGCTCCAGTCATATTCGGCTCTACAGTGGTCAGACCCGATGAGATCGGGGTTTTTGGGAATGATCTGATGAGTTTGGGATGGGATATCCAACGCCATGAGAAGGAATGGATGACTCCACCCCGTTTTTTCTTAATTAATGCGGAGGGTCCTCAAGCAACACCTGGGGTCTTAAATCAGATCTTGCCTACCCTGGAGCGCCCTACAGAGCTATGGTTGCTTTATTTTAGCGACACAATCACAATGATATTGTCAGAGAACAACTGTAGACCCAAGTTTCCTTATGATCGGGGAAATTTTGGAGGATTTAGTTTTCAACATTACCTCTGTGAGTAACACAGTTGATCAATTCTCAAGGAGCCTCGACCACCTCGATCTCCACAGTGTCAAAGCCATTGAAACCTTGCAGATCAAAGACAATCAGCGTCAGAGTATAGAAGCCAGTAGTGTTTGGGACATCCAGAGAGAGTAGGGTATCGCAGACTGTATTCGCTTGAGAAAACGTGGGGGGACACCCTATATCCGAAGGATTCAGTTCAAAGGTTTCAGTAACAGGACCACTCACATCCACGATGATAGGAGAAAGGAGACCCAATGGAGCGGAGATAAAGGCACGAGCCACTATCCGATCTCCTGCAGCTACAATGATTCGTCCTGTAGTCGGATCCGGAGCTGGGGCTGTAATGGCAACCTCTGGAAAACCTTGGCCTGAGCCAGGGAAAATAGTGGGTGTACTGTCAGGAGTCGGCTGGGGAGGAGGAACGGTAGTTTCATCATCTCCACAGGCGACACCCACCAGATTTATCACCAGCACGAGTGGTAGAAGGCTCAAGAGGGGAGTTTTGTTGATCAGCCGGAAAGGATTCATAAGCATTATTCTTGAAAAGTTGACACAGTTCTGAAGCTTCAGCAATCAGTCTGGCAAAATGCTCAGGAAGGTGGGAGAAACTCAACCAGGTTCACAAAGCGCGTTTCTGTTGCTGAGGCATCCACTTGATCAAACACGGTCAATTCAATCCGATATTGCCCTAAATCTGCATCAGGGCCAATCGTGATCGGGGGTATTGTCGCTGCACAAACAGTATCATCTGGGAGGCAGCCTGCATCCTCTGCCTGAAAGAAGGACTGAATAAAGATGCGACCTGGTTCTTCTGCAACCTCTTCCACCACAATCCGGAAAGCGGCTCTTGGGGCTGGCCCCCGCAGTCCTCTAGGGGTTTGTACGATAATCGAGCCCTCTGGAAAGTTCACCACTTGATTGAGGGCAAAGACATCGCTGGGCAGATCAAAGACCTCAATAAACGGGTCTAGAGCAGGATCAGGGGGAGGGGAAGCAGGAGGTTGAGGGACCGAGGAATCACTGTCACCACAGCCCAGCATCGTTAACAGAAAAGGGGCAAATAAGATTACAGAGAACCTACCCACCCTGGAATTCTTCATGCACTTCGTCTTTTCCTGCATCAACCTTTGCCTTCAGTAATAATACTGCGAGAACTATCAGAGACAGCTTGGCCTTAGATCAACTTGAACCAAAAAGTAATGTTACAAGCATTTTCCTGCTTTGGGCCAATTTTATCATCACTTTTGATCCAATTTTTACAACCCGAAATAGGGATCACCTCTCATTTGATCTCCTTAGTAGATACATGGCACTACAGGCAGTAGAAAGTGCAAATTGAATACACTATTACTAGTAGCAACTCAGATATTAATTCCCATGCTGAAGAGATCAGGTCATGTGTAGGATCGATATTGTTGGTTTATGGTAAGCTAATCAAACCCACAATGAAAGCCTCTCGGGAGGCGAGCGTCGACCACGCCAAGGTATAATCTCATACATTAGAGGGCTGATGTCCTGTCATAATTGGCCACAGTTCTATCCAAGGGGTTCTGATCTGTTGCTTTGTGACTGCAACTGGTAAAACCCCAACGTGTTTGCGCTTGACTGATCCCGCTTCCAGGTTGTGAAGATGCTTAGCCTTGCCCAGCAAGTTCGGTTAAAAGACAGTGTCCTTGTCCAGCAGGTGGGAGAAGAGTCGGTGCTCCTCAGTCTGGATAGTGAAGAATATTTTGGACTGGATGATATCGGCACATCCATGTTGATGGCTCTGAAGGAGTGCCCTTCGATCCAGTTGGCCTTGGATCAGCTACTGACCGAGTATGATGTGGAATTAGATCAGCTGCAGGCGGATCTGATTGAGCTGGTGGAGAAGTTGGTACAGCATGGGCTGGTTGAGGTTACTCACCCGTAAGTTTGTGACAGTGGCTAACTTGTCGGCGACTGAGCGCTCATTGTTGCTGCAGGCTTTGCTCTTATTGCCGTTGGTTGCCCTGGCTTTACAGGTTGTGGGGTTTCAGAAAACCCAAGCCTTACTCAAGAGGATCCCCGAACAGGCAACATTGCCCCTCCCACCCGAGATCTCCAGCCAACCCTGGATCACCGTCAAGATGGTCCAAAGGGCTGCCCGTTACCAACCCTGGTGGGCCAACTGCTTGAAACAATCTCTGGTGTTATGGCTCTTACTTCGCCGTCAGGGGATCCTCAGCGATCTCCGCATTGGGGTACAACAGTCTGCAGGAAAGTTTGCGGCTCATGCCTGGGTAGAATATGAAGGCGTCGCTCTGAACGAGTCACCTGATGTTGATCGGTTCTACATCCCATTTCAGCATTCCTTTTAGGTGAGCCTGTGAGTGGACTGGTTGCCATTTTCAATCTAGATGGGGCTCCTGTTGATCGAGATTTACTGGGGCGCATGACAGATTTTCTGGCGTTTCGTGGTCCCGATGCTCAGGAGATCTGGATCGAGGGGGCGGTTGGGTTTGGCCATACCATGTTGCGCACTACCTGGGAAGCGGAGTTTGAGTGGCAGCCATTTACGCTGGATCAGCAGGTGTGGATCGTAGCGGATGCTCGTATTGATGATCGAGAGGTGTTAGCTGAGAAACTGGAGATCCCTTTTGTTCCTTTACGTCAGAAAGGTACTGCTGGTGAGAAGATCGTTACGGATGTTGAGTTTATTTTGCGATCGTATCTGAAGTGGGGAGAAGAATGCGTTCACCATTTGCTGGGTGACTTTGTTTTTGTCATTTGGGATGGCCGTCAAAAAAGGTTATTTGGTGCTCGGGATCAGTTTGGGGTGAAGTTGTTTTATTACAGCCAAATTGGAAATTGCTTGATCATTAGTAATACACTTAACTGTATTCGCCAACACCCACGAGTATCCAATAAGCTGAATGAAGCAGCGATCGGTGATTTCCTATTGTTTTGGATGAATTACAATTTTGAAACAACAACGTTTGTTGATATCCAGCGTTTACCGAGTGCTCATACCTTTTCCTACTCTGCAGAGGCAGGGTTGCAAACACAGCTCTATTGGACTTTACCTATACCAGATCTAATCCGGTATAAGCGATCAGAAGACTATATTGATCACTTTAGCGAAATGATGGGGAAAGCCGTAGATGATCGGCTTCGTACAAGGGAAATTGCCAGCCTCTTGAGCGGCGGTCTAGATTCTACAACTATTGCTGCCACTGCCTTAAAAGGAGCAGAACAAACAATGCAGCAACTCAATTTAAAGGCTTTTACAATTGTTTACGATAGTCTAATTCCGGATCAAGAACGGTATTATTCGGGGCTTGTAGCCAATGCGCTAGAGATCCCCATCGATTACCAAGCCGCTGACAACTACTACCCCTATCAACGATGGGACACACCAGAGTTTCAGCTGCCTGAGCCTACTCACAACCCCTTTAGTGTAATCCATTTCGAGCGTATGCAGCGTGTGGCCAGCCATAGTCGGGTTGCGCTATCAGGTGATGGGGGAGATGAGGCCCTCGTTGGAGCAACGGTTAGAGAAATGCTACACACAATGCCATTTTCAGCGGTAGTGGCCGATGTTTATCGAAGTTGGTTTCAATATCATGTTGCCCCTCCTTGGGGATCTGGTGTAGTAGCTGCGCTACGCAGTTGGCTGAAAAAAGCTGATAAAGATACCTATCCCCATTGGATCAACCCAAGCTTTGCTCGTCGGCTTTCCCTCAAAGATCGGTGGCAGGAGGTTAGAGGTAGTAAACAGAAGCAGCCTTTGACTTCAGCTCGATCGCGTGCCTATGGAAGATGTTCTTCGTCGTTATGGGTGCCTCATCTAGAGCAGAGCGATCCTCAGTTTTGTGGTATCCCAGTAGAGATCAGATACCCTTTTATTGATTTGCGATTGCTTGGCTATCTTTTAGCTCTCCCTCCTTTACCTTGGTGTGTCAGCAAAAAGTTGTTGCGATTAGCCATGAGTTATACTTTGCCACAAGAGGTATGCCTGCGGCCCAAAACCCTCCTTGCTGCAGATCCTCTCCTGGTGAAAGGTACAAAAGTTTACCAAGAACCCCTCTGGAGGCTACTATCTTATGTTGAAGGCTATATTTGTATGGATCAGTTACGTGGGGATAACGATGCAGAGGGTGTTTGGCAACGTTGGCACAGCCTCTCTCCAGTAAGCCTTGCCTACTGGTTAGTTACCTCTTATCATGCAATTGAGTCAAGATCTGATACCCAAGTAAACGTATAGAGGACGATAACATGGATGCACTAGTCAATAAGAAAAACTACCGAAAGCCTGACTTCACGGTTTATGGTCAAATCACCACACTAACTCAATCTATGAATGAAGCTCCTTCGCAGGATAACTCTGGTAAAGGAGGTCAGAATAAGTCAGGTTAAAATGGTACTGCGATGGCTCGTACAATTCGGTAGGTAGATCGTGATAATTCATGATCGGTTTTCACTGAACTGCATGGATGATTTAACTGAAAGAGTCAAAGTAGAATTTTCTTATCGCCCAGTTACACTTATCAGAACTTGAAGTTTGTTCGCTCATGAGGCGTTACCAGGTTTATGATCTTACTCTAGAATCTTCTGTTGATCTACCGGGATTGTTGCCGATATCAACCCCCAGTAACAGCGCTACTCCGGTCAAGATTGTCACCAGTCAGTTGCCCGGTTGGTTTGGTCAATGCTTGCAAAACACAGAAACACCACCTGATTTCCATACTTTTTCGAGGCAATTAGAGGGTGAGGAAACGGAGTATACACTGCGGGTGTGGCGGGTAAATCAGGGACAATACTTTCACTTCCTTTATAGAGATGGCACTACTTTCATCATCGATAAGCAAGGTAGTCAGATCTGGGCAACCTGGCCCAACAATCTTACTTTGGAGGATGCCACTACCTATCTTTTAGGTCCGATCTTAGGGTTCATCTTACGTCTGCGTGGCACTGTCTGTATTCATGCCAGCGCCATTGGGATCAAGGGTCAAGCAGTCGCTTTCATGGGTGATGCTGGTGCCGGTAAATCAACTACCGTGGCCGCCTTTGCCCAAAAAGGTTATCCGATTTTATCTGATGATGTTGTAGCCTTAGTTGACCACGGTGATCGCTTCCTTGTACAACCTGCTTACCCTCGCATCCGCTTGTGGAGTTCTACTGTTGAAGCACTGTATGGGGATCCTGATATCTTGCCTCGGATCGTGCCTACTCATCCCACATGGGATAAACGCTATTTAGACTTAACTCAGCCTGGCTATCAATTCCAAGCCGATTCTCTTCCCCTAGCGGCTGTTTACTATCTCAAAGATCGCAGCAATGAGCCCGAATGCCCGTGTATAGAGTCGATCCCTGTTCGAGACCAGTTGATCACATTGGTAGCCAATACCTATACTAACTACTTACTCAACAAACAGCAGCGTGCCCAAGAATTTGAAATTCTAAGTCGTTTGGTTAAGCAGGTTCCTATCCGCGAAATTACACCCCATTGTGATGTGGCACGCATATCCCAACTGCTTAAGAAGATTGTGGAAGACTTTCAACCCATCGAGTCATTCTAACCTCTAGTCAACCATGCCTGATGCTGCCTTCTTTCAGAATCTTGGTGTTTTTGTTCGCAAAGGTTTTCTGGATGCTAAAATATGTTCTGCCCTCCGAATAAAAATGACTTTATCCCAATCCCACAGTCAGGCTGTGGTGACTGATGATGGTATAGATCGTGTTGATGAAACCATTCGCAAAACCAAGATAGTTAAGGTTGACAAAGAAACAGAACACTTGATTGACAAGAGCCTGAACGCCATAAAACCCGAGATAGAAACCCATTTTGGTATTGAACTTAATGATTGTGAAAATCTTAATTTTTTAGTTTACAAAGAAGGTGATTTCTTTAAGCCTCATACTGACAGTAGTACATCCAAAGATGCTCATGGCTATGTGCAACAAAGACGTGTTTCTGTTGTGATTTTTGTGAATGGTGAATCACTGACACCTGATTCAGATAGCTATACTGGAGGCCAATTAATCCTTTATGGCTTGATTAAAGATCCTTTGTGGGAAAAATGTGGTTTTAATATCTATGGAGAGTCAGGACTATTGATTGCCTTCGCTGCGGATCTATTCCATGAGGTTACATGTATCACTCAAGGCATGAGGTTATCAGTAGTCACCTGGTTTCCTGCTAAATCTAACGTGGACTGATCCTGACATGAATCCAACCACCTATAGTCTTTCGGGCTACGGCCAGATGATTGCTGATACTCATCGTATGGATGCCTATTTTAGAGCTTTACAGACGGTGATAAATCCAGGATCCATTATTTTAGACATTGGTGCAGGATCTGGAATTTGTACCTTGCTTGCTTGCCAGCTAGGAGCCCAGAAAGTTTACGCCATCGAACCCAGTGATGTGATCCAGATTGCTCAACAGATTGCCCAAGCAAATGGATATAGTGATCGCATTGAGTTTATTCAGGCTGTTTCTACTGAGGTCAACTTACCGGAACCTGTTGACCTAATTGTTTCCGATCTGCGCGGAGTACTGCCCTTATTTCAGCACCACATTCCCTCCTTACGAGATGCTCGGCAGCGGTTTTTAGCCCCCAATGGAGTGCTGATCCCTCAATCAGATCACCTGTGGGCAACTGTGATCGAGGATCCTGATCAATATAAGGTTTATACTTCCCCTTGGAGCGATGCTCCCTATGGTTTGAATATGCAAGTTGGGCAGCAATTTGTCACCAATACCTGGGGTAAAGCTACAGTTAAACCTGACCAGTTTCTCACCGATCCACAATGCTGGGCTACCCTCGATTACCGCACCCTTGAGAACCCCAATATTCACGCTGACTTACACTGGACAGCCCCTCGATCCGGGATCGCACATGGTTTGTGTCTTTGGTTTGATGCCACGCTGATCGATGGAGTAACCTTCTCGAATGCACCCGGTCAACCAGATCTGATCTATGGCAAAGCTTTCTTTCCCTTGTCTCAGCCTGTGGAGCTAGAATTTGGCGACAAGATCTCTGTGCAACTCAAGACAAACCTGATCGGGAATGACTACACCTGGATCTGGAAAACGAAGGTTACTGGGCAAAGGGATCCAGCCATCACTAAGGCTGATTTTCAGCAATCAACCTTTTTGGGTATTCCCCTTTCTCCAAAGCAATTACGCAAACAAGGAGATCAGTTTATTCCTAAGCTAAATACAGCGGGGAAAATTGATGCCTTCGTGTTGTCGTTAATGGATCAGGGTATGAGTTTAGGTGTTATTGCACAACGGTTAACGGATCAGTTTAGCGATCGTTTTCCAACCTGGAAAGATGCCTTCACTCATGTAGGTCAACTTTCTCAGCAGTATAGTGAAGGATAAATTGTTCTTCTTCCATTCAAATCAAAAAAGTGTATAACGAGCAGTGGTACCAGCTTCATAGAGAACCTGATCCAGCTCCGGAATGCCAAACAGATCCGGCCATTCTTTAGGGCTAACGATTTTACACATTCCTGCAGGAACAAAGTGGAAGAAAACCAAATGACAATAGTTCTGCAACTTCTGCTTTGGGATCCGCTCACGATAATGCCACTGGCTACTCCCTGAAAAAATAATTCCTTCACCTTCTTGCAAAGTATATGCTGAAAATTGATTGTCAGGATTATGAATAATAGTATTCTCCCAGCCTGAATTATTATGATTAAAATCTTCTGGCCATGACTGAACGGTGCTAAGGTAAATGGGTCAAGGGTGAGATTGATCTATACAAACGTCAAGTGTCCATTTGGCTGAAGGAGAATCCATGTGCACCGCACAAACCCCAAAATTATGATAAAGGCTCAAAAAACTGTAGCTTGGTTCAACCTTTTCTCCAACATGATCACTTACCAAATCAACCATCTCAGCCTGAATCTGTTGAATAAATGGGTGATCATGGACAACAAATCGACCAAATCGAAAGAATTCATGCTTCTCAAGCTCTTGCTCCTGCAAAGTCTTGATGAGATTTTTGAGCTTGGCTAATGTGGATTGATCAAAAACTGAGCTAATTTTTATGGTTTCAAAGTTGGTTCGAGTTCTGAGCGGATCAAATGTCCTGGTGAATAATTCATACTTCTCTGGACAGTTCTGTTTGATCAAAGACTTAGCATTGACATATGAGCTGAGCCAACTGGAGTCATACCATGGATATCGTTTAGTCATAGAGCATCTACAGATCCTTGAGGGTATCCTATGTAGAGTAAATATCGCCTAACATAGTTTTAAATCATAGCCTAGCAGTATCGTAGATCTACTCCAAGGCGATATCCAGTGTTTGGCAGAGTGTGACTGAGACATTTTACCCGTTCATGAAGCAGATCCTTTCTACCCTGCAGCGGGCCGTTCATTTGGTTTGGCAGAGTTCTCCCCGTTGGACAGCTCTATCGATCGGATTGCTAGCGGTGCAAGGGATCCTGCCAGTCCTCTCTCTCTACCTGATCAAGCTTCTGATCGATGCCGTTACTGCTGCAGTTGCATCCCTTACTCCTCTGGCAAACTTTCAGCAGGTGCTGATGCTGATTGGATTGGCTGGTTGTGTGGCACTCGTTAGTGATGGCTGTCAATCTTTGGCCAGTCTTTCTCAAACGGCTCAGTCTGAGGAAGTAACAGATGCTGTTCATGCTCTTCTTCATGCCAAATCGATCCAGGTGGATCTGGACTACTACGAAAACGCAGAATACTACAATACCCTGCACCGCGCTCAGGAAGAAGCCTCCTACCGCCCTACCGCGATCTTGAAAAATCTAACCCAGATCCTCCAAAATGGCATTTCTCTTCTATCTATTGGGTTACTACTGTTGACCCTCCATTGGATCACCGTCGTGATTCTCCTGCTAGCAATCACCCCTGGGATCCTGGCTCGTTTCCGCTTCACCGGTCAACTCTACTGGCGACACTGGAACTGGACCGATCGAGAGCGGCAGGCCTACTACTTTCACACCCTTCTCACCCAAAGCCCTCACGCCAAAGAGATCCGACTTTTTAATCTGGGAGATCTGTTTCGCCAACGCTTCCAACAGCTGCGCAGTTCCATCCGCCACGAAAAAGTGATCCTGGCTTCCCAGGCTGCTCGCATCCAACTGATCACTCAGACCAGTGCTACCCTGGCTGTCTTCATAACCTGTGGAGTGATCGCTCACCAGACCCTGCTGGGTGCTGTAACCCTAGGGGGATTTGTCATGTACTTCCAGGCCTTTCAACGAGCCCAGAGCCTCTTGCGGGATATTATGAGCAACCTGGTGAATCTCTACGAAAACAGTTTATTCCTGAAGGACTTCTACACCTTTTTGGATCTTAAACCAGAGGTTATGGAGCCAGCTCATCCCCTCTCCCTTCCCGAACCCTGGCAGACTGGAATCGAGTTTCATGACGTCAGCTTCGATTACCCCAACAGTCAGCGCTCTGTTCTCAAGAATGTCAGCTTCCAGATCCATCCCGGCGAAACCATTGCCCTGGTGGGAGAAAATGGGGCCGGTAAAACGACCCTGGTAAAACTCCTCTGTCGTCTCTATGATCCCACCACCGGATCGATTACCCTGGATGGTATTGACTTGCGGGAGTTTCATAGTGTTGACCTGCGTCGCCAGATCAGTGTTCTATTTCAGGACTACAGCCGTTACCAGCTCACCGCTCAGGAAAATATCTGGCTGGGCAATATTGAACTACCGCCCGATCATGAGCAGATCTTTCAGGCAGCCCAGCAGTGCGGAGCAGATACAGTGATCGATCAACTACCTCAGGGCTATAAGACACGGCTGGGTAATTGGTTTGAGACTGGAGAAGAGCTGAGCATTGGACAGTGGCAAAAAGTGGCGTTAGCTCGCGGGTTTGTGCGTAATGCCCAGATCATTATTCTGGATGAGCCTACCAGTGCTTTAGATGCCAAGGCTGAAGCAGAAGTATTTAATCAGTTTCGTCAACTTGTTCAGGACAAAATGGCCCTCTTGATCAGCCATCGTTTCTCAACCATCAAAATGGCGGATCGGATTCTGGTCTTATCTCAGGGTCAGTTGATCGAATCCGGTACCCATAATGAGTTGATGCAGAAACAGGGCCTTTATGCTCATTTATACGAGACTCAGGCTCAACAGTATCGCTTATGACTGCACTACCTCAGACTTCTACAAACTCAATTTGGAGAAGTAATCATCTAGAAATGGAACTGCTGCTGTGCTGTGCCCGCACCCATCTTGACTCAGGACAATCAGAACACCTACAGACGCTCATCACTCAAGATCTGAACTGGTCTCTAGTTCTGAGACTCGCCGAGATACATGGGGTATTACCCCTACTAACCTGGCACCTGCAGAAGTTGCAAAGATCTCTTTATCTAGATGAAAATAAAACAGTTCAGGACTTTCTAGAGCATTTTTTTCGATTGAATCTCTCTCGCAATTTACTATTAACTAGTGAGTTATTGAAACTGGTAAATAAATTTGAGTCTGAGCAAATCTCTGTCCTCAGTTTCAAGGGACCGATACTGGCACAGATAGCTTATAACCACTTGGGATTACGACAGTTTCTCGATCTAGATCTTTTAGTAAAAGAAAGGCAAGTTATCCCTGCAATTCATCTACTCATCGGTCAAGGCTACCAACCCCAATTTGATCTGAGTGAATATCAGTATATGACCTATGCCCGCATCCGAAACGAGTTAATGTTTTGGCACGAGGAGAAGCAAATAGCTGTTGATCTCCATTGGGATTTATTACCTAAAGGATATTCTTATTGCCCACATCCAGCGATACCTTGGCAAGGATGTGAAAAAGTCACTTTTGCTAGAAAAGATTCTTTAACTTTATCCAGAGAGCATTTACTTCTATATCTCTGTGCTCATGGAAGTAAACACAATTGGTCCAGGCTTATGAGGCTTTGTGATGTGGCAGAACTGATTAAGAACACTCCAGAACTAAATTGGAATCAGGTTCAATCTCAGGCTGGCCAGTTTGGCTCAAAGAGAATGCTGTATTTAGGATTATATCTAGCACATACATTACTGAGTACTCCACTGCCAGGTCATATCATTGAAATACTAAAACAGCACCCTCAGCCAAGGAGATGTGTAGAAAGCCTACAATATCAATGGATTCATGCTCATGATCCTTCTGCCCAAAAGTTGCGTAAAGAAAAACTTTGTTTTTGGGAAACTCTTGAACAATCACGTGACCGAGCATGGTATATTTTTGATACTGTTTTTACTCCAACGCCTTTCGAGTGGAAGATCATATCTCTACCTCATTGGTTATACTTACTTTATTATCCAATACGAATGGGACGGCTAGTGATCAAATGGTCTCTCATACTTTTATCCAGAAATTCAACCCATTCTGCTTGAGAATTTCACCCCAGGGTAAACGCATCTAATTTTGTATAGAGCGAGACAGACATATGATCCAATAATCTGTCTCATGATCACGACCTGTTCTTGGCTCTCCATTCCTATGACGACACAGTCTTCGGCTTCTCCTGTTGATGAGAAGTCTCTACTTCAGACCTCTATCCTCCAGCATTTTAGTTCCCTTCCAGATCCTCGAGTTGAGCGGACAAAATCTCATTCATTGATCAACATCCTCTCCATTGCTATCTTGGCAGTCCTATAGCGATCAGGCATGACTCATGAGATTCCTTAGGCGGCTTTCCTTGGAAAACAAGCATTTAAGCCTACTTGTGTCTTCCATCTGATGTCTGATCGCTATAGCAGGTGCTGATGGCTGGGTGGCGGTTGAGACCTTCGGTAAAGCAAAGCAAGACTGGTTAGCAGAGTTTTTAGACTTGCCCAATGGGATTCCCTCTCACGATACTTTTTCAAG
>CAYMOX010000067.1:0-22900 GCA_964392245.1 uncultured bacterium
TGACTTCATCTTACTCTTTTTACTTGTCATCCTTTTATTGACTGACCACTAGCAGTGCAAAAAAAGCACCACTGTCAATAAAGACCTGTTTCACTGAGCTGTGTAAGCTTCACCTAGGTGTTTTAACTTGTTTTCCGAGACATCATGGTGCTCTGAGCGAGCTGTCCCTGCAAGATCCAGTAGAGAGCGATAGCCCTCTTGCCTCTCCGTTGTATCGGTTTCCCTCGTAAGGGATTGGAGTTTGCCTAGCAGCCTCTCTTGCTCATATGGCGGCAAGCCACGTGCCAATGCTAGTATTTGCTCGACTGTCATATCTGGATCCTGGACACTAAAACAGGATCATAGCAAATGCCTCTGTGCCTAACCCAGCACTGGAAGAGCCAGCTGAATAACTTACATTTACTGATTGAGCCATGAAATTATTTAAGTAGACTAGCTAGCTGGTTAAAAGTTTACAACATTCCTGAAATATCGATAGGATTATCCCGATTGATCCAGAGGCTCAATCTATATCGAGGGCCAACGATATGGATACAAATCTAGTCTCTCCGGCCTAGAGTGACAAAAGAGGGTTAGCCCCCGATGGTGCGGCAGCTTATCGTAGACCACTTCATAGTCCTTCTTCCATGTGGTCAGGCTTTGATTTGTCTTTTCCCGCTTACTCCAGTGATCCTGCTCCAGACGAGCCAGCCACTCCCCAATCGTCTCTGGATTCTTTCGGTATGCGGTCTGCCATTCCTCCCAGGTAAACCGATTCAGAGCCAGATCTGCAGACATCTTCTGGGCCTTGGCCACCGCGATTTTCAGGCCAGCCTTATCCGCATAGATCCCCAGTGAAACCTGCTGCCGTTTCATGCCGTTGTGATCTGCCAAGGGCATCATGCCGCGCAGGAAGAGGCGATGAGTTTTCCGCTCCAGAGTGATCTTGATCTTGAGGTTCTTAATGGCCGCATCGATATCCCAACCCATGAAGTCCGCAGTGTCAGAAAACTCTGCCACCCGTCTGCCCCAAGAAGGCGAAAAATTTCTGGCTAATGTTCAGCCTTAGCGGGAAAGACTTGGAGACATCATAACTCAGAACTCTTGCTGAGAGAGGATCCTGGAGCTTGATTGAGGATGGGGGCAGAGGGACTTGAACCCTCACGATCTCATCGATCAACGGATTTTAAGTCCGATATGCTTAACCTGAAACCAAGTCTGCGTAGGAAATACAGCTGATCATCTTTCCCATTCTCCCACACATCTCCCATTTGTGATACTAGAAATTCGCGGAAATCTAGAACTGCGTTGAGTTTCAGGGTTCTTTGGAAGCGAGTTTTACAGATCAAGATTACAGACTCTACGGCAGACGGAATGGTAAACGCTGCGGACTATTGCTCACCAGTGTCACAATTCCTGCCACGGATCACTACCTGTTTTCCATGAAATCAAGTGATGTGGTTTGTTCACAAGGGGAATGGTGTTTGGTAAGCCCATTTCAGGTAGTCTCAAGGGATTGATGGGATGAGCTGGCCATGGCAAAGAAAGCGGACATTGGGGGTAAACGCCTCATTAGCCTGGATCCTGAAGCGTGGGCTCAATGGGTGACGAGTGTTTCTGGTTTGAGGACTCTGGATGTCCTGTCGTCCGAGTTCCAGTGGATTAGTCGTGAGAGTGATGTTCTCATCAAGGTCAGCAGCCCTGGTCTGGGAGAGTTTCTGATCCTGAATGAGCTCCAGTTGCATTACTCCTCAAAAATGCCGAAGCGCATGACAGCCTATGCCGCTCTTGCCAGAGAGAAGTATGACTTGCCTGTCTACCCCGTACTGGTCACTATCCTGCCACCCAATCAAGATCCTGAGATTCCCGCATTCTTTGAGTCCACCTTCCTTGGTCTCCAGGCAAGACAAGACTATCAAGTTATCAATCTCTGGGAAGTGGAGGTTGATCAGGTCTTCACTCAGCCTCTACCAGCCTTGTTACCTTTTGTTCCAGTGCTGAAAGGTGGGGGAAATGAAGATGTTGTGCGAAGGGCAGTCCAGGAGCTTCGACAAAATCAAGAATTAGCTGAGTTTGAACCCTTACTCGCCTTCTTTGCCAGGTTTGTGTTGGAGCTACCATTAGTTCAGGAGATCATGAGGTGGGACATGGCTGTTTTGAGAGAGTCACCCTGGTATGAGCAGATCCTCCAGGAAGGTCGGCAGGAAGGTCGGCAGGAAGGTCGGCAGGAAGGTCGGCAGGAGGGGAGACAGGAAGGGGTCCAGGAAGGGATACTGGAAACCCTGGTAGACACTCTTGAATTCCGATTTGGATCTGTCCCCATTGACCTCAGAGATCAGCTGCGAACTAGGGATGCTGAGCAGCTGCGTTCCCTTCACCGTGAGGCCCTGAAATGTCAGGACCTGGATGCATTTCAGACCCTGTTAGAGGCTTAACTGCCGGATCCGAAACTTCAGATCCTCAATCTCCTCAAGGATCTCACCGTAGGCTGATCCAGCTCCATTCTCAGGTAGAGCATCGAAGGCAGCCTTGAGAATCTGGATCCGTTGCTGATACTGAGCGATTCGCTGCTGTCGAGCTTCGGTGGTGAGGGGCTGCTTGGTAACTGGCATGACTGGGATCTCCCGTCGGTTGAACGACCCCTGATCATTCGGCCAGGATCAGGGCACAACGCAGTTGTCTCGCCTCGGCCTTGATCCGGCTGATACTGTGGGTGGGTCAAATCGATGGGGGAGAACTAGCTGCTAGTGACTGAAGCCCCACCTAGAGAGAAGCCCTAAGCTAGGGAGAAAGCGGAGGGAACAGGGCACTCAGGCCCTGATCGATCCTCAGCGCTTCAGCGTCATGCGCCACCAGAGCCATTCTTCTCGGACTGGAGTTTCCATCGGTTGACCTGTGTATTCCGCGAAGTCTCGAAGGCTTTTGATGTACTGGCACTGGCGAGAGAGTTTCCAGATTTTGATCCATGTGTGCAGAGTTTTCATTGGGGGACCTAGAATTCGGTGATCACCAAGGGGCAGGTTCATGAGCACCTGTCATAAGTGGAGCCCCCCACTGGAGGAACGACTTTGACAGGGGAGCAGGGTTCTGCCAGGGTGAAATCGCGAATTCAAGGCCCCATGAGACTCCCTGCATGGATCGGAACTAGACCGTTCGAGTCCGCAGTGCTCAGAAAGGATCTATGACTGCACCAGGGCGACGGGCCGATGGATGGAAACAGGATGAGAGAGTTGGATCTTGGCGTTGAGGCCAGCGATATGCCTCCGGCAGGCTAGCGCCAAGAGATCCAGCACCAGCTGATCCGTGTCCCTGGGGATGATCAGTGTGATCGGCTTCGTGAGCAACACATGCGTTTCCACCTCCAGGGTGGATTCCACAAACCATTGGAAGGTCTTCATGTTCCCGATCACATGAAACACCTTGCGATGAGGGCTGACGTACCCGTCTCCATGGGGGATCCATTGCCCACCAAACACCGGAGGCACCCGTCCACTGATCACCAAATATCGTTTCGTCAGTGACCAGCATTCTTGAAGAACAGCAATTCGCTCCTCACGATGGAGGATCCCATTCAACACGAATAGACAGGTCACGACATCAGAATGTTGCTTGGGAGTGTGGGGAAACCAGTAAGGATCCCAGCCCCAGGAGTGGATCCCCATCCTTTGCAGCCGCATCACATCATCGCCATAGCCGCATCCATAATCGAGGTGAGTCCAACCTGGTCTGATCAGCCCAGCATTCACCAGGGCCTGCATGGGTCGGCTCAACTTGTAGCGATGGATCGCACTCCGTCCTGGGTGAAGTTGTAGGTTCTGACCTTTGCAGAGGGTGACCTGATCCAGCGCCTGGCGGATCCCCACCTCCAAAACCTTAGTCAACAGCTCCAGCAGCAACAGATCAAACATCATTCACAGCAACCGATAGCAACGTGCGAATGAAAGCCTTCATTTTTTTAGGAAGAACAACCAACCGTTGAGGCAGTAGTTCATAAACCTTTCCGATCAGACCCAACTCATCAGCCAAACCAGCATCCGCAACTACAAGGAAGTGAGTCAGATCCCAGGCTTGCTCTACCAATGAGGGGTCACTCAGCAGCACCACATCAGCAGGAGGAAGATCATCAGCCTCTGTTTGATCCAATCCCACCGCATTGAATCCAAGTCCTCTCAGTCGCACCACATCTGCACCTTCAGTGAGATCAAGAAACGCAACTCGTTTCCCCAGTCGAGCCCCAGTCCTTTTGAGGAGTTTTGTTTCGATCAGAAACTGGATGCCCTGTGGGCCGCCAAGGACGAACGGTTCGGAGAAAGTATCCATGTTCTTTCACTCCTGCCCTGACCGCATATACTTATCCCGCCAGATCTCCACCTCAGTTCGACAAGCGGTTAGATCCCTCTCCAGGTAAGTGATCCGTTCCTTGAGATACCCCATCTCCTGCATCAACATGGAATAACGATTGCCCAAGACAGAGAAACGACGACCCAGCTCCATCACGGTCATCAGGGATCCGCCCATCACGATCATTTCCAGCATTCCCATGACCAAACCATGCCTACGGCACGCTCCGCGAACACAGCCTTCGAACGAGAGAGAGGAGAGCATTGTCACGGTTCAGCCACCCCTGCAGAAACACTCTCTGGCTGGGAGCTTGAGCCACTCGCTGGTAGCGATAACGGATCCGTGCCTCCACAATCGCCTGAGCTGTCTCCCTGGTGTTGGTTTTCTCGAAAGCAGCTTGGGTAATAGGTCCCCAGATCCCATCAACACCAACTCCGAGAACTGACTGAAGGAACTTGGTTGCTCCCCCTACTCCGAAATTGACAGCGGTATCGAAGTGAGCAACGGCCAGGGGCAGCACCATCGCAGGACATTTGGCAGGGATCCAGTAGTTCTCCCAGTAGATCCACTTCACCTCCTGAGGCTGGATCCACAACACATCCTGGGGTCTGAGCTGTTTACTTCTGCGCCACTGATCATAGGTGGCCTGGGTGATCCCGAAATTTGTTCGACCCCCAGGATCATTCGGGTGATCCACGAACCCACCCTCCCATTGCTGGGTGAAGGCCAGGGCTCTTTCAAAGTTAGTGGTTGTGGTGGTCGTCATGGCTGAAATACGGATTCTTCCAGTCAAGCTAACCAACCAGATCACCCTTTTTGCTGGATGATCCAGCAACTTACTTTTGGGGTCTATCCAGAATGGATCTGTTGTTGTTCAATCCTTTCCCTATGCGTGTTTCAGAGTTCCAGACCGTTGTTCCTAACCCTCCCACTCTGCCTGCTTCCATCAATGCTGAGGATCCGAAGGGGGTGGAGGCGTACATCTACAGCCTGTTGCTGCATGCGGCTCGTGTGGAGCGGATCCAGAATGAGGGCCTGCCCCGTGGTGAGCGAGAGAATCGCTTTTCTGTGGGAGTGGGTGATGATGGTGAGCTGCGTGCCACCCTGACCACTCAGGCGGATCTGACCACCCTGCAGCTGGCGTGAGGTAATTTGTAGCAAAACCCCGTTAAACAATCTAGTCAACCACCTCAACGATCCTGCTCTGGACTATCTGGAGCAGGTTATTTCTTTGAGATTCTTCAACATCACGGCAAGGTGGGTAGTCCCAGCTCTTTGAGGAAAGCATTGTGCTGATCCCGAGCAGCCTCAATCTTCTGCTCTAATGAAACCAAGTCGCTTTGTACGGCCTGCAAATCAACTGGTTCTTCTGACTTAGCTGTGGGGACATAGCGGGAAATGTTCAGGTTGTAGCCTTCTTCCTCGATTCGTTTCATCGACACACGCATGGAATAGCGTTTTTCTTCTTTGCGGAACTGGTAGGTATCGATGATCTTCTCGATGTGTTCTGGTAGCAGGCGGTTTTGCCGCTTACCTTTCTCGAAGTATTCGACAGCGTTAATGAACAGCACGTCATCCGGCTGTTTGCACGTTTTCAGTACCAGGATGCAGACTGGGATGCCGGTGGAGTAGAACAGGCTGGCGGGTAAGCCGATCACGGTGTCGATGTGGCCATCTTTCAGGAGCTTGGTGCGGATGCGTTCTTCTGCACCCCCACGAAACAGGACACCATGGGGCAGGATGATGGCCATGACTCCATCGGGCTTGAGGTAGTGAAAGCCGTGCAGCAAGAAGGCAAAGTCAGCGGCGGATTTGGGAGCGAGGCCGTAGTTTTTGAAGCGCATGTCTTCGCCGAGTGCTTCGGTCGGATCCCAGCGGTAGCTGAAGGGTGGGTTGGCGACTACTGCATCGAACTTGGGCATTTTGGCGGGGTTCATTTCGCGCAGCCAATCCCACTCATTGGTAAGGCTGTCGCCGTGGTAGAGCTCGAACTCCGAATCCTTTACCCCGTGCAGGAGCATGTTCATGCGGGCGAGGTTATAGGTGGTGATGTTCTTTTCTTGCCCGTAGATTTTGCCGATGCCGTGGGGACCGAGGCGATTACGGATGTTGAGCAGAAGGGATCCAGATCCGCAGGCAAAGTCCAAGATGCTATCTAAGTGAGTTCGCTTGCCGGTGGTGGGGTCTTGGCTGTCGAGGGTGACAATGCCAGAGAGAATGCTGGAAATCTGTTGAGGTGTGTAGAACTCGCCTGCTTTTTTGCCGGATCCGGCGGCAAACTGGCCGATCAGGTACTCGTAGGCATCGCCCAGGGTATCGCTATCTGTCGAAAATTCGGCCAGCCCCTCAGAGATGGACTTGATGATGGTGCAGAGTTTGGAGTTGCGGGCGGTGTAGTCCTTCCCTAATTTTTCTGAGTTGAGGTTGATTTCGGAGAAGAGTCCGCCAAAGGTGCTGGCAAAGGATTCGTTTTCGATGTAGCTGAAGCCCTTTTGCAGGGTGTGGAGCAGCTCGCCGTTTTGGGTACGGGCCAGCTCAGCAATGTGGCTCCAGAGGTATTCTGGCTGGATCACGTAATGCATTTTGCGGCGCATCTGCTTCTCAAACTCAGCGGTATCGTCTGGATTCTCGGCATACCACACAGCTAGGGGGGTGCGGCGATCGGCTTCCAGCAGCGAGGGATAGTCATTCCCAAGTTCTTTTTGCGCAGCGGCTTCGTAGTTGTCGGAAAGGTAGCGCAGAAACAAGAAGGAGAGCATGTAGTCACGGAAGTCATCCGCGTTCATCGCGCCGCGTAGTTGATCGGCGATCGCCCACAGAATACTGCCGAGCTGTTTGTGGTCTTGTTCGGTCATGATGCTTCTACTTCCTCGGATACTGCGGTGAATAATTCGGGGTTAAAGGGGTATCGGCCCAAGAAATCATTAAGGATTTTTCTGAAGAAATCTTTATTTTCGTCTACCATCTCCCTTGGCTCATACAGGGAATAACCGCCGTGATTGAGGAGACTGATCACCCGAGCATGGAGGATGCCCTCGGGGTCGTCAGCATCCCGTTTAATGCAGTCCGCAAAACCAGGATAGCCGTGAAAACTCGCCGACTTTTCCAAGATTGAGCGCAGGATACTGAAGTGGTAGGTGTAGATCTGGCCGGACTGCGACGCCTGATACAACTCGGTCAGCAGGGCGACATGATGAAAAAAAGGGGTGTCGCCAGTATCCCGAATCATGTAGTCACCAAGTTTCTTTCTGTAGGAAAGAAAGTATTTTTTTGCTTTACCAAGCTCATTACACAGCACATTAAAAAATAGAGTGTGATGGGATGATATGACAGTCTTTATATCACCGTCCTGTCGTTTGAGTAATTGTCCAAGATTGCTAGCGATCGCAATGGCGTTATTCTCATCCAGTGATGAGATGGGATCGTCAATATAGATGTACTTAACCCACTGATACGCTTCTGCCCCATCAATGACCAACTGGACAATAGCTAGGAAGAAACACCAAATAAAAATATTCTCCTCACCCCGTGACACCTTGATATTGTCGATGGTTTGAGTTGTTCCCCCTCTCTTGATCTCACGGGAAAAGCTGACTGTCCAAGTCTGGTAGTCGATGCTGAAGTCAAAATCAGCATAGCGGTGAAGGAAAGGGCGGATCCGGTTTTCCATTTCCAGTTCTTCCAGCCCAGCGAAAAAGTAGGAAGTGGAATGGAGTCTCAGCACTCGTTGTCTGTCACCATCTAGATCGTTATCCCAGGTAAAAAGGTCTTCGGTAAAGGCATTGAAGTAGAGCGTATCCCGTTGATTGTCTTGCCTGCCGAGATCCTTAAAGGCCATTGACAGGCGTGTTTTGCCTGTGCCGTTGTAGGCGTAGAGCAGAATGTATTTTTTGTTGTCCAGAATACTGCGCAGGTGTGTAGCTAAGTCATTGAGAGTAGCAAAGGTTTTCTCGCTCATCTGATCACCTCATCAACCGATGGAAAAAAACTTCTGCATCATCCCTCAAGCAGTCCGATGAATATGTTTGCGTAGCTTGTCATCAAACGTGAAAACATCCTCCTGCTCTACGGTGTGATACGCCCACAGCAAACAGTCCACAAAGTCGAATGTGCCAGTGCTATAGCACTCCAGTGCCTTCAGGAAAATGGCAGGCTTCTCCATCTCGATCAGGTTCTCAGCAAGCAAATTTTCCAACTGTTGATGAATCGCTTCCCGCTCGACTGTATAGACCTTTTGCAAAACATATACCACTTCACAGGCGACCTCCATCGGCAAGGTTACTGTCTGTTGCTCAAGAATCTCTGCTGCCTTGGGGGACAGGTCGTTATGATCATCCAGAAGGTAGCGCAAGATGATATTGGCATCAACGATGCTCATGTTCTTCACTCACAACGGTTAGCCATGCGTCTTGCTCCTGGGCGATCAGATCAGGTTTGGCATACTGCTTTAAACATCCACGCAGGCTCTTTTTGCGGCGGATGGGTTGCGGGGTTTGTTGGGGTGCGGGCAGCACGATGATTTCTACTTCCTGCCCCCAAAATTGCCTAGGTAACTGGAGATGAATCTCTCCGTTTTCTACAGTTTGAATGCTCCGAATTGCTTCCATTGGTTAAGACCTCTCGGTTTAACGACTAACAACACGACTAAAAATGTGCAATGACTATAGCTATTTCATCCGATCACCTCCTCAACTGATGGAAACAACTGCTGCATGAGCCCTTTTTTGTGCAACTTCAGGGCGTCGATCTTTTGGGTTTGCAAGGTGATCAGTTCGTCTAGGGAAGAAAGGCAATCTGCAATTTTCTGTTGTTCGGGCAATGATGGGAACACTATGGGGAAAGCTGCTACATCGGCTCCAGTGATGTTGGCGTCCTTTCTACTACTGATTGCGAAGTTTTTCCAATAGTCAATTTTCGCATTCAGCCAAATCAGCAAGTATAAGCTAGTTAATTTATTACCTCTGATATTTATAACAGAAATAGCTTGATTTGTTGCAGCAGCAGTTTTTAAGTAACCTGTTCGACCGATTTGATTAAAGCCACCATACATTGCAACAAGCACTGAACCCTCAGGATTTAGTTTCATATTTGCTAATGTGGTAACTTTCTCCTCGGTAGTGTAGATATAGGAGTTATTTAGATCCGTTGTCTTTACCCAAGGAATATTTCCATCAATATAAAATTCTGGTTTTGATCTTGATGGTGTGGTTCCGGATCGGATAGTTGCAATATCACCCAATTTCTTTTCTTCCCACTCTCCCGCATCCCGAAACTCAGGGAACCGGATCCGCGGCAGGGTTTGACCTTCGGCGGGGAAAAGCTGCTGCATCAGCCCTTTTTTATGTGATCTGATCGCGTCGAGCTTTTGGGTTTCTAGGGTGATCCGATCGTCCACTGAAGCAAGACACTCCGCAATCTTTTGCTGTTCGAGTAGTGGAGGGAATGGAATTTTGATTTTACTCATTACTCCATTCATCAACTTTGGATTTCCTACGTAGGAAACGTGTTTTTTAGAAACACTATTTATCAAAGCTGCAATACACAGGTTAGCGTAACCATCTGTACTTAGTAGAACGCCACAAACATTAGTACAGTAAAATTTACCAGGACGGTAGTTGACATCTCCAGCATTTGCTCCGTCCGTTGTCCAAGTGATTGCATCTTCATAAAGATACTCTGAGTAAAATCCTGATAGTCCATTACTTTTAGTTTGGGACGAATAAACTGGGTACGGCATTTCAATAGTTTTTGTATCTTTAAGCAAAGTTATCGAAAGCACTTCGCCACGAGTAACTTTGAAGATTTCGCCAACTTCTTTCACTTTCCACTCGCCCGCATCCCGAAACTCAGGAAAACGCAACTTTGGCACTAAGGAGCGATTAGGTTTTTGATTCATAGCTGTTTCCCCCCTTCTGAAAACTCATTGAAGGGATTAAAAACATCTACCCCTGTGTCCGCAAAATCTTTTTCATTACGGGTCACAAGAACCAACCGATGCACCAACGCCGTAGCCGCAATCTGTTTGTCTAAAGGATTTTCTGGATGGGGGACTCGCAACTTGCCCCACACCTGAGCAGCAGCGCGGTCAAACGGTAAAATAAAATTCCCAAAGTCTAGGAGCAACTGATTCAACCACACTTCAAGTCGTTCAGCCTGAGGCAGATCGCCCCGATAACGGATCAAATCTACTCCTCGGCGTAGCTCTCCAACTGTGATCGCTGATAAGAACATTGGGGTTTTTTGTTGTGCCGCTTCGGTAAAAAAAGCAAGGACATTGGCATTAGCCGACCTGCGTTTTCGCAACTCACCAATAACATTGCTATCAACTAAATACATCGCCCACCTGTTCCGACTCATCTACCCTGGCAAAATCTTCATCCAAGCCAACATCAGGCATCGTTAGCAAGCGATCGGCTAGAGATTCCTTTTCTTCTAACTGGGTTCGGCTACGGGCTGCCAGAAACTCAATAAAATCAAATACCTCTACCTGCTTATCAGGCGGCAGGGCTTGAATCTTCTCGAAAAATTGCGCCTGGTTCATCTCAACCTCCTGAGTAACGCTCAAATTATTGCTCATAGACCTCTAACCCCGAAATCTCCCGCCCCTGCGCCAACTTCTTCAACAGCGGGATCAGCTCCTCCATCAGCGCCAGTTCCGCTCTGGTCCGAGCCTTCCAGCCCAACTCCATTGGCGCAAACAGATCGCTGAGGGCATCGCCATCGAACACCATGCGGCGCAAGATCGTATCCACAAACGCTTGCAGGGCAGCAGTTTCCAGCCTGTGCTTCGTGGCAATATCAACCAGTTCGCGGCTTTGTTTCTCCGCCTTAAAGCGTTCATAGCCCCCACGGATCGCCTTCTCGTCCAGCCCCTTGCCCACCTCCAGCGTATTGATGTACTCGGTAATATCCTCGCGATCGTCCATGAACTTCGCATCAGACTGAATCAGACCGATCAACTCGGCGCGGCTCATCTTCTGCTTACCTGGGGTTTGCTGAGCGTAGCGGGTGATCAGCGCCATGATGTAGTCATAATCAATCACAGCAGACGCAAACAGTACAAACTCAAAATCAAGCTGTTCCACCTCTGGGCTACTCGTGTCAGCTTTGCCCTGCTGTTCCTTCAATCGCTGGGCCGTTTCCAGGTAGACCCCCTTAAAGCCCTGTAACTGCTCCTTGGGCAACACCTGCTCGATGGCTCCCTTGTTTTCCTCCGTCAGATCCGTGTACTGGTCAAGCTGGGTCTTAAGGCGCTGCACCTCCTTAAATAGATTAATAAACTGGCTGCGAGCAGCATTCCCCTTAAGATTGGGAACAGCTTCCGGTTTACTTGCCAACCCCTGGGATTCCATGAACTGATCCAGCTTTTGCACAGCTGTTTGCAGCTTCTCGATCACCACAGGAGCCTTGTCCACCAGCCAGATTTCCTTAGCTCTTTCCCCAGCCTGACCAGAGAAAAGGGTGATCGCGGCATCCACCGCCTCCTGCTGTTGGCGAAAGTCGAGAATGTTGCCATAGGGCTTGGTGTCGTTCAGCACTCGGTTGGTGCGTGATAATGCTTGGATCAGGCCATGATACTTGAGGTTTTTATCGACATAGAGCGTGTTGAGGAATTTAGAATCGAACCCCGTCAGCAGCATATCCACCACAATCGTGATGTCGATCTTCTGGGCATGGGGTAAGTCGCTGTTGGGATATTGCTGATCTTTGATCCGCTTTTGTACATCCTGATAGTAAAGATCGAACTCGCTGACACTGTGGTTGGTCCTATAGCGAGCATTGTAGTCGTCGATGATCGCCACCAGGGCTGCCTTTTTCTGATCCGGTTCCTGTTCATTGTCAGCCTTTTCCTGGGGCAAGTCTTCCTGAATTTGCTGCACGTCTTTGTTACCTTCAGCAGGTGGCGAAAAGACGCAGGCTATGTTCAGAGGCATAAAGTCGCTGTCCTCAGTCTGCTTTAAAGCCTGGATCTCCTGAAACAAGCGATGGTATTCGATGGCATCGTTGATCGAAGCCGTGGCTAGGATGGCGTTATACTTGCGTCCGGCGGTGGCGGCATCATGCTTACTGAGAATCGCCTCGACGATGGCTGGCTTAGCGAGAGTCTGGCCTGATTTGGGAAGTTTAGTGCCTTCAGGCTTGTAGTAATCCACATGGAAGCGCAACACATTCCGATCTTCGATGGCGTGGGTAATAGTGTAAGCGTGTAGCTGCTGTTGGAAAATATCCTGGGTTGTCACATAAGAAGCCTGCTGGCCTTCGATCTGCTGATAGCTGGCATTTTGCTCAAAGATGGGCGTGCCTGTGAATCCAAAGAGTTGGGCATTGGGAAAGAATTCTTTGATCGCTCTGTGGTTCTCGCCAAATTGTGATCGGTGGCATTCATCGAAAATAAAAACCATCCGCTGATTGCGCAACGGTTCCAATCGCTCCTTATAGTTGCGCTTTTTATTCCCATTCTTCTGACTGTCATCCAGAGCTAGCCCTAGCTTTTGGATAGTGGTAACGATCACCTTATCCGCGTAGTCGTCAGAGAGTAGCCTCCTGACTAGAGTTTCGGTGTTGGTGTTCTCCTCAACGCAGCCCTCCTGGAATTTGTTGAATTCCTCCCGTGTCTGCCGATCCAGATCCTTGCGATCGACCACAAATAGGCATTTGTCAATGTCAGGGTTATCCTTCAGCAGGGTGGATGCCTTAAATGAAGTGAGGGTCTTACCACTGCCTGTGGTATGCCAGATGTAACCGTTGCCGCTAGCGCGATGAATGCACTCAACAATGGCCTTGACAGCATAGATCTGGTAAGGGCGCATCATCAGGAGCTTTTGCTCACTGGCCACTAGCACCATGTAGCGGCTGATCATCTCGCCCAGGGCGCACTTGGCAAGGAATGTCTCGGCAAAGGCATCCAGGTGGGTGATCTTCTGGTTGTCAACATCGGCAAACTGGTAGAGGGGCAAAAAGCGCTCGTCGGCGTTGAAACTGAAGTGGCGGTTATTGTTGTTGGCAAAATACCAGGTATCGCTGCGGTTGCTGACGATAAAGAGCTGGATGAAGCACAGCAGGGTCTTGCCATAGCCATTTCCAGGGTCATTCTTGTAATCGACAATCTGCTGCATGGCGCGGCACGGACTGATGCTGAGGGATTTTAGCTCGATCTGCACCACAGGCACACCGTTGATCAGCAGGATCACATCGTAGCGGTGATGGCTGCTGTCGGTGTTGATGCGTAGCTGGTTAACCACCTCGAAGCTGTTCTTGCACCAGTGCTTGATGTTGACCAGGGTGTAGTAGAGGGGTGTACCATCGTCACGCTCAAAGCTGTTGCGCTCCCGCAAGTGTCGGGCGTTAGCGAAGACATCCGGGGTGACGATCGACTCCAGCAGTCGGGAAAACTCACTGTCAGTCAGATGAACGCGGTTGAGTGCCTCAAACTTTTCACGGAAGTTCTGCTCCAGTGCGGCACGATCGCGGATATCACGGCGGTGGGTGTATTTGAGATCGTGCAGTTTTTCGATCAGACTCTGTTCTATCTCTTGCTCAGCCATTCATTCATCCCAGGGAAATCAGAGCCGCGCCTTACAGCCCTATGTCTGTAATCAATATCCTACAAACTACTTTCAATGAATACTTTGCCAATTTGCAAGTTTTCCCTTAAATGAAGTTCCCCCATGGTGCAATAGAACCCTACAACGGGCACAGGTTAAGGGCACTAAGATCAAATCAGATTTTATCAGAATCAGTGAGATAGTGGCGTCCCCTACACTGCCAAGTTAGACATAGTGCATTCAGAATAAAGGTTGAATTCTGCTAAAGCTCGCATAATCAGCTTTCAATTGACTTGGTTTCCAAGATCAGCGAATCAGAAATAATCAAGATGGTCTGCTCCTCTTGCCCCAGGATCAGCACACGAATCGGCGCAGGCCATTTCTGGAGCAACCGCCAGAGCCTCGACCAGTAAGGATCAAGCAACAAAGGTCTGAAAAACTCCTCACCAGATTGCACTGAAACCGGATCCCCCCGAGCGATCCGCTCCCAAATGGTGGTGATCGGCACCCTGGATACCCTCACAGGTTCATCAGCATCGGAGATGTAGGACAGCTTGGGCAGCAGCCTCACCACTGAATCTCGTAAGATGCTCGTCTGGGGACGTTTCCGCATGATCCCATCACCAGATAACCCCATTACGCTGCTTTTCTTCCTGCAGGTGCGGCGGCCAATCAGCCTGCCCGGTCAATTGGATCCGCGTTACCTTGGCTCGATACTCCACCAGAGCCACACTCACCCCATTCCGTCCAGCGACGTGAAGCGGATCGATACTCAGGAATCTGGCCAATTCCAACAGATCCAAGGGCATCAAAGCAGCGGCTCCCACGGCATAGGCTTGCTTCTCCTTTTGCCGCTCATAGGTCCGATATCCTTGTTTTCCCCTCACCACCAGTTGACTGGGAGGATGATCCAGATAGATATGGGCCAACTCTTCCATTAATGTGGATTGCATCCGATTCGGTGACTGCTCAGGGTTCAAGATCACCAGATACTCCCCGTGAGCCAACTTATGGGCAATCCCCCACCATTCTTCTGCTTGTGTAGCACGGGGTTGAAACTCCGCCACATCATCTGCCGTGATCACCTTGACCCCCATCACCTCCGCCAGTTTGAGGGGATCCAGAACTGAATAGGTGTCGAGATGCAACAGGGACCGCAGCCCCCGCGCCTGTTCCTCGGCCCAGATAACAAAAGGATGCAAAGTCATCACACTCACTCATCTTGGGGATCAGAAGGATGTTGTAGTTGTGAATATTGTTTGTAAGCCAGACGAAATAGCTCTGCTAGAGCAGCTGCCGTCTCGGGACTGAGATTCCTATCCGCCCGCAGGTGGACCTCCACCACTTCTGGTGTACTCAGTTCTGGAATGTTTCCCGCTTCCACGTCCTTAGGCGGATCCGGTTGTTGGATGAGAAAGCCCACGGAAACGCCGAGCCATTGGGCCAGACGATCCAGCGTTTCGGCATCAGGGAGAGCGGGGGCCACCCCTCGTTCAATACGGGAGAGGGTGGAGGCACTGACGCCACATTCACGAGCTGTTTCCCGCAGGCTGAAATTTTTCTCGCGGCGCTTGGCCTTGAGGAGAGCAGAGATATGAGCGAGAGCAGGATGATAGGCCAACGGAAAGAGACTCCAAAGGGAACAGCAGTAGCATAGCAACAAATCCTACACATGCAACAGTATTGAGATCTAGATGATTCGTGCTAACGTATGAATCGTTTCAGTTGTAGCGCGATGCTAAATACAGGGAAAGGGGGTGGAGGAAATAACTATTTATGGTGGGGCTAGCACATGTAGAAAGTAAGTTGCTGCACTGTGCAGCAGGTCAGATTTTGTATAGAGCAAGAATAGATGACAGGAGTCCACGCAATTCTATGGGTAATTGGTTCTATCTAGTAAGACAGGTGGAGAGGGGGGATGAGCTACGACTACAACCGACTGGATCCGGCAAAGAGAGAGGTGATCCAGCACCACACCAAAGAGATCAGGAGGCTGATCAAGCGAGCTGCTGAAAATGTCATTGAGACTGGCGAACAGCTGATCTCAGTGAAAGAAGCCTTGCCACACGGAGAATTCAGCCATTGGTTACAGGAAGAGTTTGAGTGGAAAGAGCGCACAGCCCAAAATTTTATGTGCGTGGCCCGAGAATTCAGATTCGTGAATTTTGCGCATTTGCAACAGTTCGCTCCCTCAGCTCTCTACCTGCTTGCTGCCCCAGCAACCCCAACCACTGCAAGACAGGAGGCCCTGGCGAAAGCCAGTAACGGGGAAACAGTTACCTACACATTGG
Organism: uncultured bacterium; assembly: GCA_964392245.1. Classification (GTDB taxonomy): domain Bacteria; phylum Cyanobacteriota; class Cyanobacteriia; order Thermostichales; family Thermostichaceae; genus JAAUUJ01. The sequence continues at coordinate 16,157 of CAYMOX010000067.1, forward strand.
CTCGTGACATCGTGGATCAGCATCGAGAGGAAGTGGATCTGCAAGAGGTTCAAGAGGAAGAAGACTCTGCTGAAGATCCAACGCCTCCTATTCAAGAACCATCCCCAAGGCTTGCATCTGCCTCAATATCTGGAACGGATCGGGTGCGTCAGATCATGACCAGTTCCAAGTCTGATGAACACTACACTCCCGCTTGGATCTGGAAAGCGGCCCTAGAGGTATTCGGGGTAGAGGTCTTTGACCTGGATCCCTGTAGCAATTCCAAGACTGAGCCCAATGTTCCCGCCAAGCAGGTGTTTACCAAAGATGAGGATGGCCTATCTCAGGAGTGGCACGCCGAAACCCTCTGGATGAATCACCCCTACAGTGAATCGGCGGCCTGGATCAACAAGCTCTGCACTGAGTATGAGTCCGGCAGGACAAAGGAAGCCATTGCCCTCATCAAGATAGACCCATCTACTCAATGGTTCCAGAAACTGAAGCACTACCCCATCTGCTTCCTGCACAAGAGAGTCACTTTCATCAACAACAACGAAACCGCTGTCTTTGCCTCGGGTCTGGCTTACCTCGGATCCAACCTCACTCGATTCATTGAGGTCTTTGCGGTTCATGGGGACATCTGGATCTGGATTCAGAGAGGAGTGGCCTGATGAAAACCCACCGCTTCTCCACCCAGCTCCAACAGGGCCTTAAAGCAGAGCAGTTCATTGATCGTCAGGTGAAGCCTGATTTCCACATTGAACTGGCGAACTGATCCGAACAGCGACGCGGCATTGATCGTATTCTCACCCATTGGCGCTCAGGGAAAGTCTGGCGGGTGGAATACAAGACGGATCACCGTGCCCAAACCACGGGCAATGCCTTTGTCGAGACCATTTCCATTGACAGAGATCTGAAGTTGGGCTGGGCCGTTACCTCCGAATCGGATCTGCTTCTCTACTACATCCCTGGACTAGAGCTGATTTATGTGATCCGGTTCGAGGCTTTGCGAGCACAGCTTCCCCGCTGGCTGAGAACCTATCCCATTCGTTCCATTCAGAATCAGGGCTATGCCACCCACGGGATCCTGGTGCCCTTGCATGAGTTTGAAGTCTTGTCTGAAGTCATTCTCTCCTGCTGATCATGTACCTCAACACTCACGATCCCAACCGTCTCAAGCCAGCTCATTACGAGGAATGGGTGCATGGTAGCGGCGTCAGTCCCCAGATCACTGACCTCAATGTCATCAGCCTCACGGATAAGCGGGAGATCGCTCACCGCCTGCGCTGGAAAGCCTACATCCATGACATTTACGGCTGGTGGGTGAGTGGAGTGGATCCCTGGACAGGTGATTCCCTCCCCTATGGTCAGTTCAAACCGGATCAACCTCTGCAACTGAATCAGGAGAAGCCCTCTAAATACATTGGCCCCAAGAAAGAGATTCCCCACAATGCCATTTGCTTGAGGATGCCCGATCCCCTCTACTGGCGGCAGGTGTTGGAGGATCCTACCGTTCCCATCGTCATCACGGAAGGGGCCAAGAAAGCTGGAGCTGGACTCTCGATTGGATTGGTGACCCTTGCCCTGGCGGGAGTGGAGATGGGTCTCAACAATGGGCAACTGGTCTCCATTCTGGAAATGTTCGCCGTTCCTGGTCGGGAGTTCATCCTGGCCTTTGACAGTGATATCGTCACCAAGCTGGAAGTGAAGCAGGCCCTGATCCGTCTGGCCAATACCCTCAAACGCAAAGGATCCACGATTCGAGTAGCTCAGTGGCAGGTGGAGGAAGGTAAGGGCATGGACGATGCCATCCTCACTCTTGGGGCAGAAACCTTCAGAGAACGGATCCGAGACGCGATTCCCTACAAGCAGTGGTTGAAAACCCTTGAGGATCCATCCAATCAGAAGACCCAGAAAGGGACAGGCAAGCAGGAAAAGCGAGCACCCCCATCAAGTCGATTGGCTGCACGGCTGGCTGCCATGTATCAGGATCAGCTGGCCTGGAATGATGAACTGCAGGAGTGGTTTCGCTATGAATTGCATACCCCTGGCGTGTGGAGCCTTGCTGGAGAAGTGGGGGTGTGGCAGCTGATCCGCGCTGAACTGGATGCCGATGATCTTCCTTACAGTGCGGGATACCTGGGTGATGTCACCCGTTTGCTCCGGTGTGATCTGCTGGTCAGAGACTGGGATCCTCCTGCTCATTTCCTCCCTTTAGAAAATGGGGTCCTCAATCTCAACACCCGCGAGTTGTTCAATCATGATCCCAGCTATCACTTCACCTGGAGCCTTCCCTACAGCTTTGATCCCTGGGCGATCTGTGAGCAGATCCAGGCTTGGATGTTGGAAGCCATGGGGGGACATGAAGATAGAGTTCAGGTGCTCAGGGCCTTTCTCAATGCCATTGTCTCTGGCCGCACCGATCTGCAACGCTACCTGGAATGCGTTGGACCCGCTGGGACAGGCAAATCCACATTCATACGCTTGGCCGAGGCCCTGGTCGGCAAGGACAACAACTTCACGACAGAGCTCAAGCATCTGGAACAGAACCGCTTCGAGACTTCCGGTATTTTTGGCAAACGGCTGGTCACCATTACGGACTCCGAACGCTATGGCGGTAATGTCACCGTTCTGAAAGCCCTCACCGGATCCGATACCGTCCGCTACGAGGTGAAGTACAAACAGCAGAAAAATGGATACCGCCCCACCTGTCTGGTGGTGGTGGCCGCCAACGAAATGATCCAGTCCGCCGACTACACCAGTGGTCTGCAACGCCGTCGCCTCTCCGTTCCCTTCGAGGTCAGGCCCAAGGTGCGACGGGATCTGGATACCGAGTTTCAACCGGAGATCCCTGGTCTGCTCAACTGGGTGATCATGATGAAGCCCGATGAGGTGAGGAACTATCTCCTCAACACCGATGAGGCTGCCCCCTCTCTCCTGCAGGCTAAACAAGAAGCCCTCTGTGATGTCAATCCACTGGCAGACTGGCTGAACACAAATCTGGTGAGAACCCCAGGTGCTCGTACTCAAGTAGGGGTGGCTCACCGCTCCAAGGATCCCCAGGATCCGCACCTCTACCTCGACACTGACACATACCTCTACGCCAACTATGCAGAATATTGTGAGGTGACCGGATCCCAGAAAGTCAGCATTCGTCGTTTCTCCTCGCTTCTCAATGACCTCTGTCGCTCCCAGCTCAACTGGCTGGATGTGCAACGGGGGCGGGACAGATATGGATCCCATTTCCTGGGGCTGGCGATCCGAACCATCGAGGATGCCTCTCCCCCACCGATCACCACACCACCCGTGACAGATAAAGCGTCACCTGTGACGGATAGTGTGACGGGTGAAACCCTTGCCAGTGATGGATGTGACGAGTGTGACGGGTTTTCTGAAAACTTTTGCTTAGAAACACCCCACTCTACTCCATCACCCCCTGATCCCACTCCTATAGAAAACTTTTCCAATCATCCATCACATCCGTCACATTCATCACCAGAGCGGATCCCAGCTGTCACAGCATCTGTCACACCACCTTCTGAACCGTCACGCCCACCTCCCACAAGCCGGAAATACCGTCCCCCAATCAGGGCAGGGGATCTGTGTCGATATTGCGGTCCCCCTGGGGCCATGAATGTCACCTGTCGGGGTCGAGATCTGTTGGTGTTGGCGGTCAACGAGGAGGTGGCCACGGTTAAGGCCGAGAAATGGATCCACCCTCATGAAATTGAACTGCGTCATCTGAGGAAGGTGCAATGAGTCCTCAAGCCTTTTCCTATTTATATGGAGTTCAACGCCTGATCCGAGAAGGCAAAGGCAGTCGCCTGGAAGCTTACCGGATCTTGGGGCGATTACGGATCCTCTGCTTCACCCTTTGGCGTGACCGAGGAGAAGCCACCTACTGCTATCTCCTTCTCCTGGAAGCGATGGCCCAGCGGGGCTGGTTGTGGATGTGACCAATAAAAACTTTAGCAATGCTGAACTATGTCATCTCAATCGCAACGAATTGAAGCCCTGGAGCGAGACCACCAACTCTTGCTCAGAAAGTATGAACGCCTGGAGGAAATTCTGCGGGTCGTGGGCTTGCCGATCGAAGAGTGGGTATCTCCCAGAGTGGCAGCAGGTCTCCTGAATGTCAGCGATAGCTGGATCCGGCAGCGGATCTCAGAAGCGGAAGATCGGCGGGTCTCTCGTAAACAGACCAGTCTCAAATACGGCACCCATTACCGCACCAAGCCAAACTGCCAATCTCAACGCGTAGACTGGCAAGTCAACTGGCGGAAATGGAATGACTTGCTCTCCAATCCTCCAGAAAGTCTCATCCTCTAAATCATATTCAGGTCTGGGATCTGCCCTGACGCAGCCGTTTGTACACCTTGAAGTAAGAGGACTCTTCCATAAACTTCTGATAGGTCTGGACATGCACACGCACATCGTGACCCATGGATCTGGCCGCCAACTCCACAGGCCATTCCTGCTCAAAAGCTCGCCGTGCCCAGGCATGGCGCAGGTTGTAAACTTTCCCCAACTTCGCCGAAACCCCATACTTAGCAAACATCTGAGTCACCTTCGTTCCCAGGGAATTGTTTGCCTTCCCCTCAGTTTCCACTTTGGGCAACACTGCCGTCTCACTGGTCAAGTAGAATGCTGTCCCCCACTGATCTGCGTGACAGGCGTAAGCCATCCGGTGTCCCGTCTTGGAATTGTCATGCACCTCGACCAACGGCGGATCCTGATCCAATCCCTCCAACTGGATCCGAAACACCTCATGATCCCGCAATCCAAAGACCGCCATCAGGATGTAAACGGTTCGCCAGCCAGGGTTAGAAATGAGATCCAGAGTCTCTGCAATCACCTCATCATCAGGTAGATCGCGCGGTTTTACATGATGAATGGGGTTATAGGTGGAGAGTTTCCGCAGGGCTCTACCATCTAAACCAGCGAAGTCAGCTAACCTACCACAAGCCAGACACCACCGTCTCCGTGTTCGAGTTCCTGCCTCTGAATTTTCCAGGATCGCCTCCTGCAGAAGCTCCAGGGTCAGGCTCTTCTCCGAGGGCAGCAGATCATAGACACACTGATAGTCTTTCTTCCACGAGTTGAGTTTATTCGGATCCTGGGGAGTCTTGGCCCAGTGAGCTTTCACCAGCCGAGCCAACCATTCTTTGACTGTCTCCGCAGGTTTGTCTTTCTCTTTGAGCCAGGGGGACCAGTCAAACCGATCAAACATCAGATCCGAGTCGATCTGCTTGGCAATAGCGATTGCCGCTTTGAGACCCTCCTTTGTAGCCTGAAGCCCCAAGTACAAATGTTGACGCTTCTCCATGACAATTCCGCCATCTTGACCTAACCCAGGGGGGAGCTGTGTCGGTTTGGGCGGAAACTTTCCTCGCAGGGCCAGACTACATTTATCCCTCCGAAGCTTGCAGCGACTGAGGATCTGGTTAGTGCGGGCGATCTCTCGGTCAATTTTCTCGTAACAGTTCTGTGAGTCCGCAGCGGCAGCCATTTCTCCAAAATATCTCCCAAAAATAGAGGACGATAAGCGAGAAAGTCACTCTGAGACCAGAATAACTCTCGTCAGGGGAGATCAGCTGTAACCATTGCCATGAAAGACTTTTGGGCTATGACCCTTGATGGGGGCAGAGGGACTTGAACCCTCACGATCTCATCGATCAACGGATTTTAAGTCCGCAGTTGCTAACTTGAGAAGCTTATGATTGTTGAGTTACAGTGATCAGAAAATATGGCATGCCGCAATTCCGCCAATTATTGGGGATGCGGACTTTTGGTCCGTTGCGGCTGCCTCGGATCGGATGCCTATCCCCCACAACTGATAGAGGTCTACAAGTATGTCAACGATGATCTAGTTAAGCTAGGATTTGGTGAGCAAAGCTCCCTACCTATCCAGCTATGGACGCAGCAACGACAATTAATGCTCAGGTAACCATTCCCACTGACTTGTACCAAGCTATTGAGCAGAGAGCTCAAATCCATGGGCATTCCATCAGCACAGAGATTGTAGATTTGCTCATGCTTGCGATGCCAGAGCACGATGAAGAGTTAGCGCGAGAGTTTGCTCAATGGGAGGCTGCTAGTGATGAGGACTGGCAAGCGATGGAGGTTATCATCGCCTCTGAGAGTCGATAGATGGCCAGAGGCGATATCTACTTGGTAGGTTTACCATCCTCTGATCAGAGAGAAGAAGAGGGAAAACGTCCGGCTATTGCTGTGCAGACTGATCGGGTATCTTCTCCCATGCTGATGGTTGTGCCAGTAACATCTTCGTTAAGGGCGATGCGTTTTCCATTCACAGTCCGAATTGAGCCGTCAGAAATTAATGGATTAACGCTTCCCTCTGTGGCAATGATTTTTCAAATGAGGGCCATTGATCGCAAGCGTATCATTCGTAAGATCGGTGAGCTGGAGACAAATTATATGGATCAAGTGGATGCTGAGATCTGGAAGATGCTTAGGCCACCTGAACCTAGTAGTGAATGAAAGTTTCAACATTGGAGAGAAAGAGTCTGCTCTGGCTAAAGAAAAAGCTGAGGGCTCAATGGGTGACGAGTGTTTCTGGTTTGAGGACTCTGGATGTCCTGTCGTCCGAGTTCCAGTGGATTAGTCGTGAGAGTGATGTTCTCATCAAGGTCAGCAGCCCTGGTCTGGGAGAGTTTCTGATCCTGAATGAACTCCAGTTGCATTACTCCTCGGCTCTCCTGACTTCCTGGTGTTGATGGTATAGTAAGTCACTGAGTTCCTTGG
>CAYMOX010000068.1:0-22540 GCA_964392245.1 uncultured bacterium
TGTCATGACTCAAAAATACACTTGATCTACACTCTCCCCTGCGGAATATGGGCTTTAATGTTGGACAGATGAAATTATGATCAGACACAGAACAGCCAACGATGCTGCTGCAATCGCGCAGATCCATCTAGATTTTTCACTAGCGGATCGGAAGAATGATGCTGAAGGTGCTGCCCACATTCACCTCCGACTCGACGGTGATCCGTCCCCGCATCGACTCCACCAGGGCTTTTGTGATCGCTAGACCCAGACCAAAGCCCCCATGTTGGCGGCTACGAGCTTCCGATACCGAATAAAACCGGTCAAAGATCCGCTCCAGTTTATCTTCAGGAATCCCAATACCCTGATCCTGCACCTGGAGAATCGCCGTATCTGCAGAGCGAATTAGTCGGAGAATGATCGGGGACTTGGGGGGAGAATAGCGAATTGCATTGGTGAGAAGATTCAAGAGCACCTGTTTCAAACGATCCCGATCCACCATGGCCTGCAGCTGTTCCTTTGGCACGTCCACCTGAATGGGATTGGGACCCAGGAGGTCGGCCATCGAACCCATGTTTTCGAGAAAGTTGTTCAGGGAGAGAACTTCCATGTGCAGGTGCAGAGCTCCGGTTTCCAACCGTGTTAGATCCAGGAGTTCCTTCAGCAATCTTGTAATTCGTTGAGTTTCCTCCAGGGAGATTTTCAAATTTTCGATTTGGATCTCGGTCAGATTATCGCTGCGGCGCAACAGGCTTTCAATATGACTTTGTACCATGGCCAGAGGAGTACGAAGCTCGTAAGAAATTGTGCTGAGAAGCTCCTGCTCATGGGCCCAGGATCTTGACAGTCGATTCAGCATGCCATTAAAGGCCGCCGCCAGATCACTGACTTCCTCGGGTGGATTTTCCAGAACCAGACGAGCCTGTGAAAGGGTGTCGGCAGAGATCGTGTCGGAGAGAACACACATATTCCCCAAGGGACGCAAACTGCGACGAATCGCCCAGATTCCGAGGGTAGAAATGAGCAGCACCATACCTGCTCCAGAGAGAGTAATTGTCCTGACAAAATTGCGGTAGATCTGGGTGGGTTGGGTAACGTCCGTAATCGTTTCCACACGCACCTGCGACTGATCCCGCAGGGTAATCGGTTGTGAGCAGCGCACCAGCGTATGGTCACCTACATGCACGATCCGCGGTTCCAGTGGTGCAGGTTCATTCAGCATCAAATTTAGCGCTAGCTGTGAATCCTTCACCAGTAGTTCACCCGATAGATCGGTAACTTGAATACTGCGATTGGGGTTTGAATACTTCTCAACGACCAGTGACAGAGCTTGCTGCGGAGAGGTTTCCTGTTGATACTTCTCGACATCCTGGTGAAAGAGCTCTACAGAGTGACCATGATCCAGTTTGGCTTTCATGATCAGTTCTCGATGGAGTCGCCAGGTGACCATCCCCCCCGCGCCAGCCAGGGCCAGAATTGCCGTAAGCATGGAAGTGAAGATCAGACGGACCTGTAGAGAATCCGTGAGCCTAGGCAACCGGATCTGCCCCTGGGGTAACAGCTTCTGCATGTGAGCGCTCCCTGCACCACCGTCTCCTCATCTTAGCGATCTCTGCTGCAGAGTTCGTCAGACCCTGGAGGGTGGCCATTTGTGCCTCTGGCCAGAATCAGGGGGTTGGTTTGTCAGCAGGGGGAGAGGGAATATCCTCAACCACTTCGTAGATGTTCGTCTCTGGAGAATGGGCAAACAGGGGGGCCATCTGAGCCATGATCGCATCGTAGGCTTTGGTGCGGTTGTTCTCCATATCCCCTGGATCTTCCCAGAAAATCACTGCGATGCCGCGATCAGTGCCGGGTTCCTGCAACAGGTAGGCACGGTGAAATCCATGGCTAAAGGTGGCAACAGCTCGATCGACCAAGCTCACCGGCGGCAATGGAGCGCAGCGGAATTGCCGTCCGGTGCAGCGCCTTGTTAGCCGTTCTTCATCCCTTTCACCACCACAAATGCACCTTTGCCAAAACCAATCTGAATCAGTTCTCGTGTCTCTCCAGCAATCAGAGTCTGCCTATAGGTCAGATCCTCAAAGCCGGCAGCCATAATATACCTGCCCACTTCCTGAGCAGAAAAAAAGGTGGCCTCTTTGTAGAAGACACTTGTATTCCTCTTATCGCTATACTCTTTGCCCAATTCGCTTTCTTTATCCACAAATCCGACAATGAGACACCCTTGGGGCTTCAGCACTCGGAACGCCTCTTTGAAGGATTTGAAAATGTCATCAACAAAACAAATTGTCGTAACCATCAGCACAAAGTCAAACTCAGCATCTGGAAACGGCAACTTTTCCGCCACATGCCGAAAAACGTGTATGCCTTGTCTTTCGGCCTTGAGCGCCATATTCTCCGACGGCTCTACGCCGATTTTTATGCCCAAAGGCACGGCGAATTTTCCTGAACCAACGCCCACATCCAAGCCCTTGGCTGGGGGAGGAGGCATCACCTGGCGTATCGCCTCCAATTCAGCTTGATAAGTATCCTGATTCCTTTCGAACCACTCATCATACTTGTCGCTATGCTTTTCAAATGGTTCTGTTTTGGCCATATGGGTTGCCTGTCATACTCGCCCGATTTTGGGCGAGAGCTGATCTAGAAAGTAATAACCTTGTCGCTATCAACGACCCACTCCGCTAATTCTGGCATTGTAGATTTCTCAGCCCCTTCAAAATAGGGATGATTCTTATAGATTCCGCACCGTGCCATGCAGGTGCCACACACCTTCACGGGAACGCCTTGGGCAATAAGGTCTTTGAGCATTTGGGATAAATCTTGGTCATAGCCTTCCGGCGGCTTGCAAACGTCGCGGGCCATATCGACCGAGTCGTTCATCAGGAACAATCTGACTTGTTGCCCTGATTCGAGCAATTTGCCAGCCAAGCGTAGACCGTTCCACGTCACATCGGTGTTGTCGTATGGTTCCCGGTTGAAGATTATGAGCACTTTCATTTGTTTCTCCTTTCGTGATTGGTTTGACGGCTAACAAAGAGTTCTCTGGCTACCGCAAACTGACCTGGCTTGAATTCGCCACGCGCAACATAGGCGTACTGATGCTTGAGGTGATCTTGAAAGTCTGACATCCAACCCCTCCACTTCCAATAGCTGGGCGGTAGCAAAACATCCTTATCCTACAGGGCACCGGATCGCCCTGGATTCGATTTCGGAAAATCTTCCATTTAGCTTCAGATCCTGACCACAACAGGGATTCTGTAACTCTGACACCCCCAAATACGTTGTTACGCGATATATCGTGATATACTCTTTTTAGGTGATAGATCATTGTTCTGGAGGGACTTATGTTTGGAGATTCAGCATTTTTATGGGGCTATCCCTGTCGTCCTGACTGGCCCAGTGTGTTTGCCTCCAGAGGCAGGCCCTTTTCTGGGGGAGGCCATCGCGGGGGGCCTAGACGGAGGGGCAGGCAACGCATCCAGCGAGGAGATATCAAATACCTTCTGCTGGCCTTGCTGGCGGAACACCCACAACACGGCTACCAGCTGATCAAGGAGCTAGAAAATCGTTGGGGGGGCCTCTATCGGCCCAGTCCAGGATCGGTGTACCCCACGCTGCAACTGTTAGAGGAAGGGGGCTATCTCAGCAGTGAGCCAGTGGAGGGCAAAAAGGTTTACAGCATTACCGAAAGTGGTCGGGAGCTACTAGCAGAGAATCAGGAGGCTCTGCAGGCGATGGATATGCCAGAGGAAGCTCCCCAGATCATGGAGCTACGCAATGCAGTTCGGGATCTGCATGAAGTGGTTCATCAGGTGGCCCGTAGCGGGGATGAAAACCGCATGCAGCGTGTCCTGGGTAGTTTGAAAAAGATCCGGCGTGAGATCTACCTGATCCTGGCGGAAGAGGAGTAGGAGAAGGCGGTTAGCGATCATCAAGGAGAATCCAGCTTTAATAGACGCGGGCTTGGGGCTGAAAGCGGTTGATACTCACGTCTCGATACTGCAGATCCACCTTTAAATTTTGATCATCTTGACGCACATAGGCCAGAGTGTGTTTGAGAAACTCTGCATCGTTGCGATCTGGAAAATCCTGACGGGAATGGGATCCTCGGCTCTCCTGTCTTGCTAGAGCACTGGCCATGATCACGCTTCCCACGGTGATTAAGTTCCGTAGTTCCAGCGCTTCCGTCAGTTCGGTATTCCAGATTGAACCCTGATCATCCAGTCTCATCTGCTGATAGTAGTCCTGCCAGAAAGCGGGGAGCCGATCCAGTCCTTGTTGCAACGTTTCAGCCGAGCGATAGACACCACAGTGATCGGTCATCCAGTCTTGAAATCGCTGCCGGATCTGGTCAATCCGCTGATCCCCTTGCTGGTTTAACAGGGTCTGGATCCGCACCAGGGCAGCCTGTTTCCAGGATTGTTCATTGAAAGCAGGGAAGGATTGATCTTGAACATAGCGAGCTAAGCTGGCTCCTGCCCGCCGACCATAGACAATACACTCTAGCAAGGAATTACTGCCCAGGCGGTTGGCTCCATGCACCGAAACACAGGCGCTTTCCCCCGCCGCGAATAATCCATCCACCACACCTTCGATCCCCGATCTGACCTGGCAATCCAGGGTCACCGGAATTCCTCCCATGCAGTAGTGCACTGTAGGCCGCACCGGAATCGGATCCACCACCGCATCGATCCCCAGGTGCCGGTGAGCCTCTTCCCAGCAGAAGGGCACCCGACTCATGATCGTTTCTTTGCCCAGATGACGCAGATCCAGGTGGACATAGTTTTTCTGATCAATCCCCCGCCCGGCGCGGATCTCGGTGACAATGGCACGGGACGTAATATCTCTGGGGGCAAGCTCCATCTTGCTGGGGGCATAGTGTTGCATGAAACGCTCCCCCTGGTGGTTGATCAGATACGCTCCTTCACCTCGGACGGCTTCTGAGATCAGGACACCAACCGGATACAGACCTGTGGGGTGAAACTGGACAAACTCCATATCCTGTAAGGGCAGCCCTGCTTGTGCAACCAGAGCCATCCCATCCCCTGTCGAGGCGTAGTCATTGGAGGTGGTGTTGTAAACCCGTCCATAGCCTCCGGTTGCCAGCATTACAGCCTTGGCCCGCAGGATCTCGACCTTGCCGGTGGCCAGTTCCAGCATGACGATCCCTTTTGCGCGGTTATCCTCCAGGATCAGATCCATCACATACCATTCCTGGTACAGCTGTACTCCAAACCGCGTCAGGTTACTGACCAGCTCGTGCAGGATGGCGTGACCCGTTTTATCAGCGGCATAGCAGGTGCGACGATGGCTGTGTCCTCCAAAGGCCCGCTGGGCAATGCGACCATCCTCTAGGCGAGAAAAGAGCACTCCCAAATGCTCTAGATCAATAATCACCTCCGGGGCATCTCGGGTGAGGATCTCTACGGCATCCTGATCTGCTAAATAATCAGAGCCCTTGACGGTATCAAAGGCATGAGCTTCCCAGCTGTCCTCGGGATCCACGTTGTTCAATGCAGCTGCGATTCCCCCCTGGGCGGCCACCGAATGACTGCGGATCGGGTGGGTTTTGGCTACCAGGGCCAGATCCAGAGAAGGATCTAAACGCTTGGCTTCCAGAGCGGCTCGGCACCCTGCCAGTCCACCGCCCACAATCACAATATCGTGCTCGATCATAGTTCCACGGTCACCACTGGGCCTATTGTAGATGCTGACTTGCTCCCGCATGGCTCTACTCAGAAAACCTGGATTCCAAAGTGTTGAGGGACCTTTACACAAATCTGGATAAACAGTCGCAATTCTGAAGAAGGGGCAAATTTACGGTAGAGAATGATAGGCACCAATTCAGCAAGTAGTGGGGAATTGATGGCACGGCGAAAGCGTGTGGGGATCTTAACCAGTGGCGGCGATTGTGGGGGTTTGAATGCCGTGACTCGGGCGGTGGTACGGCGTGCTCGTGACTATGACATTGATGTTTATGGGATCAAAGACGCCACCATGGGGCTGCTTAGCCGTCCGGTAGAAGCAGAGCTGCTGGATGTACGACGGGTTTCCGGGATCCTGCGCTATGGAGGTACGATCCTGGGAACCATCAACAAAAACAACCCCTTCGCCTTCCCCATGCCCGATGGCAGTTTGAAAGATCGCTCTGAGGAAGTGATTGAGGGCTATCACCGTCTGGGGCTGGATGCCCTGATCGGGATTGGCGGGGATGGCAGCCTGGCGATTTTGCATAAGCTGGCCAACCAGGGGAACTGGAATCTGGTGGGGGTGCCCAAAACCATTGATAACGATGTAGGGGCCACCGAATATTCCATTGGCTTTCACACCGCCCTGAGTGTGGCTGTCGAGGCCCTGGATCGGCTTACTTACACAGCAATTAGCCACAGTCGTGTGATGGTCCTGGAGGTGATGGGACGGGATGCCGGACATATTGCGATCAGTGCAGGGATCGCTGGGGGGGCGCACGTCATTCTCATCCCTGAGATCCCCTATTCTCTGGAAAAAGTCTGTGAAAAAGTGCTGGAGCGTAAGGAGCGGGGCAATAATTTCAGCATCGTCGTAGTGGCGGAAGCCGTTAAAACTGAGACAGGAGAACCTGTCCGCTACACCAATAGCCTGGGGCAGTCCCTTTATGGGGGGATCGGGCAGTACATCGGTAATGAGATCGCCAGTCGTACCGGTATTGAATCGCGTGTGTCCATTCTGGGGCATTTGCAGCGAGGCGGAACCCCCTCAGCCCTGGATCGGCTTTTGGGTGCTGCTTTTGGGGTCGCTGCTCTGGATCTGGTGGTGCAGGAGAAGTTTGGACGCATGGTGGCCTGGCAAAATCGGCGCGTGGTGGATGTGCCCATTGAGGAAGCAATTGCTCAGTACGGATCTGTTGAGGTGAATGGGGCGCTAGTGGCAACGGCCCTGGGATTGAATACCTACATTGGTGAAGTGCAGTCGCTTCATTGATGAACCTTCTCTGATCCTCTGATGCCAGCCAGTCGCGATCTTTCTCCCCAACTGTGGCGCAATGCCCTCTGGCTGTTGAGTGGCAATGGTATCCGGTTTGTGTTCTCGGGGCTTTATTTTGTGCTGCTGGCACGGTTTCTAGGGCCTGCAAACTTCGGTCTTTTTTCGGCGGTGCTCGCCTGTGCCAACCTGGCTTCTCCCTTTGCTTACTGGGGACAGCCGGATCTGCTGGTGCAACAGATGAGCCGACGTCCGCATCACCTGAGGCAATTGTGGGGACAGGCGTTGATCCTTGCCAGCCTGGGAGGATTATGCTTTACTCTGCTCCTGATCTGGCCTCTATCGCTCTGGCTACCAGGACTGGATCCCCTCACTGCCGCGTTACTGCTGCTGAGTGAACTGGGCTTTTACGGGATCCAATACGTGCAAAAGGGTATGTTGATTGGTCAGGAACGGATTGCTCAGGTGGCCCAGCTGGATACGGGGATGGCGGTGGCACGCCTGATCCTGGTGCTGATCATTTTGGGTTGGGGTGAATCCTCCCTGGAGGTGTGGAGCTGGGCTTATGCAGGAACCGCCCTGGGGGTAGCTCTATGGATCCACTGGGATCTGCAACGACAGATGGGTCCTTTACAGCTGAGTTGGAGGGATCTGAGAGACGAACAGACGGGCCTATGGGTTCAATGCCGTATGGGCTGGGACTTTGCGGTGGGTCTGGTGGCCATTAAAACCTTTGCTGATCTGGATAAGCTGCTGCTTCCCTCTCTGGCAAGTGCCGCTGCTGGAGGGATTTACAGTGCCGCCTATCGCCTGATTAATATTGCCCAGACCCCGATGCTGTCATTGCTCACCAGCAGTTTTGCCGAAGTCTGTCGGCAGGGACAACAGGGAATCCGATCCGCCTGGACCTACAGTGCCCGTCTCCTGCCCTGGGTGGTGGGCTATGGAGTCATGGCGTCGCTGCTGCTGGCCAGTCTGGCGGGCGTTCTGCCCTGGGTGCTCGGTGCTGATTACCGTGAAACTGCTCAGGCCCTGCGCTGGTTGAGTGCTGTGATCGGGTTAGAAGGATTGCATGTGTTGCTCTCCAACGTCCTTACCGGAGCAGAATGTCAGCGGCTGCGCGGGCAGTTACAGGTGATGGCGGTGGTGCTGAATGCAGGGCTGAATCTCTGGTGGATCCCCCTCTGGCAATGGCGAGGAGCCGCCGCCGCGACCTTGGTGGCTGAGATCCTGCTGGTGCTTTCCCTGGGTGCAGTGATTCTCCACAAAGTGGCTCTGGAGGATGTTCAGCGTCGCGCAGAAGAATAGACAAAGAAATACATAAATTCTCATCCATCTGACTCAGATCCTGGTACCTGTGCCACCCTAGAGAAAAGTCGTACAGGAATCGGCAGGATGAAGAAAGAAGAATTTCTCACTGTTGTCAAACAACTGCTGGCCGGACTGGATCCCAAGCGTGACCGCGATGCCCTGATCGGGATGGTATTGGTGGTCGGACAGTTGGCCCAGGATCTGGATGGGGATGATGTGGTGGTTCTGCAAATTCCGCGTCAGTAGATTCATGCTGCGATGGATGGTGCTGGGACTGGGAGCACTGGGACTGGGATCTGGAAGCCTGGGGTCGCCAGCCTTGGCCCTGACACGGGCTGAATGCGAAGCGAAAGCAAATTACGTTTATATCCCCGCTGGCCCGTTTCTTTTTGGCAGTACCTCGCAAGAAAGAGATTATGGTTACCGGATCTCTGCCCTAGCCGCAGCCAATGATCCTGCTGAGACGGATCGGGTTGAGCAACAACTTCGACAGCAACGCTGGTTTGCAGGCGAGCCCGAGCAACAGTCCCTGACCCTGGAGGCGTTTTGCCTTCGTAAACATCTGGTGACGCAGGCCGACTACCAGCAGTTTGTGATCGCAACCCAGCACCGGACCCCAGGAATTTCCGCCAATGACTATCAACGTCAGGGCTTTCTGGTTCATCCCTATTCCACCGTTGAAGCTTATCTTTGGAACACCACCCAGTTTCCCCCCTCTCGAACTGATCACCCGGTGGTCCTGGTTTCCCACGCAGATGCCCAAGCCTATGCCAACTGGCTCACCGAGCAGGATCCAGAATGGAACTATGAATTGCCCAGTCGCGAACAATGGGAGAAGGCAGCGCGGGGAAGAGAAGGTCACTGGTTTCCCTGGGGAAATGAATGGCGAGACGATGCCACCAACTGGGGTGGAATGGATCCACAAGGCACTTCTGCGATCGGAGCCTTTCCCCTCAGCCGCAGTTCCTATGGAGTGGAGGATATGGCAGGCAACGTTTTTGAATACACGTCCACTCTACTGAAACGGGGAGATCAACAGGTGGTGGTGATGAAAGGTTGCTCCTGGGATGATCTGCCGGGGTTTTGCCGGGCAGCCTATCAACATACCCGTCCACCTGAATCCCGCCACATCTTGTTTGGATTTCGGCTGGTGCGCAGCCCCTCTACTTCAGAATCAAACTGAGCCGAAAAGACTATGTTTCTGGCCTGACATTGTTAGATCGGCTGTTTTTCTTCAGAGAAAGTCCTCAAGCGAAGCTTTGTTATGTGTTCTTGCTTACATAAGTCAAAAGAATTTAAAAACTTTGTTATTTGCCTGAAGATACAGGGTAGTATCAGGCTGTGTTCCTGGATCAACTTGAATCTGCCATGACAACTCCCTCCTCAGTTCAGCGTTTAGCCCTGTCCACAACCCTACTTTTGCTCGCAGGCTGCTCGACTGCAGACTCGATCGCAACAGTTTCCCCCACATCCACCACCGAGACGGAGAGTATTTCCACCATTGTGGGGGGTGGACCCAGTGGGTTTACGGAATACCCCTTTGCGGTTTCTCTACGCACCCCTAGCAACAGTCATTTTTGCGGGGGAACCCTCTTAAATCCTCGTACAGTTTTAACTGCCGCTCATTGCATTGCCCCGAATGGACCGGATGCCCCTGGTGTCTCACGACCTCGGGATATTCAGGTCGCTGTCGGGGCTTACCTGCGTACCTCTAGCCGTTTCCAAAACGTGCAGGTAACCCAGATCCGGCTGCATCCTGATTTTGTGGGGAATACGGGCGCGCCTTTCTTTAACTATGACTCTGATGTTGCTCTGCTGGAGCTGGCAGAACCTCAGGTGGGAGCAGAAACCGTTTCTTTAATCAGCAGCCTCAGCCAAATCACGCCTGGAACTACTGCCACCGCTATTGGTTGGGGAACTCTAAGGGAGGGAGGGCTTTTCTTACCGATTCTTCAGCAAGAGGTGGATGTCCCGATTGTCAGCTTCCTTTCCTGCCGAGACTCCTATGGAGATGCTAGTTTCCCCTTGAGTGCTCAATCCATTACTACCAATATGGTCTGTGCAGGGTTTCCCATTGGTGGACGAGACTCCTGTCAGGGTGATAGCGGCGGTCCTCTGCTGGTGGATGCAGGTGGCGAGTTAGAGCAGGTGGGGATCGTCAGTTTTGGAGAGGGCTGTGCCCGTCCCGATCGTCCTGGGGTCTACACCAATGTCTTCAACTATCTGGGCTGGATTAGCCGCAATCAATTTTGATCCGTTTCCAGATCCGCCTGGTGACCAGCATCTGGAGAGGTTTGCCCCGCCAGCGTCAATGCCTCCTGTGTTAGCAAAGCCACATAGAGGATCTTCAGGACACGGGAGGCTATCTGTCTCTCGTCTTTGAGCAGATGACGAAGACTTTCAGCCAGTACCGTGATCCCTGCCTGTTGAAAGATCGGGATCAGGGCCGATAGATCTTTACGCCAATGCAACCCCCCCCCATGACAGCCATGCTCCGCCAATTGCAACAGGTCATCCAGCAGTCGATCCAGATGCTGGCCCAGGGTGCTAGTTCTGACAGCGGATGGAGAAGCGAGATCACCTATCTCCGAGGGTGAAGCGATAGGATCCGATTCCTGCTTAGTCGCTAACGCATCTGCCACCGGAAAACTGAGGTTGATCACCGCAGAGGGACGGGTGGGATCTGAAGACAGGAGCGCGAGGGGATAACAGTACACTTGCCCTTCTCGGAGAAACACCTGCCCCACAATCCCCCACACCCCCACCTGTTCTGGATCCAGATGTTCCAGATAGTGAATGCGCTCCTGATCCTCGCGCCGATAGGGCACCTGCAATGACAGGATCTCACCCTGAGCGTCTTCCAGCGGCCAGAGAAGCACCTGATGGATTGGGTCAAATTCTGCAGCTCCCCAGGTCTGTGGGCGGATCACCACCAGAGAACGCGTCGGATCCTCCTCCTGCAAACCCAGGGGTGAAGAATCCAGAAGATAAGTGCGTAACTGCTGCCAATCTGCAAAACATCGGGATCCCATCTGCAGATGTTCAACCCCCGTGGGCCCAGAAAGCAGAGCCCGCGTCTTAATGGAGCTGGAGAGACGTCCCTGATAGTTGCGGCGCGCTCCCAGAAGCTTGATCTGATGCTGCGAGAGTTCCGCTGGGCTGCTGACCCCTTCCCATGGACCGGGTTGCACAAATCGTCGCACGGGATTAAAGTGCTGGTCCTGAAAGGTGGGACGGACATCCGACCAGGTACACCACCGCTGGCTAGCCGGATCCCAAAAGAGCACCGTCAGGCCCTTGTAGCCCGAGCGGGTGGACCAGTGATAGGCCCCCATTCCCACCAGATCTAGAGTTGCGACTTCCTGGTATTGGGACCGGTGCTGACCCATCAGATCAGCGCGATGCGGATCCTGAAGTAGGGCTTGAGCAAGAGCATAGGTACGGATGAGGGATCGCAACAGGCGGCTGGAATCGGCGCGGGCATCCCGGTTCAGGATCTGGACCACCTCCTCAGCCAGGCTGCGTAGTGACTGGGATAGACGCGGTAGATTCACCCCCAATGCTGAGACCGTTAGGGTGAGAAGACGGTGGTGCATGGCTTCCGTCAGGTGCATCAGCCCCACTGAGATCATTTCCGTCATGATCGACTGGGCAGTGTGGATCACCTGCTCGCGGCTGCGGGGAGCCTCCTGACTGGACTGCCGCCGATCCTGCTCTTGGTTTTGCCAGGGAGGAAGCACCCCCTGCTGCTGTTGATAAGCCAGGACTGCCGCCACCTGATGGGCACAAACCACTCGACTTTTACAGGAACAGATCATGCCCTCCAGTCCAGTGGCAGCAAAAAAACGGCAGTCAATATTCACTTCTAAAAACCGGATCAGGACCGGATCTTCACCCGAGATCTGACAGGAGCCCGCCTTGGATAAAAGTTTTAGGGCTTGATTCACGGTCGGTTTGCCAGCCCAGCGGCTCAGGTGATCCATGCTGACTGCCAGGAGCTGGTCATGGCTGGAGGAAGAAGTAGACTGGGGGGTGGCTTCAGGAGCCCTTGCCTGCTGGGAGATCGGAGTGCGCAACCACAAACAGGCGGAAAGGATGTGACGACAGACGCTGGTGGCCGGACAGGTACAGGTGGCCTGGGTCGGACCTATCACAGGTAGGGTCACCATGCCATCTCCCACTCGCAGCTCCAGGACAGTGTCTGTGATGGATTCCACTTCCGGCGGCTGATTCTCTAGATCCTTATGGGCACGGCGCAGCAGTCCCTTATTGGCCAGAGCCGTCAGGGCAGCATCATCCAGGCAGGGGAACTGCTGCAGAAACGAAGTTAAGCGATGATCTTGGCTAACCATTCGGCAAACGATCGGGGGGTAAGGGCGGCGATATCCATGCCCTGGGCGGCCAGCCGTTCGGCCATGCCCACATCATAGTAAGCACTGGCCTTCTCATCCAAGGAAGCCAACCCCAACAGTCGCACCCCCGCTTCCCGCAACCGCCCACAGATGCTCAGCAATTGCCGTGGGGATCCCCCTTCACAAAAGTCACTGATCAGCACGAGTAGAGTGCGGTGGGGATTCTGCACCAGCCCCTCACAGTAGGCCAGGGCCTGACCAATATTCGTCCCTCCCCCCAGCTGCACACTCATCAACAGTTCCACCGGATCATCGGCATGGCCGGTAAGATCCACCACCGAGGTGTCAAAAATCACGAAACTGACGGTTAAGGAGGGCAGACCAGCCAGGATCCCCCCCATGACGGCACTGTGAATCACCGAATCGGCCATACTGCCACTCTGGTCAATGCACAGGATCACATGCCAGGGTAGCCGCCGCTCTAGGCGCGAGAAAAAGCGCAGGGAATGCAGGATCAGCCGTTTTCGCTCTGGATCGTAGTGCTTCAGGTTTTGCCGCAGAGTACCGCGCCAGTCAAAATTTTGGGCCACCTGCAGAGGACTCTGCTGAAAGCGATTTAATTTGCCCAGCAGAGTGCGGCGGATCTCGTGTTCCAGGCGGCGACGAATATCTTCCACCACTTCTCGGACAATGCGGCGAGCGGTCTGCAAGACTTCCCCCTGCATACTGCCCTTAAACGTCAGGACCGTTTTCAGCAGATCCAGATTGGGTTGCAGTTTCTCCAGTACCTCCGGATCCGTGACCAGTTCCTGCATGCCGTAGCGATCCAGAGCATGTTTTTCAATCACCTCTACCGTTTCTTTGGGAAAAAGTTCCCGCACCGTGGCCACCCAGGTGGGGATCGTTAGCTGGCTGGGATCCAGGGATCCGGGTTGTTTTTCGGTCGAGGAGCCCCCTTTCCCGGAGGGACGTACCCCGCGATCTGCGTATTCTCGCCCATAAAGAAAATCCAGGGCCTGCTCCATCCGCAATTGCTCAGGAGACATCGAGCAGGGCAGCTGGTGTTCCGCGTAGCGACCCAGAATATAGCGCCACCGCAGCAGTTGTTTTTGCGGATCGGTTGTCAACCTCACATCTCCACTGGCGGCAGTTCCTTTGAAATCCACTGTATGCTGATAAGGCATGCGTTGCCGGGTCCTATGTCAGCTTTTGTGCGCCAGATCCTGATCCCTCTTCTGATTCTTGTGGTCTTCCTCTTCACTCTGGTGGTGGTGAGTGCGCGGGCCTTTCTGCCAGGAGATATGGCTCAGCCAGCCCCTGTCGAGCCAGAACCCATTGCCCTGATCCAGTTCCCCCACTGGGTTTGAGCTTGTGGTGACCCTCCCTTCCGGCTACATCTGGCAGGAGGGACGGCGACAGGATGCCCATCGGTTGCAGCACTGGTTAGCGGCGACGCTACAGGAAAGTTTTCCAGAGCAACAGAGCTGGTCGCATCTGCAAACCACCGTCGAGCAGCTTTACGATCCCCCAACAACACCCTGCTGGTGGATCCGCTGGCAGGCAGATGGCAGCTTCGTGGGCTGTAGCTGGGCGGGGATCTCTCGGGATCAGGTGACTCATGACCGCATCGCCTACATCTTTCTAATTCGCGTGGATCCAGCTCACCGCCATCGGGGTCTGGGCAGGGCCTTGCTCCAGGTCATCACCGAATGGGCAACATCCAGGGATCTGAGGGGCCTCTCTCTGCAGGTTTTCAGTCATAATGAAACCGCCCTCAGGTTTTACCAACATCTAGGATTTCATCTGCAGGGATACTGGATGGGCAAATCCCTGAGTTCAACGGATACTTGAAGTTATCATCCCCCGGAGGCGCTTCAATGTTGAGGTTCTCGATCCAGCCCTGTAGTGAAGTTCCCGCCTCAGCCCAGCTGTTAAACCAGATCAGTTTTGCGATTGCCTGTGGTCAGTACCCCCCCGGTTATCGGCTGCCCAGTACCCGCCAGCTGGCCATGCAAACGGGGTTACACCGCAACACGATCAGCAAGGTTTACCGACAACTGGAGGAGATGGGCCTGGTGGAAACACGGGCTAGCTCCGGTATCTATGTCAGTGCCCTGGCCTCTCCTGTCCATCCGGCCTTGAATCAGTTCAGTCAGCAGGCAGAAGCCTATCAGCTGGTTCGCAAAGGGTTGGATCATCTGCTCAGTTTTGGCTGTACGCTGGCGCAGGCGCGGGAACTGTTTTTGGAGGAGATCGACTGGCGTCTGCGCTGCAGCAGTCAGGTGTGGGTGAGTGTCCCCCGTTCCGATCTGGGCTCCGGGCGCTTAATGGTGGAAGAATTGCAGCAGGCTCTGCATATCCCGATTCAACTGGTCCCCCTGGAGGAGCTGGAACCTGTATTGAAGGAAGTTACATCGGGCACCGTGCTCACGATTCGCTATTTCACCAGTGCTGTTGAAGCGGTGGCCAAAGCTTTTGCCGTGCGGGTTGTCCCGGTGGATATTTATGACTACGACGAAGAGGTGGAAATGGTCAAGAACCTGCCCCTCAACACCTGTTTGGGTCTGATCAGTCTCAGCCGCGCCATTATGGAGGTGGCCGATGTGATCGTTCAGAGCATCCGTGGCGAAGAACTGCTGGTGGTGAAGGCTAAGGTCACGGATCTGGATCAGGTGCGGCGGGTGGTGCGGCGGGCGCAGGTGATCATTTGTGATTCCTACAGTCATGCCACCGTCAAGGCCGTGATCCGGGAGGCCCGCTCTGATTTGATCCGCTTGCCGGATCTGGTGTGTGCCGAAAGCTACGTCAGTCATCAATCGGTGGAGATGCTGCGGCGGGAATTAGGCTGTTAATTGCCATCCAGATGCTTTTTGATGAAGCTGGTGACGGTGGTGCCCATTTCCTGGCGCATCTTCTTAAATTGTTTCTGCTGCCGCCATTTCTGAAACGCTTTCTGGTAAGCATCACTGCCGGGGTGAAAGGCACTCCAGCCATCCAGGGTTAAGCCCAGACCCCAGCCCAGCACGACGTAATGAGCCCAGCCCAATCCAGGGGCAATCACCCAATCCAGGCTCACCAGAAAGCCATTGACGATCAGGTACTTGATGGCGTGAGAGGTGAATTTACTCCGTCGATAGGTTTGAAATTCTCTGGCTTCCTCCAGGATCTGCTGTTGCTGCTGCCAGTCTGACTCTGCGGCATCGAGATCGGCTGGATTGATCCCCAGTTCTGTGGCCATGCCCTGCAGATCTTCGCGGGAGAACTCCTGTCCGTTGCGGGCCTGGCGGGCGATCGCCTTCTGGAGAATATCCTGGACATCTTGCTGGCTGTAGGACTGTGTCATCAACCTTACCCACGCAGTTATCTCAATTCTAATCAGCGAGATCGAAGGTGTTGCCATAACCGGATCAGCCTGGGGGAGAATCCTGAAAATTGGTTAGTGGAGCCCAGCATCCAAGCGATCCTGGTCTTGCAGCGAGATGGAGGCTCTTATCAAGAAGTTGGCCATTTCACTAATTCTGCTGTGGTGCTCAAGTGTCAAGTGGTCATCCATGAGCTGGGTTTCTATTGTCTACCTGATCCAGAAGCGGAAACCGCAAAAGATGTACCTGTGAGAAATTCAAGATTCTCAATAGTTTTCATGACCTAGATCACCAGAATCATCTGCCGAAACGGATTAAACGACGTAGGATTATCGTCAAAGATCAGATCCTCAAACTCAGCAATTATCTTTTCTAAAGACTGACGGGTTTCAGGCTGTAATTTCATCATGATTGATTTTTTGGTTTTCACATCACGGATGTCCCACGAGTGCTTACTGCAGTCGAAGCCCCAATCGGGATGGTGTCTCCAGGTGATCAGTTCTAACGTGCCGAGCTGGAGGGGATACGGATCATAGTAGAGACACTGGTGAATTTGTTCTCTATATAGTGATAGCGTCATACTCGCCTGAGATTAAGTGATTTTAGGTTGATCTAAAAAGACTAGCTTTAGTTTACCTGAGAAAATCATAAATTGATTCCTCGTTTAATCAGGCTCCCACCCGCTGTGAAGTAGATTGGTCTGACTGTAACTTGAAATACTGGCTTTGTTTACTCAAAAGATCATTCCTGCCTTTGATTTTCCCTTCATAACTCATCTGAATGTTGACAACATTCTGGATCAGTGGCTTTCCCGGTTCCGAAGAAAAGTCAAGATCATCCAGCCGTTCTCTAATATGTCGCTTCTTCCGGAACCTGGTGGATCGGAGGCTGATCTAGCTGCTCTGGAAGCATGCCTGGGGATTCCTTGCATTTGAAGCAATAAGTGCATGATTCGCATCGTCCAGTCCACATATGCCGATCAGACAGGGGATCTGACCGAGCAGCAAAGTCTAAAGGTAAGTCACTACTCAATCCTTGCCCAGAAAAACTTTTCTGAGATGATAGACCCTAGTCTTCATGTCGTTAGTCCCATGCGATCCCTGTTCTCAGCCCTGAGATCCTTTGTTCAACTGTATGGCACCCCCCTGATGCTGGTGCTGACCGTGATGGGGTTCTCCTCGGGTTTACCCCTGGCCATGCTGGGACAACCGTTACAGGCCTGGATGACGGATGCAGGAGTGGGCACGATTACGATTGGGCTGGCGGCTCTGATCGGTCTGCCCTACTCTTTTAAGTTTCTCTGGGCACCTTTCCTCGATCGCTTTGTTCCTCCCCTGCCAGGTCGTTTACAAGGAAGTCGGCGGCGGAGCTGGCTGGCCCTCCTGCAGATCTTGCTCTGTGCAGGGATTGGCCTGTTGGGATATCTGGATCCGCGTCACTTTGAATGGTTATTTCTGATGGCGACAGCCGTAGCCTTTCTCAGTGCCAGTCAGGATATTCAGGTGGATGCCCACCGCACCGATCTGCTCAACCCAGAAAGCATGGGAGCAGGTGTCGCAGTCTACGTCTTTGGCTACCGGATCGCATTACTAATGGCCGGAGTGGGGGCCTTGCGGCTGGCGGATTTTCTGGAGTGGTCGCAGGTCTACCTGATCATGGGAGGGCTGATGCTGGTGGGCGTGATCGCTTCCTATTTCAGTCCTGAGCCCGAGGATCTGGTGAAAGGCCCAACGACTCTGACTGCAGCAGTGATTGAGCCCTTTCGGGCCTTTTTGCGTCACTATCCTCAACAGGATCGATCCTGGGTCCCCTTCCGTCCTCTGCAGGCGATTTTGGAGCGTC
The DNA here is from genome assembly GCA_964392245.1 of uncultured bacterium. Taxonomy (GTDB): domain Bacteria; phylum Cyanobacteriota; class Cyanobacteriia; order Thermostichales; family Thermostichaceae; genus JAAUUJ01. The sequence goes on from CAYMOX010000068.1 coordinate 17,810, forward strand.
CCCTTGCCCTCTGGACTTTAGGCTTTGTAGCGGTTTACCAGCTAGCGGATCGCATCTCGGCACCGATGTCCGTGAAGTTTCTACGGGACCTGGGCTTCAGTAACACTGATCTCAGTAACCGCTACTGGATGATTTTCTTCGCCACGCTGGCCGGAGTGTTTGTAGGGGGCTGGGCTGTCAAACGCTTGGGGATCCGTTCCTCCCTGATCTGGTTTGGACTGGTGCAGGGGATCAGTAACCTCAGCTTTATGGCCCTGGCCCTGGCAGGACAGGATTACCCCGTCATGTATGGGGCCACCTTTGTGGAGAATTTTAGTGGCGGCACCGGAACCGCAGCCTTTCTGGCCTTCTTGATGAGTCTCTGTGATAAGCAGTTCAGCGCCACTCAGTATGCGTTGCTCTCCAGTTTGTTTGGTCTGGGGGGATCGCTGGCGGGATCAACCTCGGGTTGGCTGGCGCTACAGGTGGGATGGGTTCCCTTCTGGGGTTTGACGAGTCTGGGGGCATTACCTGGATTGGTGATGATATTGAGCTTAGATCTGCTTTCTCGACCTCTGGAATCAGAGGAGACCCCCGCCGCCTCCCCTCTCTCTGAGCTAGGCTAATCAATGTGACAAATTGTTTACTCTTCTCCCCCTCAGGATCCTTATGCAACGGATTATCCTCATGACCGGCAAGGGTGGTGTTGGAAAAACCTCAATGGCTGCCGCCACAGGTTGGCGTTGCGCTGAACTGGGATACAAGACTCTGGTCCTCAGTACCGATCCCGCCCATTCGCTGGCCGACAGTTTTGATCAGGCTCTGGGGCACGATCCGATTCAGGTACAACCCAATCTTTGGGGGGCCGAACTGGATGCCCTGGTGGAGTTACAGGAGAACTGGGGATCTGTCAAATCCTACATCACAGAAGTGCTCCAGGCACGGGGGCTGGATGGGGTACAGGCTCAGGAGCTGGCGATTCTGCCCGGGATGGATGAGATCTTTTCGCTAGTACGGGTGAACCGCCATTACGACGAAGATGATTTTGATGTGTTGATCATTGACTCAGCCCCCACCGGAACGGCCCTGCGTTTGCTCAGCCTGCCGGATGTTTCGGGTTGGTACATGCGCAAATTCTACAAACCTCTGCAGGGGCTGGCTCAGGTGCTGCGACCCGTGGCCGAACCGATTGTGAAAACCCTGATCGGGATCCCCTTGCCCAATAACAAGGTGATGGATGCTCCCTATGAGTTCTACGAAAAGATTGAGCGACTGGAAAAGATCCTCACTAACAACCGCATTACCTCCGTGCGTCTGGTTACCAATCCCGAGAAGATGGTCCTGAAAGAATCACTGCGCGCCCATGCCTATCTCAGTCTTTATGGGGTGGCCACGGACCTGGTGATTGCCAACCGGATCATCCCGGATCACGTTCAGGATCCCTACTTTGCCCGCTGGAAAGAGTCACAGCAGCGCTACCGCGAACAGATCCACACCGACTTTGCCCCCCTACCCGTGAGCGAGATTCCTCTCTACTCGGAAGAATTGGTGGGATGGCAGGCTCTTGAACGCCTGAAGCAAGACCTCTGGTCAGAGCGAGATCCATCAGAGGTGCTCTACTCAGAAACCACCATGGCAGTCGTGACCGAAAATGGTCAGTATCGCCTGGATCTGTACCTTCCTGGCATTCCTAAGGATCAGATTGAACTGACCAAGACCGGGGATGAGCTCAATATTCGCATTGGCAACCATCGCCGTAATCTAGTTCTTCCCCAAACGCTGGCAGAGATGCAACCGGCTCGCGCCAAGATGGAAGAAGACTATCTCCGCATTCATTTTGCGGCCTGAACGACCTACAGCATTTCCCCGTCTCTTACGGTACAACTTCTGGATCCGTAACTCCTTGTCTTTCGAGAGAATAGCTATGTTTCACGGTCAAAACATCACAGCGTAATCGTCTGGGATCGGCCCAACGTATTCAATGGCTGCCATCTTTCCCTTTCGAAGGGGCAAAGCCTGATCAATCTCGTCTCGATCCATGGAGTGTGCCAGAACATGTCCCCGCACAACCCGCTGACTCTCATCTAGCTCAGCATGGTCAATCAGTAACCACTCCCCCCAGCACTTCTGTTTTATCTCCTCATTGCAATCTCCATACGATCGTGCGGTTGCCCAATGGGGTGTTTAATCCGTACACCAGGATTTGCAGGGATGTTCTGTTCTGCACTAAGGGGGAGCGGACGGAGGCGATCTGGTACTATGATCATCCCTATCCAGACGGGTATAAGTCCTACTCCAAGCCCAAGCCGATGTGGATCGAGGAGTTTGAGGTAGAGAAGGCCTGGTGGGTGGATCGGCAGGAGAGTGAGCGGGCCTGGCGGTTTTCTATTGAGGAGATCAAGGCCAATGGCTACAACCTGGACATCAAGAATCCCCATGCCCCTGAGGATCAGTTTGAGGATCCGGCGGTGTTGCTGCAACGGTATCAGGAGTTAGCGGCCCAGGCGGAGGCAGCGCGATTGGCTCTCAAGCAGGCGTTGATGGGATGTTTAGAGGCTGAGCGGGAGGTGGGGTGATGATCAGCAATCGGATTCCAACGGAGAGCCAATCAGGGTACCGGGCTCAGGCTATGGATACGAGTCCGGAATTTGATCGACTGGAGTTTTCACTGTTAAGGCAGAGATCCAATCGGGAACGATTACGCATGGCGATGGATCTCACCCAACGATCGAGGCAGCTGTCATTGAGAGGTCTAAAAAGTCGGTTCCGATCGCTATCGGGTGAGGATCTGGCTCGCAAGGTGGCCCTGGCTTGGTTGCAGGAAACCTGTCCTGTGGATTACGTCCCTTTAGGAAATAAGGAGATCATGTGGACTCAAGATCCTCTGGATGTTGCTCTGGTTTTACATCAGGTATTGGGTAAGCTACAGATCCCCTATTACATTACGGGAGGGGTGGCAGCGGTGGCCTATGGTGAGCCTCGCACGACTCGGGATCTGGATATGGTGATCCGCATTGATCTGGGAGATCTAGACCGACTGGTGATGGAGTTGGAGAACGCTGGGTTTTATGAGTCTGGGAGCGAAGAGGTACGAACGGGGCAGATGCGGATCCTTCATCAGGAACGGATTGAGCGGGCTGATTTGATGGTGGCTGGATCAGAGGAGTTTGATCAGATCCAGTTTGAACGACGGCAATCTATCAAAGTCGCCGAGGAGGTCTCTTTATACTATGTTTCTCCAGAAGATTTGGTGCTGAATAAGTTGCTCTGGCGAAGGAATAGCTTATCGGATCAGCAATGGCGAGATGTGTTGGGGATCTTGAAGGTGCAATCTGAGATCCTGGATATTTCCTATCTCAGAGAATGGGCCTCGCGTTTGGATCTGATAGAGGTTTTGGATCAGGCAATGGTCCAGGCAGGAATAGCTTAAAGAACTGTAGGGGACCCAAGTATTTGGACAACTCTAAGGGATCTCTAAGCTCTAAGGTTATCGGGATGACAGGATTCGAACCTGAGGCCCCTTCGTCCCGAACGAAGTGCCGTGATCACGATAAACCCTTTCCAGTCAGTTGATACAGGCATTTGCGATAAAGGGCGGGAACTAGATCGGGAACAATAGAAGGATGTAGTACGTGTGTATGGCTCCTCAAGGTTTATCCCACTGGTCTGAAGTCCACCCCATAGATTCCTATCGTGTCGTCACTCTGGCGGATGTTGCTGTCGATTCATGAAGCGGATCTCCTCTAGGAGAACATTGAAGCGCTGCTCATGCTCCTCATGACGCCTATGGGACTCTTCATTGATCTGTGCTTGCTCTACTCTCCACTGGCGGTTCTCCCTGATCAATCCCTGCAGCAGATCGGCAGTTACCCCCATGGTTTTCTGGAGGCCGAGGTAGCCTTCTGCAAGCTGATCGAGTTTCTGGGTGAGCTTGCGATCATTCTCGGTCAACTCCTGGATCCGAGAATCGGTAGACTCAGCCAGTCGGGAAACAGCATTGGCCATCTGCTCAAACCTGGAATCTGTGGTCTCAGCCAGTCGAGCTACGGCATCCGTCATCTGGGCAATTCTTGCATTCAGTTCTTCATCCGTCATCACCAAACCTGATCCATCGACTTTTCCATCAACCTCTCCGGCACTTCCACACACCACCCTTCTGGATCTGCAGCCACCAGTCCCACACAGGAGGGATAGAAGCCAAACTTCTGGGCATCTATCTGCCAGGTGCGGTAGATGGGCAGAACCTTGCTGAGTTCAGGATGCTGGCCCACACGAATCAGACCATTACTGTCAGTCACTGAGCAACCTCCTGATTGTTCTTGTGTTGGTCGGTGAGGCCATTGACGGGAGTCTGCCGTAGGCACAAGGCTTCTCGTAAAGCCTGATCCATCTTGGCATCCCAGTCTGGGTCATCGGGGGCAATGGACACCTTCTTTGGGCGGGAGCTGAGTTCGCGATATAGAGGCTGAGCAGCAGGTGTCCCTCGGAGCTCCCATAATAGGTTGACCAACTGCTTGCTAGTCAAAGTGGATAGATCCAACTGGTTACTGTGACTCATAAGAAACATCCCCCTGAGGAGTAATCAAGATAACAATGCGGCTTAAGGGATTGTCATAGCGCCCTGTGTAGACGTACAAAATTTCATCCTCTGCCAGTTCAACGAAGGAAATAAATGATGACAAAAGTACAGCACGTCTTATCCCTCTTTTGTCACTCTAGGCCGGAGAGACTAGATTTGTATCCATATCGTTG
>CAYMOX010000069.1:0-20789 GCA_964392245.1 uncultured bacterium
CGATATGGATACAAATCTAGTCTCTCCGGCCTAGAGTGACAAAAGAGGGATAGATCCCCAGTAATCCTGCTTGAAATGATCGCTCATCCCAAGCTAGATCCTGAGTTTACTTCTGAACAGCAGCCTGTTTTGAGGGATTGCGGCGGCGGGATCGACTGTTTTTCTGAGGGCCATCCTGAACACGGAGCTGAGGACCCTTGTGGGGAAAGGATCTGGGTTGAGGTTTCTCCGCTACCTCGGGTTCGTATCCAGCCAGGACTTGCTGAGGAATTTTACATTTGATAAAGCGCTCAATACTGGAGAGCAACCCTTTTTCTTCGGGCGCTACCAGGGAAACTGCCTGCCCCTCCATTCCAGCCCGACCGGTTCGACCGATCCGGTGTACGTAGTCTTCGGGAACCTGAGGCAGATCATAGTTCACCACATAGAAAAGCTTCGAGATATCCAGACCCCGCGCAGCCACATCGGTTGCCACCAGAACCCGCACTTTTCCCTCTTTAAACTGATTCAAAGCTCGTGTCCGGGCTGCCTGAGATTTGTTGCCATGGATCGCGGTGGAATTCAATCCATCCTTCTGGAGTTGCTCTGCCAGTCGATTGGCCCCATGCTTGGTACGGGTAAAAACCAGAACCTGCCTCCAATTGCGCATCCCAATCATGTGAGCGAGCATCTCGCGCTTGCGCTTCTGATCCACCCAGAGCACCTGTTGACTGATCGAGTCGGCAATCGAACTGGGTTGAGAGACCTGGATCTCGTGGGGAGTCTGCAAAAATTCCCCGGCCAGTTTGCGGATCGGTTCCGAGAACGTCGCAGAGAACATCAAACTTTGCCGTTGGGAAGGCAGCTGGGCCAGAATTTTGCGCATATCCTGCAGAAATCCCATATCCAGCATCCGATCCGCCTCATCCAGAACCAGCTTCTGCACCTGGCTCAGATTAATTGTTTGCTGATGAACGTGATCCAGAAGCCGTCCGGGTGTTGCCACAACGATATCCACACCCCGGCGTAATTTATCAACCTGGGCACCCATACTCACCCCCCCAAAGATCACCGTGGATTTTAGGGGCAGGTACTGGCTATAACGAACTACACTTTGCTCCACTTGTAATGCCAGTTCCCGCGTGGGCACCAGGATCAGGGCACGGATCGAGCGATGGCGTGGGCGGGGCTCCGCACTGAGTTGATGCAGCAGTGGCAGGGTAAATCCTGCAGTTTTGCCAGTCCCAGTCTGGGCACTCACCAGAACATCCTCACCCGAGAGGATCACTGGAATCGCCTTTTCTTGAACAGGGGTCGGGGACGTGTAACCTTGCTCCGCAACAGCACGTTGCAGACTAGCCGCAAGGCCAAGCTGGGTAAATGACATGGTAATTAAACTCCGTGAACCCACCTCCCCAAGCCCAAGAAGTGTGATCCTGGAGTTAGTATCAGTCGAGGCAGAAAGTGATCTGGGGGACCCCACCTGGAAAAAGTTCCGTGCAGACCGAGATGCACCCTATGGGGAGCCCCTACTATAACAGATCTGTAAGGTTTTGCATCTCTTCGCTACGAAGAACACACAACTCCAAATCGGAGTGGTAGAATATGCAAATCGAGATCCAGTGACGGTAGCAACATTTGTTTCAGGTATTAACGGGCGTTCATCGTTCTGTACTGACAGGTTACTCTCCGAGATCTTGTTCTCTACTTCGTTTTGGTTTTGGAGATATTCATGTCCATCTTTGTTGGTAATCTGGCTTACACTGCGACAGAGGAAGATCTGACCTCTGTGTTTTCTGAGTATGGAACTGTAAAACGGGTCCAGCTTCCCAGTGATCGGGAAACGGGCCGAAAGCGCGGCTTTGGTTTTGTGGAAATGAGTTCTGATGCTGAAGAGGAGAGTGCCATTGAAGCTCTCGATGGGGCAGAGTGGATGGGTCGCGATCTGAAGGTCAACAAAGCTAGACCTCGGGAGAACCGATCCTCCTCCTTTGGCAACAATCGAGGTCGGAATAACTTTTCTCGCAGCTACTAGGTTCTGCCTCGAATAGTCCCTAGTTTTTTCTCACATAGTTAGTGGATCCTTTGTGAAAAGGGTCCTTTTTTCACTTGCAAAGGTGAGACAGAAAAAGCAACACCAGATACGAGGTGCTGCATGAAAATTGAGTTACCACAGCTTCGATGATTCTGATCCCTTTATCCGAATTAGGAGATAAAACCTTTTTCGTTTCCCTGAATTTAGCCACCCACTTGCCGCGCCTCTGGGTATTTATGGGATCTATCATCGCTCTCGCAACCATGACAGTGATCTCGGTGCTCCTGGGACAGATCATCGGGTGGATACCAGAACTCTGGGTGCAGATCACTGTGGTGATGCTATTTCTAGGCTTTGGCATCAAGCTCCTGTATACAGCCAGTTGTATGTCTTCTCAATTAGGTTGTAGTGAAGCGGATGATGCTGAGACCGTTGTAGCCACGGCTTCTCAGGATTGGAGTCCTCGGTGGGGTCATCTGGGACTAAGCACGGGTCTACAGGCTTTGGGTCTAACTTTCTTGGGGGAATGGGGAGATCGAACCCAGATCAGTACCATTGCCCTGTCAACTTCTCATCCGCCAGCGGCTGTAACCTTAGGGGCAGTTCTCGGGCATGGGATCTGTGCGGGGATTGCAGTGCTAAGCGGACGGTGGATCGCGGGTTATCTCTCAGAACGATTGCTCACTGCTCTTGGAGGTTCTTTATTTTTATTCTTTGGTGTCTTGAGTTGGATCGACAGGTTTTGAACAAAGGATGAGAACTAACAATTAGATCTAATCAAATCTAAATCAACTGAAAACTCAAAAGCTTGTTTCTGATATCACCTTTTTGGAAAGCTTATGGCAAGTAAACCCTCTCAACCTTATCAGCCATTGCTGCTGCGTATTCTCCATAGTTTAACAGGTTTTTTTTCGATAACTGCGATTCTGACTGCCTTCTGGACCTACAACACCTATGATGGTCGCTGGGGAAGGATCCCACTACCCTACTATGAGGATAGTGAAAGCCTACATGGAACCTTTGGTCTCTATACGTTGCTGATATTTCCCTTTTTTGTGATTTATGCTTGCCATCAAGGACAAAAAAAGCTCTGGCAACCTGATTCTCTATCCAAGTTATCACAAGTAGGTCGTCCAATCTGGTGGTATACCTTGAGTCGAATATCAAACACTCTATCCCTTCTTGCACTCACTTTCGCTCTTTTCAGTGGAAAGATGATGGATGAGGATTGGTTACCTGAAGGTGAACTTGACCATTTTTGGTATTATGCCCATCTCTGGAGCTGGGTGATTATGGTTTCCAGTATTGCCTGGCATATATTAATGAATGCTAAGGTTGGAGGTTTATCCCTTCTCCTGTCTATTTTTAAGCTAAGGTTTCGTGATAATGATCATCCCTCCCTGTGGTCTCACCATATATCTCAATGGCGAGCTAATTTCTCCTGGGATTCAGCAATTTTTTGGATGCAGAAATATCCCTTATATTCAGGGCTGGAAATTACTGTGCTCATTAGTCTTGTCGTAGCCTGGATGATTCCTTTATTTGACTGATTTGTGTATCCGCTGTTCCGACTTCTTCTTAATATCTAATTCTGCTTATGTACTTCGATGTCCCACACGATGAGTTCTTAAGAGATGTCTGCTCGGAGGTAGTGCAAGCGAATTGACGTAAGCTGAGGATCAGCAGTTTCCAACCACACAAAATGTCTTCTGTTCCCTCTGTTGCCCCTTATGGTAGCTGGCGTTCTCCTCTCACTGCGGAACTGATCGCCTCCTCAGCATTGCGCTTAGGTCAACCCACAGTGGTGGGATCGTTCATCTACTGGACGGAAGGACGACCCCAGGAGGCGGGACGCAATGTGCTGGTGCGGTGGTCAGTTGACAGGGGGATGGAGCGAGTTTCTCCTGCTTCGCTCAATGTGCGGACTCGGCTGCATGAGTACGGTGGGCAGGCTTATGGGGTCACCCCAGCTGGAATCGTGGCCGCCAATTATCAAGATCAACGCCTCTATCTCTGGCGCATGGGAGCGGATCCTCACCCCCTGACGGGAGATACAGAGGCACAGGTGCGTTATGCCGATGGCATGGTGGATGAGATGCACGAACGCATGATCTGGGTACGGGAAGATCATCGTCCCCCGCATGAAGAACCCTGCAACACGATCGTGGGGGTAAGTCTGCAGCCGGGAGAAGAGGATCATGTGCTGGTGAGTGGACAGGATTTCTATGCCTTTCCTCGCCTCAGTCCCGATGGTCGTTTCCTGGCCTGGATCAGCTGGGATCACCCGAATATGCCCTGGGATAGTACCGAGCTCTGGGTGGCCCCTGTGCAGGAGAACGGGGGGTTGGGTTTTGCAGAAAAGGTGGCCGGAGGAGCAGGGGAATCAATTTTTCAGCCGGAGTGGTCCCCCGAAGGCACGCTTCATTTTGTCTCGGATCGGTCGGGATGGTGGAATCTTTACCGCTGGCGCAAGGGTGAAGTGGAGGCACTCTGTCCGCGATCGGCAGAATTTGGGTTGCCACTGTGGGTGCTGGGCTTAACCACCTACGGGTTTATTTCAGACAACCGGATCCTCTGTACCTACATCGAGGCGGGGATCAGTCACCTGGCCATTCTGGAGACCAGCACCGGCGAACTGCAGGAGATCTCTACCCCTTACACCAGTATGGGCGGAGTGCAGGTGGGACCAGAGCAGGCGGTTTTTCTGGGAGCTTCTCCTACCAAGCCCACCACGCTGGTGCGGTTTGACCCGATGACAGGACATCTCCAGGAGGTGCAGAAGTCCATGGATCTAGAGGTGGATCCGAACTACTTTTCGCCGCCAGAAACGATTGAATTTCCAACCCACGGGGATCGCACCGCCTATGCCTTCTACTACCGCCCTAGCAACGCGGACTTTCAAGGCCCACCGGATCAGCTGCCACCGCTGCTGGTGAAAAGTCATGGGGGTCCCACAGGTGCCACAACCTCTGCCTTGAGCCTCGGGATCCAGTTCTGGACCAGTCGAGGATTTGCTGTGGTGGATGTGAACTATGGTGGCAGCACGGGGTATGGGCGAGCTTACCGTGAACAGCTGCTGGGGCAATGGGGAATCGTGGATGTGGAGGACTGCATCCATGCCGTTAAGTATTTGGTGGATCAGGGTTTCGTGGATCCAGAGCGTCTGGCGATTCAGGGCAGTAGTGCTGGAGGATACACAACACTGGCGGCTTTAACCTTTCACTCGGTGTTCAAGGCGGGGGCCAGTTATTACGGGGTGAGTGATCTGGAGGCTCTGGTTAGGGATACCCATAAATTTGAATCCCGTTATCTGGATCGGTTGATCGGGCCTTACCCAGCGGCCCAACAGATTTACCAGCAGCGATCTCCAATTCATTTTCTGGATCAGCTGGATTGCCCGGTGATCTTTTTGCAGGGGGCAGAAGATGTGATTGTTCCTCCCAATCAGGCAGAGGTGATGGTGGAGGCTTTACGAAATAAAGGTCTTCCGGTCGCGTATGTGCTCTTTCCACAGGAGCAGCATGGATTTCGGCAGGCTCATTCAATTCAAAAAGCCCTGGAGGCCGAGCTCTACTTTTACGGTCGCATTTTTGGTTTTGAACCCGCTGATGATCTACCCGAGATCGAGATCGACAACCTGGCGCCTTAACCCTGCAGCTCAGGATCTCTGCAACCGCTGTTTCAGGGCGGCCACCCACTCTGGGGATCCTTTGAGGACAAAAAACACGTACACACCCAGCAGCACCACCACACAGATGTTGCCCAGAGTGCTGTAGGCACTGATGATCTGATCCGGGCTCCAGCCAAACTCATAGTTGAGGGTATTCATATCTCCTCCCGCATCTCCCTGTCCACCGAAGAGGGTCCCCCAGGGGATCTCCTCCTGACCGCGGTTAATGCGATGCCACTGCCAGAAACTGCGCCAAAGGGAACTGGCGGCAATGGCAACAACCGGAAAACGCCAGATGTCCCACCGTAGTCGATCCGGCAAGGGGAAATAGAAGCAGGTGAGCAGGAGGGTGCTGATCCAGAATTCACCGCCGATGCCGCCAAAATAAAACCAGAATTCAAAGGAGCGCTCCGACATAAACCAGGTCATCTTCAGTTGCAGGAGGGCCAGCGCCACCGCCAACCCCATGGCCCAGCGCAAGCGTTCCCGCCATCCCGACCAGAAGAGAAGGCCAAAAAGGAATAAAAACCCGAAGTAAACGAACCAAGACTGATCAAAGTCATAGGTGGTCCAGCCAAAGGGTAACGGGGTGGCACGGTGTCCACAGAGCCAGGCCACAGTGGCATGACCAAATTCATGGATCCAGATGTGCCAGGGCAAATGCAACAGATTCAGAGGAGGAAAAAGATTGACGATCGCAGCGACCACCACGGCAAGCGGCAATGACCAGAGATTCAGGCGGGCGCTGTCAAAAGTAAAGCGATTAAACGGAGTTTCTCGTTTGCGAGGATCTTGCTTAGCAAAATCCTTCTGCCATGACTGGCCTGATTTAGCAACTCCCACTAGCTGGATCGGGGGTAGTTCCGGCAGTTGCAGACCCTGGACGATCTGGCGGATCTGGGCCTGAATCGCGGCGGGGCGGACTTGAGAATGGGTGGGAAGTTGCACGAGCAATTGCTGATTTTCGAGGGTGACCTGGGCCTTCAGGTGTTGGTAGAGTTCGTACTTGAGGACTGCTGTAATGGCCTGCAGATCTCCGAGGCGAGCTTTTCTGAGGGTGGCCCGATCCGCTGCAGGGGGAGCTTCCTGGTAGGTGGTGAGGGCTGTGGGAGCTGATGCAGGTGGGGGTGTTGGGGCAAGGGCAGCCTGATCCGCCTGGGCCTGGGTATGCAGTTTAAGTTGAGCGTAGGCGGTTTTGAGTTGCTGGATCTGGTCTGGAGTGGCGCGGCGCAGATTTTGTTGCACTTGCCGTCGATAGGCGATCTCAATGTCTTCTAGAGAAGCTCCGGCGGAGATTTGTAGGAGCTGATAGTACTGATCCAGGTCAAGAGACATGACACCTGCAGGGAATGACACTACCTGAGATGAGGTTGCCCTGATCGGGGAGTCACCTTTGCATCAGGGTTGGCAAACTTAACCCGTTAAGTCAGTAGGAGTGCGAACAAACCACAGAGGGCGATGCCATCAAAGACCCCTGCCCCCCCAATGCTGAGAATGCCAGGACTTTTGCGAAGAATTTCGGGAATGTGCAACAGATCCGCTCCGATGACAGTACCCAAAACCCCTCCAGCAAAGGCAACCGGAGCCGCTGCATCTCCCATGATCAGGAAGGAGAAGAGTGCCGCAGCAATCGGGGATAACAACGGATTCATCTGGATCCCGATCCCGGGGACCACATGGGCCGAGAAGTAGCTGACTAGCGTCACCAGCAGGGTGACAACCCCGATCGCAACGGGATCGGTACGGCTGAACTGGTACAGGGACAGAAGGAGCGGGATCAATCCTCCACCGACATTGAGGGCAATAATTGTGGTTTGTTGAACCTTTTCCAGGGGAATGCCAAAAAATTGCCGGATCCAGAGGCTGGCCATGTCATCCACAAGCGTTATTTCGGTCTGGGTTTTGTAGAGGGGAATATTGATCATGCTTCCCACAAGCACACTGAAGAGAAGCAGGATACCGACTTCGCGACTGAACCCCAGCCTGGATACCGCCACCGTTACCACATCGATCGCCAGCCCAAACCAGATGATCGGCAACAGGATCAGGAGAAATAAATACAGAAGTAGTGAAATCGGTAAGTAGAACATCGGGGATCAGGGGGTCCCTATTCTGGCTGAGCTGGTGTTACAAATTCTCCGGCTGCATCCTGTGGATCAGAAGTTGAGCCAGAGTTGTCCTGGGGTTGTTTGGGAGGGGGTTCAGGGGTGGCAAGCGGCTGATCGGACCTCTCTTCTGGGGTGGGGGGAGGCTGTTCCGGAGTTGGGTCAGAAGTGGGGCTGGGATCAGGCGAGGCGGTCTCAGGGGCAGGTTCGAGGGTGGCAGGATCCGTAGGGATCGGGGAAGGAGGCGGGACACTGGCAACGGCTGCGGCAGCGGTCCGTTCGTTAAAGGCCGATAACGCCAGGGCCGCTTCAGCGCGAGTCACGGGATCGTAGGGGGTAAAGGTGCGGATGGGGCCAAAGGTGCGCAGGATGGTAGAGTTGTCCCCCAGGGTTCGATCCGTAGCAATGGCGGCGCGGGCAGGATCTGGGATCTGCTCTGCATCTGTAAACCCCCACTGGGCCTGAATCTCCTGCAGGTCTCCCTCAATTGCTCCGGGAGGCACATCCAGAGGCAGCTTAAACCGGATCAGTTCGGCCCGAGAGAGGAGGCTATCAGGGCGAAATTCTTGATTTTCATCTCCCTCCACCAAGCCTGCCGATCCCAGCGCCTGGATATAGATGAAATCTGGGTGATCCTCAGGCACATCCAAAAAGATGGGTCGCTCCCCTCGCTGGGCCAAACGGATCTGTCGACTGGGTTCCCCTTGGTGGATGGCGTTGTTGGCCAGAACGAGCCAGCGGGCAAATTCTCCGCGTTTAATGCTTTGTTCTGAATCAAAAGTGGATGAGCCGATGGGATCAAAGACCCCCAGCTGATCCAGGCTAGTCACGGCGGAAGTGACCAGAGTAGAACTATTGTCCAGATCAGTGAAACGAGTTTGCGTCGAGGTTAAAGGTTGGGGCGATACCTCGGGCAAGGGAGAGACAACGGGAGTTGACTGAATCGGGGTGGGCAGGGGATCGGTGGGTGGGCGAATGGCTGGCTGCTCCTCCTGAGAGGGTTCGGGAGGTAACTCTTCTTCCGGTAGGGGTGTAGGCACAGACACCTGGACAGCGCGACCAATGGTTTCTCCCCACTCGGTTCCCTGGCAGGCGACCGTGACTAGCAGTAGAGGGGCAAGGATCAGGAATAGTTTAATCGGCTGTGCCTTAACTCCATTTGCGGCCATACGCCTCCAGCACATCCATCAGATTCAGCATGCTTTGCATGGGTAGCAGATCGGCCAGGGGTAACTCTTTCCGCCCTCCCCCCACTTTGACAGGGATCTGCTGCAGAATTGAAGTGACCGAGTTTTCGTCCACTTTCTCATCCACAATCAGGGGAGCCAGCAGTTCCGCCAGTTGGGTGTGAAGTTTGGCATCCTGCAAGTAGAGGTGCCACTTGGAAACATCCATATAGACCTCCGTGCCAATATCAGCAGCTAGTTGCTCTATTTCTGCGGTGGAGGGCACACGAGCGGGCATGACGGGGTGAACAATAGTGCAGTCACAGCATAACCTGCATCCCAGAGGATTGCCTAAAGGTCGGGGGATCAGGGGGTTTCAAGCGGTTGAGGCATGGCAAAGTCGGGAACTGGAATCACAAAATTGCGTTCGAGTTGCCGCATGATCAACAGGTGTTCCAGGGCCAGGCGATCCCGCTCGGTGCGTAACTGACTTAATTCTTTCTGGGTGAGGCGGATCACGTTTTCGGAAACACTCCAATCCTGAAGCATGCCGTGGAGTTGTCGCTGTTTTTGGGCAATGTTGTCGTTCAGATCTGCCACCCTGGCGGTGAAGTCAGCATCCAGTTGCTCAGCCAGCTTCAGGTCGGGGAAGAGGGGAAGGGTACGCAGCTCAATTTTGGAGTATGGGGGGGGGGTGAGAATCCAGTCCTGAAAGGGGTGCTGCTGGGATTGAGGCTTTGCACCTGTGGGAGCCCAGTCTGCCATTTGATTCCAGATCAGGCAGAGAAGCACACTTCCCAATAACACTTGCGAAAGGCGAGGCAAGATCAGCATGAACTGAGGTTGAGCGAGATCTCCAGTGGAGATGTTTTATCCTATTGTGCTGTCCCTTCAGCAAAGAGAATGGTGTAGGGATCTTTACTTTCACTGGGGCCAAGCAGGTATTGTTCGGCAGCCCGCGTGGAAGGGGGCAGGCTAGAGATTTGCACAGGGGGAGATTCAACGGAAACCAGCAATTGGGGCGTAAACCACTGCTGGAAAGTGGCCATGCTTAACCCCAGAAAGACCACCAGCGCCGCTGCTGCTTTGTGGGTGTGGGGAAGGACATTGCTGTCAACCAGCTGGTAGTGCCAGGCGGGCGGGGTTCGTTGAATTACAGTGGAGATCATGCTGTCAAGTGCCGCCTCATCCGCGAAGGGATCAAGACGATCAAAGCCTGCCTGAATACTGCTGAGCTGGCGATAAAGCGCTTGCGCCTCAGGATCAGTGGTCAACCAATCCTGCACATCACGAGCTTCTGCAGGCGATAATTCCCCATCCAGGAAGGCACTCAGGCGCTCAAAGTAGAAATCAAAACGTTCGTCTGCCACCGTAGGATTTTCCGAGGGTTGGCGTTCAGGCTCAGGAACACCGTTCATCATCACTCACCGTCTAAATAAGGCTTTAGTGTGGTTTGGAGTCTGGCACGAGCCCGCGCAATTCTCGACTTGACGGTTCCCAGAGACACACCTGTGAGTTCAGCGATCTCTTCGTAGGATAAGCCCTGGATCTCTCTGAGGATAATGGTCTGACGAAAGACATCCGGTAGATCTCGAACTGCATCATGCAGGTGCTCATAGAATTCCTGGGTGGTCAGTTGCTCATGGGGACTGGGACCATCACAGGGGAGTTCCCACTCCATTTCATTATCTTTGACCTGAATGGGAGCATCCAGGGAGACTGGCTGGAGATAGCGCTTGCGTTTGCGCAATTCATCATAGAAAAGATTGGTGGCAATGCGGCCTAACCAGCTGCGAAATTTGATCGGTTCCTGGAGGCGAGGTAAATGACGGTAAGCCCGGAGCCAAACTTCCTGAGCCAGATCATGACGGTCGGACCAGTCTGGGGCCAGATGGTAGAGGATCTTTTCCACATGGGACTGGTGACGCCGCATTAATTCGGCAAAGGCAGCGCGGTGAGGAGGTTGGACAGCCTGGCAATACTCCACCAGATCGGTGTTAGAAAGACTTTCCAGACGGGGAGGAATATCCGATCTGGATTTGGTGACGGGCTTGGGAGAGAAAAAGAATTCAGCCTTAAGGCTGGACCAGGGCAAGGTGAACGTGTTGCCAGCAGCATCCATAAGCACACACAAATCCATCAGGAGAGGAGAAAGGCTTGTTAAAACAAGCTTAATTGACTTTGACGGCGATTTTCTCCGCTTGTTCCTGAGTCTTACCTTAGCGTAACTGCAGTTTTGCTGACTGCGAAGCGCTACAACAAACGCGCTACACTATAGTGCTGATGTGCGTGATCAACCTATGCAACTCGCTGCCCGCCTGAGCCAGATCCCTCCCTATCTATTTGCCGAGATTGACCGAAAGAAGCAGGCTCTACTGGATCAGGGAGCCGATGTGATTAATTTTGGGATTGGGGATCCCGATAAGCCCACGCCTGCCCATGTGGTGGCGGCCATGCATGCAGCGATTGATGATCCCAGTACCCACAACTATCCTCCTTATCAAGGCACACGGGAGTTTCGCAGGGCGGTGGCAGAGTGGATGCAACGGCGCTTTGGGGTGGAGGTGGATCCGGAGACGGAGGTGGTCTCCTCAATTGGCTCCAAGGAGGCAATCCACAATACCTATCTTGCTTTTGTGGAAGCTGGGGATGTGGTGCTGGTTCCTGATCCGGGCTATCCCGTTTATCGCACCTCCACAATCTTTATGGGGGGTGAGGTGTTTACCATGCCTCTGAAGCCGGAGAAGCACTTCTTGCTGGATCTGTCTGAGATCCCAACGGATGTGGCCCGGCGAGCCAAGTTGCTCTGGTTGAACTACCCCAACAACCCCACGGGTGCATTAGCGGATCTGGATTTCTTCAATGAGGTGGTGGAATTTGGCAAAACCCACGACATTCTCATCTGCCATGATCATGCTTATTCTGAAATGGCCTACGACGGCTACAAGCCTCCCAGTATTTTGCAGGTGCCTGGGGCTAAGGACGTGGCGATTGAGTTTCACAGCTGCTCTAAGTCCTACAACATGACCGGATGGCGGGTGGGCTTTGTTACCGGCAATGCTCTGGGGATCAAGGGTTTAGGGCAGGTGAAGACCAATATTGATTCTGGGGTGTTTAAGGCGGTGCAACGGGCGGCGATCGCGGGGTTCAGCACCAGTGAAGCGGATCTGCAGGAGTTGATGTTGGTGTACCAGCGACGGCGGGATGTGCTGGTGGAAGGGTTACAATCGTTGGGCTGGCCGATCGAGAAGCCGAAAGCAACTTTATATGTGTGGGCTCCGGTTCCCAGTGGCTACACTTCTGCGGAGTTCATTACTCTGCTCCTGGAGAAATGTGCGATCGTGGCGGCACCTGGAAATGGTTATGGCCAGGCGGGTGAAGGTTTCTTCCGGTTTGCTTTGACTGTCCCCGAGGAACAGATTCAGAAGGCGATCCAGAGAATGAAAGACGCAGGCATTCAATTTAAGAGCTGATCTGGTTCGATGGTTTGACTCGCTGAAGCATTGCCTCACCTTTCATGAAGATTCTAGAGCCAAGGAATTGATCGCGAAAAATTTCTTGTTGACACATCTTCAGGATTGGCAAACTTCTCTTCCATCCCAAATATCACTATGGTTAGGCAATCCATTTGTTGACAGCTTCATGACAGTTTTGCCACATATTAGCTGGCAACAGACATTTTTGGCTGATGACTTTGTTGCTGTCCTCAGTAGTTTCTTCTACATTTCTCTTTGAACGATTAGCCCTGAGAAATTATGATAATCATTTGAGATTTTAGATCATCCTTTGATATTCTGGCGAAGCAATCCCTTGCTGCACTACCTCTAGAACTTTGGCCATATCATTATTCAAAAGAGCTCCAGTTGCTAACCACAAACCAGGAAAGATCCTGCTGCGAAGGATCCCATCGTCATCGGCTTCTAGAGGCACATAGTCTCCTTGTTCCAGACTAAACCAATCTAGCCGATTCTCAAAGATCTGCCAGACCAGATACTCCCGCACCCCATTGCGACAATACACATGCTTTTTCAGGTGCAGATCAGAGGAAGTACTACTCGCTGCAATCTCAACCACGAGCTCAGGGGCGCCTGTTAAATATCCGTCTTCACTCAGAGAGGTTTGTCCTCCGGCACTTGGATCAATGATCAAGACTGCATCAGGTTGAGGTTCATTGTCCCCATCCAGTCGAACTGTGGGATTATCTCCAAGTCTGAGATCAGGTGTGGCGATTTGATAGATCCCGAGCCAGATCATGATCTTTGCATGAGGTTCTGCGTGAGGTGCAAACCGCAGTGGGGAGGCCACGTAAACCACTCCTTCGATCAGCTCGGCACGTTTGATCTGAGGATCTGCTGCATAGCGTTTTTCAAATTCAGCTCTGGTTAAATGATCACCTGTTTCCAATGGAGGAGGAGAAATGGCAGGATGTGAAGTCATAGGTTTGTATTTTTGGGACGAGTGAAGGATCCCAGAATCGCACTTGTAGCACCAACATAATCTTGCGGGGAAAGTAGCAGCAAGATCCCTCGGATTCCGGCTGAGACTGTGATTTTTTCATAGGTCATCGCCAGCTGATCCAGATATACCGGATACGGCTTCTTGCTGGCGAGAGCAGTGACACCTCCACGAATGTAGCCTGTCAGAGACTGCACATCCTTTAACGGAACCGGATCGACGTTGCGATTGTGACTGTAACGGGCCAAAGCCTTCAGATCCAGTTCCTGATCTCCTGGAATCACCGCAAAGCAGGGACCATGCGGATCGCCTTTCACGATCAGAGTTTTAAATACCTGCGCAGCAGGAAGGTTTACCTTGGCTGCAATGGTTTCGGCATCCAGATGATCGGGATCCACCTGGTAACTGAGCAGTTGATAGGGGATTTTTAGCGTATCCAGCAGGCGGGCCGCATTGGTCTTCTTCATGTGAAGAATCATTTCATGAGGGGTGAGCCAACTCCAAAGCAAAACCAGAGATTTGCAGGTGCTAGAAGGAATTGCAGTAATCTGTTAGCGCTTGTTAGTTTAGCTTTGCTGTGAGGCCATATGACAACACGGGTCGCGGTTAATGGGTTTGGTCGAATTGGTCGAGCCTTTATGCGCGTTTTACTGAATAACCCCAGTGATCTGGAAGTGATTGCAGTGAATGATCTAACTGCTCCAGAAAACCTGGCTTACCTGCTGGAGTACGACTCGGCCTACCGCTGGTTGGGCAAGCCCGTCACCGTGCAAGATGGACAATTGGTTATTGGGGATCAACACATTAAGGTATTGGCGGAGAAAGATCCTGAACAGCTGCCCTGGGCTGCGATGGGGGCTGATCTGGTGATCGAATCAACAGGATTTTTCACCAAGCGCGAGGGAGCGGAAAAGCATCTGAAGGCGGGTGCAAAAAAAGTGATCATCTCTGCCCCTGCCAAGGGACCTGATTTGACGGTTGTCATGGGGGTAAATCATGAGCAATATGATCCTGCCAATCATCACATCATTTCCAACGCCTCCTGTACCACCAACTGTCTGGCTCCAGTGGCAAAGGTGATTCTGGATAACTTTGGCATTCAGACCGGATTCCTGACCACCTGCCATGCCTACACCGCGACCCAGGGAATCGTGGATCGTCCGGATCCGAAAGATTTCCGGCGGGGCCGAGCCGCAGCAGTGTCGATTGTCCCCTCCAGTACAGGGGCTGCTACCGCTGTTGCCCTGGTATTGCCAGAGTTGGCCGGGAAATTGGATGGCCTGGCCCTGCGTGTGCCCACTCTCACCGGATCGGTGGTGGACTTTGTGGTGCAAACGGAGCAACCTGTTTCGGTGGATTCGATCAATGCTGCCTTTAAGACTGCTGCTGAGGGAGGCATGCAAGGGGTGCTGGGGATTGCTCATGCCAACGCCGTTTCCGCAGATATTGTGGGCAGTTCCTTCTCATCGGTTGTGGACACCGATTCCACGATGGTGCTGGGGGATCGCACAGCCAAGGTGCTCTCCTGGTACGACAACGAGTATGGCTATGCCTCCCGCGTCAAAGATCTGGCGGATCTGGTGGCAAGCCAACTCTAAGCAGGGTTTGATTTCTCATGGCAGCAGATGAAGGATCTTTGCCAAGCCTGGGGGAATTGGCAGCAGTGTCAGGGCCATGAAGAAAAGCGAAAGCAGGGCCAGAGCATCGCGTCCTTCATCCGTTTCCGAGATCTCATTCATGGGTGGGCGTTCCGGTTCCCGTGCAATAAAGAGGATCAGAAGCGCCCAGTAGAGGGCTAGAGGATTGGTAATCGCGCCAATGCCAAGAACGATCAGGGTGATAAAGGTGGCACGAGCAGCTGTCTTTCGCCCATAGACGGCCTGGACAATCCGTCCCCCATCCAGTTGCCCCGCCGGGAGCAGGCTCAGGGCCGTAATCGCCAGACTGATCCATCCCACCGGGACGAGGGGATGAACAAGAACGACACCTGTCAGCAGTTGATCATCGAGAAATGTGTGGGTGAGGGTGCCCACCAGAATCGAGGATTGGAAGAAATTGCTACTCAAGGGAATCGATCCCTGCTCCGGAGACAGCCACAACCCTAAGAAGAGAATCGCCAGGGAGAGCACACCACTAACCACAGGTCCGGCGATGGCAATGTCAAACAGAACTTTGCGAGTGGCGGTGGGAGTTTCCAAACGGTTCAGAGTGCCAAGCGTACCGATGCCAACACTGGGAATAAAAAAGGGAGGACTGAGTTTGACCCCATAGCGGTTGGCCATCCAGCGATGTCCCAGTTCATGCAGCAGAAGGATCCCGATGATTCCTGAGGCAAAAGGAAGCGCCTGCAGCCAGCGAGAGGGGGTGTTGAAGAGGCTAAACCCCCAGAGATTGGCTCCGATCTCTAGAGTTGTCAGAATGCTGGCAAGGGCCAGGGCTACCGCAAAGAATGTTGCCTCAGGTCGAGTCTTTTGATAGGTGGTTCCACTCGGTAAGACAACGACAGTGGGTTTTTGCTGCTGATCTTCCAATAGGAAAAGCTGATACCGATCCCCAACCGCAGCAGTTAAGCGTTCATTGAGGTGAGCAAGCGCCTCGGCAGGATCTGTGCGAAGATTCCCCTTGAAAATCACTCCTTCGTTATAGGGAATGGTTTCAGTAACAAAGAAACTGTCTAAACTAAAAATGCGGCTAACAGCTTCGAACTCCGCTGGATCCATACCAGAGAAAAAGGTGTTTGGGTCCATTGTTGGATCTTCCATCTGGTCAGATTTTGGATCCGTGGTAATTTCAAAAAATTGCTGTGATCGGTTTGACTCCCATTCTTGAGCTTTGAGTTGTCGAACCTTTCGGCCTAGCAGTATATAAATCACAGTAAAGACTAAAAGGAGCAAAATCAGGCCCGCCAGGTTAAGGACAACACCTAAAGTCAGCAGTCCCAGAGAAATGACCCAGGGGAGGATCAACATCAGAGTTTGTAACCAGACCCAGGTGGCTGCTTTTCCTCGGTTACGGGCACGATAAAACCCCCACCCTAAGAAGGCCGCAGTGGCGATCCAAAAGATGGGGGTTAACTGTTGTGCAAGAGGTATATTCATTGCGGCTGTGAGGCTTACATTTTGCGGCTAAGTTTTAGCTTAACAAATGTTGCCCCCACCTTTGTCGATCCTTATGGATTTAGGCAGGTTGAGCTTCTGCTTTTACAGATTGTCCGCTATGCTGGTGCTCAGAAATTGCACTGGCGCAGGGCTTCATAAAGAAGAGGCGAGCAAACAGGATCATGTTTTTCAAGTAGAACGGCAGTTTTCTCAAAAGGGTGAATGGGCCAGGATTGTTGACAATTTTGCGAAGCTTATCGTTGTTGGCACGACAGAGTTCGAGCAGACCGATGAAGTCCGGATGATCAACATTCAGGATGATTGGGAAGACCTTGCCTGCATCATCATTCGTGCGACGGATGACCTCCATATCATAGGCTTGGGGATCTAACCCCAGGAGGCGATAGAACTCAGGTCGTTCACCCACGTCATTGAGGTACATGGTGGCAAAGACCGAGAGCAGGAAGAACCGACACCAAACTTTGGCCACGAATCCTTGCAGAAAATAGTTCTGGCAGCGAAGCATGATGGCAAAGAAGTCTCCATGCCGACTCTCATCCTGACACCAGTTTTTGAAGAAGTTGAAGATCGGATAAATCCGGTGTTCGGGGTTCTGTTCTAAATGACGGTAGATCAGGATGTAACGCCAGTAGCCGATCTTCTCGGACAGGTAGGTGGCGTAAAAGATGAAGCGGGGGGCAAAGTGGGTGTAGGACTTATTTTTGGTCAGGAAGCTGAGATCCAGGGCCAGGTTGAAGTCACCCATGGCACGGTTGAGGAATCCGGCGTGACGGGCTTCATCACGGCTCATCAAGGAAAAGCATTCCGCCAGAGTGGGGTTTGACTCCTTGAGCTTGCGAGAGAGTTCTTTGTACAGGAGGAAGCCCGAAAATTCGGCAGTACAGGAACGCTCCAGAAACTCGACAAAGAGCTGACGAGCACCTGGATCCAGAGATTCCCAGTCCTGGTTAAATTCTTCACCGCGGACAAAGTGATGGCGGTTGTAATCAGCTCGGAACTCGGTGAGCATGGCCTCCAGATCCTCGGCAGATGCAGAGGTATCCATCTTGCCCATGGCATCAAAGTCAGTGGTGTAGAACCGGGGGGTGAGGATTGTCTCAGTGGGGACGCGGGCCTGGGTTTGCCCTTTTTCCAGTGTGCTAGTCATACGCAGATCACAACTTTCTAATGAGAATTGCTAGTCTGCAGTCTAACCCTGAGATTGCAAAGTAACAGATAAGAAGTGTTACTCTTCTTCGTTGATCTGACCCAGGCCATGGAGAGGCTTAGGAGTCAAAGCTGCAGACTTTAATGCCTCTTTGCACGGCAGGGCAGTCCATACACCGATCCACCCAGGGTTGAATCCATTCTTAACCGAGCATCCCACCGCTGCAAGCCCTCCTTGCCTTACCACTTGAGCTGCTGCTATATCTCTATACGTTGTCAAGCCACACTTAGGGCAGTCATGCACCCGGTCTGATAGTGCTTTCTTCCCTTTGTAAGGTCAGGATCACGTACCAGCCAGACACCCGTTTGAGGACCTGAGCTTGTTTCAGCTTAAAGCCATCAGGCAGACGACGCGACATTCGCATCCGCACCCAGCCGATACGCGCTAACTTGACCTGATCGCCTCGGAGTAGACTCTTGCCCAGTTATTGAAAATAGGGATCCAATCATCAGATCAGGATCCCAGGGCAATATAGATACTGTTTACACTAAGAACTGAAGCTCTCCCAGGAGATCCACTTCATTTTTAAGTTGGTAAACCTGAGCTATTGAAACCTAGCTAACGACAAACGCAGTAACGACTAGAGAAGTGACAAAGAGAGCCGCGATCACACCCTGGACAAGATAGCTACGAGCCTGCTCTGGAGAAGGGAAATCAGCAAGGTAAGCCTTGGGCAGAACTGCATAAGTGTTATTCAGACCCTCCTGATCCACGGTGGCACCGGGAACATCGGGGCGACGCATAAACTGTTTACCTTCGCGTTCCTGACGAGCAGCCCCTTCAGCCGGAATTAACTCACGGCTCGTATCAAAATCCTTGCGATTGGCAGACGTTACTTCCTGAGCGATCACGCGGAAGTCGAGAGTAGCTTGAGCGGTAGTAGCCATGAGAGTCGTCCTCGTATTGCTTAATGTAAATAATTGTAACAGATAGTTAAGAGATCGCAACATTGTTTTGCATTTGTGGTATTTCTCGCCCCAGATGGGGAGTTGTCTCAGTTCAGTACCCACGATCGCAGGCGCTCCTCGGGTCTCTTCAGGCCTCCCGAGCAGGTGGATGATCCATTCAAGTTGAGAAGATCGTTTGGACCCTAGAGATCCACAGGAGAGGGCGATCCCTCTTCTCTCAATTCCTTAACACTGCCTAGATTTCTGAATCTGATCCAGCGATTGTGGCTGCTTAGCCAGGAGAGTCTGAGTTCTCTTCCAGGTACTGTTGATATAGTTCGGGAGGGATAGCTCCCCGATAAGCTCCACAATAATATAGGGTCAGAACGGCTTTATAAGCCCAATCGGTAGGGACAACATCAGTAAAGGGGCTGGGTAACATATCCGCCTGATCCTGAGCACAGGCTTGCAATATTTCTTCTGGAGTCAGATCAGGATCGGTGGGTTCGTTCTCCGATTGAGCAGCTCCAGGATGGGCGGTGTTAAACAAGAAGGTTATCAGGAGCAGAATAGGCAGGGAGAGTCGTCGCATAAAGGACCATCCATCAGTGATCAGAGGCATCTCGCTTCAGCTTAAGGATCCATCTCTCAGCACAGACAGGGACCTAGGGCTAAACTCAAAGGGACTAAAGAGCATAGTTGATAAATCTGTTGACAGAGTTGAGCCATCAGATAAGTTAAGCTTCTTCTTCGAATCAATCGATAGATCGGGTAGCAACTCAGGCAACGTCAACCTACATCATCGTTCGAGCAGATACAGCTGAGGTTCATTGGGTGCAGGGAAATTGTCAGGAAGAACCACATCTTCTCTCAAATCGATCAGATTTTGTGGCTGACCCGTAATTTGAGGTTGTGCGAAACGTCCTCCAGGTAGCGGGACAGTATAAGGATCTGCGGCATTAAGATTTACGGTGTATCCCATGTCTTGAAGGAAGCCTAGGGTCATACGACTGATGGGGCCAGTATCCAAGCCAACAATGAAAAAGGGAATCATCAGCTCATCACCTAGAGACTCTGGCTCATCTCTCCCTCTCCAGTGTCCCTCTACAGCGATTTGTACAGGGATCGATGATTGTGTACCACCGACAATCTGGTATTGAGAAACTGCATTAGGGCTGTTCAAACGAGGATTTTGGGATCCACTGTTAATAATGTCCTCATCCCAGGCAAATGAAGCACCAACCCCCAGAGCATGACCTATTTCGTGCCTGATCACTTGCTCAAGACCTGAACTTTGTAAAGATGTTGGATTGAGATTGACCTGACCAACAATTGTGGGTGTTGACGAGTTGAAACCCCGAGAAACACAGGGTCCACCTGTACCCGCAGCACCAATCCCAGAATTGAGTCGGACCAGGATCAATAGATCATCAACTGTTCGATTCGTAATGGGTACACCATTGGAGGGAATATTACATCGCCCAGGCTCAACCGATACGGTTGCTTGTGGAACATCTCCCGAGATCACTTGTTGCCAACGATTAGCTGCTTGCCGAACTAGATCTCTGACGTTTTGAGGTACAGGTCCATCAGGGCTATCCAGGTAAAGCAGTTCAATCTGGAACCCGCCAGACTCAGTGGGTTGTACAGCTGACTGTAAGGTGTAAGCGCCTGTTCGGGGTAGGGTACTGAAGAATGTCGAGGTGATCTCAACCTGATAAGTTGTATTGGGCTTGATAAAGACATTCACATTTGCGTTCGAGGTGGGATTGTCAAATGGTGAAAATACTACAGTTTCGTTTCCTGGTATTTCACGTACGGTGATAATAGGTGAGAAGGCATTGTTCTGGACTGAGACATTGAGGCTGATCCCACGGCCAACAGGAGGATTGATCAGTGTATAACTATCGACAAACCGACTGAATGCAGGATCATTAGGGAACAACTCAACAGTATCTCCAGCTTGGAGGCTACCGTTGATGGTCTCGGGAATATTCAATGTTGTCTGGTTGCTGGGAGGATCATCGTTATCAGTAATGGTGCCAATCCCCGTTCCATCGGCAATTGTGGCATTGCTGGGATTGGAAAGGGTCACGTTGAAGGTTTCGTTGGGCTCATCCAGCTGATCTTCGAGGATCGGGACAGTGATCGTGGTGCTGGTGCTGC
>CAYMOX010000070.1:0-20648 GCA_964392245.1 uncultured bacterium
CGGAATCCTCAGAAAGCTTCATCTACATTGCGATGATTCGGCTCATGGTCAGGCGGTTGGCTTGAAAACTTCCTTCTTCTCCGTATTTCCAAATATCCTCTAAGAACGGGTTAACACCTCATTTTACTGGCTTTTTGAAGCTCTGAACTAGAAGAATATGTTATGGAGCGCTTCACCAAACTTTCTGGAAACGTTCTATAGGATGATTTGTAGGAACCGAGGAGCCAAGGCAACCTAACTTAGTTTTCAACCTTGAGGTTATTGCGCTTGTAAAAGGCCACATAATCCTTAATATGACTGGCCTTCTCCTTAGGATCGGGATAAGTCCAGGCTCCATCCGGGAGCGTCTGACCATTCACCTCCAGAGTGTAGTAACTGGCCTGCCCTTTCCAGGGACAAAAGGTGTGGGTGGGGCTGGGTTTGAAATACTCTTTTTTCACGGAGTCCGGTGGAAAGTAATAGTTACCTTCCACCAGTTCACAGCGATCACTTTCCGCCAGGACCACATCGTTCCAGATTGCTTTGGGCATTGTCTTATCCGATTCATGAGAAGTCAGCCACTGTGATCATAAATCACATCCAGTCTCATGGTTCCAGGGCTAACAACTGTTCAATGGCGGCCAGCCTCTGACTTTGTCCCTCCCGCAGCCGCTCCACTCGCCGCTGATAGGCCCGTTGTAAACACTCCTGCTGCAGCCATTGGGGCAGTTGGGGCCAGGTCTGGATCAGGGCATCCACAAAGACATCGGTGGGGATCGGATGCTGTGCCTGGAGTGAGTGTAGGCAGGCCGTGGCCTCGCTGGAAAGGGACCAGGGGGGATCCGAGTTGTTCATCGTCGGGGGTAGATCTGGCGGAACTTCTTCCTGGATCGGGGTCGCTGTCATCTGCAGCCCCGCCCACAGATCCTGGGGGGGTCCCTGGGGTTCAACCCGGGTTGCCGGGGTCCCGAGATCTGGGGGGGCAGACTGAATCTCGGATAGGTGGGGTTTGGGTTTCTGGGGCTGAAGTGATTCTGATCCTGAGTTTGCCTGGGGCAGGGGAGTCAGGAACAGGGGATCGCGGGTCGGTCCCGTGGGTAACTTCTTCTTCGGAGGGGGCATGGCAGAGGATGTCAAGAGGTCAGGCGAGAACAGGAATGCGTTGCAGAAGGGCGGCAATCACTTCTTCGTAGGGTTCTGCCAGGGTCTTTTCCCCCGCTTCCGCCAGAGACCAGCCCATGCTGTTGGTCTGCTGCACAATCGTGCTTTGCTTCACCGAACTGAAGAGGGGGATCCCCTCCAGAACCTCCTCCAGGGCTTCCAGAGCAGCTTTAGACATCTTGGTGCGATTGTTGCCCGCCCACTGATCCCGAGTGGGCAGCACCCCCAGGATCTGGGGGACATGAAAATCCAGTTCCGCCAGTTCCTTCACCAGGATCATGGTGCTGAGAGCTCCCATCACCCCTTTTTGGGTGCACTCCGTCGGTACCACCAGGTAGTCGGAAGCGAGGATGGAGTTGTAGGTGAGCAGACCTTTGGAGGGGGGACTGTCGATGACAATGAAATCGTAGTCATTCAAGATCGGTTTGAGGGCGCGGCGGAGAAACAGCTCCCGTCCTGGTTCCATCGTGATCGCGTCAATGGCGCGTGAGAGGCTGTAGTCACTGGGGGCTAGGGCTAGGTGCCCGTGTCGATCCTCGTTATTGGGGAGCCGGATAATGTCAGCGATGTGCACGCGGTCGGTGCCTGTCAGCAGGGTTTCGGCAATGGTGGCGGAGTCGATCAGATCCGTCCAACCCAGCCACTGACTGAGATTGCCCTGGGGATCAAAATCCACAGCCAGGGTTTTACCGTGACGGTCTGCAAGCATGGTAGCCAGGTTAAGGGCGGCAGTGGTCTTGCCCGAGCCACCACTCAGACAAACAACTGTAATCACTGTCGCTGGGGAAGTCGATCCAGACATGCAGGCTCATCCTTCACAGCTCTTTCTACACACTATATCCAGCGCCGTGTAGAATGGCTTCCCCTATATATAGATTGCAATGGTGGCTTAGCTCTGAAGAGCGGATTGTTTGGTGCGGTAAGTGAGGCTGGCGGCCACCTCCAGGGCCTTGGCGGCATCCCGCAGGTAATAGCCCACACTTTCATCCTCCGGGCTGAGATCTGGCTTATCAAACTTCGCTTTCGACTGCACATTACAGTACATGGCCAACCCCACCAGCACTTCCGAAAGGCCATGCTGATCCACCACCTGCTCCACATCCTTGAGCAGATCTTTGATCAGGGCATCGGCAATCGGTTGCGGTAGGCTGTCCAGTTCCTGCATGGTTTTCTCGTCATGATGGTGCGGGGGATCGATCCCCTACTGTCAGGGTACGCGTTTACAGGTCATAGGCGTCATCCTCTTCATCCCGCAATGCCTGCTGTCCCGATCGAGCATAGAAGGAGTACTCCCGCTCCACCACCTGAGCCAGTTCCGCCATGGACATCTGCTGCCCTTGAATTTGCGTGCGAAGATAGATCTTCAACGACTGAATATAGGCCAGCCCGAGAGCCATGGTCAAAGCCGCCGCTGTCGACCCCGAGATCACACCGCCCGCAATCGTACCTACCCCGGGAATCAATTTCAACAGATTGTTGACAACGGATCGGCCCAGCAGCGACATCCCCCCCGATCCGGCAATGGTACTGAGGACCGTACTGACAAAGCCTTTGCCAAAAGGCAGGCCAAAGATCAGGGTAATGTGGGCCAGCATCGTGGTCTGCATCGTCACCAGGATCGGGGCATCGGCAAAGGGAATGGGGGTGAATCCCACCGCAAAGGCACTGGCTACATAGCCACTCACATATTTAAAGGCTTCACGAGCCTTGAGACGGATGCTGCGGGTGCCGTTCACCAGCGCCTTGCGAGCCACCTCCGGCAGCAATTCAAACGTGACCTCCACCAGCTGATCCAGACTATGGGCAGCGAGCGTGTAGTCCTCATTCACAGGATAGGCTTCGGCCAGTATGGGCACGATCTGACGCACCGGCAGGTTCTCCGCCTCCAGTTGGGTTTGAAACGGGCTGCGCTGACGGGTGAGGGTTTTGGTCAGGACCAGGAGCACGGGAATGTCCTTCTTCTCCAGAGCCTGTAGCCATTCCACCTCCACCTCCTCCAACCGATCCCCCATGTGGCTGATGCAATACCAGATGATGTGGATCTGTTCATCCATGGCCTGCAGCCGTTTATCCTCGATCAGCTGAGCCACCTCCAGCTGGATCCGCCGCACCTGATCCTGTCCCAGTTCCAGCCCCGGGGTGTCGTAGACCGTGATGGGAAAGTCCTGCTTCTGGTACTGCCGAATGGCCTGAGTCACGGGCCGACCTGCTCCGATCTGAGCCAGAGGCTCCCGCAGCACGGCGTTGATCAGAGTACTTTTGCCCACTCCGGTTTTGCCGATGATCAAGACATTGCAGCGCCCCATGGTCCCCTCAGCCTCCAAATAGGCCTGACTAAAGGCTGCCAGTAAATCCTCAAGTGAGAAATCCCTTGACACCGCACCCTCCAGAATCCCTGCTGTTATCCTCCAGTGTCCGTAAAGGTTCTGTCGAGATCCAGCCTGTGTCGTTGCCGCCAGTCTCCTTCCGGCAGATGGGGATATCCCTGCACCATCTCAGGACGACCCACATAGATCCAGGCATGGGTGCCACTTTGCAACTGCAGCCATTCCCTGCGGTAGACGTGAGGATGGTCCTCCAGCTCATCCAACAGCGAGAGCAGCTGTAGCGAGATCTGATAGCGCTCCCCCTTTACCCATCC
This sequence comes from uncultured bacterium, assembly GCA_964392245.1. GTDB lineage: Bacteria > Cyanobacteriota > Cyanobacteriia > Thermostichales > Thermostichaceae > JAAUUJ01. The sequence continues at coordinate 3,782 of CAYMOX010000070.1, forward strand.
GGGTCCCCAGCAAATCATGGGATAGCGTCCCAGGTGATAAAGCCGCAGACCCAGCAGCCGATCTTCCCCCAAGCAGCGGGCGGATTGCAGAAAATGATGATTCTCTTCCCCCTGGAGCAGGGATCCATAAACAAAAACTTGAGTCCAGGCCCGTGAATCCATTGCAATTAATCTATAGTTTTTATCATGAACCATAACTTCACTACTATGTATCCTTGCGATTAGGATAGACGCTAGAAACGTGAAGAAATCCTAAACTCCTCTCAGCAAAGATGAGATGGGTTCTATCTCGTCAGTAGGATCCAATCACAGCGAAGGACAAGATGGCATGCATCAACTGTTACTAGAATCAATCTGGCTGGTTCCCTGCTACCCACTGATCGGGGGACTGGGGGCATTGTACTGGTCTCCTGGGGTAACGAGACGAACAGGACCTCGACCTGCAGGCTATCTGAATGCTCTCCTGACTTTGATTGCCTTGACCCACAGCTTCTGGGCCCTGACGGAGCTCTGGGATCAGCCCCCCTTTACCTTTTCAATTCCCTGGCTGCAGGTGGCAGGACTGGATCTGTCCATCCCGGTGATTGCCTCCGCCACGACGGTAGGGGCCTGTATGCTGGTGACCGGACTCAACCTGCTGGCACAGATCTACGCCATCGGGTATCTGGAGATGGACTGGGGCTGGGCGCGATTTTACTCCTTGCTGGGTCTGTTTGAGGGGGGCATGTGTGCCCTGGTTCTGTGTGATTCCCTCTTCTTCAGCTACATGGTTCTGGAGATTCTCACCCTCGGCACCTACATGCTGATCGGGTTCTGGTTCAATCAGTCGCTGGTGGTGACGGGAGCTCGTGATGCTTTTCTCACCAAGCGGGTGGGGGATCTGTTTCTCCTCATGGGGGTACTGGCAATTTTTCCGCTGGTGGGCAGCTGGGATTTTGCGGATCTGACTGCCTGGGCAGAAAAGCCAACGGTTGATCCCACCCTGATCACCCTGGTGGGGTTGGCACTGCTGGCAGGTCCGATGGGGAAATGTGCCCAATTCCCGCTGCACCTATGGCTGGATGAGGCGATGGAAGGTCCGATCCCCTCCACTATCCTGCGCAATTCGGTCGTGGTGGCAACGGGGGCCTGGGTGTTGATCAAGCTGGAACCCGTCCTTGTCCTCTCCTCCGTCGTCCGTTCCGCAATCCTGGTCGTGGGTCTGATCTCGGCGCTGGGGGGAACGCTGGTGGCGCTGGCCCAGATCGATGCCAAGCGAGTCCTTTCCTACACCACCACAGCCTACATGGGTCTGGTGTTTGCTGCGGTAGGTAGTGATCAGTCGGGGTTGGCCCTCCAATTGCTCCTGACCTATGCCCTGGGCATGGCCTTGCTGGTGATGAGCTGCGGCACTGTGATCTGGAATAGTATTACCCAAGATCTGCGTTTTCTGGGCGGTCTCTGGTCTCGGCGACCTCTCTCGGGGCTGGCCTTTCTGGTGGGGGCGGCAACCCTGGTGGCCCTGCCTCCCTTTGGTGGAGCCTGGGTTCTGCTGCAGTTGACGGATGTTCTCTGGCACGAACAAAATTGGCTGGCCTGGATGGTGATCCTGGTGAATGGGTTGATGACCGTGGCCCTATTGCGCATGTTTGGGTTGATCTTCGCCGGTTCCCCCAAGCAGATGACGGAGCGTTCGCCGGAGGTACACTGGCCCATGATCGTACCCATGATGCTGCTGTTTGGACTGGCTCTGCACGTCCCCCACATTTTGATCCAGTGGCAATTGCTCCCAGATCTGACATTGCTCCTGGAACCCAGTAGTGTTCTGCTGGTGGGGATTGCCGGACTGGGGATCTTGACGGGAACAGTGCTCTACCTCACCCCTGCCATTCCCAAACCCATCCGCCTTAACCGGTTTCAGGATCTGCAGGATCTACTGGCCAATGACTTCTACACGCCCACCCTTTACCGAACCACGATTGTGGGCCTGGTGGGAATCATTTCGCGACTGGCAGATTTTATTGATCGTTATCTGGTGGATGGGTTGGTCAATCTGGTGGGGCTGGCATCCACCTTCGGAGGACAGACCCTGAAATATACGGTATCGGGTCAGGCTCAGCTCTATCTGCTGGCGGTGCTGCTGGGCAGTATTCTGCTGGCCATGATGGTTTTTGGCTCCTGATCTGGCGATTGGCATTCGAGGGAGAAAACGATGTTAAGTGCACTCATTTGGGGACCGATCGCGGCAGCAGCGGCAGTGGGCTTTTGGCCCCAAGCTTTAACGACTCGGCAATGGCGCTGGATTGCTCTGGCAATTGCAACAGTGATCACGCTGGCAGCGGTGCTGGTGTTTACCCGCTTTGATCTGACAGAGCCGGGCATGCAACTTGTAGAGCAAAAAGCCTGGATCCCACTGATCGGTCTGGACTACAGCCTGGGGGTGGATGGCCTCTCTCTGGGCTTGCTGGGTCTGAATGCTTTACTCACCTGGATCGCGATTTCTGCCACCGATGACACCCTGCAGCGGCCTCGCCTCTTTTATGCTCTGCTCCTGTTTGTGAATGGGGCGGTAGCCGGAGCTTTTCTCAGCCAGAATCTGCTCCTCTTTTTCCTTTTCTATGAACTGGAGCTGATCCCTTTTTACCTGCTGATTGCCATCTGGGGAGGTCTGCGCCGCGACTATGCCGCCATCAAGTTTCTGCTTTACACAGCGGTCTCCGGAATTCTGATGCTGGCGGGCTTTTTGGGATTGTTCTGGCTCAGTGACACCACCAGCTTCGATTATCAAACGCTGCAAGCTCAGGTCATGCCTCTGGGTGCCCAGTTCCTGCTATTGCTTACGCTTTTAGTCGCCTTTGGCATCAAGATCCCCCTGATCCCGTTCCACACCTGGCTACCGGATGCTTATGTGGAAGCCTCGCCAGCGGTAGCGATTTTACTGGGAGGGGTCCTGGCCAAACTGGGCACCTATGGACTGGTGCGTTTCTGTATGGGCTTATTTCCGGATGCCTGGTCTAACCTTGCGCCTTCGCTGGCGATCTGGTCGGTGATCTGCATTCTGGGGGGAGCCCTAACCGCTATTTCCCAGAAGGACATCAAACGGATGGTGGCCTACAGTTCGGTGGGACACATGGGCTACATTCTCCTGGGCTGTGCGGCTTCTACCCATCTGGCCCTGGTGGGGGTGGTGAGTCAGATGGTGGCCCATGGCTTGATCCTGGCCCTACTGTTCCAGGCGGTAGGGGTGATTGAAGCTAAGGTGGGCACCCGCGATCTGGATGTTTTGAATGGCCTCCTCAACCCGATCCGTGGTCTACCCCTGGTGAGTGCACTACTGATCACGGGGGGCATGGCTAGTGCTGCCATTCCGGGCATGGTGGGGTTTGTGGCAGAGATCTTGATCTTCCAGGGCAGCTACGCGGTCTTTCCCTGGCAAACCCTGGTAGGGGTCGTGGGAACTGGACTGACGGCGGTCTACTTTGTGATCATGATTAACCGCACCTGCTTCGGCAAACTCGACAATGCCACAGCCTACTATCCCAAGGTGATCTGGTCAGATCGTCTTCCTGCCCTGATCCTGGCAGTGTTGATCCTGGCGTTAGGGATCCAGCCTGCCTGGTTAGTGCGCTGGAATGAGGGCACCACCGCCGCCATTGTAGAAACCCTTGCACCGGAAACTATGGCCAGAACAAACCCCTTGACCCTAATCAGTGCCGTGGATTGGCGGCCCCATTCTTGATCCTTGTCTGTCCTTTTGAAGTGAGCCTCATGGTACAAACCGCTGTTCAACCGAAAACCCATCTGCCCCCGTCCCAGCACCCGTTTGCGGAAGTGATCCACCGTCTGGAAGCGGGGGGCGCGATGCTGCCGGACACACCGGAGAACCTGATGCAGATCATCGGGCTCTACAAAGCCTATGCAGTGCCCATGGATTTCTACTGGCGGGATCTCCTCTACATCGCTGAACAGGTGTTTCTCGATCCTCTGCCCTTTTTCAAATATTTTCTGCCGCAGGAGTACATCGACCTGCCCAATCACTACGCGGGAGACACTGCCGATCTGCGCATCTGGAGGGGGCCAGCTACAACCCATCCAGAGCTTCTGGATTTTATGAAAAAGGGTGAAACCCGCTCGATGCCCAAACTATTGCACCACCTCTGGCATGACCGCATCAACATGGAATTTGCTGAGGAATGTATGCGAGCAATGCTCTGGCACCGCGACATGGGGGGACTGCTGGATCCCTACATGGATAGCGAAGAGTATAAGCAAAACGCAGATCGGGCGATTCGCGCTTACTTCAAATTCAACCCACCCCTGCTGCTCCTTTACCAGCTGTTTCCGGAGATGTTTCTGGAGCAGTGTCGCCAGATGACCATGTATTCGGTATTGGGTCTGTTCTGGGAGATCATGGCCCCCGTCTTTTTTGAAATGTCAGATCTTTATGATGAGGGTAAGATCACCTCGGTGCCGGAAGCCATGAACTTTCTGGTAAACGGCATCTTTGCCATTGCAGGGCGACCGATTTATCACCGTGTCTGCATCCGGGGCGAATGGTTTGAGATTGTGCCCAAGTCGAAAGGCTTTACCTGGCTCTACGAAGCCGCCTTTCCCTATGTAGAAGCTGTGTTTTACCGCACCTCCCCCTTCCGGGGCACCAAGTCCTACAATGCTCAGGCGGATCAGGTGCCCACAGATCAGCACGATTTCCACTACGGCATTCTCTACGCCGACAAGTTTCCGGTGGCCACGGCGGGCATCCCCCCCACCCTGCTGCACCAGGATATGTATCACTTCCTGCCCCAGTACCTGGTGGACTATTACAGTCAGCACTGCCGAGGTCGGGATGACATGCTGATCCAGTTGGGGGTGAGCTTTCAGCGCTCCATGTACTGCGTTACCTCAGCCGTGATCCAGGCGGGAAGGGCAGCCTTTTTCTATCCGCTTGATGATCCTGATCCTGAGCATCTCAAGGCCAATCGCGCCTATTTTGAAGGTCAGATCAATCGCTTTTGTCGCAAGGAATATGGGATGAATGAGGCCGCCCGTCTGCGCAATATTCAAGATCAAAACTACCGTTAGGGAACCGGACCTGCACCTGAACAGCAGTCAGAATGGCACCTTAACGCCTCAGATCAGGCCATTGGCAGCAGCAGATGCCTGCCCTCCAGCCGCTATTCTGAGACCAAGACTCTTCTGGATCACGGGAACTCTCACCACCGTGCCCAGCGTCCAGAGAAGAGTCTGCAGCAATATCTATCTCAGGACTGAGGAGCATGAGGATCATGGTGAAATGGTGGATCGGAATTGCCGCAGGTTTAAGTGTCTGTATCCTGGCTCCACGAACAGAAGCCATCCCCGGACAGTCTGCTGATCAGGCCGCCACCTGGATCCAGGAGAATGCAGCTCTGGGGGCAGCACCCGGGGAAACGCTTCTGATCAACCGCACTCAGCCGGATGGGACCCGCTTCTCCTTTCAAGCTTCCGTAGCCCCACCCGGACGGATCATTAATCCCCTTGACCGTGAAACCATTCGTTCCGAGCGGATGACGTTTTTCAAGCCAGAAGGGTTAACCCCCCAGGATCTAGAAGAGGCCATCAAAGCCATCTACGGCCCTGAAATTGCGGCTGATCTGGAACAGGCGGCAGAAGTATTGCGTTACCCGGCTCCCCAGGTGGTGAGTGCCCCGGCTACGGATGAGAACTTTCTGGAGCGGGCGATCCAGGGGGTTGTCAAGCAGGGAGAGTTGCTGGTGTACTGGATGGAACTCACCCAGAACCGGGATGGAACGGTGCAACAGGGTCAGGTAGTGGTCTTTGAGGAGGAATGGCTACCGAAGATCAAGGAAGAATTATCGCAGCGGCATCAGCTGAACATTATTCCCTAGCAGGAATTAACAAAAGGAGTGGAGAGGATGATGGGATCAGCCTCACAGGTGTCGGTTCAGGAATTGCAGCAGATCCTTTCCACTCAACCCCCTGAGTCTGTGCAGCTGATCGATGTGCGGGAACCTGGGGAGATTGAACTGGCCAATCTGGCCCACCTGGGATTTATCAACTATCCGCTCAGTGCCTACGAGCAGTGGTCCAGCTGCATTCTGACGGATCTGGATCTGGCAAAACCCACCTATGTACTCTGTCATCATGGTCTGCGTTCGGCTCAGATGGCCGGATGGTTAAGCATTCAGGGTTTCACCCAGGTGATCAACGTGAGCGGCGGGATTGATGCCTGGTCCCGAGTCGTGGATTCTAACATCCAACTTTATTGAAAATCTGAGAGGATGTTTGGAAACTAGAAGAATGATATACGGGGGAGAAAGGCTCGTTGGGGTATAAGCTAAAATTTCCAAACACGTCGGTTGTCTTCGCTTGTGTTTTATCATTTTTATCATGACTAAAATCGCTGCATTTCCTGCCAGCTAGGGTTTCTAGCTTTTCTCAACAAGCCCTAGGTACTGTTTAATACGCTCGAATCAAATGCTCAAAGAGTGGGATGGGGAAGCTTCACAGGAGTCAATCTCAGAGGAGTAATCCTCCCCCAGCAATACACTCTAGCTGGTTTTCCCTTTCATGAGTTGAAGATAGCTCCCATCTGGTTCCCTGAAACCAATGCGACCCGATCTTGAACCGATCCAAGGAAATGGCGCAATAGCAGAGATAGATCCAGAAGCAGGATCGTGACACTGATCTCACCTCGGGGCAGCACCGCAACATAAGAAGCCAGAGGCAGCGGCATGGCCTGACGATACGCCTGGGGTAAAGGCCGAATCGTGGAGGCGGGCAGATTCAAAAGTGCCGGGGGCTCGGTAATTGGGATCCCATACAGGTCCTGATGCGGGGCCTGCAGGATCAGGATAAACGGTCGTTTGGGAGGAGTCGTCTCTGCCGAGGATGGTGTCAGCTTGGAATAGAGGTTCAAGACCGTGATCTGATGATCCCGCCAGTGCAGTAAACTCACCTCGTTTTCATCGGTCTGAAGCGAGGCAGGACAGGTGACCAGCTTCACCACCGCCGCCATCGGTACCGCCACCACCTGACCCCGCAGCGGAAACGCCAGGATCGGCACATACTCCCAGGGGGGCAGAGGCGAACGGGAGGAGTTGGAATTGAGCTCAGTGGAGAATGTCATGGGGCAATAGAAGGAGAGAAAGTTTCCAGAACCGTGGCAATCGTCTGCAGCAGCTTGGGATCCTGACAGGGTTTGGTCAGGTACGCAGAAGCCCCCAGATCCAGCGCCCGTTGCCGTTCTGTAGCGCCACTGTGGCTGGTGAGCATGACCACCGGAATCTCCTGCAGATCTGGATCCTGTTGTTTTTGCCGCAGCAATTCAAACCCATCCATGTAGGGCATCTCCAGATCACAGACCACCAGCTGGATCGGTCGTTGCCGCAACTGGGCCAGAGCCTCCTGACCATCAGACACCAGACACACAGGATATCCGGCCTGCTTTAGGATCCAGTTGAGATGCTGCTGTACCGTAATTGAGTCCTCCACCACCAGAATGGCGGGGGGTAGCGGTTCCGCAGGCAAGGGAGGAGGAATCGTATCCGCCTGGAGATAACTTTCAATCAGATCCACCGCATCGATCACCAGGGCCAGCTGACCATGGCTCAGGACACTACAGCCATGCACAAAGGAAGGGGCCGTGAAAAAAGGACTGAAGGGTCGGGTTACCAGCTCCTGCTCACCGATCAACTCCTCCACCTCCAGGGCAAAAAAGGATTGACCATTTTGGAAAAGGATCAGCGGTGGCATGGCAGGACAATCGTGGCTAACCGCAGCATGGGGTTCGGGATCCGCCAGCAGATCCTGCAACCGCAAAATGGGAATCAGACGTTCCTGACCTACGACCGTCCAGCGCAGTACCCGGTGCCCATTCACCTGATGGAGATGATGGGGTCGGGGCAAGAGGATCTGGGTGACACTTTCCGTGAGCAGAGCCCAGGGGCGACCCTGAACCTGGCAGATTAGCAACGGCACCCAGGCCAACTGCAGCGGGATCTGGATCAGAAAGTGGGTTCCCTGCTGGGTTTCCAGATCCACATGAACTGAGCCCTGCAGCGTTTGAATGTCGGTGCGTACCTGCTCCAGACTGACCCCTGTCTCCGGTGGAATCTGCGGGGGAGTGTATAGATCCGGGGTAAACAGCAGATTCATCAGATCCGATTCTGACAATTGCCCCTCCTGCTCGGAGGTCAGCAGACCGGACGTCAGGGCCTGCGCCTGGATCCAATCCCTGTCAATCCTCTGACCATCATCCCAGATCTCCAGAAAGAGGCGGTTGCCCTGTTGCTGAGCCCGCAGTTCGATTAATCCTTCTCTCGTTTTCCCCAGCTGCAGACGTGCCTCAGGAGATTCCAGACTATACACCAGGACATAGCGCAGTAGTTGCAGTAACGGATCCGCCAGCCGCTCCGCAATCGCCCGATCCAGTAACACATCTTCTCCTGACCACTGCAGACGTACAGGCTTGTCCAGGGATGCCGATAACGGTTGAAGCTCCTGCCAGCAGGATCGGAACAACTGCTGTAAGGGGAGCATGCGGGTGTCTTTGAGGGTGGTCTCGGTGCGGGCCAGCAGCAATTGTTGTTTTTCAACGGTGAACCCCGTTTCTCGCCCAAACAACTCCACGGCATCCACGGCTTCCCCGAGACGGACGGTTTCATCCAGCATCTGCTGCAGGATTAAGACAGGATCCAAGGTTTCTCCCTGATGGGGGGTGATCTGAGCCTCGGTCTGGAGCGTGAGTAACCCCTGGCGATAGTTTTGAAGTCGCTCCTGTAGGTGTTTGATGGCGCTATGCAGATGGGAGTAGGTGTAACTCTGCTGATACTGGTTGCTAACCAGAGCCTGGAGCAGGCGGTGCAGCGTTTCCAGGTGATCCAGATTCACACCCACTTCCGGTTCGGGAGCAACTGGTACAGAAGACGGATCAGCAGGGGTAGAAAAGGAGGAGCTAAGCTGCGTCAGCAGGGTGGAGCTGAGGGAATCCATTTCATCCAGACCCTGCAGCATTTCCTCTAGAGAAGCCAGGGGTGAAGCCCTCTGTATTTCAGCCTCCTCAGGCTCCTGTAGCTCAGGCAGCAGCTCTGTCGCGGGTCCCCAGAGAATTTCAGGATCTGGCCGCAGGATGTCAGCTCTCCGCGAACTGAGATCGGCTGTATCCGTCAGCTCGCCCCAGATCAAAGCCACCAGAGGATCGGCGGGGGGGGGATCGGTTGCCTCAGTCTCAAGATCCTCTGCAGGCAGGCGGGTAGAAAGGTCTGCATCCTCACCAGGGATGTGCAGATCAGAAGATTCAAAGACTTCTGCAGGACCTGGATCGGGAGGGGTAAAAGAAAGGGATGAGCTTTCTAAATCTTCCCAGAAATTTTCCACCAGAGGAGGGGTAGAGTGCTCCGCTTCGGGGGGCTCAAGCTCCTCCATGGATGTGATGGGGATCTCTAGATCAGGCAGGTCCGTGGATGGAAATACCTGGGTTTCGACCTCCTCCCAGAAGCTTTCCACCGTTGGGACCGCAGGATCGGCAGGCGTCTCTGTGCCCAAAAAAGCGGGGAGCAGGGTCTCTGGATCCGGGGGAGGCAGTTCAGGCTCCTGAGCAGTGCTATCCCAGGCCAGAAATCCTAATGGATTCTCTTCCACTGCAATGGAAAGGGCTTCTTCCTCCCGCAACGTGGGCAAGGGGTCCGCCAGTAACGCCTGCAACTCCGACGACACCTGACCTCCCTGACTGCGATCCCCCGCCTGCACAGCCTGGTAAGCCTGCTGCCAGTCCGATAGAGCTAGATGCGCCACTCTGATCACCTGCTCCGGTTGTTGATCCAGGAGCCTGAGCACGGTCTGAGCAATGGCCACGAACCCGGGCAGATGCTGGGAGGTCCCCAGAGTGATGAAAGCTGTGGCATGGCTACGGAGTAGCTGCCGGATATCCTCAGGATCGGGGGCAATCAGGGCCACCTCCAGCTCATCCAGACGCCGCTTCACCCCCACGTCAAACATGGAGCGAGTCATATCCAGGCCCCCTGGGTTTTGAGGAAATGATGGGGGATCGGCTGCCATCCTGCCGCGCCTCAACTGAGCTTGAACTGCTGAATCTGCTGCTGCAGTGTGGTGATGGTTGCCAACAATACCTGCAGGATCTCAGCCAGCTGGGTGTTGTAGGCCACTGTATCGGACCACAACTGTTGCACCGCCGCCAGAGCGTCTGCAGTCTCGGCAATCGGTTGACGCGGATCCTCTCGCAGGACAGCCAGCAGTTCGTGCAATCCCATGATCGTGTCAGTGACCTGCTCAAGTAGCTGCTGCAGATCGGCGGCCCCATCGATCCCCTGCAGGAGCTTTTCTTCTCCTGTTTCCATGGCGGTGGTGGCCTGATAATTCTCGCTTTGCAACTCCTGCATGAGCTTATCCATCTCGGCAGTAGCACTGACCGATTGACGGGCCAGAGACCGGATCTCATCCGCCACCAGCGCAAACCCCCGCCCCTGTTCTCCTGCCCGCGTGGCTTCAATGGCCGCATTCAACGCCAGGACATTGGTCTGGGTGGTAAAGGTGTTGATCAGGGCGGTCACCTTTCCTATCTTGTGCAGGGTTTCACTCAAGCGTTGCAGATGGGTGTTGGCCGTGATCACCTGTTTACGGCAACTGTGCAGGTATTCGGTGTGGGTGTGCATGCTGCCCTGACTGGCCTGGATCTGCTGCTGCACCTGAAGAGAATCCTGGCTGAATTGCTGCAGGATGGCCATCCGCTGACCGAGAGCCTGTTCAACTGCCTGCAGCTCTTGACTGATCTGAGTGAGGGGCTGCATGGGTTTCTGCACCGCCTGCGAAAGGGTGGCCACCAGATCAACCCCTGCTTCTGCATAGCTAGCTCCCTGATCGGCATGGGTTTGCATCTGGCTAAGCGATTGTCGCCACCGCTGCAGCAGATCCCTGACACAGGTGGCCAGAGACTGCAGATCTGGCACTCCATACTCGCTCAGGGTAAGCGTCAGATCCCCCTGCAGGGCGGCCTGGATCTCTGCCTGCATGTTCTGGATCTGACTGTACAGCTGTATTTTGGCAGCCTGTTCTTCCTCGATCAAATGCTGCAGATGATCCTGCCGTGCCTGAGTTTGGCTGGCCTGTTCCCAAGTGTGGATAGCAAGACCCAGCTGCGCCGCACTCTGCTTGACCAGTTCAATCTCGCGGGTCGGCCATGCATGGGGACCTCGACAATGGTGCAGGCACAACAGTCCCCACGGATCCTGACCGCTGGAGAGGATCACCACCAGGTAAGCACGAACCTGAAGCCGCACCAGGGGATCCCGCTGCCGTTCGGGTAATGTTACCTGCTCCAGATCGGCCACCACCTGCAGCGGATCCGCGTAGGGATGAACCCAGTCTACTAACGCGCGAATTGAGCGCAGAGCAGGATAATCCGCTCCCCCATCCTCAGCCACCCAGGACCCACGTCCCTCACCCCAAAAGCGCAGGATGCTGCAGCGATCCGCCCCCACTGCTTGCCGGATCTCCTGAACGGCTGTTTCCAGTAAGGTTTGCAGATCGGGAGCCCGTTGGATCTGCTCGGTAATGCTGGTAACAGTGTGGCTCACCTGCTGTTGCTGCTGGGCCTGGGTCTGTAGCTCCAGAGTTTGCATGCGCAGGGTCAGTTCCTGGCTGATATGAAAGAGCAAATTGATCTCGGCTTCTGTCCAGCTGCGTTCCTGCCCACACTGATGCACCACCAGCAAACCCCACACCCGCCCCAGAGGCTGCAAACGCACCGTAAGGCTGGATCTCACCTGATAGCGCTCCCACAACTGGGTTTGATAGGGGGTCAGATCGGCGGTCTGGGGAGAGGTCAGGCTGATCAGGGGCTGTTTTTCATAATCCCCCGCCTGGTCCAGACCCAATCCTGTGGCAGGCAGTTTGTCCCCGAGGGTAGGTGTGTAGCCCCGTGTCAGAGATTCCGCTACCACAATTCCCTCCTGAGGGGTGTGGAAGCGATAGATCAGCACCCGATCCGCCGCCAGCATGCGTCGCAGATTGGCCACCGTGGTATTCAGGAGAGCTTCGGTATCCAGGGCCTGGTGCAGGTGTCGGGAAAAAGCGAGCAGATGTTGTCGCTGTTCCTTACAGGCCTCCTCCAGAGGGTTACTCAGATCCAGGTTGAGGGCTTCCGGTCGCACCTGGGCAATAAACTGTTCAATCGTGTTTAAGTCTTTTTTTAAGCGTGTGGCCCGTTCTCCCGTGGCCCGGTTCAAAGCATCCCGCAGAGCTTGCAGACTCTGTCCCACCTCCTCTAGCAGGGGAGAGCTGTCGGATCCGAGAAACCCGTTCTCTTCCTCTTCTATGCCAATGGCTACCTCAGAGGATTCGGCTGCAGATGCCTCCATCAACGGGGATCCGGAAGACCGCCGCGAGTTGAAGAAGCGGGAAAAAAGGGATTCCTGAGAACTCTCTGCACTGCTCATGGATTCAAAACTCCTGGACAGATCTGCATAAACCTTCAGGTGGACAACTGGGGTAAAGCCGAAGCGGACGGGGAACGCAGCCTCTGGAGCAGCCTTGGTACATCCAGGACAGGGAGTCGGGTCACCGGATCATAGGCCAGCGTGATCGACAGGATGACAGGAGCTGACAACCCCGCAGAAGGGGACTGCAGCCTTTTCATCTCCAGAGTTTCCATCTCTCCCATCTGCTGAACCACCAGGGCCAGAACCTGTTCCCCATCATGCACCAGGATCAGGGAAGGGGCAGCCCCCGGCAGATCAGTCTGAGCCTGCAGCCCCATTCCTAACCAGGGCATCAGATCCACCACCCAGATCATCTCTCCCTGCCATTCACAAACCCCCAGAACGGGGACAGGCATTCGTGGTACAGGCAGAATTTGGGCCTGGGGATGAGCAATCACACCCAGGGTGTGGGCAACAGGGAGCAGGAAGGAGACCGTTTGCACCCCTGCGGATCCCAACTGAACCTGCAAAAAACGCCCTGATGCATTGGAAGCGGGAGCCAGCACCGTCGGCTCTACAGAACTCAGTCCAAAAATATCTTCGAGAGCACGGGTCAAATCATCCTCCTGCGATCGAATGCAACTCCATTCCCACCTCGCCTGAAGACAAGTGTTACTCCTCAGGTCCCATCACCTCAAGCACCTGTATTATTAGCAACGCTAACCGATCCTAGAGACCCGTGCATCCGTGGTGTTTCGGGTTCCCAACTCCTGATCAAAGGACCTTCCCCTGAATCCTACTGACTCACCCCTGTCCGCTGCAAAAAGACAACACTTTCTACATGCCCGGTTTGAGGAAAGAAATCAGCAGCTCGCCATTGCCGGATCGAATACTGCTGGTTCTGGGTCAGGTGCTGCAGATCGCGGGCCAGGGTGGCAGCATGACAGCTGATATAAACAATTTGCTGGGGTTGGAGTTGCTCCAGGGCCTTGAGAACTTCGATATCACAACCTTTGCGAGGCGGATCCAGAATCACCTGATCCACATCCTGAAGCTGAGGCAGGATCGCTTCCACTTTTCCCTGATGAAATTCCAGATTTTTAAGCTGGTTGATCCTGGCGTTGTGCTCTGCCTGCACCACTGCGGCGGCATGGGACTCGATCCCGATGACCTGACGAACTTGGGGAGCCACTAGCAAGCTGAGGGTCCCGATCCCACCATAGGCATCCACCACCGTCTCTTCTCCCTGCAGATGCATTTCCTCAACAATCCAGGTGAAGAACCGCTCTGCCTGCTCCGTGTGAACCTGAAAGAAGGAGGTGCTATCCATCGCCAGAGTGACGCCTGCAAAGATCTCTTGCAACGTGGCCTGTCCTGCGATCACCTCGGTTTTAGGACCAAAAATGGCATTGGTGCGGGCTGCATTCTCATTCACACACACGCCCACCAGATCGGGATAACGCTGTAACCACTCCTGAGCCCAGTTTTCCAGCCCTGGTAGATTAGCATCTCGAACCACCAGGGTGATCAGCACCTGTCCGGTACGGCGACCAATCCGAAGTCCCAGATGGCGTAGAGATCCTGTGTGGGTGTGCTCATCGTAGACAGGCCATCCTGTGCGTTGCAGATCCTGCTTGATCGCCTGCAGGTACACATCCAGCCGCTGATCCTGTACCGGACATTGATTCAGGTTGATCAGGTGGTGACTGCCCCGCTGGTAATAGCCCATGACCAGTCGCCCATCGGGTCGGGTTTGGATCGGGTAGGTGACCTTATTGCGGTAGTGGAGCAAGGCATCAGCCCCCATGATCGGAAGAGGGGGAGGCAAATCCAGTTTCCCGATCCGCTGCAGGGCAGCCTGAACTGCCTCCTGTTTGGCCTGTAGCTGCCTGGAATAAGCCACCTGTTGCCACTGGCAGCCTCCGCATTTATCCGCCACAATGCAGGCGGGCTGGATCCGGTGGGGGGAGGGTGTCTGAATAGCGATGGGGACAGCCTGTGCATAGGAGGGCTTTACCTTCACCAATTTCACCTCCAGTTCATCCCCTGGAACGGTTTGAGGTACAAACACCACCCGACCCTGAATATGGCCAACTCCATCCCCTTCAGAGGTCAGGGCTGTGATCTGGAGAGGAACAATGGTACCGGGTTGCCAGACAGAGGGAAGAGACACAAGAGAATTACTCTGCTTCAATTTGGGACAACAATTGCTCAACCTGATCCAGAGATAGCTGTGTAAGTTGGGCTACCTGTTCGATGGGCATTCCCTGACTTAGCATGTTTATCGCAACTGCCTGGATCCCTTCCTGTTTACCAATCTGAATCCCTTCTTCTCGGCCTTCCTCTTTAGCAAGTTCTTCCATACTGCTAATTAACGGCATCTTTACCTCCACTTCATACTGCTGCAACTCTTCCTTAAATTGTCGCTTAAGTTCTGGAGGTAAGGTCAAGATCCTGTCCATTACCCGAACTAACCGGATCACATCCTCCCGACTGTAGCCCCTCTCGTATAGTCGTCGAGTCAGGACCCATTTCCACTGTTTCCCCGCCTGAGCATCTGATTTAGTGGTTCTGGATCTGAGATGGGCCATGACCACAACAGCCATCGGGTTATCATTGGTCTCCAGCTCCGACCACCGATCCTCAAAATCCACCAACTTCACAATCGGAAATCTCAGACTCAGCTCACATCCGGCCAGGGTATAGGTGTAGCGATCCGGTCTCCAGCTACTCCTCTCATCACCTAAAACTGCCAGGCTCATCACCCGCTTCTGATAATGGTCAAAGATCCGGTAGTGGTAGACAAACATGCGCTGGGCAAAGCTACTGTCCTCCTGAGATTGGACTTCCACATGAATGAGGATGAAAGCTGCTTCACCATTATTGAGCCAGGCTTTCACTAATTTATCAGCATAGCGGCGACCGACTTCGGCCTCAGGGAGCAGGTCCTGAAATTCTTTGTCCAGGAACTCGACAGAAAAATCCCAGTTGATGAGTTCGTAAGCTTCTGGAAAAAGGAAGGCAAGGAAAGACTTGAAATAGAGATCTAGGGTTTCCTTCCAGGCGGTGTCCAGATCTGAGGGTGGAAAGGGACCTGTCATTTTGACACCACACTTATTCAGTTACTAAATATTATCAACAATACCTTCTCCTATTTTCTATTAAAAATTTCAGGTATCCTGGGCGCCCTTAATGAAGAGATTGAGGTAGAGGCCTGAGAATTCCGATCACGGTATGGCGTGTTATTCCTCATCCCGGAGAGACTGGGATTGATAATCCTCTGGTGGGGAACTTGAAGATCCATTGGCCAGCATCTCCTCGACTTCTTTTTGCTGGCGTTGCTGACGGATCCGGATCTGGGCCACATCTGACAGAGTTTTGTAAAAATGCTGCTGCACCAGGGCCCCTTGGGAGAGATGTTCAAGTGTGCGGGTTTGATAGTCATTGAGACGACCAATGCGCACCAGCAAATCATGAATAGCCTGATCTTTATCGGCAATGCGGGCACGATACAGGGCATCCACCAGGACTGCCAGATCTTCAGTTGCGGGCTGCCGATGAAACTACATCAGATCCTGTTGGAGCAGTCGTCGTTCATCCTCTAGCTGGCTGGTTTTCTTTTTAGTGTGCTCCAGTTCCTGGCGTAGGGTCTGGATCTGATCCTGAGTCATGTTGTTGATCAGATCAATGGTCGTGCGGTACTGCTCCAGGATGTGTCCAGGAGAAATGGCTTCCAGCGTCTGGATCTGCTTTCGTAGGGCCGTAAACTGAGCTGAGAGGGACTCTTTCAAAGACTGGAGTTCCCGCTCCGAACTTTGCAGGCGAGTTTTCCCCCACCAGTAGCTGATCAGAACCGTTGCCAACACTGCCAGGGGACTGGCCAGATTGAGGATGGTTTGTAGCAGCATGATCCAATCTGTTTTGGTCGTGACTTCTGCTGCCATTGGAGGTACTCTCAAGTGCCAGATGCAGACGACCTCCAGCATACAGCAGATGCATGGTCTAAGCCTGAGTTAAAGTGGACAATAGATACATTGAGAGGATCCTATGCGACTTAAGTCTCATGAATCTCCTCGCCATCAGGGGAGAAACCACAAAGGCAAAGGCGGCAGTGCCCGCAAACGCCAGATCGACAAACGCAACCGTGCGCTGATCCAACGCCTCCGCAAGGATCATGATCCGCCAGGTTCCAGCTCCAAATCTCCTACAGCAGGTTCACCACCTGCTTTTTTTATGCTTTTAAATCACTAATTTGCTCTGTAAAATGATTTACTGCATCATTGATCTTACATAAACTTTCAAGTTCCATTCTTGTTTTTATTTTCCCCTAATCCTTATAGGCACCTCGATTAATCCTCATTTTTCACCTTCAAGTGTAGAAAAAAGGTCCTTAGACCAGATCTCTGTTTGATTTATGCATTAAGTCAATATGGTATGTTTAAACCAATCAA
>CAYMOX010000071.1:0-19926 GCA_964392245.1 uncultured bacterium
ATCATCTCTTCAATTCTACCAAAAAACTCCCATTATCAATTAATCGAAGTCCCCTCCAAATAATATATTGTTATTGTAGACATCTTAAATAATACTGATCTACTCATTATTAGAATGACTCTGGACTCAAGAAACATTGACTACATTTTGTTCTCCAAGTAAAGAAATTATCACCAGATTAATCAGAGAGTCTTTTTGGCATTAGCTCAAACTCCAGACGAGAACGATAGAAGCAAACATCAAATTCCAGGAAGAAATTCATACGTCCAAGGAGCAATGGGACGTCATCAGAAGCACTCCAGGCATAGACCAACCGAACCAAATCAAAATGGCCAATTCTTGTGGGGATTAGGATCCCGCGAGCCTCCACCTGAGCTAGGTTTCCTGCCAATACCACTGAGGTTGTCTGCTCTTCCCAAGTTGCACCGAGCTGTAATCCAACATGATATGGTAATACATTGACACTTGCCCCAGTATCAAGTAGAGCCAGAACTTCTACACTTGAATCCCTCAAGGTAAGGGTGATCGGTAATTGGGGAAGGGCATCTGGAATTCCAAAGGCGTCAAATCCCTCAATAAAAGGAAAGCGTTGACTATTTAGCATGAAGTTAATTTTCAGTTTCTAGAAGTTGAGACAGCTTATGTGCTGCTTCATGAGAATTGAGTGGAGACCATACAGGGTAAGTGCCACCCGAAACAAGTGTCGGATCTTCTTCCTTCGCAAGCTCAGAAACTAGGAACTGCATTACTCTGAGCTTCTCTGCACGGCTTAAATTTCTCAGAGTGGGGATTAATTCCGCTATCGTCATGACCTGTAAACCCAAACCTACTATCCCCATTTTCCCACACTCGCTTGATCACGCTGAGGGAAGGGTCTCTTGCAATCAAAGCAGCAAGTGAAGCTGGCCGGATCGCTCGCGCTTGCGCATCATGTTATGCACACGGAATGGTCGGTCATGCTCCAGATGGCAAACGGAGCACAATGCTCTCAGGTTGGAGGGATCGTTATTGCTGGGATCCTGATCCAGGTGCGCTACGCTCAAGGTAAACCGTTGGGGAACTTCCACGATCTCGTAATAGAGAGGACCGAGATCGTGTTTTTCCACCAAGCGATTTACCAATTGGATCAGTGATTCTCCTGGCTTCCGGCATTGGCGGCCACACTCCTGGCAACGCCATCCCACTCCGTCTTTGACCTGTCGGGAGATCTCTTCCCAGTTGGCTGGATATCTCTCTCTTTCCATGGTCCAGATCCAATGCTTTAGATTCAATCTTACCCCCCAGAACGTTTTCTATGCCTACGGCAGGCTACGCCAACAGGAGAGCGCTGGGCAACCGCTCAAGCCTTTTTCGGGTGATCAATTTTCCTGTGGTCCGGATCGGGATAATTCACCCAATAAAACCTTCTTACTGAAGGTTGGACGGCGGTGCCGATCTACGACATAGACCCACTTCTCTTTGTGCTGCGGGAGTCCCAGAGTTGCTATCAGCACTGGCTTCCCCTGGTAATAAACTTTTTCCTCTGCTATTTGGATCTGGAGGGCTTCATCTCTTGTCATAGGTTTGCTTGTGAGGATTCATCAACGGGAAGTAGACATTGATCGGCTAGGCCCAGACAACGGAAGTGATAACGACAAAAAACTCCTATTCCATTGCCTTTGTCATCCAGCAAAAAAATGTAGAACGGATCCCCATCTTTCTCAGTGATGGGTTCGCAGCACCGAGAACAGAGATAGCCTGGGGAGGCGTAGGGGAGATCCTGCGTGTGGATCAGATCCGTGTCGAGGGGAAGCAGAGATTTACGGACTTTCATGATTTGAATCCTTGAGTTTCTGCCTGCATGATAGACAGTGGGGACAGAGTTTTGGACTATGTTTCTTGCGCTTTAATTCTCTCCCCAAACTGTGGGATCCTTGTCAAAAGAGTTGCATTTGGTTTGCTGCTACTGCTTCCACTAGTTCTTTCTTCGGAGTTGCCTGGATCTCATTGGGATTGACCCCGAGCAGATCCACCAGTTTCTCCAGAGCTGTTTCTACGGTCGCGTGGGCGGTAGATCCTTTCACCCGAGCCAGTTTCTGATTGAGCAGGTCCAGAGCTTTTTGCAGGTGGTGGTAACCCTGGTGGCGTTTCTCCCAACGCTCCTTGTCTCGGATCTTTAGGGTGAACGAGTCTATACATAGACCGAAGCCTGAGCGGAGCTCGGCGGCTGCGTCTTTGATCTCATTGATGTGACGAATCTCGAACCAAAGGAGATAGAGATCAAATACCCATTCTGGGTATCCGTAAAGGTCTGGATTATATTGCATATTTGACATACTGCCTCCGAAGGTGAGATTTCTAACCTCTGGCTTTGCCAATTGCTTCTTTTGTAATTCCGAAGTTATGCCAGCCGAACTGAAAATTCCTGCAGGTGGTGAACTTGTCATCCAGCTCTAGGGGTTCGTGGATTGGGGAAATGGGGAGCTGTTCGGCATTGGTGATCACCACTCGGACTCGCTCGGACTCATACTCAACGGTGCTGCGGCCCTTCCACTGGAATGCAATGTGCAGGTTCTCGGAGTATTTCCGAGTTACCCCACACAGATAAAGATACGGTGCTTCGTGCTCAGTCAGGATCCCTTTGTAGGTGTTGGGTTTATTTTCAGTGGGCATGGGCAGTGCCTTACTGAATTTCCCCTTCAGGCACCTGGCGCAATGGACTTTCTCATTAAATCCAGTGACATATTTCAGCCAGAGCCGGTAATAGGGGATCTTGACCTGGACTTCGATGACCATCGGATCTGTGGCGGGTGTTGGCTGACAGATGCGGCGGATCCGAGCCCGATCATCTTCGCTAAGCTGACTCCAGGCTTCGCGGGTGGCCTCCTCCCCATACTGGTGCTTGAGCTGGGTGAGGGAGTTTCGAGATCTGGCAGTGGTGAGGAGTTCGGTAAGATTCATGGCGTACCTGCTGGGGGTCGTGGTGGAGAAACTAGACTTGATTTTGCCTTAATTTCCACCTCAATATCTGTAGGATCTGGTTCAGGTTCAGGTTCGGGAACTGGATTTTCTTTCCATTCGCAAACTGAACAAAATAAGGAGGTGTCGTCGGCTTGCAGGATCAGGTGGCCGCAGTTTGGACACTTGGCCCGCAGGACACAATCTGGACAGAGCTGCATTTCAGGCTCAGTATCAGGATCCAGTTGGATCACGTTAGCAGGAATGACACCGGATCCGTTGCAGGTGATGCAAGTCATAGTTTGCGCCTGGTTAAGTTCACCTTCTGCGTAGTCATTAGTTTCACATCTTTGCTAATCAGTGTTCTGCGAAGCAGTTGTTGGCGTAGCCTGCCGTAGGCATTCTGCTTCATCCCCAAAAACCCCAGCAGGGCTGGGGGAAGTGTGGGGTTACTTGTACCACCTCAAGATTCTATAGGTGTTACCCCAAGGATCCTCTCGGATCTCCTCGTAGCAATAACCCGTTCTGCCCCACCTCGATCTGGTGAGGATCTGGTCTTTGTTCCAGTTTTTCTTATCTACGTGATCGTATGGATCAAAGTGCTGACCTTTTTCTGGCATGACTAACTGGGCAATGTAGGTTTTCATGGCTGTTACTCCACTCAGGACGCTGGGCACCTAACGGAGGGAGTCAAGGGGTTTTGCGCAGGTACGAGCACCCTTGACCCCGTTGTTACAATGCGGACTCCTGAGTAGAGGGGTCCAAGGGGATACCTCCCCTTGTCCTTATTCCCCCTTGGGGGGTTAGTGGGACGAGGGGGTTTGGGGGATTCCTCCCCCATCCTTGGATCCGCGCGGAGGAAGTCAAGGGGTTTTGCGCAGCAGGGTTCTGTCTGCGAGCACCCTTGACCCCGTAGCTATAATCTCGGGTTCTATTGGCGTAGCCTGCCGTAGGCATATTGAGGGGTTAAGGGGAACCGTCCCCTTTCCTTATGGTTTTGGAGGATCCGTTAAATGTGTCAGGTTACAAAAAAGAGAGCATGTTTTCACATACTCTGGTGGATTTATTTTATTGGTGAAATTAAGCGTTGAAGAATAGGTATTTGATGAAGCCTGTAGCAACGCCTGCAATGAGGGCAAGGATTGCACCACGGTTGATGAATTCCTGCTGGTCTATCCGTTTGCCAAATCCTTCTATTTTTTCTTCAAGTCTCTTAGTCTCTGCTCCTGCAAGTGCAATTTCCCCCTTGAGTTCAGTTCGAACTTGGCTGATTTCCCCTGCCAGTTCGATTTTGACCTGCTTGATTTCTCCTGTCAGTTCAGTCTTGACTTGCTTGATTTCTCCAGTTAATTCGGTCTTGACCTGTTTGATCTCTGCATTTTGGACATCAATCTTTTTGTCCAATGCATCTATTTTCTTGTCCAGGGCCAGGATCAGATCTCTGAGATTAGGTTCAGCAGCAGCATTGGTCATGGCATCCTTCATATTTTCACCCTCTTGTGAAACCATTACTGGAACAGCTGGATCAGGTCACGGCTGGGGTCAAACGGATCTCTGATTAGTGCTAAGGCTAAGCGAGTGGATCCAGTGAAGTGCTCTAGTTTCTCCTGCAGGCCAGGGAGATATTCGGCTCTGAGGAGATCCAGGGCTTTCTCGCCACCACAGCGAATGGTGAAAACCACATGCTCATCAATCACCCGCTGGTGGATCTCGTAGTGGTGATCCGGTAGTAGCTGGAACAGCCGGAAGTTAACTTGCTCTACTGGAGTATCAGGGAGCTTAGCCTTGGATTGGAGGGATTTGAACATATGACATTTCGGGAGTGGTAGCCCCATTATCTCCTCTCACTCCCCAAAAGGCCCATGCGCATAAGAGAAGGGAGAGGGATCGGGTGGGGTGCCGGGGTGGCAATTACGAGGGGTTGTGAGCTGGCGAACAACCTGGAGTAATTGTCAGGGCGGCGTGTCAGATCCACAGCTTCGAGACTTCTATCCTCTCTCCACAAAAAGCCCGCAAAAAAAAGAGAGATCCAGCAGGTGCTGAACCTCCCTGGTGAGCTTTAGAGCCTCGTGATTTGCCCGAACTTCATTTGTTCGAGCTTGCGGCAACGCAGCAGGTATTCCCATTGCGCCACCTGCCCCTCGCAGTATTCAGCCTCGCCCCTTCGCGCAATGATTGCCGTTATGTCACTTGTATGACCACTCGCGAGTGCGTCTGCGATCTTTTCCATATGTCTCAGCCATTTTGAATCCCAGAATTGGATCACCTGCTCGATCCACTCATTGGTCACTGGCGAATTGCACATCTGCTCATAGCTCAAATGGCTGAACTGAAGTTGGTCGTAAATCATGGACGTAACCTCCAAAAGACAGAACCAGCAACGGGCTGTTTTGCCCGCCGCCGCCTTGTGGAAAGCACGCCCTGGCTGTGTGTCAACCCTGGAGCGAAGCGGAAAACGGAGGCCGAAGCGGTACCGGACCGGAGCGTTAGCGGAGGGAGGATAAGGAGCGGAGGCCGTAGTGGGGGTTGACACCTTCACCCCTGTAAACTGAGACACCTGGCGGGCAGGTAGTTGGCTGTTGGGTGGGGTGCCGGGGCGACGATTTGTGATGGGCCGTGAGCCTGCGTTCGCGTAGCGCGACTTGTCGCTGCGGCACAGCGCAAATTGGCGGGGCGGCGTCTTCGGATCCCGCACATGGTTTTCTCAGCTACGGCTGTTGGGTGGGGTGCCGGGGTGGCAATTACGAGAGGTTGTGAGCTGGCGAACAACCTGGAGTAATTGGCAGGGCGGCATATTGCAGATCCATGAGGAAGTGAACTGCTCGGGTGGGGTGTCGGGGTACCAGTTTGGTTTGGACAGGAGCTTGCGTTCGCGTAGCGCGACTTGTCGCTGTGGCCGGAGCCAGATTGCCAGGGCGGCGTATCGCAGATCCTCGGATCCAGAACTTCCACCTTTTCTTCACAAAATGGCCGAGGCGCACAAAAAAAGGCCCGACTGCATTGCAGCCAGGCCCTTCAGTTGCGAGTCCTTTAGAACTCATCGTCTGCGATCAGGTCTTCACGCAAACTCAGGTCGCCTCCCGTCCGACGCTGGTAGTTGGAGATGTTGATCTCCTTGAGTCGTGGGAATAGGCAAGCGGCAGAGTTTTCTCTGAGATCCAGTTCCTGCAAAATGGGTTCCCACTCCTCATCCTGCAAGATGATCTTCGCCAGTTTCCGCTTAGCAGCCTGAAGCTGCTTGATTGACATCACCTCTAAAGGTTCGTCAACCGCCTCGTGAAAGTTTTCCAGAAAGATCTGGTACTTACAACGGTTGTATCCATCCCAGTCGATTTCCGGTTCGCTCCACGTTCCGTCGGCAAGCCGAACTCCAGGCGCGATCACGAATTCCTGAAAGACACCTTGCTCTTTTGCCACGGGGACCGTGTAGAGTCGCTTGAATCGATTCCAGGCGATTTGCCGCAAGCCCCAGTAGATGGACTTGTAGCTTGACAACTCCTGCCGCTGCTCAGCATTTGCTTTTGCACGATCCGCAGTGTTTTGCATGGACTTAAACATGGTCAATACCTCCGAAGGAAAGAAATGGTTTACAGGGCTACCCCCTGCACCCCAAATCAACCCAACAGCACAAAAGATCCGCATGCTCGGGAGGGAGGCTTTAGCCGACTGACCCAACAAAAAGCCGTTGTGCGTCCCGCCGTGGTCGAAGACCCGACAGGTCAAGGCTGGCTCTATGGGAAGGAGGCTTTAGCCGACTGACCCAATATGAAATTTCTTCCTCCAGGAGCCACCAGGAGGGATCGTGGAATACCGGACCGACTCGAGCGGTTGTCAGAGGATCTGAACTCTGCCCCACCGGATCGGCGCGAGTCGGGAGGGAGGATATGCCGCGAAAGCCCGACAGGCTTGACGTGGAGAGGCGTGGGTAAGATATCGGTGCCTGGGGAGTAGGGAGGGGACTGGGGAGGCGTCGCTGGGGCCCCCCCCCCGTCGGGCTGCGATAGCCATAGGCCCGAGGGGCTGGAGTGGCAGGGGGAAAGTCGTCGCTCTGGGGTAGCCCGTAGGGAGCGGACTTTCCCCCTGCCGAGGCTTCAGCCCCCATCTCTAGGGATCGGGGGAGTGCTTTCGGTCCTAAAGGGTTTTTAGAGGGTTAGGAGCCAGTGGCGAATTCTATCTATCTCCACAAAAGGCCCGCAAAAAAAGGGAAGGGAGGTCCAGCAAGTGCCAGACCCCCCAACCCTTACCGGGCCTCGCGGAACCTTCGCTCCGCTTCGGCCACGCGGGCATCCAAGCCCTCAAGCGCGACCTGGAACTTCAACTCCTCAACCGCCTCGACCGCCGCATCCTCGTGATCAAGCCGCTCAACTGCCTCAGCAGCCTCGGCTTTCTGCCGCGTCAGCTTCGCATCGAGTGCGCTCATTGCGCGATCCTCGTCAGGGGTCAGAATGAATTCGGACATGAGAACCTCCAAAGGACAGAACCAGCAACGGGCTGTTTTGCCCGCCGCCGCCTTGTGGAAAGCACGCCCTGGCTGTGTGTCACGGGACCGTGGAATAAATGGGGGGGACCCGCTTGCGGGGGGGAAACCGTTTATGCCGCGAAAGCCCTTGACTCGGTTTTGGGCGTGCTACCTTACGAAATGCGGCGGGCAGGCGGCTTTTGGCTGTTGGGTGGGGTGCCGGGGCGACGATTTGTGATGGGCCGTGAGCTTGCGTTCGCGTAGCGCGACTTGTCGCTGCGGCACAGCGCAAATTGGCGGGGCGGCGTCTTCGGATCCCGCACATGGTTTTCTCAGCTACGGCTGTTGGGTGGGGTGCCGGGGTACCAGTTTGGTTTGGACAGGAGCTTGCGTTCGCGTAGCGCGACTTGTCGCTGTGGCCGAACCAAACTGGTAGGGCGGCGTATCAGATCCCGTCCTTCCAGCCCTAGCTGTTGGGTGGGGTGCCGGGGTGGCAATTACGAGAGGTTGTGAGCTGGCGAACAACCTGGAGTAATTGGCAGGGCGGCATATTGCAGATCCATGAGGAAGTGAACTGCTCGGGTGGGGTGTCGGGGTACCAGTTTGGTTTGGACAGGAGCTTGCGTTCGCGTAGCGCGACTTGTCGCTGTGGCCGAACCAAACTGGTAGGGCGGCGTGTCGGATCCCAACCTTGCAACACTGCCTCGGGGACCGGAGCAAACGTCAGATCCGGTGCCCCCAAAGCTCACACCTTACGGGCTCAAGTCTCCAGATAGACAGAGAGACTCGGCACCTTTGTGGTCAGCTCCTTCTCTCGCTGCTCATATTCCCCTTCCAGCTTCTGGATCTCCTCATTGGAGGTGAGGGCCTCCAGGCCCTCACGCAGTTGGGAGATCAACTTTTCCTTGTCCTCGATCTGCTGCTTGTTCCTGAGTCGAGCTACCTCTCGCTCTGCCTCGATCAACTCATGCAGCTCCCCAAGTTGCGGATCATCCTTCGGTTTTGGCTTGACAGTGCGGAAAGAGAGTTGGATCTTCACACCTTCATGCTGAAAGGTTTGCTTCCCCTCCTTACTTGCTCGATCCATGGCCTCAGCAATGGCAGATTCTTCAATCTCCTTAATCTTCCGATCCAGCTCCGCCCTCTGGCGGCGTAGTGCAATGAGTGCATCCAGGCTCATTTTTTCTCCTTCTGTATTGAAGTTAGCTTTTTCAGGCAACGTGGACAGGTGATCTGCTGCTCAGGTTGTTGGACAAACCCACAGCCAGATCGTTTTCCAGGTTTAGCTCCACACAGAGCTTTCCCCCATGGGTTAAAGGTATCGAGGACAGCATGGTATAGCCTGCCTGTATCTCTCTGGGCACCATTGGCGCAGCGCCCAGAGAGATAGGCTGCAGTGTACATATTTTGCTTCTCCCTTTCTCCATTAGGGCAATGTCTTCCTCACCCTTTGGGAACCGATCTCAATTCCTCTACTTTATTCGTCACCATACTCTGTCCACTGGATCCAAAACGGTCCCAGGTGGAAGACATAAATTCGCCCATCGTAGTACGTCGAGTAGAAGCCGAAGAGAGGCTTACCCTCCCACATCTCACACCCGCATGTTCTTCTCACAATTCCTCCGGCAAAGGAAAATCTTGAGGCCAGACGGTATGGATCTGACCTGTCTCTTTATACCAATCAGCTGAGCTTCCATCGGGAAATTCAAACCTGCAGTGATCTGGTGTGCGGATCGTGCAGGTGCCCCCAAGGATCTTTAGGAGACTTTCGATTTGGAATTGCTGGATCATAGCCGAGAAGGCGAATGATTTTGGCACCAGCTCCAGCAACCTAGTCAGCTCTGGATCCATGTACCCTCCTTGGGAATGTGAAAGGAGAGGTAGGACTTGCACCTACATACCAGGCTTTTGTCCCTTTCGGGTTTTGTTCCTCTGGCACCGTCCCTTAACAACGGCGCGTCTTCTATTCCGCCACTCTCCTGGATCCGTTTTTAGATCCATCTTCTACAACGTCATTTTTTCTAATTTAATGAGATCTCGATCCACTTCTTTTGTTCCCCTTGTCCATAGAATTCTGGGAACGCCACTCGGCGGGCTTCTGCCAGACGCTCAGGTCCGAGCTTTTCCACCCGATCCTTGATCCGTTGCCGACAATCTACCAGGGCTTGCCGCTTCCCTTCCAGCCAACGGCGCAACTTAGGATCGCTTGCTGCGGTACTCTTAATAAACCAGTTTTCGTGGAAGAGTTCCATCCGTAGTCTTAGATCCTTCACTAGAGCCTCGAATTCTGGGTCCATACCATCACCTCATATGACGTTCTGGGGGGTAGCGTTTGATTGCACTATTCTATGAAAAAGCGGATTAAAGATCACTCGTTTTCCATCATCAAGTTTGATGACCCAAAGCAGGCCAAACGCCCCGATAGACTGCACTTCCCCCACAGGAGTGCCCAGGTGAATCAGTTGCATTTTTTTACCAACTCAGATCACTCTTTACGGAGTCATATTTTCTTTTTTCTGATATCGTTGAGGCACTCGCGGTTGGCCTAGCCTGCCGTAGGCACAATGATTGAAGCAAAAAACCGCTCCGGTATGGCCTGTATCCGGAGCGGGCTTTTTTTAGATGTGTTTTTACTGGAGATCTGCAGGGATGGGTGAATCCCTCCTACCCTGAGCTTTCCTCAGCGTCTCGCTCTGCAGTGGTTAGAGCCTCCAGACTTGATGAGGGATCGATCCCCACTATCTCCTCTAGCTCTCCCAGTAGGCGATTAATCTTCTTGAGCTGGGTTCTCTTGAGGTGGGAAGCTCTGAGCCGTTTGCGGATCTCAGATAGGCGATAGCTAAAAACTCGATCCGTTGTTATCTCTCGCTCAGGCTGGAGCTCCTCCACCTGCGCCTTGATTTGGGACAGGGTGAGCCCTTTCTCAATTGCCTCCTGCAGCAGCTGATCCCGAACCCCCTCATCCTTGACTTTGTTGATGGTCAGAGCCTTGGTGTACTCAATCTGGCCCCCTCGTATTGCCTTAAGGATCGGTTCGGGCAATCTCAGCAGTTTTAGGCGGGTGCGGATAAAAGTTTCCCAGGTGAAAGGATTGCCAATCTCTCTGAAAACCCCTTCCACAGAGGCTTTCAGCTTGCTGATCTCCTCAGCCATTAGGTTAGGGGAAACGTTTCCCCTAGATTCGTCATCCTCTGACAGGAGGGCTTTCTCGGCCTCATTCTTGAGCCGATATAGTTTCAGGATGACCTGATCCGCTGTGGAATCGAGCTTTAGACAGAGCAGCTGCAGGATGGCATCAGTCTCATCAATGGGATTGAGATGCTCGCGGGTAAAGTATCTCTGGAGGGCGATGACCAGAGATTTAGTTTGATCCGCTTCCAGGACAATTGCAGGAGCTTCCTCTGCTCCGGCCTCTCTGGCGGCCAGAATATTACGCTTCCCATCGATCAACTTGTAGTAGCCCTCTTTCTGGGGATGGGGCTTTACAAGGATATTTTCTAGAAAGCTGTTCTCCTGGATAACTGCTACCAGGGCCTGGAGCTTTTCAGGATCGATGTAGCGCTGGATCTGCTGCTCCTCATCTATTTCGATGCGATCCAGGGGAATGAAGCGCAATCGGTTACCATTCAGAAGCTTGTGCAGGTTGCGGAGTGGGGGTGCTTCAGCGGGTGTGCGCTTGCGGGAGCGGGTTCGCTTAGTGGGTTCACCGTTTTCAGGGCGGAGGGGGATGGTGTCACTCATAAGTTTTCAACCTTTTTGGCGATGTCTCTTAGTATCTCAAGTGCAGGGTGGTGAGCATTATAAACAGCAAGTGGCTGGGATGCTTCAGCAGCATTAGCGAAATCAATTGCTCGGGGGATGACTGGGAAAATCGTGGCAACTTGAGAGAGGTTCTCTTTGATGGCAGCCAGATACCGTTCATCCTGAGAGGTACGCCGATCATATTTGGACGGGACAAACCCTGCGATCTTCAGAGTTCTATTCCCAGCCTGCCGCACCTCACTAATAGTTGCCAATAATTTATCAGTTCCTAAATAAGCTTTGTACTGTGTCTCAATGGGGATCAGGACATGGGTACAGGCGACCAGGGCATTGTAACTGAGTTCCCCCAGGGATGGCGGACAGTCGATCACCACAAAATCATAGGTGTCCGCTGCTGGCTGGAGGGCCTGCTTGAGTCGTAACTCACTGAAGGGCAGACGGGTCATTTGCCGCTCTGCATAACTGAGATTGATGTTGGCTGGTATCAGATCCATTCCATGGATCTTCTCCATGATTGCCAGTGGTGCATCATCGGTGATGGAGGCTTCGATGGTTTCATGAACAGATTCTGCCTCCTGGCCCAACATAAACTCTGTCAGGGAGCTTTGGGGATCCAGGTCTATTAGCAAGACTCGGTGACCGAGATCCGCCAGGTGGTAGCCAAGGTTCATGGTGAGTGTGGTTTTGCCCACCCCACCTGCCTGGTTGAAGATGGAGATGATTTTCATAGGATGAATTCTATCCAATTTCCTCCCCAAAAACCCCAGCAGGGCTGGGGGAAAGTGTGGATTATCGTCTGCGGATCAAGTAGAACCTGCCAGTCGATCTGCAGGATCTGATCTCCGCTCTGCCGTCTGATGATGAACTGACCACTGGGTCTTGATCCCAGTCCATCATCTTGGTGAAGTCAGGGTAAGGGAGCCCAGCAAGTGTAAGGATCTGGACGTTTAGGTAGTGGTTCATTGGCTGTTTACCAATCAGGACCCCCTGGTCACAGCGGAGGGAGTCAAGGGGTTTTGCGCAGGTACGAGCACCCTTGACCCCGTAGCTACAATAAGAAATCCTGATGGGACTGCCTTTTTGAGGTGTTAAGGGGATACGTCCCCTTTCCTTATGGTTTTGGAGGATCCGTTGCAGGAAGGATTGGCCTTGTGTGTTTTCTTACGCTAGCTTTCCTGCATCACTCTCCAGGAGACTTTCATGGAACCTGTTTATCGCGGTGTCAAATACGTGTATCTCAAGGAATCCGCCAGGGTTGGCAATGTGGTTTGCAAGTATCGGGGACTGGATTGGCGTTTTCGCAATCGAATTCGCCCTCTTGTAATGCAACCCAATCTTGACCTTATGCATCGAGCGGCTTGAATTTCATCGTAGTCTTGCTACTCTTACTGGCTCCGGTTTGACTGGAGCCTTTTTATGCCGACTGCTAAGTCTGCAGGGTGATGATTGTGGCCAGAAAGGTTAGTCCTGTGGCTAGAAGGGTTGGCAATGGCCAGTGCCTTTCGGAGATCCCTTCAAACAGGTGGCAAAGGATGGGGGAGCAGGAGGCCATGATCAGGGAGCGTCCGGTGCCCAGTTGCTGTACGGAAACCTGGAAGGCCCAGATACCGAGGGCATCAAAGAAGCTGGATCCCATCTGGACTTTCATTTGGGAGAAGGTGGGCCGGAATTGGTGGATCTGGGGGGCAACGAGGGGAATGAGGAGGCCGCTCCAGGCGATGCCCGCGGCTAGATGCAACATGGTGCAGGTGAGGGGGGAGAGGGAATAGGTTCCCATCACCTGTTCATCGATGTACCCTGCCAGACTGTCCATAATCGAGGCCAGCACTCCAAAGCCAATGCCTCCCCAGTGGCACCGGATCTCACTTCTGTCTTCCAGACTGGTGAGGAAGAGGGCACAGATCATCGCGGCCACACCAATGAATTGGGGGATGGAGGGTTGGAGGAGACTGATGAAGATCAGGCCACTGCCCATCAGGATGGTTCCGGTGACGGCTCCCGTGAGCTGGATCGAGAGGAGGCAGAAGTAGTCGGAGAGGACCAGATTCAGGGTGCCGCTCAGGAGCAGCCACAGGCAGGCGGATAAGGGAAGAGCATCCCCCCTCAGACATAGGATCGTGAAGATCGGGGCCATGAGGAGGGAACGCAGGAGGATCAAGAGGAGAGGAGTGAAGTCTTTCGTGGCCCGGTGATCTGCCAGAGCCACGATGGTGATGCACAGGGCGGAAAGGAAAGCCATCAGGCAGAGGCAGAGCTTAGGGCAGGTTGGGGGACTGGGACTGGGATCGTGGCAGTGCCGGAGAATGCACTGGCGAGATACGTGGATTGCTGGGCGGCAATCGGGGTATATTCCTGGGCCCACAACACATCACTGATGGTTTCACCTGGGTAGAGGTGCTGGACGGATCCGTTTTCCACCACCGCCATTGGTGGCCGCCCCAGGAGGTTGTGGGAGTTGCCCATGATCTGTTGGTAAGCTCCCACCATAAAGATCCCCAGCAAATACGGTTGGTTGGACTTGAGGGGGTGCAGCCAGAGTGGGGAACGGGTGCAGCCGTCACTGTCACAGGTGAGATCTGCCAGTTGTACTTTCACCGTTCTTGGCTGATCCATGCGGGTGAGGGGAAAGATCGGGAATTCTTGGCCAAGGGAACAGTGATCCGGTAGGGAACGGAACATGCTGAAGTTGCTGTAGTAGATCGGGAAGGGTTCAGCCTGCTTCTGCCACAAGACTTCCGTGACCAGGACCTGGCTGGGGGCTGAGAGGTAGCGTCCGCTCTCGGTGATCAGGGTCAGGGGTGGGAGATCAGACTTTGCCAGGATTTCGATGATCTCACTGGCATAGCTGCAGGTGTTGTAGCCGATATCGCCAGGAGAATAGGTGATCCCCAGTCCGCCTCCGATGTCCAGCATGGTCAGGTTGGGACAGTCAGCCCGCAGAACCTGCTTGATCTCGATAGCTTTTTTCAGGCCCTCGATGTGACTGCTCAGCTGGGGTGTCTGGGAGCCGATGTGGTAGTGCAGGAGTTTCACATCCTGGATCCGACCCTTTTCCTTTAGTCTGGCAACCACCTGGTGCAGATCCTGCTGTTGCAATCCGAATTTTGAGCAATTGGCCCAGTGGCCGGATCCAGTGACTGTGAGGTTGATGCGGATCCCGAGTGGCTGGGAGGGGAGGGAGAGGATTGTTTCCACCTCCTGCGGGTGCTCGATCACCGCAATGGAGTTGGGATGGTGCTGGATCATTTCCAGCATTTGTCGGTCCTTGTGACCATTGCAGATCAGGAGACGATTGGGGAATTGCAGACCCACCATCAGCTCGGCTTTGGTGCCCACCTCCAGCCCGAAGGAGTCGGGGATCGCGGTGACAACGGCTGCGTGGGGATTGGCCTTAATCGGATAGGCTCCCTGGAAGCTTCCTTGGTAATTCGTTTCCCTAATTGCTGTGTTGAAAGCAGCTTCAAGTGATTCAGCTTGAGATTTCAAGATCTGGGGGAAATAGAGCAAGCAAGGTGGAGTGATGTTGTTTCGTCGTAGCAGGGTGATCAGGGAGTGATCTTTGTGGGTGATGTTGCCGTCCTGGGTGCTGAAGGGATGGATCATCAGGGGTTCTGGGGTGGAGATCAGGTTCTTACTACGGCAAAAAAACGCACAGGGCAAGGGTTTCAAGACTCTCATTTCCTGGTTTCATCCACAAAAAACCCCAGCCGCAGCTGGGAGAAGTGTGATATTTGGCTCTAGTGATTGCAAAGGTTGTGAATGGTTTTTCTGTCGTGGAGTGGTAATTGTTTCCAGGCCGAAGCAGTCATGATATCTCCGTGTTCTTGCTTCAGTTGCGTGAGTTGAGCTTTCGTTTTTGCTTGCTTAAAACAGAGGCCCAGTGTCTGGATGAGAATTTGTTTCTGCTGGTCGTCGGGCAGGTTATGCAGGTTGGGTGTGTAATTGTAGGCTAGCTGGACTGTTTCAATGGGGATTCTGAATTTGTCCGCAACATATCGATGGTTATGATCTTCAGCAACCGTGTGGAAATTAGCCTTACTTTGGAAGGCAGCTTGTTTGTAGTATCTGCCGCTTTCATCACGGCTCCATTGTGGTTTGATCTTTCGGATTGCCATAAACGCACCTAACCTGCCTACATTGTCTGGGAAAAGCCTGAATAGGGCAACTGTTTGAATGGGGTGCTGGGGTGATAGAGCAAAGTTTAATCCAGCCCATTGACGAGCTGGATCTGACAGTCCTGATTTACACCTTGATTTCTCAGAGGCTCACCCTTGCAAAACCATCTCTCCTAGTTGATTGATCTTGATTCTCTCTTCGGTGTTTAGATCCTTCTGGATCAACGTCTCGACCCACTCCCAGGGGAGTCCTCTGACCTTGACCTCCCAGGAGCAGGTTTTCAGTCGCTTGGATCGGCGTACAGTGCCGTCAAATCCTTTTTGGCTGAGCCACCGAGCCATAGTGTGAGCAGATTCTTCTTCGGAAAATCCCAGGTAAGTGAGGAACTGCCAGCCATTCCTCTTCCGGTCATCCCAGATCACCATGATCCTTGGTGAATATTGAATGCTTCTGAAGCCGTTTTCTGCCTTTTCACGGATCATGCTCTCTAACCTAAACCAATCTCTTTTGACCAGGCGTGGTCGGCCCTTGAGGAGACGGCACCAGATGCCTGTTGCCCATTCCTGAACCTCTGCAACTTCCTGACCCAGGATAAATGTGGCACTTCGTGAGTTGATCAGATACATGGTTGACCTCAGTGTTGTGCCCTGAGTGCAACCACTAGCTCTATCCCCAACTTTCGACAGTTAGATCAGGGACTCGTTTAAATTCTCCTGTATTGTTCGTTACTACAGTGAGATGATTTGCCAGTCCAATGGCTGCAATTAACAAGTCGTAGGGGCCGATGGGAGTGCCCAGTTCTGCAAGGTAAGCTCGGATCTGGCCTGCGATAATGGCGGATTTGCGGTCGAAGGGGAGACTCACGAATTGGTTGAAGAACATCTGTAAGCGGATCAGGTTACTTTCTCTGCGACTACTCCGGTATGCTCCGTAGTACATTTCTGACTCGACGACCGTGCAGACTCTGATGTCTTTTGGCTTCAGCGTTCTCAGCTTTCTGGCTACTGGAGCAGATTCGGGTTCATTCAGGAGCTTGATACAGGTGTTGGTATCCAGGAGATAGATCATTGTAAAATTTTACGCTCCTCATATTGACCCTGCTTACCCCTGGTCAATGGCTCTCCTTCCCAGCTGCCAATCACCTTCTCAAAAAAGTCTGGGGACCATTCTTCTTGGGGTAGGGTGGGGGGATCTGGAGTTTGCTGATAAATGACCAATACCTGGAGATCCTGTTCTGGGAGGTTGGTGGGGATCTCCAGGCGTAGGATGCCATCAGGACCTATGTGGGTTTGAATGTTCACAGATTGCATCTTGCCCTCCTACCTAGTCAATACTCAGGCCATTGATGACCATAGGACTTTGCCGTGGGGCCATTGGGATCCATCTTCCAGCTTCTTCGATGGCTTTGTCCACTATCCCCTCAGGGGCATCTGTGGAAAGGTGATTGGATCTGACGTTGACAGAAAATCCTTGTTCAGTCAGGAGCTCCAGGATTTTCTCTTGCATCGGGAGTGGGTAGTAGAACTTGCAGATCATTTTCTCTCCAGGTTGTTTGCACCCTTTGAGAATTCATTTCTTTATTTCATTATTTCTTCGCTCTAATCGTGGTCTTGTGCGCATTTGAGTGGTATTTTGTGGCCGTTGGCGTAGCCTGCTGTAGGCGAAAAGAGATTTGTAGCTGTATGAAAGTTCAACCTCTCCAGCTCCCCCCTTATGTCTCGGAGACGATCCACATCCTTGTGCGCTGGTGCCTGATCCGGAAAAGTGGGGCTCGCCGTGGCCGCAAGGTGGATTATCTGGACTATGGCTCTGGTCTGGGATGGGATGTCGTTGCCCTGGAGGAGGCGGGGGTACGGGCCCATGCCTATGATCCGGTCTATTACCCTGATGATCCTCCTCCCGCTGATATCGTTCATGTGAAATTGGCCGAGGAGGAGGAGATCGAGAAGGCCTGGAATCTCACTCAAGTTCTGCTTGTGGCAGACCCGAGTGTGGATCTGGCGGCGCTGGGCACGGTGGTGGAATTAGGGCCTGGGTTGATCGGGGTGCCCAGGAATAGGGAGCGCTTCATTCGTCATGTTTTGGATTTGGGAGCAACCGCCGCATGAGAACGTTTTGGGCAGTGGGACCTGCTGTGGGTCCAGAGTTGTTGCAGAGCTTCGTCAATGCCAGTGGGGGACCGGAGGCTGAGATCACGGTGTGCTGGTATGCCAGCGATTTCTCTGCCTATCACCACTTCTACCGGATCTTTTTGGAGTTAGGGGCCAGGGCGGTGCATCCGGTGATCCGTCCCTCCACCACCGCTGTCTGGATCGCGGATGGGCGGGTGCAGCGGTTGTTGGAGATGATGAAGCAGGAAGATATTCTGCAGCTGCTGGCATTCGATGGGTTGATCGCTGGCTGTGGTGCAGGGGCCGCTGTTCTTGGCTCTTCCACCTACACGGATCGCTATTACCTGGGATTGAAACTTCTGCCCTGCGCCATTTATGCGGGGGTTAATTTACCGATTTGGACCCCCCAGAACGTCTCTGTGATCCAGGTGGAAGAGGATACCGCAGCAGTCCTTAATGATCAGGGGGAACTGTTGCAGGTGGTGGGCAGTGGCAGGGTCCGACAGGTTGTTCAGGGCCAGGAGGTCGCGGCCTGATGGAGATGGGGTTTCCAGAGGATGTTGTTGATGTTCAGGGTCAGCAGATCCAGCTTTTTCCTGGACGAACCGCGCTGAAGCGGGACAAGCTCAGCGTCCCGATGCGGGCTCTGCTGAACGTGGGCCTGGTGTCGCCGGAGCGGAGTTTGTTTGATTATGGCTGCGGTTATGGAGACGATCTAAGATTTCTGGCTCAGCGGTCGATTAAGGTGCTGGGCTGGGATCCGTATCATCGGCCAAAGACGCCCAAACGTAGGGCCGATATTGTCACCTGCCTGTACGTGCTGGATAGCATTGCGGATCCGGAGGCACGGGCGAGTGCATTGAAGGAGGCTTGGAGATTGTCCCGTCATTATCTGGTGGTGGCGGGCAGATCCGATAAGTTTATTGGGGAAACGTGGCCTTATGCAGACGGCTGGATCAGTCAAAGGTCAAAGGTTTTTCTGACGTATTATTCCATGCGATCCATGCAGGAGTATGTGGAAGCCATTCTGGGGGGTAAGACTCATAAGATTCTGAATATGCCCTGGACCCTGGTACTACCTCGCTCTGAGACTAAGTTGCTTCAGGATCTGGTGGAGCATCGCCGACGGCTGTTGCAGCAAGATGATGTGCATGAGGCCGAAGCGGCGTAATGGAGAGCTATGTTTCTCATTAAGGTGATCTGGCCAAAGTTTTATTTTCTGCCCAAGTTCTCATGGGGCATGGATCGGTCGCTTTGGTTTTTTGATGTCCGGTGGCTCTGCCTCCAGCTCTGTCTCTACAGCATTGAAATGGGGGATCGGATTGTGAAGGAGTTTGATAAGGCCAGGAAGAGATTATCACTGAGTTGAGGGCTGGATCGTGGGTGCCGAACCTCTGGAGCGTGACCTGGTGGAAGTCGATGGCAATCTGATCCAGCTCTACCCTGGCCGGAGTGCCCCGCATCGCAAAAAACTCTCCACTCCCATTCGCACCCTTTTGAATTTGGGTCTGATCCGACAGGAGTGGAGTCACTTTGATTATGGATGTGGTTATGGCACCGACGTTTGGTTTTTGCGGATCATGGGTTACAACTCGTTGGGTTGGGATCCCTACCTCTTTCCCCATGCCCCGAAGCGGGCCTCTGATATTGTCACCTGTCTGTATGTCCTGGATGGGATCGCGGATCGGCAGGTGCGCGATGATGCTTTGCGAGAGTGTTGGGATCTAACGAACAGGCATCTGATTATTGCAGGCCGGAAAGTCAGTTTTCGGGGGAGTTGGATGCCTTATGGAGATGGCTGGATCTCCAAGAAGCGCAATGTCTTTCAGACGGTGTACACCATGAAGTTAATGCGGGACTATGTGGAGTCGCTCCTGGATGTGGAGACTCATGTAGTCCTCAATAACCCCTGGACACTAGTGCTCTCACGGGATCCGGAGGGGTTAATGACTGATCTGGTGGAGCATGTCCAGCAACAGGTGATCCAGCCTATGCGGCTGCCCGTTCTGCTGGAGGAAATGGAATGGGTTGCCCAGACCAGAACTCCGATCTCAATCGCAGAGCATGGTCGCACAGAATCTCGATCGTTTCCTCGCGTCTGGCGTTGAAAGGAGTAGGGCAGCCGGTGCGCAATGAGCACGTACAGTCATCGATATGCCTACGGCAGCCTATGCCAACAGCTGCAGATCAACCTCACAAGTGATCAGGGGGAGGGATTGTTGGTATTCCTGAATAATTTCTCTCGGTGGTTTATGGGATCCACCCTGCAGGTGGAAACTCATGTGATGCTGACGCAGCCCATTACCTTGATCGTCCGCAGGGAAGCGAATCATCTGGTGCTGGATCTGTTTGCGCTAGCCTACGGGAGGCATATCGCTTGACACAATGCCAGGTTCAATCTCTATTGTGCTAGACCCGATCAATGAGCTTGGGAGAAGAAAGTTGGGTGGGGAAGGGCATAGTGGGTTATCTGGAAGAGTGAATAATAGGCACCTCGATCAATCCTCATTTTTCACCTTCAAGTGTAGAAAAAAAGGTCCT
>CAYMOX010000072.1:0-19811 GCA_964392245.1 uncultured bacterium
TCTCTGCAGAGATTCCAGTGGTCACCACCCCTCCCCCCGCTCCCCATTCCAGTGGCTTTATCTGGCCGGTCAGTGGTCAGATCACCTCCGGGTTTGGCTGGCGGCGGGGACGCATGCATGCCGGGGTCGATATTCCTGGACCGTCCGGATCCCCCATTGTGGCGGTCATGGAAGGAGAAGTGATCTATGCTGGTTTTGGCCGGGATGGCTACGGCAACCGCATTGATATTCGCCACCCCAATGGACTGGTGACCCGCTATGCCCACGGACAGCAGATCTATGTCCAGGTGGGGCAATGGGTGCAGCAGGGGCAAACCATCATGACCCGTGGGAGCACAGGCTGGAGTACCGGACCCCATCTTCACTTTGAGGTACGCCCAGGCGGGGGAACTGCCGTGGATCCCCGTCCCTATCTGGCTCGTTAAGTTAGAAGATAACTATCTGCTGGAACTGAATGAAAAGATCCATCACTCTGGACCCAGGTAATGGTGTCGATCTGGCGGTGTCGGGCATAGTCCTCAACTTCCTGGGGGGTACGCCCCAGCAGTTCTAACTCCACTCCGGCGTGGGGAAACTGTTGCCGCTGTTGCCGTGCGAATTCCAAACTGGCGGGCAGGGCGGTGGCATCACTGGGAACCACCAGATGCAGGCTTATAGCCCGGTGAGGAAGCTGACCTGTTTGCACCAGCACCCGTTGTAACCGTTCCAGTAGCAGGGTAAACCCAATCCCCGGTTGGTGCTCCTGGGTGGGGCTATAGATAGAGAACAGCTGATCATAGCGACCGCCTAATCCGATCACCTCCTGGCCCGAGACCGCCTGAAAGATCAGCCCCGTGTAGTTGGTGAAACTTTGGAGCAGGCTCAGATCCACCACCAGCTTTACCTGCTGCTGCTCCAAGAGAGTGCACATTTTTTCCAAATCGCGGACCCGCTCCCACTGGGAACTGGGCAAAGATAGCTCCGCCAGGCGCTGGAAGACGATGGCCGGTTGTCCCCGCAGCTCCAGGATCTGCAAGCCAATTTGCCGATCCGTTTCGCTCAAAGGGGCGGTTTCCAGATACACCTGATCCAGCTGGGTAATCGCCTGCCGGATCACGTCCCGCCCGGTGGGGGAAAGCAACCCCAACAAACTTTGGGTCACCCCCACATCCCCGACGATCAACTGCCAGGGATCCACCTGCAGGGTTTGCAGGCAACGGGTCAGTAACAGCAGGGTTTCGGCATCCGCCTGCCAGGTCCCGGCCCCGATCAACTCCACCCCCGCCTGATAAAACTCCTGTTCCCGTTGGGCGTTACGAAACACACTGCCCAGGTAAAACAACCGCAGTGGCATGGGGGAATGGGCCATCCTTGTGGCGGCAGCGCGGACGATAGATGCCGTAAATTCGGGTCGCAGGCCAAAAATCACCCCTTCAACATCCCGCACCTGCAACACCGCCTCCGGCAGAATTGATCCCCCTGCCGTCAGGGTGGAAAGGTGCTCCAGTGTGGGCGTGATCACCCGTTGGTAGCCCCAAGACTGAAAGACTTCACTTAAACAGGCCTCCACCCACTGCTTTTGCATGACATCCAGTGGCAGGAGATCACGGGTTCCTAAAGGCGGGCGATGCAGACGTGGCACCGAAGCAGATCCGTTATTCATGGGAAATGCGCTTGTCTCTATTCCCACTCAATCGTACCGGGAGGTTTGGAGGTGATATCGAAAACCACCCGATTGATCCCTGGTACCTCATTCACAATCCGATTGGAGATCGTCGCCAGCAGATCATAGGGCACCCGCGCCCAATCGGCGGTCATGCCATCTTCACTGCGCACCAGCCGTAAAACAATCGGGTAAGCATAGGTGCGTTTATCCCCCATCACCCCCACAGAGCGCACATCCGGCAGCAGTACCGCAAAGGCCTGCCACAGATCCGCATACAGACCGGAACGGTTGATCTCCTGCCGCACAATCAGATCGGCATCCCGCAAAATATTGAGGCGCTCGGCGGTCACTTCACCAATAATCCGGATCGCCAGTCCCGGACCCGGGAAGGGGTGACGCATGACGATCTCTTCCGGTAGCCCCAGAGAGCGACCCACCTGCCGCACCTCATCCTTGAACAGCTTGCGCAGCGGCTCCACCAGCTTAAAGCGCAGATTCTCCGGTAGCCCCCCCACGTTGTGGTGACTCTTAATCTTGACGGCAATCCGCTCCCCGGTTTTGGGATCAATGTTGGTATTGGCAGATTCAATCACATCCGGATACAGAGTTCCCTGGGCCAGGTAATCGAAGGGGCCCAACCGCTGGGATTCCTCTTCAAACACATGGATAAATTCGCGGCCAATGCGCTTGCGTTTCTCTTCGGGATCCACCACCCCCTGCAATTGCTGCAAAAAGCGTTCCCGAGCATTGACGTAGTGGACCGGAATATGAAACTGCTCCTGGAACAGCTTCAATAACCGCTCTGGCTCCCCTTTGCGCATGAAGCCCTGATCAATAAAGACGCAGACCAGCTGATCCCCAATTGCCCGGTGCAGGAGAAAGGCCAGTGTGGAACTGTCTACTCCCCCCGAGAGGGCCAGCAACACTTTTTTCTCCCCCACCTTGGCCCGCACCTCCCGCAGGGTTTCATCCACAAAGGCCGCCGTAGTCCAGGTGGGTTCACACTGGCAGATGTGATAGACAAAGTTGCGCAGCAGCGCCTGCCCTCCCTGAGAATGCACCACTTCCGGATGAAATTGCACCCCGTAAAGATGACGCTGATGATCCGCCACCGCTGCACAGGGGGTATTTTCGGTGGAGGCCAAGACTTCAAATCCACCGGGTAGGTGGAGAACCGAGTCGCCATGACTCATCCACATAATGCTGCCATTCTCAACATTGGTCAGCAGATCCGTCGGATCCAGGATAGCAATGGCCGCCTGACCGTATTCCGCCTTCTGGGCCCGTTCCACCCGTCCCCCCAACTGCTGCACCATCAACTGCATGCCGTAGCAGACTCCCAGCACCGGGATCCCCAACTCCCAGATCTGTGGGTCACAGAGAGGCGAGTACTCGTCATAAACCGAGTTGGGTCCTCCCGAGAGAATGATCCCTTTGGGGGAGAGCTGGCGCAGCTGCTCGGCGGTGGTCTGGTAGGAGAGAACCTCAGAGTAAACGTGGGTCTCGCGAATCCGGCGGGCGATCAGTTCCGAGTACTGGGAACCAAAATCCAGGATCACCAGCATCTGGCGGTCTAACTCTGCCACCGTTAAGGGAGATTCTGCCTGAACAGGAGAAGAGGACGGTTCAGAAACAAGGGGGGAACTCATGACCAACCCCGAAGAATGGGTACAGCGGTGCGTCGATGGAAGGACGTCAAAATGTATGATTCCCATGCTAGCAGCCTCGGAGCGGAACGGGCATCGGCATCCTGGAGTTCTCTAGCCGCCTTCTAACTCAGGATCATCTTGCTCAAGCTCAAACGGAGCCACCTGTGGCAGACTGCTCAACTCCTGATTCAGTTGTTCCACGATGTCCAGGGTGGGGGCTTTTTCCATCGCCAGTTGCATCTGCTGGGTGGCCTCCTGCTGCTCTCCAGCAAGGGCAAAAGCCAGGGCCAAGTTGCGGTGGGCCTGCCAGTAATTGGGATCCAGTTGAGTGGCCTCTTGCCAGTGGCGAATCGCTGTTTGCAGTTGCCGTTGCTGCAGCAGCACCGCCGCCAGGGTATTGTGGGCCTGGGCCAGAGTCGGATCCCACTCCAGGGCAAGCTGAGCGCGGATCAGGGCCTGATCCCACTTTTCCTGAGCAATGTAAAGATCCGCCAGATTGGTATTGGCCACCGCTGCTACCGCAGGATCGGAGTTCTGGCTTTCCAGCTGGGCCACCGCGGCTTCTAAAAACTGAGTGGCCAGCTCCAGATTTTCTCGCTCCCCTTCCACCACTCCCATGTCATTCAACAGAGCCGGGTTCACCGCTTCATCAGCAGAACCCGCTGAGGAGACAGCTAGGGCTCGCTTGAGGGCCTGATCCGCCAGATCAACCCGGTCCAGATGGTAGGCAATCCGTGCCAGGATCAGAAAATCAGCAGGATCCATCCACCCCTCTGGCAACCGCTCCAACAAAATGGCGGCATCCTGCCATTGGCCCAGCAACGCCAGCGCCCTCCCGGCTTCCGAGCTGTAGAGACCCACCTCCGCCTCCAAACGAGCTGCCCGCTGAAACAACTCCACGGCCCGCTGCGGATCCCCCGCCTGCCAGTAGACAATCGCTAAACGGTAATGCCCCAGGGCATCGGGGCTCTCCAGCAGATAGGCATTGTAGGTTTCGATGGCAGCAGGCCAATTCTCCAGATTTTCGAAGGCAATCCCCTGATAAAAAAGCAGGGTGGCCTCATCAGGAATTTGCTCAGCTGCCGTCTGCAATGCCGTTAGCGCCTCTTCCCAGCGCTGCTCCAGCAACAGAGCCAGGCCCAGATTCACATAGGCAGCACTGAGATTTGGATCCAGTTCGGTTGCCCGTTGGTAGGCTTCAATAGCTCCAGTCAGCTCCCCCTGGCGGCGCAGCACCACCCCCAGATTATTGTGCAGACCCGCATTCGTGGGTTCCAGCGCCAGCGCCTGCCGATACAGATCCACCGCCTGTCCCCAATCTTCGGCTTCCCCAGCAGCAAGGGCCGCCACCACCAGATCCACCACATGGGTTTCGGCCCGCACAGGGATCACCACCAGACTCAGTCCCAGCAGCAGGCCAGCCAGGCAAGATTTGCAGATCCAGCGGTTGCCAGTCCTCATGCCCTAGTCTGCTCCCGGTGGCTGATAGACATTCGTGGGTGTTCCGTTCAGAACATTCAGACGCACTCCCACCTGATTTTCCTGATTGGGGAGGCTCAGCAACCCCTGCTGCCCATAGGTCCCCGCACTGTTGCCCACGTAGAGATCCAGGGCATAGAGAGAATTCTCGGTGGCAAAGAGTTGCCGCACCCCCAGGTTGTACAGCGACACACTCACGTCATTCTCCAATCCCAGGGCTCGCTCCCC
The DNA here is from genome assembly GCA_964392245.1 of uncultured bacterium. Taxonomy (GTDB): domain Bacteria; phylum Cyanobacteriota; class Cyanobacteriia; order Thermostichales; family Thermostichaceae; genus JAAUUJ01. The sequence continues at coordinate 5,002 of CAYMOX010000072.1, forward strand.
CACTTTTCCGGCCCGCAACTGGTTATCCCCCGAGAGAATGGGCGTAAAGGATCCCAGCAGCTGTGTATTCTGACTCAGGTTTAAACGTCCATCCACCGTCACCCCCACGGTATTACCCCGCCCCGACGCCTGGGTGGGCACCAGGATCTTGGGGATCAGACCCAGGCTGTAATTGTAGGAGCGGGCCCGATAGGAGAGCGGAAGTTCTGCATAGAGAGCAACATCGGTGGCCCCATCCGTGCCTTCAAACCCCAACAATCCCAGCGCCAGCGCCCCCGTCACCCCCGCCCGCCCCCGATCCCGTTGCAGAGCCAGCCGTCCCAGCAGTGCCCCCTCGCGGGGAAAGGTGTCATTGCCCACCGTATCGTAGTAGGCCACGATCTCCAGATCATCAAGAACGCCAAAGCGAGCGGTCTGGGTAAAACGCTCATTCGTGCCATAGGCCACCTCATAGATCACCCCATCCAGCGGGAGCGTCGTGCTGGGGAAACTACTCAGCCCCGAAAGGAAGCTGGCCGCCTCCGGATAGGTATCCCGCTTTTCAATTTCATAGGTGCCCAGCAGATCCGGTAGATAGAGGAAATCCACACCGATCCCCGTGTCTCCCCCCACCTGAGCCAGGAGATTGGCGGGGGAAGCGGTGGTGGGACCAAAACGATTGGTGAGGTAAAGATTCACCCCCAGACGGCTATTAGGACTCCAGCGTACCCCCGCATTGAATACTGTTTGAGGCACAAACAGGGAATCGTCACCACCCCTTGCCAACATATTGCTGCCCGACAGGATCGGGGTAACATCCGCTGAGAACTTAAACAGCTCATTGACATCGTAATCCAGCCCCAATCCCAGCCCGACCACGGTGCCAAAGTAGTCCAGCGTTTCCCCATCAAAGCCCACACCCGCATCCACTAGCGAGGCCGCATCCCCCTGCACATTGGTCACCGGGATCCGATCCGGAAACACACTCACCTGCGGGTTGGCATGGACCCGAATGCGGGGGGTCACCTGATAGGACACCGGCACCGCCAGGCTGTAGTAGATGGAACTATCCTCCGCCAGCAGGGCGTTACTCACACTCCGATCCGTGGTTAGGATCAGCTTGCGCGAAGAGGGATCGGTACTCAGGGCCTGGTTATCAATTCGCCCGGGCACCGTATTGGCCGCAAACTGAGCCCCCAGCACCACCGCTGTACTCAGCGTCTCCCCCTCATGCAGCCGCCACTTTAGCTGGGCCGGGATCCCCTGATAAATAAACGAGACCCCGCTTTCTTCCGCAAAGATATTGGCAAAGATCGTGTCATCCTTACCCTCAGCTCCCAAACTAAACTGCAGCTGATCCGTCAGGCCCACATCAAAACCCAGACGAATATCATTGCTGCGGTTGTCTTGGTCAAACAACACGGTACGGAAATCCTGGGGATTGCCAAAGGTATTGGCACCAATGCTCAGGATCACCTCCCCCTGATGCAGAGAGCTGGCAGTTTCGAACCCGAAGAGGCGGGTCATGGGACGTTGCAGCGGCGAGAGCGAGGTCTCCTCCTCCACCTCCGGCTCAGGGGGCAGGATCGCCACCGTTTCTGGAAAAGGAATCAGGGTATCGCGGCGCAAGGGCGGCAAGACATCGCTATCCCCCAACTGACCCAAAAAGGGTTGGGGTTGCAGCAACTGATCCTGGGTCTCGGGCACATCGGTGATCGAGGAAGGCAGATCCGAGAGGGGGGGCGCAGTGAAGAGCGGTTCGGTGAGTAACTCCAGCGGTTGAGTTTGCTCCAGGGAAGGGGTGAGGATCACCGTGCCATCTTCTCCAGGAGCCACAGGCTGGACTGGATCGGGTTTCTGGGCCGCTGGGGAGGGGATCTCCACCGGAGGAGCCGCTTGCGGTGGGGAGGGCGCTTGTTTCTCCTGCCGAAGCTCCGCCAGCACCTGCTCCAGACGCGCCCGTTCCCGACTGACCGCACTGGGGGCCTGGCTTGGAGGTGGATCAGATTGCCTAGCCTCCGGGCTGGAGGATGCCGCTGGGACCTCCTCAGCGATCGGTTCACCCCCCTGATCTACAACCTCTGGCAAAACGGGCTCCGGTGTCAGATCCTCAATCTCTGCCGCGGGGAGAGGTAGCGGAGAGGGATCGGCTTCTATTCCTGGAGCATGGGGAACGGTGGTCCAGAGGGGAGTAAGAGATGGGGAAGCATTGGCCACAAGCACCGGAGTCTGACGCTGGGTTTCCTGCTGCCGTAACTGGGTGAGCAACTGATCCAGACGGGCCTGTTCTTGATTGAAAACGGAATCGACAACGGCTGACTGCAATGCGCCTGTGGCCACTGCTTTCTCGTGAATCGTGGCAAATAGGGCCTGCAGATCTTCTAAATCTGGATGTTGCGAGTTTTTTGGATCGGAAGCTGCGATAACAGTTGAGCTCTCCCCTCTCCAGGCTTCCCCCGCCTGATATGAATAGCTCTGCCAGTACGACCGGCCCGTTAAAGCCTCCGGCTGCAGGGATCCCTGCCAGCTGATCCAGGGAGAGGTGGATGTCTCTGCGCCAAGAGAAGGAGAAGCCTCCGCCCATCCACTCAGGCCCAGAGAGCCAATCAATCCCAGCCCCACAGAATTGGGGACCAGCCATGACTGCCCAAGATAGTGCAATGCTTTTGAGAATTGCTCTGGCCTCGGGAAATCCATGGGCAACAAATGAAACAACCGCATTGAAGTATATCCAAAAGAAATTAGCCTTGCGACCACCCCTGGAAATGGTTCAGCTGGCCTGAGCAATCCCCTACTAGGGATAGGGGCATCTGATTTTTAGGAACACTAAATACAGTTTTTCTCAGGGGAAATGAAGGAAAATGATGAGATAAGATCTCAATGCTCACTCCCCCTAAGAATTTAGGGTATTGTAGCTTCAGATGGAGCTGAAATGGGCTCTGGATAAAAGTTCACGTGGCGTGACTGTGATCAATTGGCTAAACTTTAGCCCATACGGTTGCTGCTGGCATGAATGGCAGGTGGTGTGAGGTGGTATTGAAAAGGAATTCCCGTTTACGAATGATGGGTGCAGGGATCCTTCTGCTCCTAGCCGGGAGTGGCTCACTCGTGCAAGCTCAACCCCAGCTCCCGCAACCCTCGCCTCGCCTGGATTTCCCCCCCCCTTCTGCCTTTGATCGAACTCGCTATCTTCTGGGCCCTGGGGATCAGATCCAGATCAGTGTCTTCAACACACCGGAATTAAGCGTGGAGCGGCAGGTGCTCCTGGATGGATCCTTAACCGTTCCTCTGATCGGCACCCTGCAGGTGGAAGGCAAGACCCTAAATCAACTGGATGACGAGTTAACCTTTCAGCTCTCTGCCCTGTTAGAACGTCCGCTTGTGGATGTCAGCCTGGTGAGAGCACGTCCTCTCCGGATCGCGGTGGTGGGTGAGGTCAACCGTCCGGGAGCCTATACGCTGACCGTCGGAGCTGGAGGCGTCACAGTTGGGGAGGTAGGGGCCAGTACGGCTTCTTCACTACAGGTCCCTGTGCCCTCGGTCACCCAGATCCTGCAGGGGGCCGGAGGGATCACGGAACTGGCAGATATTCGCCGCGTGCAGGTGCGACGCCCACAACCCAACGGTGGCCCTCCTCAGAGTTTCACGGTCAACCTCTGGGATCTGATTCAGGAGGGGGATCTGGAGCAGGATCTGCTGCTGTTTGATGGCGACTCGATTTTTGTGCCCACCGCTCTGGAGGTGACCGCCAGTGAAGCGGTGGAACTGGCCTCCGCCAACCTGGCTCCCACCCAGATCACCGTCAATGTGGTGGGGGAAGTCAGACGTCCAGGGGCACTGGATCTACCCCCCAATACACCCCTAAATCAGGCCATCCTGGCAGCCGGAGGGTTGAACAGTCGCGCGGATGACCTCTCGGTGGAACTGATCCGTCTGAATCCTAATGGCACGGTAACCCAGCGGGAGTTTGTTCTGGATCTGTCACAAAATCTGAACGAAGAGACCAACCCCACCCTGAGAAACACTGATGTTGTGGTGGTGAACCCCTCGGTCCTGGCCCAAACTGCGGATACCCTTAATCTAATTACCAGCCCTGTTAGCCCGCTGCTGCTGCTACTCCGTGTCTTTGATTAGTCTACATTCTTCGTCAACTGGATCCGCCAGCCATGCAAACCTCCTCCAGCCAATCCTCTGTTGATGCCCTCTCGCCAGATCAGCTCCTCAGTGCCCCTCCCTATTACGGCGCAGAGATGGATATCTGGGGAGTGGTGCAACGGCGCTGGCTCCCGGCCCTGCTCACCGCAGCAGCCATGTTTGCGGCAGTTTTTGGCTATACCAATTCCCAAACCCCTCGTTTTCAGGCAGAGACCCTGATCCTGCTGGATCGGCTGGCCAATCTGCCTGTTTTGGATGAAGGCCAGGCCGCCACCCTCACCCGCGATCTTTCCACTGAGATCCAGATCCTGCGTACCCCTGCGCTGGTGGAAGAGGCGCTGGTCAAACTACCCCCTGAGTTTCAGGACACCACCGCTGGGCAGGTCCTCTCGGGTTTGAATATCCGCCAGATCGGCAACGCTGATGTGCTGGGGGTTTCCTACATTGACACCAACCCTGAGCGGATCAAGGCCGTGCTGGATGCACTGGGGGAAACCTATGTGGAGTACAGCTTAGAAAGCCAGCGCTCTCAGGCCAGCAGCGCCATTGCCTTTATCGAAGAGCAACTGCCGGAAGCCCGCCAATCCCTGGAGCAGTCAACCAATGCCATCCGCCGTTTTCGGGAAGCCAACAGCCTGGTGGATCCCAACACGGTGGGTCAGTCGCTGGTCGAAGTGCGACAGGGCCTGCGCAGCCAGGTGCAACAGAGTCAGGTGGATATTAATCGCACGCGTCAGCGAGAGGATGTTCTTCTCACTCAGCTGGGTCAGAATCCTGATGAGTTTATGGAAGAATCACAACTTGGCCGTGATGCCGCTTACCAGAACCTGGTCACCCAACTGCAGGAGGCCGAACTGGCTCTGGCGTTAGAGCGCACCCGCTTCCGTGACAGTTACCCCACCGTGCAGGAATTGCGGGCGAACCGGGATCAGATCTTGGGTCTTTTGCAGGAACGAGCCCGACAGGTGTTAGGAGAGGATTTATCGCTAGATGCCACGGCGGTCCCGATCCCTTCTCAATCCGCTTCTGTGCCGCTGCCCATTCTGCAGGATTCTTTAAGCGGAGAGCCGCTCAGCCAGGTGGGATCCACCCAGGTCGGTCAGGCATCGTTGCCGCGCAGTTCAGATCCAGCTCCCACCGCTACCCAAACCACCGCCCCTCTGCAGGACATCCTCTTGCAGCAGGTGTTACAAACCCAGGTGGAATTAGCCGTACAGAATGCTCAACTGGACAGTTTGCAGCAGGTGGAAACCGAGATCGCCCAGCAATTTGAACAGATCCCGGAGTTGCAGCAGATCTACGCCGAATTGCAACGGCAGAATGAGATCGAATCAGAACTGGTGAACACATTCCTTAATCGCCTGCAGGAATTACGCATTACAGAAGCCCAGGAAGTTTCTCCCTGGCGGGTCCTTCAACCTGCAGGGGTTCCTGGCGTGCCGATTTCTCCCAACCGACAGCGGAATCTGGCACTTGGGATATTGGCAGGAGGTCTGATGGGCGTTGGAGTCGCAGTTCTGCTGGAGAATCTGGATCAGCGCATCAAGGATCCGGAAGAAGCCAAGCGGCTGACGGGATTGGCCATGCTGGGGGATATTCCCAAAGTGGCTCAGGCGGAAATGCCCAATGTGTACGAGATTCAAGGAGAACCCCTCTCTACTGCCGCAGCTCCCACCCATGGGGGAATGGGATCTAAAGCTGGCTATTATGGGGCACGACCGTTCACCGAAGCCTTCCGATCCATGGCCCTCAATATTGGCTATCTGGGCAGCAGCGAAGACTTCCGTTCGATCTGCTTTACCTCAGCCCTTTCGGGAGAAGGCAAATCCACGATTACCTTTTATCTGGCCCAGGCCCTGGCGGAACTGGGTCACCCTGTACTACTGGTGGACGCTGACATGCGCAAGCCCTCCCAACACAGGTTTATTCAGGAGCCCAATGCGGTGGGCTTGAGTACGACTCTCGTGGGAGAAGTTGCCTGGGCCAAGGCTCTGCATCCGATCCTGGATAACCAGCTACATATCCTCACTTCTGGACCCACCCCTCCCAATCCGGTGGCCCTGTTGGGATCCTCGGCCATGTCACGCTTGATGGAAGAGTGGCGGCAAACCTACCGTTATGTTTTGATCGACACCCCTCCCGTGATCGGGATTGCAGACTCAAAAAGTTTGGCCAGCCAGGTGGATGGAGTGGTAATGGTGGTGGGCTTAAATCGATCTAATCGGCAGGATATCAGTCGTGCCATGGACATTTTAAGAACTGGTCAGGATCCACTGGTGGGCATGGTCGTTAACCTGGTCTCCCCTCGCCAGAGTGGCTATAGCAAATACGCCTACTATTACGCTGATCCGGAAAATGCCACGCAATCACCCCAACGATTTTCTAAAAGCGGCAGATGACCCTCCCCGTTTTTAAGACGCTGCAGCAAACTCTGTATACTTTCTCATCTTCGGCTCATGGAATGCCAAGACAATATCTTCTTTAGGAACCCCCTCACGAATTAGGTCAGTTGCAATACCGTTCTCTGTCCAGTCTTCCTCGATCCAGAATTTTCCATTGCGAATTCGAACATAGACAGTTATCCCAGTAATTCGCTCTCCATTCTGCCAACCAAGGTTCATCCAGATATAATGTGCCTTAGTCTCATCTGCAATCAAAAATGTTTCAATGTTTGAGTTAAGATGTTGCTTGCTTAGCTCTACATACTCAGCAAGAATGTGCTTGATTAACTTTGCATAGCCAGCTAATTTAGCCACTGTGAAATCTCCTCTAAATCTATGTCCACTAAGAGAAAGCTGTTTGGTGGCAGATAAAACTGAACTCTTACCGATAACCTTTGTTCCGTCTGCATTAACAGGGTTTAGGTGGCGGTTAATTGGGAAAAATATTCTGCCATAAGTCCGCTGCAATAAACCTTGATAGATGCCCCACGTTAGTTGTAGCAATCACCACGTCTGAGACTCCCAAAGCCCTAGCCTGAGCAATCAGAATCATGTCACCGTCAATGGTTTTATCTCCTGCTGTTGGCTGTCCCTGCTGTCGGGCCTGTGCCCATAGTTGAGCCGCTTGCCTCATTGAAGCAGTAGTGATCGGCAAATACTCAAGTCGTTGACACAAGCTATCTAGCCGAGTGAGACCTTTCGTTTTATTGACTCGCAACAACTCACGGCGCACTTCATAATCAGCAATTTCCGGAACAATTATGCGGTTACCCAATTTGAGATGAGACTGAAGCCACTGGTTACAAGCAACACCTTGGGAAGAAAGCTTGGGATTGGTAACCAGACCGATTGGCCCTGTATCCAATAAGATTAAACGCTCTACCAAGTAACCCCTTTCATTTCAGGTGGGAATAACTTGCGATCAGAAAGCCGATCCTCGTCCAATACCTGAACCAAATACTTGCCTGTCTCCTGCTGCTCTTCAATATCCTCATCGTCAATCCAAGACTGAAGCATATCAACGGCTTTAGCTTGTTTTTGCCTGCGTAGAAGCGAGTTCGCCAAAAGCTGTAGGGTCATTGCTTCAATCGATAGACCTTGCTGCTTTGCTTCTTGCAAGAGATACTGCTCTAGTTCGGGTGGCAAATCTAAGTTTAGAGTCATAATCCTTGCAAATAATTTGCTTCTCAGTTTTAGCTCCACTCACTTGTAGCCAGGTGTTTACCCCCGATCGGGGGCTGGCAATCTTGATGCAGACTAATGGAAGGGGTACAGATCTAGTTTTTGAGAACTTACACGGCAGCTCCACCCTTGGCCAACAACAGACACTCTCTCAACACTCGCAGCTGAGTCGAAGTAGGAGCTGAGGCGGGATGCACATCCTTGATCCAGCGCATTGCCTGGGGTAGAGAGACATGGCGGTAGAGGCAGAGGTAGGCCATGCAAACCAGAGGAGATCGTTCGATCCCTTCGCGACAATGAACATAGATGGGTAACTGACGGCTGACCGATCGGTGAATCACCAGGGCAGCCTGCAACAGTCGCTGGGGAGAAAGGGACTGGCGATAGCAGCTATCTGGCAAGGACACATACCCCTGACGAAAAACCTGCTGAAACTGGGGAGTTAGTCTGCATTCGTGCGGAAAACAGAGACTCAGGATCACCCGAATCTCGTGCTCCACCAGTACCTCGATATCTGCGCCCTGCGGTGCCCGTCCCAGCGCCAGTTTCCCGGGTATCACCCAATCAATCTCAAGGGGTGAGATTCTAGCGGATCGAGAGACAAACAAGCTCTTGAGTCCTGACGCAGTTTGGCGCTCGGGTGTACTCAATGCTCTCATAACCCCAGGATCGAAATAATGCTCTTATCCTAGTCCACCTTAAGTAAGTTTAGCTACAGGCCCTCTCAGGGGAACTTGAAACCGAGCATTGACTCAGGAAACCCTAATCCTGAGGCTAATAAGTTGGGTTGACCTCGATTGAACCTACACTTGGAGCCCTCAAGTCTAAAGGGCAACTCCGCAACACTACGGAAAGGTCCACCCACAACTGAACGATCTGATTGTGTTTTTTTAGTTACAGAATAATCAGTATGACCACAGTATCGTTTTCTGAATAAATCAGGATAATGAAAGCGGTAAGTTGTTGAGTGTTGCCTGGTAGCTGTTTTCAGGTTCTGTATTAAAGGTAGAAGATGCGTCTCCTAGTCTACGGTCTTAACTTTTCTCCAGAACTGACTGGGATCGGAAAGTATACTGGCGAACTTTGTGAATGGCTGCTTCAACAGGAAGCGAATGATCTAAAAGTGATCACGGGTTATCCCTACTACCCTGAATGGAGCATTCACCCTGAACACGCGGGGGGATTTTACTCTACCCAAGCGGAGAAGGGGATGACAATTTACCGATGTCCCCTTTGGGTTCCGCAACGCCCGACGGCGATTCGTCGGATTCTACACCTGTTAACCTTTGCTTTCAGCAGTCTACCCGTCCTGCTCTGGCAAGCCCTGTGGTGGCGACCGGATGTGATCTGGGTGGTGGCCCCAGCCCTCTTTTGTGCTCCCGGAGCCTGGGTAGCGGCCAAACTAGCTCGGGCTAAATCCTGGCTGCACTTTCAGGATCTGGAGCTGGATGCGGCTTTCAATCTGGGGATCCTTTCTCTGCCGGGGCTAAAACCCCTAGTCTTTGGCTTTGAACGCTTGCTGCTCCGCTACTTTGATCGCATTTCCACCATTTCTCATGCCCTAATGCAATGTCTTCTGGAGAAGGGATTGGATCCACAGCGGGCAGAGTTATTCCCCAACTGGGTGGATACGGATCAAATCTACCCCCTGAGAGAGACAAACCCCCTGCGTGCGGAATGGGATCTTGATCCGGCTCAAACCATTGTTCTCTACAGCGGCAATATGGGGGAAAAGCAGGGCCTGGAGGTGGTGATCGAGGCGGCCCGACATCTCCAGACCGATTCCAATGTGCTGTTTGTTGTCGTCGGGGAGGGATCAGCGCGTACCCGCATTGAAGCCGAGGCAGCGGATCTGAGCAATGTCCGCTTCTTTCCTCTGCAACCTCTAGAGTCCTTAAATCTGGTCCTGAATCTGGGGGATATTCACCTCTTGCCGCAGCGGGCCGAAGCCGACAAAGCAGTGATGCCTTCCAAGTTAACCGGTATTCTCGCCTGCGGAGGGGCCGTGATCGCCACTGCCACACCTCAGAGTGAGGTGGGAAGTCTTGTCAAAGAGATCGGCGGCCTGCTCACCACTCCAGGGGATGGAAAAGCTCTGGCTCAAGCTATTGAGACTCTAGCTAAGAATCCGCAACACCGCCGCCGGATCCAGGAGCAAGCCCGAGCCTATGCCGTGGATCACATTGGGAAGCATCAGGTGTTGCAAGGTTTTTACGAAAAATTACTGATGCTCACCACCGAGGAGATGGTAGACTGCGAAACTGTAAGAATCTGACTTCAGGGAGAATTATGAAGCTAAGCACCTTTAATGGATATGGAATTGTTTTAGCAGTTGTGCTGGCTTCTCAACTTGTGATTGGCTGCGGTGGGGATGACGGAGACAGTGATGTGGGTGTAGTGCCTCTTCCAACAACCACTCCTACCCAACCCCCCTCAACTCCCGCTCCACTGGTGCCACCGACAATTTCGATCAGTGTTCCCAGTAATGTAGCTGTAGGTCAGTCAGTAACGATCAGTGCCGCTCTAGTAACCCCTGAAGGCTTGGAGTCTTTCACTGTCAGCGTCAATGGCCCAGGATTAGCTCTAACTCAAACATTTTCACCTGGAGAAATTGGTTGCTTAGCAGGATCCAGCTCTTGTGAGATTGGTGTCGGGGTGGATATTCCTGCAGGGTTTACTGGCAGCTATAACTACAGTGTTACAGTAACGGATCTGGCGGGGCAAAGTGCAACCCAATCGGGATCGTTTACTGTAAGTTAATTTTCCGATTTGCTTAGCAATATTAAATTCCAATGATTTTTCATCTAAGAAGTGAAAGATGCACAATTAATCATCAAATGTATTTAAACATCCGAAGAAATTATAGGCTTGTAGGCAACAAAATGGACAATAGGTCTCAACCTAGGAAAAGCTGAATAAACGGGTTGTAAAAATGGCTTTTGAGAAGCTCCACCAAAAAAGCGAGTTTCAATTGTAACAAATCCAGTTTCCATGAGAAATGATTCGACTTCTTGCCAGGTATACTCCCTCATGTGACCAAACCATCCTAAACGGTTAATAATGTTAAACTGCTTATAAACTGAATCACTGGCACATGCATAAGCTTTACCATGGAAGAGAAAATTATAGATTCCGTTTAGTGAATGAAGGTTAGGAGTTGATAACAGGAGGTAACCCCCAGGTCTAATCACACGAAAGATTTCCTCGAATGTACGAACAGGATTAACCCTAAGATGTTCAAAGACTTCAGTGAGAAGCAAAACATCATATGTATTGTTAGATAAGGGTAAAGCCTCATTCTCAATGTCACATTTAATAACATCAAGATTAAAGTCTCTAGTAATACTAGCGAAGCTCTCAGGAAAGATATCAACCCCTTGACAGTCCAGTCCCATTTGGGTGAGACAAGCAAGCAAAAAAGGAGGGTTACAACCCATGTCTAAGATTTGTAGATCGTGGTCATACTGATCATTCTTCTCTAAGAGAATACTCAATGTCTCAGCAATTCTAGCTTTTTGTTGGTTCCAGTAAGCTCGGTAAGAAAAGAGAGTTTGATCATGAAGATCAATCATATCAGATGCAACTTTATCAAGAATCAAAGAAGGAAACATCATCAAAGTCCATTAAGTCTTAAGAAAGCAACTATAAATAGGGTCCCCTAACAAATTAACTGTATCAGACTTTAGCATCTTTAGACTACGGGAAGAAGGGTAACATCCAAGGAAAAACAATGCATCATAGAGAGTGGTTTTAGTATATTATATAGATGAGGTACAAAAATAGTACAGCTATGATCGAGTGACTAGATTGAGAGGCTAAATGTATGAAATTAGATGCAGATAAATTAAGCGAAATAGAGTGGGTGATAGGGAAAAGTGAAAAAAAATACAAGCTTCATTCTTCAATTGATAAAGAAGAAGGATATTTTCTTCATTCACTAATCAGAGAAGATCCAACAATAATAAAAACACTAGAAGTAGGATGTGCTTTTGGAATCTCATCATTATATATATGTTCTGCTCTTCAGGGGAGGATTGGCGCAAATCACACCATCATTGATCCCTTCCAACACAGCCAATGGGATGGGGTTGGAGTCCTTAATCTGGAGAAGGCTGGCATTGAGTTTTTTAAACTAATTGAGAAGGGTTCTGAGATCGCACTTCCGCAATTACTAGAAGAAACTCAGGAAGATTATGATTTAGTTTTTATCGATGGGTGGCATACATTTGATCACACCCTTCTAGATTGCTTTTACGCAACAAGATTGTTGCGTGTTGGTGGTTTGCTTGTCATAGATGATGTTTCATTTAGTTCAGTTAAAAGAGTGGTTGAATATATAGAACAGTATCCTTGTTACAAAGTGGAAGGTTCAGTTAGCACTAAAGTTCAAGACTCATGGAAGAGGAAAACGGGAAAGTTTCTTATGTCTCATATTGGAAGAGAGAGACTAGAAAGATTTCTATCAAAAAACATGTTAACACGAATATTTGACAATCACCAAGTACAAATGATCGCATTAAGGAAAACAAGTGAAGATAGACGAAACTGGGACTGGGATGTCAACTCGAAATAACTTGTCTCATAGAACACAATAATGCCATAAGGAAATCAAGAGATGCATAGTAATAGTAAGCTTTTATTTCAAAAGCATGGGAAAGAATGGTTTCATTCAGGAATAAATGTGCTTGAGATAGGGCCAGACAACTTTCCTTCGGCGTATGCGTCGATAGTTAATGATAAGTCAATTCAATGGGACACGTTAGATATTTACCAAGATAGTAGACTTACATACTCAAGCAGCAATAGATATAAGTTTCCGATTGAAAGCAATAGTTATGATATTGTATTGTCAGGTCAAGTCATTGAACATGTTCCTAAAATATGGTTGTGGATTAATGAGTTGACTCGGGTATGTAAAGTTGGGGGATTGGTCATCACCATCAATCCAATCAGTTGGCCTTACCATGAGGCACCGGTAGACTGTTGGAGAATATTTCCAGCAGGTATGATAGCACTATATGAAGAAGCTTCTCTTGAGGTTATAGTATCTCATTGGGGATCTTTGGAAGCAAAGGAGTACAAGCGTCATATCCCGGGTAGATCTTTAGAGTCAGTTTCGAGAATTGGACAGATCACCTATAGGATACTTGGGAGTCTTGGGCTGCCAGTAGAGCGAGCATATGATGCTATTACAATCGGTAAAAAGATTGAGGAAGGAAGCGTTCACATACAATAATAATTGTCATTTTTGGACATGGCAAGAGTAAGTATAGCGATCAGACATGACTCATGAGACTCCTGAAGCTACTTTCATTGGCAGATAAGCATTTGAGCCTGCTTCTATCTTTCATCTGATGTCTGATTGCTATATTATCGCTTCAGTAATTTAATTAAGACAGAATTCATAGGATAACATCTTCTTTGAGATAGAATCTCTCTAAAACAATAGCGATGAAATAAGAAGACAGTACAACAAGTAAAATAGACAAGGAATAACTTAATGAAACACCTAGAGAAAATGTATTGACCAGTTTTTCAACAGGAGATATCAAGAAAGAATGGAGACAATAAAGGGATAAAGAATACTTAGACATAAAGGCTATAGGTTTAATCACCTTAATTGAGGGATTCAAAGAAAGAACAAAGATAGGGAAAGCTAAAAAAAGTAGTGATATTCTTGTATAAGCAGGAATCGCATGAATTTGACCGCGAAAATGTATTGAATCAACATAGTAATGCCACTCAATAACAGAAAACAGAAAAGAAAGCATCAAAGATATGAAGATAAGTTTTTGTATATTGAGAAGAACGTATTCTTTAAACCGTGCAGTAAGAACAGCAGCAAATGTAATGGGGATAAAATTTAATGGGCTCCAAAAAGCAGATAGATAATAAGCTCCAATTAACTTTGTGATGATAGGTAGAAGGAACAACAAAAAGGAGGAAGAAAAGAAGGCAATAATTTGAGAAGTAAAGTTTATGCGCAAATAAAGGTGAGCAGTAAAAATGCAAATAAGGAGGCTAACAAAGAAATAGAATACGGTATCACCAGCAGTAAGAAGAATGAAAATAAAATTGGGAAGGGATGTAGGAACAAACGCTTGTAAGCCTTGGTAGCTAATATTGTTGTAAAGATTTAATGCAACTGGCCAGAAAAAGAGGAGGAGAAGTAGCCTTATCAAACGCTTTTTTAGAGTTGAGAATGAGGTGGCTTTTGAGGCATATAAGAAGATTGAGATAAATATAAAAGTAGGGACTGCAATCAATAGCAAGTGAAAATTCAATAAATCGGATATGGTAAAAGTATGACTTAAATATCCTTGCTTGGAAAAGATAAGTGATTTGCCTGCACCACCCATATGCCAGACAACAACAAAGATCGACATGACTGAACGCAAATAATCAATACCTTCAATTCTTTTTGTCATCGTCTACGTACCTAGGGTGATGATAAATTGGAATAATAGATCAAAATAAATCAGCTAAAAGGACTGATTAGAATATTGGAAAGGAAATAGTGTGATCAAGGTTTGATTACAAAAAGGCTTGGACTTAGTTAAGTCAATAAAAGGTAAAGTAATAAAGTTGTTAGGGTATAGGATCACGTTTGGTAATAGTATATAGATCAGGAATATCTCAGAGGGTCCAGGAATTATTGTGCTCGTATCCAAGGGAAATAAGTAGTTGACCGGCACGTTCCTTAAAGATCGTAATATTATCTTCTGAAAAGAAATTTTTCCAGTCACCTGTAATGCCTTTACGATAAAAACTTAAAGGATCATCATTTCCAATGGTTCGGCCCTTGGTAACCTTCATAAAAGAAGCAGAGTCTACGGCCCTTGCAATGAGCCTATCATCACACTGTAAGCCAAGAAATAAGATTAGGTCTTTTAAAACATCAGAAGTTCTCTGTAGAAGATATTCATATTTAACAATTTTAATCTGTTGCCCTCGTTCGCTCAAATGTTTGAGATAATTTCTGATGTCTTGGGAATTATTACAGCGTTTCTCAGTCTAGTTCGGTACAGTAGCAGCAGTGAGTAAACCAATTCT
>CAYMOX010000073.1:0-19682 GCA_964392245.1 uncultured bacterium
GGCATAGCCTGAGACCCTAGCACATTATGGCTTCCATGAGAACGAAATAGCCCTGCCTGATGAGTGGCAATTGCGCATCTGGGGAGAAGTGGAAGGCGGAGAGTTAACTCTGGGTTGGTCCGATCTATTGGATCTTCCTCAAGTGACTTTTACGGCTGATTTTCACTGCGTGACCCGCTGGTCAAAACTAGATGTGACCTGGACTGGGGTTCGGATGACTGATCTATTTGCAAACATAGCGTTAACTCCTCAGGCAAAAGCGGTCATGCAGCACTGCTATGGGGGCTATACTACAAATCTTTTGTTAGCAGATTTTCTAGACCCTAATAATTGTCTGGTTCATACACTGGCAGATCAACCCTTGCCGCCCGATCATGGGGGGCCAGTCCGCTCAATTGTGCCGCATCTCTATGCCTGGAAAAGTGCTAAATGGTTGCAAGGATTAGAGATCCTTTCCACTGATCAACCAGGTTTTTGGGAACGGAATGGCTACCACATGCGTGGGGAGCCTTGGGCAGAGGAACGCTATAGCAGTAGTTTCTAAGATTGCGGTTACCCATAGCTGTGAATTTTTATAAATGAGGTCAGGGGCCGTTGCTTCTGCTTCCCAGCCTTTTTCGTATCGACAGTATGCTGAGGAGTGTCCATCTCTTCTCTTGCCATGCGTGAGCAGCGTAAAAAGGCGCAACCGATCCGCTCTGGCCATTACCCTGCGAAGGAACTCTGCAGTCAGTGCGGACTATGCGATACCCACTATGTGCAGCAGGTGCGCTCCGCCTGTGCCTTTATTCATCAGCAGATTGATCAGTTAGAACTCCAAACCCACGGACGTTCGCGAGATCAGGAGGCAGGAACGGCATCAACCCCGACAGACAAGGACTACTTCGGGATCTACGACACGATGCTGACGGCTCGTAAACAGGATCCAGTGCCAGGGGCCCAGTGGTCAGGGATCGTCAGCAGCATCGGGATGCGGGCATTGGAAACCGGTCTGGTGGAGGCCGTGGTCTGTGTGCAGGCCGACCCAGAGGATCGGTTCAAACCCCGCCCCATTCTGGCTCGTGATCCGGAGGAGGTGCTGGCCGCACGGGTGAATAAGCCCACGCTTTCTCCCAATCTGTCGGTGCTGGAACTGGTGGAGCAGGCTAACTGCCAGCGGCTGTTGGTGATCGGGGTGGGCTGTCAGGTGCAAGCTCTGCGGGCGGTGCAGGCAGATCTGGGGCTGCAGGAGTTGTATGTGCTGGGAACACCCTGTGTGGATAATGTCAGTCGTGAGGGGCTGCAAACATTTCTGGAAACCACCAGTCGTTCTCCCGAGACGGTGGTGCATTACGAGTTTATGCAGGACTTTCGCATCCATTTCAAACACAGCGATGGGTCCGTGGAGAAGGTGCCATTTTTTGGCTTGAATACTAAGGCCCTCAAGGATGTCTTTGCCCCCTCCTGTTTGAGTTGCTTCGACTATGTCAATGCGCTGGCGGATCTGGTAGTGGGCTACATGGGCTCGCCGTTGGGGTGGCAGTGGCTGGTGGTGCGTAACCCCCGCGGGCAGGTGCTCCTGGATCTGGTGGCGGATCAGCTGGAAACCCAGCCCGTGATCTCCCGCGGCAATCGGCATGCGGCGGTCCAACAGGGGATTGCTGCCTATGATCAGGCCATGACTCTACCCATGTGGCTGGCCCAGATCATGGGAGTGGTGATTGAAAGGATCGGTCCACAGGGGCTGGAATATGCCCGCTTTTCCATCGATTCCCACTTCACTCGCAACTATTTGTTTGTCCGGCGCCATTATCCCGAGCGGGTGGAGCAGCATGTGCCTGGCTTTGCCCAGCGAATTGTGGCTCAATACACTCTGCCCGAGGACTGATCCGGTCTGGAAGCATGAGGATGCCCAAGTTAAACCTGCAGTTACGGTTACTGCTCTCCCACATGGCGGTGGTGGGGGTGGGGTTGGGGACGCTGGTGATCGTGGGCCGCATCACCTCCCCGCGTTTTTTTGTCACCCATCTGGAGCAGCTGGAGGTGGGGGGCATGAATTTAAGGCTGGTGCGGACGGAACTGGTGGAGGGGTTTGAACTGGCCTGGTCCAAAAGTGCCGACTGGTCGGTGCTGGTGGGGGCTTCAACGGCAGCAGGGGTGGGGTACTGGGTGTCTCGTCGGATCAGTCAGCCCCTGCGGCGCATTGAACAAGCTTCACGACAGCTGGCTCAGGGAGATCTGCAGTCGCGGGTGCCCCCCAGTGATATTGCCGAATTGGATCAGCTGGGGCACAGCTTTAACCGCATGGCAGAAGCGATGGCCAATGTGGAAAGTCGCCGCCGCGATCTGATCGGGGATCTGAGTCATGAATTGCGCACTCCTCTGACGGTCCTGGAGGGGTATCTAGAGGGATGTGCCGATGGCACCATTGCCCCCACACCGGAGCTGTTTGCCCGCCTGGTGGCCGAGTCTCGCCGTCTGCGCCGCCTAGTGGATGATCTCCAGGAGCTCTCCAAAGCCGAAGCTGGGCATCTGCCTCTCAATATTCAACCGCTGGCCCTACCCCCCCTACTCAAACGCATCCGCGAGCGCCTGGCAACGCAACTGCGGGAAGACGGTCCCGAGTTAAAGCTGCAGCTGCCGACTGATCTGCCTCTGGTGATGGCAGATGCGGACCGGGTGGACCAGATCCTGATCAACATTGTCGGGAACGCGATTCGCTACACCGAACAGGGGCTGATTCTCCTGAGTGCCAGGGTTGAACCTCCGTTTGTCTGGATTACCTGCCAGGACACGGGATGTGGTATTACCGAGGCCGATCTTCCCTACATATTTGAGCGCTTCTGGCGAGCTGATCGCTCCCGCTCCTCCGGTTCGGGGGGTTCCGGGATTGGACTGGCCATTACCAAGCGCTTGGTGGAAATGCAGGGGGGCAGGATCGGTGTGGAGAGTCAGCTGGATCAGGGAACAACCGTTCGCTTTAGTCTGCCGATGGCAGGTCTGGCCCTGCTGCAGTAAGACTGATGTCAACCCTGGCTCGGGGATTCTGCTTCCATTGCCGCAGAGGGTTCAGGAGTTTCAGGTTCTTGGGGATAATCGCCTTCGATATCAATGGCTGCCGATCCTCCCCGAGCCAGCATCTCCAACAACGATCCCAGTTGGATCCAGATAAAGACTGCCGTACCCAACACCAGCACACTGCCCGTAATCTCAGCCCAGGAGACCGGAAAGCCAAACACAATCAGGCCCGCAATTACAAACACCAGCAGCGCCAGACTGGTCATCAAGTAGGAGAAGATCAATGCAGGTCGAGCATACTCAATCCGATCCTGGGTGGTGCGGTTGGCCTGCCACAGGGCGACTCTGTACTCCAGCATGTCTTTGAAGATAACCCCAAAACTGATGGCAATTACCGTGGCAACGGCAATGATGGAATAGAGCAGGGGATTTTGAAAAACGGGCGTGTCCATTTTGATCAGGTGCTCCGAGAATCTAATATGTCCATTGTTTACACTTCTTAACCTTATGTCCAGTCCTGGCCTTAAACCGGAGGGTTAGCCTGGGGGTACGTATGGATAGTTATCAATGAAGAAGCCGCTGATCTGGTTGATCCGTGGATATCAGCTGGGTATTTCTCCCCTGCTTCTGCCCAGTTGCCGCTTTACCCCCTCCTGTTCTCAGTACATGCTTGAGGCCATTGAGCGATTTGGACCCATACAGGGCACCTGGCTGGGACTGAAACGGCTGGGGCGCTGTCATCCTTTTCATCCGGGGGGATACGATCCTGTCCCTGAAAGGCTGGTGCCTGAGCCCCCCTCTTGTTCGCCTCCGCAGGAAAGGGATAATGAATCGGCAGGATGATCTGCTGTTCTGGGTGGAGGATGGAAAATGCGATACCAAAGATGGTTACACTGGCCGCTGGGATTGGGGTTGAGTTTTGGGGCAATCATACTGAGCGGTTGCGGCGATAGTCCTGCCCCCCTGATCAGTCGTGCAGAAGTTGTCGATGCCAGTACAGCTCTGATCGCTGGCGAGCCCCTGCCCCTGCCGGAAACACCTTTTCGCACTTTTCCAGCTGATGTGGAGGAGATTGAACTGGCGGTGGCCATCCCCAGAGATCTGCCCAATAGCCTTATCCCCTCTGCCTACCTAGCGGTTGTGGCTCGCGGATCTCTACCCGATGGTTGTACTCAAATCGGTCAGCCGCAGGTGAGACGTCGAAGCGGTCGTTTCTTTGTCTATTTGCCTGCGATCCAGCCCATCGGAGTTCGCTGTACACCCCCCCCAGTCGAAGGGTTTGAAACCTTGATCAATCTGGGTCCCATTCAATCCGGCCAGACCTACAGTGTGCGGGTCAATCAGGTGGTGGCAAGGCAACGGCTCTAGGGTCGGCGGCTCCCAGTTAGGATGACTGATGTAGATCTGCTCACCAGGAGTGGCCATGTTAGACGAACAGGCAAAAAAGACGATCCTGCGCAAAATGCCTCATGCCCTTTACGTCTGTGGGGTCAAGGATGGCGAGGAGATCAACGCGTTTACCGCGTGCTGGATCATGCAGGCTTCCTTTAAGCCACCGCTGGTGGTGAACTGTGTGCGGGCGGATAGTGGGTCCCATGCCATGATCCAATCCTCCGGAGTGTTTAGTCTCAGCTTTCTCCCCAGTGGCCGCAAAGATCTAGCGGAAGTGTTCTTGAAACCGCAGCGGCGGGTGGGTAATAAGTTTGAGGGGGTAGAGTTCTACCTGGGAGAAACGGGCTGCCCCATCCTCAAGGACGCTATGGGTTACGTGGAATGCCAGGTGGTGGGATCGGTGGAAAAAGGAGACCACACCGTCTTTGTGGGGGAAGTGATCACAGCCGGGGTGCATCAGGAAGCCGACATCCTGCGTTTGGAGGAAACCCCCTGGAACTACGGCGGCTAGAGGCTCAGATCTCCAGAATCACCGGAGCATGATCACTGGGTTGCTCCCAGCTGCGAGGTTCCACATCAATCACACAGGCTTTAGCCTCCTGGTAAAGGACAGGGCTGAGGTAATGGTGATCAATGCGCCAGCCACGGTTACGCTGAAATCCAGCGGCCCGATAATCCCACCAGCTGAAGTACCCACCGTCCTGGGTAAATTTACGAAACCCATCCTGCAATCCCACCTGCGTGAGAGCCTGCAGTGCCGCTCGTTCCGCCTCAGAGGCCATGATCTCTCCAGCTTTTTTGGGGTCATGAATGTCTCGATCCTCCGGAGCAATGTTGAAGTCTCCGCAGATCAGTAGACGAAGATCGGGAGCAGTCATCCACTGTTGCAGGTAGAGCCGCAGCATCTCCAGCCAGCGCAGTTTGTAGTCATACTTTTCGCTGCCCACCGCCGATCCATTGGGAATGTAGACATTGATCAGTCGCAGACCTGCTAAATCTGTGGTGATCAACCGCTTCTGTGCATCCAGATCCCCCACGACATCAATGCCTAGCACAGGGGTAAAGCCACAACTCACCTGCTGCAAAGGCAGCCGACTGAGGAGCGCCACCCCGTTGTAACTTTTTTGTCCGTAACGAGCGACCTCATAGCCCAGTGCTGTGAATGCTTCGAGCGGGAAGAGATCATCTGTAACTTTGGTTTCCTGCAGGCAAAGCAGATCAATATCTCCCTGATCCTGCAGCCATTTCACCACCTGACTCAGGCGGGTGCGAATCGAGTTCACGTTCCAGGTGGCAATGCGCATAACCGTGAGAAGGGGATAGAGGGGTCTGTGGAGATACTGTACAAAAGTTAAAGTGGAAATGGGCTACACTCAATGCAACACCGCTGAACCGGGTCATGTCTTTATCGTCTCCTTCTCTAGACATTCGCGAGCTTCCTTTATTTCCGTTACCCGAGGTGGTTCTATTTCCGGGCCGCCCTCTGCCCCTCCATATTTTTGAACCTCGCTATCGCATGATGATCAACACCATCATGGAGTCCGATTGTCGCTTTGGTGTTCTCCTGCTGAACTCGGAAACGGGGATGCCCGCCAAAGTAGGAAGCTGTGCTGAAGTGATCCAGCTGCAGCGTCTACCGGATGACCGGATCAATGTGGTGACGATGGGACAACAGCGGTTTCAGGTCCTGGACTATGTCCGTCAGAAGCCCTTTCGGGTGGGCCTGATCCAGTGGATTGATGACGACGAAAACTCCAGCGAGGATGCCCACACCCTCTCCAAGGATGTAGCGGAGCTGCTGCAGGATGTGGTGCGGCTCTCCAGTAAGCTCACCGACCGCCAGATTGAATTAACGGATGATTTACCAGATACCCCCCTGGAGCTCTCCTACTGGATTGCCAGCAAATTTCAGGGGGCGACGGAAGAACAGCAGGCATTGTTGGAAATGCGCAGTACAGCCCAGCGTTTGAGGCGGGAAGCGGAAATTCTGGAGTCCACCCGCAAGCACCTGGCCGCCCGCACTGTCCTCAAAGACGCCTTTTCCAGTACCCCCTGAGATCCTAAATAAAGGGGCTTTTCATGCACATCGGTGTTCCCAAGGAAATGAAGGATCAGGAGTACCGCGTGGGCTTAACCCCAGCAGCTGTACGAGTTCTCACCGAGCAGGGGCATGTGATCTGGGTGGAACAAACCGCAGGTGAAGGGGCTGGCTTTAGCGATCAGGACTACAAAAACGCAGGCGCCAAGCTGGTAACAACAGCAGCGGAGGTGTGGGATAAGTCGCTGGTGGTGAAAGTCAAGGAGCCTCTGCCCCCAGAATATCCTCTGCTGCACACTGATCTCACCCTCTTCACCTACCTGCACCTGGCGGCCAGTCGTGACCTGACCACCGCCCTGATCCAGTCGGGGGCTACCTGTATCGCCTACGAAACCGTGGAACTGGCGGATCGCAGTTTGCCTCTGCTTATGCCCATGAGTGTGATTGCCGGGCGGCTGTCGGTTCAGTTTGGCGCCCATTACCTTACCCGTCAGCAGGGGGGACGGGGAGTGCTTCTAGGGGGGATCCCTGGGGTGCGGCCCGGACGGGTGGTGATCCTGGGGGGTGGCACCGTGGGCACAGAAGCAGCCCGCATGGCGGTGGGGTTGGGGGCACGGGTCCAGATCCTGGATATTAATCTCAAGCGGCTGCAGGAGCTGGAAATGATCTTCGGCTCTCGCGTCGAACTGCTGTACAGTGAACCCTCCATGATTGAGGAGGTGATCCCAGAGGCTGATCTGGTGATCGGGGCAGTTCTGGTGACGGGAAAGCGAGCGCCGGTGCTGGTGACAGAGGCTGTGGTCAGCCAGATGCAACCCCGATCCGTGATCGTGGATGTGGCTGTGGATCAGGGGGGATGTATCGCCACTACACAGCCCACTTCCCATAGCCATCCAGTGCATGAGACGGCGGGTGTCCTGCACTACGGTGTCCCCAACATGCCCGGTGCGGTACCTTGGACAGCCACTCAAGCGCTGGTGAATACCACTCTGCCGTATATTCAAAAACTGGCCACCCTGGGAGTTGAGGTGGCCCTGCAACAGGATCCCGCCCTGGCTCATGGCCTGAATATTCAATCTGGACGCCTTCTCCACCCTGCTGTTCAGGAGGTTTTCCCCGATCTTTAGGCAGGATTCGGGCCAATCCGTCAAGGGTCACATTGCGTTACACTGAGAATGCCTGGAATGGTAATGGGTACGGCCTGAGTGCTCATCAGGCAACTCTTTGCCAATCTGAACACCAAAAAAGGATTCTAACCATGGCCTTTGAACTTCCCAACCTACCCTACGCCCCCAATGCGCTGGAGCCCCACATGTCGGCCCAGACATTCTCCTTTCACCACGGTAAGCACCATGCGGCTTACGTAAAAAATCTGAATGCGGCCATTGAGGGCACGGCTCTCGCCACCAAGTCTCTGGAAGAGATCATCGTTGAAACCTCCAAGGATCCCTCTCAAACTGGTGTTTTCAACAACGCGGCTCAGACCTGGAATCACACCTTTTTCTGGAGTTCCATGAAACCCAATGGTGGGGGTGCAGCCACCGGAGCCATTGCCAGCAAGATCGACGCGGATCTGGGTGGCTACGACAAGTTTGTAGAAGCCTTCAAAAATGCAGCGGCCACTCAGTTTGGAAGTGGCTGGGCTTGGTTAGTGCTAGACAATGGCACCCTGAAAGTGACCAAAACTGCCAATGCCGATAATCCTCTCACCGCTGGACAAACACCACTTCTGACCCTGGATGTGTGGGAGCACGCTTACTACCTCGATTACCAAAACCGTCGCCCTGATTTCATCAGCACCTTTCTCGATCAGCTCGTAAACTGGGATACTGTAAATGATCGTCTGGCGAAAGCCTGACTGGGACGAGGACGCACTCACTCTAGATCCTCATTGAACCGTTAACGGATATTGCCCCTGACAACGAGATGTGTCGGGGGTCTTTTTTTGCCTATCTCCTGCTGACGGACATGCCAGAGTAGATCCAGGATGTGTTGTGGGAGACCAGGATGGGGATTGCCACTATCAACCCGGCCACAGGACAGGTGATCCACAGATTTGAGCCTCTGACCACCGCGCAGGTGAATCAGGCCCTGGATCTGGCCCAGCAGTCATTTCTGACTTATCGGCAAACCTCCTGGCAGCAGCGCTCTGAGTGGATGTTAAATGCCGCCGCCCACCTGGAGCGGGAACGTCAAGCCTATGGCGAACTGATCACCCTGGAAATGGGAAAGCCCGTGAAGTCTGCCGTGGCCGAGGTGCAAAAGTGTGCTTGGGTCTGTCGCTATTACGCCGAGCATGCCGCCACTTTTTTAGCAGATGAAATCGTAGTCACTGATGCCAGTCGCAGTCTGATCCGTTACCAGCCTCTGGGGGTGATTTTGGGGATCATGCCCTGGAATTTTCCCTTCTGGCAGGTGTTTCGCTTTGCAGCTCCCGCGTTGATGGCGGGCAATGTTGCTCTCCTGAAGCATGCCTCCAATGTGCCTCAATCCGCCCTGGCCATTGCCGATATTTTCAAACAAGCGGGGTTTCCCCTCGGAGTTTTTCAAGCTCTCCTGATCAGCTCGCACCAGGTGGCGGCAGTTCTCACGGATGAACGCGTCAAAGGGGTTGCCCTCACGGGCAGTGAAGCAGCCGGATCTCAGGTGGCAGCGCTGGCGGGTCAACATCTTAAGAAATCGGTGCTGGAACTGGGGGGGAGTGACCCGTTTATTGTCCTGGCAAGTGCGGATCTGGAGGCTGCTGTTTCGACTGCGGTGTCGGCCCGCATGATCAGCAATGGTCAATCTTGTATTGCGGCCAAACGCTTTATCCTGCAAGAGAGCATTGCCAATCCTTTTCTGAATGCCCTGCTGAAAAAATATCAGGCTTTGAACGTAGGAGATCCGATGCTGCCGGAGACCGATATTGGACCTCTGGCGACACCCGCGATCCGGCAGGAGGTGGACTGGCAGGTGAAAACCTCGGTGGAACAGGGGGCTCAGGTTCTGCTGGGGGGGCAACCTCTCGAAGGTCCTGGTAATTTTTATCCCCCCACGATTCTGACCCAGATCCCGCCCCAGAGTCCGGCGGCACGAGAAGAGGTATTCGGACCTGTAGCCCTGATCTTTACCGTCCCCAATCTAGAAGCAGCCATTCAGCTGGCCAATGCAACGCCCTTTGGGTTGGGAGCGAGCGGCTGGACTGAGGATCTAGAGGAGCAGGAACGGTTAATCCATGAGATCGAAGCGGGATCGGTCTTTATCAACGGCATGGTGAAATCGGATCCGCGTTTGCCCTTTGGGGGAATCAAGCGATCGGGTTATGGACGAGAGCTGGGGGAGTTTGGGATCCACGAGTTTGTGAATATCAAGACGATCTGGATCAAGTAGATTTTGGGACAAGTTTTTTCAGTCCATATGGGCTATCTACTGCGCAAAGCTGCCAGATCCGAGAGCAGAGGGTCATTCTTGCGCACACCAATCCAGTAGACACTAAAAATGCCGACACCAATCAGAGTCACTGCCATGATCCCCATAGCCACTCCAATCGGCACAAGGCCCGACAGCAGAAAACCTAAACCAAAAACGTTAAAGAATATCCCTACTGCTAAACCAACAAGGACACCGGATCCAGCATGAGGACTGATCACCGATTCCTGGGGTGAGCTGGGATTGTAGTAGATCTGGATCATCGGTTGATTCTTCAGCAGGTCGTAGATACGACGGTGATAATCGGGGCTGGTGGTGGAGTCATAGCCAAAAGCTAGTTTGTTACCCTCATAGGAGGATCCACCCACCTGGTAGCGGTAAGTGATCAGGACCTCCTGGGCATCGCCATCCTGGCCTGCATGTTCGTCTAATTCAAGACGGGTGACCCGAGCACTTGTGGTGGGCCATCGTTGGGCTTGCATGACTTTTTGCCTTTGCACAAAACTGACCACCATCAAAGCAACACCCACCAGGATCAGCAAAACAGGGATCAGCAGTTTGATCAGGCCTTCCATGGTGTTAGATTTCCTCCTTTTGGTCTTTTAAATGTCATCAGGGTAGAGAGCATGTACTCATAAGAACTGGCAAGCAATAAAATGATTGATCCCGCCAAACAGGTTAGAGGATTGCTGGGGTAAGGGTTGGGTAGTATCTAGAACTGCAGAAATAGCGCAATGATCTGAGAGTTGATCCTGCTGACTTAGAGGCTGCTGATAATCCCATTCTTGAAACGAACCAGGGACGAACCAAGCACCTGAAAGTCGATCCAGAACAATATGATCGATAAACTCTGGATACTGGCCACCAAAGCAGTTAGGTCTTGCTCCTTCCGTCACTTTGATCAGATCTGCGTTACTGGGTCTGCCATCATCAATTTCTTCCCAAAAATCATCGCCACTGAGATTAAGTCGGCGGTTAAAATCCCCCAGCACAACAAAAGGAACACCTTCACAGGCTCTGGCATCGATCCATTTTTCCAGAATTGGTAATTGTGTCTTCAGCACTGAACAATCCGTATCCCCTGAAACATCACCATCTAACGGATCTGAAAAACAGAAAGATTTTAAGTGTACGGACAATATCCGGATCTGTTGTTCTCCCACCTGCACAGTGATATCTGCACCTGGGCGGACATTACCCACATCCAGTGCCACATAATCAGGATTTTGAGTTACGGTCAGATCGCGGCGAATGGCAATGCCCGTTTTCTGAGGATCATCGCTATCAGCAAAGTAAAAGTTGTACTGATCTGGATTGAAAACCAGACGAGCAGCCTCTGGACCATCAACCTCCTGCAGGGCAATAATATCTGCATCGATCTGGGCGAGGTAGTTCCTCAGGGTGGCAAAGTCTTTATCGGAGGAGAATGTTAGATTTTCTAAATTCCAGGAAGCTAGCTTAAGCGAAGTGGTTGCAATGGACTGAGACGGCAGCAAAAAGATGAAAAGAGAGGATACAAAGATGAGAGTTGTGATCAGGTATCTTCTGGAGATCAGCCAGCGAATTGGGTTAGCCACTTTCCCACCTCAGTTTCTGTCTCTCATCATACATTTAACTGCCCGATCTCAAGCTTTGCTGCCAACCAGGAGCGCCAATTCCAGCCACTTCCAGTAACAATCCACATCCATAAACCCGATCTGCCGCAACCAGCTCAGTTGAGTCTCTACATCCAGCAGAATATTGGAGGGATCTTCTTCCTCTGGGGTGTAGCCAATGGCGGCCAGAAATTTTTCATGCAGGCGCTGAGTCGGGGAAGCCACATGTTCCAGATTGCAGAACACTCCCCCAGGATTGAGCAGATCAAAAACCTCCAGATAGAGGGCTCGCTTACGTTCATGGGTGAGGTGGTGAATGGCAAAGCTAGAGATGATCAGATCAAACCCTCCCGATTCCTGTAGAGATGTTGGTAAAGGGGCAGCCAAGTCGTGGTTGATGATCTCAATAGTCGGATCCGCCGCAAAGCGCTCACTGGCTTTCTCTAGCATGACCGCAGAAAAATCCAGGGCAACGCCTTGAGCCTCAGGGTGCTCGATCTTCACCAATGCCAGCAGCCGTCCGTCTCCGGTGCCCAGATCAAGGATGCGCTTAGCTGTGGGAGGGATTTGTTCCAGCAGGACGGCCTCTCCCTCCGTGCGGTGGGGAATCCGGTCGGCGCGAGCCAGGTATTGGAGAGCATGATCAGCTGAAACCCATTCATTCATCTTGAATCAACCCACCTGTAGGAGATCGGTTCATTTGTAACCTGAGTCGATGATCTCACGCCAGATCAATCGGAGGATAATTGAGATCTTCTGCAGAGAAGCCGATATTTTCGTCCAAGAAAGAGAGCGGGAACGCAAGATCCAGGCTAATAATATTGAGAACTTCTGGTCAAAAGTCAAATCAACATTGCGTGCGATTAGAGCGAGAACCTACCGCAATTGAGTTAAAGCGATTGAGAAAGCCTATCGTCATGCATCTCAACAAGATATCAAGAATTGGTTTACTCACTACTGCTACTGTACCGAACTAGACTAAGAAACGCTGTATAGACATTGATATTTCCAGGCCTAAAGGCACACTGAGTCGCAGAGCCAATCAGCATGATCCAGGGGGCAAGTTTGAAGCGTAGAAAACGCCATCGAATCCGGTATGAGCGGCAGAAACAGAGGAGCGGATCCTGGTCGTACTCCGTCAGAACCATTCGGGCCATAGGCCGGAGCAAGGTCAGCACATCCTGATACATTGCCATATCCTTTTCTCTTGAACAGAGCGAAAAATGAATAAAGCTCATGTTTATTAAGATATGAGTGGATCTCATGTTTCGTCAAGAGGAATATGAGGCTTACTCATGTATTCTTTCGTGAAGGACACTCAGGATGACCGCTGATTTATCAGGATCCCGAGGAATGAGACGCCAGCCTCGTCAGGCCCGCAGTCTGGAACGGGTGAACCGAATTCTGGATGTAGCAGCAGAGCTGTTTGAGCGGGAGGGTTACCGTGCGACGACCACCAATGCCATTGCCAGCCGTGCCCAGGTACCGATCGGATCTCTCTACCAATTTTTTCCCGATAAAGCCGCGATCATGCAGGCTCTGGCTGTGCGCTACACTGAAAAATTACACCAGCGCCTGGCTCAACTCGAGACAGCAGATACGACAACTCTGTCACTGTCGGACTATGTGGAGCAGATGGTGGACACGGTGATGAGTTTTTTTCATGACTATTCCGGCTACCACGCCATCTTTATGCAAGTCCAGGGAAGCATGCCGGAACTAGAGCAAATTGATGAGGCTACCGATAAACAGCTGATCCAGGATCTGGTCATCACTCTGTCTCAGTGGCAACCGGATCTAACTCCTGAGGACTGTGAAGCCATTGCCTTTGTGGTGGTCAAGGTGATCGGCACTCTGCTCTGGTTATCGCTTAGTCAGGAGGAATCGTTGCAAAAGCGGCTGGTAACCGAGACCAAGCGAGTGATCCGCAGCTATCTCCAGGAGTATGTTCATTGAACCGTCTGTGGACTCTGACTGTCTAATCAGCGGACCAAGCGTTGTATCCCCCTGGAATTACCATGAAACGTTTTGCGCTTCTGTGTTTATTCGCCCTGACCGCCTGTGGATCAAATCCCAGTCAGATCAGCCTAGAACCCGCAACAGATGCCTCAGCTTCAACACTATTCTTTTCCAACACGTTTGACTACGAAGCCGCTGCCCAGTATTCTCGCACCCGCAACCAGGATGCTCTCCTGATCCTGCAGAGAGGAGAAATTGTTCTGGAGGAGTACCAGAATGGATATGGCATTGATGTGCCCCATCGCCTGAATAGCGGTACGAAAAGCTTTAACTGTGTGATCGCTGTGGCTGCCCAGGATCAGGGACTCTTTCAACTGCGGCAACGGGCTTCCACGATCCTGACGGAGTGGCAAAACACACCCAAAGAGCGGATTACGATTGAGCAACTTTTGAATTACACCAGTGGCCTGCCAGCAACCCAATTTGTTGGACCAGAAATGATCAATGATGCCTATGGTGAAGCTTTAACCACAGATTTATCCAATCTTCCTGGGACTGCCTATACCTACAGTCGTCTCCATTCGGGTGCTTTTGCGGCTCTGGTCGAACGGATCACAGGACAGGATCCGGTGGCCTATCTGGAGGAGCGGGTTCTGGATCCGATTGGCGTCGAAGTGGCGGACTGGGATCGGGACGATCTGGGCAAGCCGTTAATGGCATCTGGAACTTATATGACAGCACGCAATTGGGGACAGTTCGGTCAACTGCTGCTGCAAAATGGCTACTGGGATCAGAATGGCAATGGCCGCTTGGATGAACCCCCGATCCTGGATCCCTGGCGTTTACAAGAATGCCATCGGCGTGGAAGTTTTGCCTTCACAGGATATGGCCTGAATTTCTGGTTGAATGAGCCAGGGCTGAGCAGAACCTACGACCCACGGAGTGAATTTGTCCCTCCTGAGATTGTCGAAAATGGGGATCAACTGGCACCCAATGCTCCTCGGAATCTCTATGCTGCCATTGGGGCCAATAATCAGATTCTTTATATCCTACCTACTCAGCAACTGGTGATCGCTCGCTTTGGTCAACGGAGTGAGTGGAATCATGATGAATTTCTACAGCAACTTCTGGGCCGATAAAATTACTGCTTATGAACAAATACCAGGATGGCACTGATCCACCGGCTGCAATCAAACGCTTGCTCATGATCAGTCGGGATCCATCCTGGTTCAACTCTGGGGAAGCGGGATCTTAGTCGCCGTTAGAGGTGCTGGGTACGAGGCGAGTACCATTACCTAACCCTGCCAGGCAGAATAAACGGCCATTAATACAGTGGGAGACTAAGGTATCTAGCGTTTCTGGATTCCAGGCCATGATGTAGTCTCCATGGGCAGTGTAGCCCGGAACAGCGGTATCGGAGGCAAGCCGCCAGCCATTCGTTCCCGTGCGTTCAGTCACAAGCCAATTCACATGAAAGACAATTTCAGGAATGGCAACAGGATGGGTGCTGGGGCAGGTCTGATTTGCAGCATAGGCCATGTGGCTTTGATCGGGGCTGCTGAGGTTCACTCCATCCCAGCATTGGGGAAAGGAGATCACCATCTTGACCTGATCTCCACGCCGACAATTGGGAATCGTGTTCTGAAATGATCGAACTGAAGCAGAATCACACCGCCACCTCACAACCCTTAGGTTTTGAGCAGTTATGGCTTTAGCATCGCCTGCGATCATCGTCAGTCCTTCAGGAATTGTCTGGATCTCCGTTTCAGGAACTCCACCCCGGCTGTAGTAGATGACATTATTTTCTGGCTGCACGATCTCGCCACTTGCCGTCAGCATGCTGGGAACCCAGTACGCAGATCGGTTCTGGATCAAGCCCGGACAGGTGGAGATCCCTGAGCTTTTGAGACTTGCTGCCGTGCTGAAAGCATCAGTGTTGGGGTTGCCAAAGAAAAGATGTAGATGGGAACGGCCCACCTGATTGGGAAAAACTAACGGATCATCATTATTAAAGTGCGAGGGCTGACAGGACTGGATAAAGATCGGGGCGTCCTCTTCTCCAGAGGTATGACCATTCACTTCTGGAATCACGCCTTCTGGCAATGCATCCACCGCTGTGGCCGTACCTACAAAATCCAACGTCGTGGACTGGTTAGCGGTCAGTTTGACCAGATAAGTTCCCTGAGCAATTCCCGCAATTTCCAGAGCAGGATCGGGTCGTTGGACTAGATCCCATCGGCGTGTATTGTTGGTGAGGGTACCATCTGTGGTGGCATTAATATCAAGTTCTCGTTGATCAATATGGCCGTTGCGATTACGATCTTCACCCACCTCGACCGTAAGACTGGCTCCGGTGATGGAGAGATCAATAACGGCTGGTTGGGATTGATCAATTCTTAACAGTAGGGTGTTACCCTTAGCAAGACTATCAGACAGGGTAAAAGGGAAATTAATCGCCTGGGGTTGAGTGGCATTGACGGCAAGCTGGACTGATGTCTCGGTAACGGGATCGAGAGCAGTGATTGAAGTGGGAGAACTTCCACAGCCCACTAAAAAGGCAAGTGATAAAATAACAAGCGCTGTGGCTGTTCTGGCAAACCCGTTCCTCATCCGAACCTCCTCGGCTATATAAGATAGGGATCCCTGCTAGAAAGCGTAGGTATCCGTGCCTTAGACCACCCTGCGATCGAGAAGGTTCAGAAGATGATACGTTACTGACTCTACGATCCTTTACAAAAACTCAACTAACCAAAGACAACTGATGTGGGAAGTGGGAACGGAATGGGTTACAGGGGTGTCGATTAGGACGTCTGGCCAATGAGCAATCTATTCGTAACGATCAGCTACGGCAGCCCATCACAGACTATTTTGATCATCTGAAACAGGTGCTGACAGTGACCCTCAGAGAAGCTGTTGAACGGGGTGATCTACAGCCCGAAGCGCCGATCCTCAATTAGGAATTCCCATGACCAACACCCCCAATCCCTTACCCCGATCCGCCATCCCTGGGATCTCTTGGCCTGCGATTCCTGATGCTGAGGCGGCCACCGCTCTGGCCCTGCAGTACCAGCTGGATCGTTCGCAGTGGTGGTCGCTTGAGGAGATCCGCCGTTATCAATTTCAGCAGCTTGTGTCCCTCCTGCGTCATGCCTATGAGACGATTCCCTATTACCGTCGACGCCTAGATCCTGCTGTACTGACGGAAACCGCTCTGCCTCAAGTCTGGTCCGATCTTCCCATCCTCACTCGTAAGCAACTCCAGCAGGCCGGATCTTCGATCAATAGTGAGGTGATCCCTCCCGAACACGGCAAAACTAAATATGTGAAAACCAGTGGATCCACGGGATTACCTGTAGAAGTGCTGAAAACGGATCGGGCACGGCAGTTCTGGCAGGCGTTTACCCTGCGGGAGCACCTCTGGCATCGGCGGGATCTGTCGGGAACCCTGGCCGCCATTCGTCACTTTCCAGATCAGGTGGCCTCTCCACCAGATGGGGCCTTTAGTCAAGGGTGGGGACCGGCCACGGATATCATCTTTACCACTGGCATGGCAGCAGGACTGCGAGTGTACACCGATATTAAAGTGCAGGCGGCCTGGCTGCTGCGGGTACAACCGGATTACCTGATCACCTTCCCCTCCAACCTGGAAGCCCTGATCCGCTTTTTTGGAGCAGCTAATCTGCGGTTGGAAAAACTGCGAGAAGTGCGCACCCTCAGTGAAACCCTTTCTCCAGAAACGCGAGATCTCTGCCGTCAGATCTGGGGGGTGTCCGTCACTGATATGTACAGTACCCAGGAGGCGGGTTACATTGCCCTGCAGTGCCCTGAGTACGATCACTACCACATTCAGTCTGAGGGGGCGCTGGTAGAGATTTTGGATGATCAAGATCAACCCTGTCAGCCGGGTCAGATCGGGCGAGTGATTGTGACTCCACTTCACAATTTTGCAACGCCGCTCCTGCGCTACGAAGTCGGGGATTATGCCGAGGTGGGGGAACCCTGTCCCTGTGGTCGGGGGCTGCCGGTGCTAAAACGGATCATGGGTCGGGTACGCAATATGTTGACACTACCGGATGGTCAGCAGATGTGGCCTTCGGTTGGGATCACTCATTTCACCAAGGTCTCGCCTATTTCTCAGGCCCAGATCGTGCAGCATTCCCTAGAGCTGGTGGAGATCCGATTTGTGGCGGAACGTGCGCTGCTCCCGGAGGAAGACACTGCAGTGCGAGAGATCCTGCTGTCACGGTTGCGGCATCCCTTTTCGATTCGCCTGACACAGGTGCCCGAGATCCCTCGCAGCGCCAGTGGTAAGTTTGAGGAGTTTATGTCACTTATGTCATAGGCCGAGGCGTCAGGATCCTCCACTGGAGAGTAGACTCAGAGGCCTGCGATGCGATGGAGGCGGGTCACAATGCAGGGAAAACACAAAGTGCTGGCCATTGGCCTTGATGCTCTTGATCCAGATGTTTTTGAAAGTTTGATCCAGCAGGGTTATCTCAAGAACCTCGCCAATTTTCGCGCCCAGGCTGCTTTTGGAAAGCTGACCAATATTCCCCATTACCGCGCCGAAACTCCCTGGACCACTTTCTTGACGGGATGCTATCCAGAAAAACTGGGTTACTGGGGCCCGATCACCTATGATCCCCTCACCTATGAAGCCTATGAAATTGGGGCCTATGATTTTCAACAGTTTCAACCCTTTTATGCGCTGGGAGAGGCTTATCGGATCGCAATTTTTGATATGTCTCAGGCGCGGCTCTCTGAGCAGGTGAATGGGTTACAGATCCTGGGCTGGGGATCTCACTCCCAGCAGTGTCGGAGTGGTTCTTCGCCGCCAGATTTACTGCAGGAGATCATGAACCGCTATGGACCTCATCCGGCTTACGACGAGGAAAGTCTAGGAACCAATGATCATGCCAATCCCTACGACAGCAACGACCAAGACCACCTGAAGGAACAATTACTGACCGGGATCCAGCGGCGGAGTCAGATCTGTCGTGACCTGTGGCAACGGGAACCCTGGGATCTGTTTCTGACACTCTTCGGGGAAGTTCATGCTGCAGAGCATTCTTTCTGGCAAACGCTCTATCCTCATCCTCTGTCGGAGTTTGCCGAAACAGGAGCCCTTCTGGATATTTTGCAGGCAGTGGATCGGGCGGTGGGGGAGATCGTAGAGGAGGTGGATGCTCAGACAACCGTGGTCATCTTTGCGGCTCATGGCATGGGAGCCAATGTTCAGGATATTCCCAGTATGGCCCTGCTGCCGGAGTTCATGTATCGCTGGAACTTTTCTGGCAAAGCAGCTCTTACTCCCAATCACAATAGTGTGGCGCTGCCGCCCCTCAAAAGTTATCCCTCACAGCACTGGAAATACGCCGTTTGGGAGGGAGTCACAGAAACCGCTCCGATGGATCTGGCCTCCCCCTGGGCCCAAATGGAGGCTGGAGATAGCCTGAACTGGCAGCCCAGTAACTGGTACAAACCCCTCTGGCCTCGGATGCAAGCCTTTGCTCTGCCCAGTTTTTCTGAAGGATGTATCCGCATTAATCTGGAGGGAAGAGAGGCTCAGGGTTGTGTGAAACCTGAAGAGTACGAAGCCCTCTGTGATCATCTCTGCCAGGGATTGGAGCAGTTACGGGATGGTCGGACCGGAACTCCCATGGTGGAGAGCATTGATCGCACTCGCTCTGGTGAAAATCTTTTCGATCCCACAGCACCTCCTGCCGATCTGATCATCCACTGGCAGGAAGCTTACCCAACCGATGTGATGGTGAGTCCAGATCTGGGCTGCATCGGTCCAATCCCTTATTTCCGAACAGGAGGGCATCGATCCAGAGGGTTTCTCATGATCCAGGGCCCAGGCATTTCTGCTTCTACCCTGCCCACCGGAGAGGCCATTGATCTGCCCGTGACGCTGCTGAATCTGATGGGAGCTGAGCCCCCCGTTTACATGCGAGGGAGATCCTTACTGGAATCACACCCCTGAATGCCCTGTTGTAAAACAGTTAGAACTTGGGCCAGATTTCCCTCCAGCAGAGCCACTACATCTAACCATAGGCCAGGGAAAATTTGACTTTTAATCACACCGGCTTGATCCGGTAAAGAGCTCTGGTACCCTTCAGTCTGCAAGAAGAACCAATCGATTTTCTCCTCATAAACAGACCAGACCAGGTATTCTTGCACACGATTGCGGTGGTAGACCTTGAGCTTATCTCCCAGATCAATACTGGCACTGCTAGTGTTTAGTCAATTAATGATTGACGGATATAGCCTATGAAGTTTGACCCTGG
>CAYMOX010000074.1:0-19403 GCA_964392245.1 uncultured bacterium
GTCAAGATTTGCAGATTTGCCATGTCCCCCGCTGTCATTGGCGAGAGAATCTATAGATATAGATGACAGCATAGTACAGGAGAAAATTTTGACAACATCAGTCCAGCTGATTGAGGGTTTGGAAGAGGAGATCAGCTCCTTCCGTATTGGCCAGAAAAAGTCTACAGGAACATGGGTGGTGGTCCTGAAGTTTGAAAAATTGCAGGCGGTGGAGAAAGGTCGGAGTTTTACAAATCGCATCAACGTCATTTATCTTCGGGACGACGAGGGAGAAATTCAGGTCACCCCCCATGCCACCAGGTTTTTCTTTGTGGACGACGATGATCTCTCCCATGTGGAATGTACGTTTGAGGTGGCTGAGCCTGACTGGGAACGGGTACAACGATTTTTTCAGCGATACTCAGAAGACCATGGCTTTGATTATTGATCCAGCCCCTGGATATTGAACAGGTAAACCATGATCAAGGCTATTTGGTATTGGATCCTGTGCAGCCTCACCCGCACTCGTGCCTATCAGCTGGGGATATGTGGGCAGTAAGGGTATAGATCCGCTATAGATCAGCAAACACCGAACTCAGTGGTATGCCATGTGCATCTGCATTCACTGCCATTACGTTGATCGCTGCACCACCTACCATGCCGTGGAAGACCAGCATCAACAACCGCATCTCACCCTCAGCCCCGATTTTGAGCCCCTGGAGCCCCAGATCAATGTCAACATCCGCAATGGGGGCACCGAAATGGAGTGGGATGTGGTGGGCTGCCAAAGTTTTGTGGAAGAACGTAACAAATGGGCCCGCCTCCGTCCTCTGGAGACCATTCCCACTTAAAATCTCAGCAGCCAAGTGATTGTTTTCTCTGCATAGACCCTATGACCGCAGTGCCCTCTTCTTTACCCCCTGCCAGTAGCCGTGAGCTGGTGAGCCAGTTCATGAAACAGCTTCAAGATCAGATCTGTGATCGCCTGGAGAGTGTGGATGGCGTTTCTACATTCCAGGAGGATGCCTGGGATCGGCCTGGGGGCGGGGGTGGACGCTCCCGTGTGATCCGTGATGGGGGAGTGTTTGAGCAGGGGGGAGTTAACTTTTCTGAAGTGTTTGGATCCCATCTGCCGCCCTCGATCCTCAAACAGAGGCCAGAAGCGGAAGGTCATGATTTCTATGCCACAGGCACCTCCATGGTGTTGCATCCCCGCAACCCTTATGTGCCCACGGTCCACCTCAACTACCGCTACTTTGAAGCCGGTCCTGTCTGGTGGTTTGGTGGAGGCATTGATCTCACCCCCTATTACCTCTTCGAAGAAGACGCTGTGCATTTTCACCAGACCCTGCAGGCAGCCTGTGATCCTTTTCATCCTGACTACTATCCGGTGTTTAAGCTCTGGTGTGATGAATATTTCTTCCTGCCCCATCGGGGAGAGGCGCGGGGAGTTGGGGGCATTTTCTTTGATTACCAGGATCAGCGACCGGGTCTTCTGTATCGCCCTGCTGGATCGCCTGAATCGTCAGATTTACCCTTGGATTCTCCATTACACCACCAGGTGGGTGAACGCAGCTGGGAGGATCTGTTTGCCTTCGTGCAGTCCTGTGGACAGGCGTTCCTTCCCGCCTATGTCCCGATTGTGGAACGGCGGCAGCCCACGACCTGGGGGGAACGAGAGCGGCAGTTTCAGCTTTACCGCCGTGGACGTTATGTGGAATTCAATCTTGTCTATGATCGCGGCACCATTTTCGGCCTGCAGACCAAAGGGCGAACCGAATCGATCCTGATGTCTTTGCCCCCCTTGGTGCGCTGGGAATACGGTTATGAACCCGAGCCTCAAACCTGGGAAGCCAAGCTCTACGATGTCCTGCAACATCCCAAAGACTGGCTCCAGATGCAACCTGTACCTCAGGCATAGAGCCGCCGGATCCTGCTGGCTATAACAGTTGACCTTAGGGCAGCGATGCTAGAGTAAAAGCTAAGAAATCTATCCTCTGGCTTTCTTCTGTAAAGAGTGTCATGCCCAGTGTCCTCCTCACCTATGGCCTTAACCCCCTGGTCGGTCTGAAACTGCTGATTAAGTCGCCTGAGCAGGTGAACTGGTCTTCTGCCCTCCAGAATGTGGTCCCTACGATCCAGTCCTGGATCTCTGAGCAACCGCGGATGCAAATCTCTGTGGGATCCCTGGTGCCGGAAGAAGCTCCTCACCTCTCAAAGCTGCAACTTTTGACCCGCCTGCAGTTTTTTATTGCCATCGACACTGAGTCGGAGGGGGCGTTGCCCGCCCTGCCCTCTGGTCGTTCCACTGCCATTCAGGTTTATCGTCACAGTCAGGGATCTGAGAACTACCGCACCCAGATCGTGCGTTTCCATATCGGTTCTCGCAAAGGGCGAGTTCGTCGCGTTTAACCAGTGCGATCCCCCATTGCCAACAACTGGCAGGACGCTTTCATTGTCTTGCGGTATCTGCCTCGTGCCCTGCGTTTGGTCTGGATCACCAGCAGGATCCTGACTATCGTTCTGGTCAGTCTTTCGCTGGTGGGGGGGGTCTTACCGGCGGCTGTTGCCTACGTGGGCAAGTTGATTGTGGATGCCGTGGTGCAGGCGATTGAAACCGAAGTGGTGATGGATCAACAACTGGCCCTGGGCTATGTGGGCCTGGAAGCAGGGTTGGTGATCCTACTGGCGGGAGTGCAACAGGGGAAAAGTGTGTGTCAGTCCCTGTTACGGGTGTTGCTGGGACAGCGGGTGAATGTGCTGATCCTGGAAAAAGCCCTGACCCTGGATCTGGCTCACTTTGAAGACTCAGAATTTTACGACAAAATGACTCGCGCCCGGCAGGAGGCTTCCACACGTCCCCTGAGTCTGGTCATGGGCACCTTTACCACCGCCCAAAATCTCCTTTCTCTTCTCACCTTTGGCGGGTTGCTGCTGCAGTTTTCCCCAGGAGCCGTGCTGATCTTGATCCTGGCGGCTCTACCTGTTTTCATTGCCGAGACTCGCTTTGCGGGGGAAGCCTTTCGCCTATTTCGCCGTCGTGCCCCTGAAACGCGCCAGCAGATCTACCTGGAAACCCTGATCGCGCGGGAAGATTTTGCTCGCGAGGTCAAACTTTACCAGCTCGGTCCTACGCTCCTGGAGCGCTATCGCCAGATCTTTCAGCGTCTTTACCGGGAGGGTCAGCAACTGACACTGCAGCGAGGGGGATGGAGCTATGGGCTGGGACTGTTGAGTACCCTGGCCTTTTACTTTGCCTACGGCTGGATCGTTGTGGATACGATTGCCACTCGCATTACTCTGGGGGATATGACCATGTATCTCACCGTTTTTCGGCAGGGACAAACCACGCTGGCGGCCCTGCTCAGTACCCTGGGGACTCTCTATGAAGATACTCTTTATCTCAGCAACCTCTACGAGTTTCTGGAGCAGAAGATCCCTTTAGCAGTGGGCAAGGCAACATCTGGACCCAGATCCGGGGATGGCATTCGCTTTGAAAACGTCACCTTCACCTATCCGGGCAATCCCGCACCAGCTTTGAAGAACATCACCCTTCATTTAAAGCCAGGAGATAAACTGGCACTGGTGGGCAAGAATGGATCGGGCAAAACCACCCTGATCAACTTGCTGGCCCGAATGTACCCTCCTGACACTGGCCGGATTCTTTTGGATGGCCTGGATCTGCAGGAGTGGGATCTGGAGGCTCTGCACCGTCGTATGGGAATTATCTTCCAGAACTTTGTTCGCTACCAGTTTACGGTGGGTGAAAATATCGGCGTTGGGGATGTGGATCAACTCAGCAATGAAGATCAGTGGCAGCTAGCGGCAGAAAAGGGCATGGCCTACCCCTTTATTCAACTCATGGCAGATGGCTTTCACACGCAACTGGGCAAGTGGTTCCGCCAGGGAATGGAGCTTTCAGGGGGACAATGGCAGAAGATCGCCCTCTCGCGCGCCTTTATGCGTCAGCAGGCAGATATCCTCGTTTTGGATGAACCCACTGCAGCCATGGATGCGGAAGCCGAAGTCCAGATCTTTGAGCGCGTGCGGGCTCTGACCCAGGATCAAATGGCAATTCTGATTTCGCATCGGTTTTCAACGGTGCGTATGGCCGACACCATTGTCGTTCTGGAAAATGGGGAAATTGTCGAAAAAGGAAGTCATGAGCAATTGCTGGATCAAGCAGGACGCTACGCTCATCTGTTTTCTTTGCAGGCTGCAGGCTATCAATAAATCAACAAAAAAGTCCTCTGCACAGAGAGGACCCTTATTGAAAACGTGGGCTGTTTACTCAAGTTGGAGATTAGACCTTTAGCCTGCCACAACCACTTTACCCACCATGCCAGCCCCGCGGTGAGGGGTGCAGTAGTAGGAATATTCACCAGCGGGCAGATCCGCAAACACACTTTCCACGGTCTGACCAGGACGGGTCATCAGTTGCTTGTGGGAGAGTTTGGCAGCGAGAGCCGCATCT
The DNA here is from genome assembly GCA_964392245.1 of uncultured bacterium. GTDB lineage: Bacteria > Cyanobacteriota > Cyanobacteriia > Thermostichales > Thermostichaceae > JAAUUJ01. The sequence goes on from CAYMOX010000074.1 coordinate 4,454, forward strand.
CCACCGGGGACTTTGTCAAACACGATGTTATGGGGGAAAACTTTATTGTTGACCCACTGAACGGTGTCTCCCTGTTGAATGGTCACTTCACTGGGAACAAATTGCAGCGCCCCGTTGTCCGCGCCCATTTTGACGGTGACCGTTGCTGCTGCTGCCGGAAACGCAGCCAGGAAGAACAGTCCTGCCACCAGCGCCACACTCACAAGTGCTGTTTTGAATTTACTTACAAACATTACGACTGAATTCATGGATTCCTCTCAGATTCTGATCAAGGCTTGCTTTTTCATCGCCAGGGCTAACGCTATCTGTAGGTTGGCTCACCCAGTGGGTGATACCCTCCCCCTGTGCGTCATCTGCACTGATCATTAACGGATTATAAACGAATCTGTTCTTACCAGGGTTTTAGGAGGAACTGGGGAGAGCTGCTGCCAGGATCTGGTAGGTGAGTTTAGCCACAGTAAAGGCACTGCGACGATCCGCTTCCCGTTCGCCCGTAACCGCGAGTTCCACCACATCAGCGCCCACGATCTGTCGTTCTGCCCCCAATCGCCGGATCAGCTCAACGGTATCCCACCAACTCAGGCCACCGGGCTCAGGGGTTCCCGTGGAGGGCACAACCGCTGGATCCAGACCATCCACATCCACGGTCAAATACACCCGCGGTCCCAACGTGGCAATCACCTCTGTGATCCAGTCTTGAGCCGGTTTCGCCTGCAGGTTATGGGCATAAAAGGTGTGCAATCTGCGGCTGCGAATGGCCTGCCGATCCTCGGCACAAATGGAGCGAATGCCCACCTGGGTGAGACGATTTTCCACCTGATCCACAACACGGGCCATCGCCGAAGCATGGGAAAGCGGGGATCCCTCATAACGGTCCCGCAGATCGGCATGGGCATCAATTTGCAGAATATGCAGGTCGGGGTAGTGGTGCAGGTGAGCAGCCACCAGAGGAGCGGTGATCGAGTGTTCTCCCCCAATGGCGCAGAGAAGTCGCCCCGGATGGACAAGCTCCGCTGCTCGTTCATAGATGGCGGTCATCGCGGGCTCAAAGGGTGCTGGGAAAGTAACTGCTGGTGCCGTCCAGTACTGAGATGCCAGCTGAGAATCCTCTCCTGGGATTGGATCCTGGGACGTTTCTTTGACAGCGGGCTGACAATCTCGCACTTCATCATAAAGCTCCACATAGGCCGAGGCCCGGAGCAATGCCATCGGAGCTTCTGCCGTCCCTTTTCCATAGGAAGTGGTGGCTTCGTAGGGCACAGGCAGCAGCACCGCTTTCGCCGTCGCCAGATCAGTTTCTTGCAGTCCTAAAAAGGTGAGAGGGGCCTCGGTCACGGGGTATGCACTTGAGATCGGATCCCCTATTTTATCCAAACCCAACAGGAGGAAAGATGCTCAAAGAGGCTGACTAACGGGGTGCAGGAGGAGGAAACTGGCTGGCGGGCAGAAAAGGCTGAGGGGGAACATCCTGCAGAGCTTCCGTCATAAAGCGTTTCCAGGTGGGAGCGACATAGCCTCCTCCTGCTGTGCCATAGGCCATGGGGCTGTTGTTGTCATTTCCGATCCAGATAGCTGTGGAAAGCTGGGGAACATAGCCAATGAACCAGGCATCCCGAAAGTCTGAGGTGGTTCCTGTCTTGCCCGCCACAGGTCGCCCATCATCTAATCGGGCTGCTGTACCAGTTCCAGCGGTGACCACCCCCTGCAAAATCTCGTTCAGGGTTGCCGCAGCCCAGGGATCAAGGGCCTGAACGGGTTTTGGATCCGCCTGATGCAAAATCTGGCCATTGCGATCCACCACCTGCAGGAGTAACTCAGGTTCCACCCGAAACCCACCATTGGCAAAAGCAGCATAGGCGGTGGCCATCTCCAGAGGGGTGACACTCGCCGATCCCAGGGCAGTGGATAGGTTGGGATACATGGTTGCTGTGATGCCCATGGCTTGAGCATGGGTAATGACATTTTTAATCCCGACATCGTTGGCCAGTTTTACCGTCGGCACATTACGGGACAACTGCAGCGCCCGAGCGAGCGAGAGAGGACCATAGAAGGAGTTGTCGTAGTTCTGAGGAGAATAAGGGAGAGGGGAGTCGGGATAGGTAACCGGAGTGTCCAGCAGAGTGGTGCCTGAGTTGTAATATCCGCTGGCCAGGGCTGTGTAGTACACAAAAGGTTTGAAAGTGGAGCCAGTTTGGCGAAAAGCCTGGGTGGCACGGTTGAACTGGCCCCGTTGGGCATTAACTCCCCCAACTAACGCCTGAATAAATCCCGTACGCGGATCGACTGCGGCCAGAGCCATCTGGGTGGCATTGCGGTTATAAGTGGCCAGTTCAGCAACACCTTCATTCACGATCTGCTGGGCACGGCGTTGCAGATCCATATCGATGCTAGTTTGGACCCGCAGTCCCCCTCGCAAAAGTGCCTCATCGCCGTAGCGACGTTTGAGTTCAGCTTCAATTGCATCGGTCACAGCAGGGGCATTGCTGCGAAATGAGGTGATCTGCCCCAGCTTTAATTCCTGGCTGGCCGCAGCCTCAGCTTCTTCCGCAGTGATCCATTTCAGTTCCACCAGCCTGTCGAGAACGATTTGCTGGCGGCGTTTAGCAGCCTCCATACTGCGAAAAGGACTGAAGGTCTCAGGTGCAGGTAGAATTCCGGCCAGCATGGCTGACTCGGCAAGATTCAGTTGGGCCGCAGACTTGTTGAAGTAGCTCTTGGCAGCGGTTTCAATTCCGTAAAGATTATGTCCCCAGTAGACCTGATTCAGGTACATCTGGAAGATCTCATCTTTGCTAAACACCTGCTCGATCCGCACAGCCAGGACAGCTTCGGCAACCTTGCGGCTGATGGTTCGCTCTGGACGCAGGAAGAGGTTCTTCACCAGCTGCATGGTCAGAGTGGATCCTCCCCCAGCCGATCCCAGACCTCCCTCAATGCTACCGAGAATGGCGCGTCCAATGCGAACGGGATTGATCCCCTGATGAGTGTAAAAATGGCTATCTTCGGTGGCGAGGAGGGCCCGCTTCATATCTGGGGAAACCTCTTTGAGGGAGATCACCTCGCGGTTGGCTTCCCCATGCAGACTGGCAATCAATTCTCCATCCACATCATAGATATGGGTGGTGGCCACCGGAACATAATGACGCAGGAGATAGACATCAGGAAGATTACGAAAACTCACCGCCAACCCCACCAGTCCAGCAGCTGTGGCGGTCGTCCCCAGTAGCAGGGTGGCCATAAAGAAATTGCCCACATATCCCAAGAGAGAAGGAGGGCCTGATTTCAGAGGGGATGGTTCCTGATAGCCGCGATCGTCTCTATCGTAGTCGTACCCGATACGACTTGAGGAGCGGGGAATTCGTCTGCGCACCGATGACACACTCAACTTCCCAAGGAGACTGACCCATTATAGGCGAACTGTTTCGGCAGAAGTCCAGCTGAAGTGTCCCCTTGATGATTCTCCTGAGTCGATTAGCTCTCACGCGATATCCTGCTGTATACTTGCCTGCGATTGGATCATAGGGGTAAATTTGCGATGGAGCTAAATACAGGACTTCCTGGTTTTCGCCGCATCCAGAAGATGATCCAGAATAAATCTGCGGTTGAGATTAAACTCATCTCTGCCGATGTTGTCTCCGGACAGGTCAGATGGCAGGATCCCGAATGTATTTGTCTGGTGGATGGCTCTGGAAACGAAACCTTAGTGTGGCGGCAGGCTATTCTTTACCTCAAGCCGATGTAAAGCTGGCTGATGGGAATTCCAGCATGCATGGATGATTCAGAGGGGATGGGATAAGTTAGCTCAGGAAGCAACGAGAGCAGGCAGTTGTTCCCAGCCCTGGCCTTGAAAAACTGACGTCCCGATCTCGGGATGCAAAATTTCCACCAGGATCGCTAGAGATTCAACCAGGCGAGGACCGGGACGGTTGAAATACTGATTGCCGTCAGCAATATAAACCTTTCCTGATTGCACCCCCTGCAGCTGAGACCAGCCGGGATGAGTGGCCAGTTGTGCTGCAGCGTCGCGAGTTTTCAGTAGATCAAACCCACAGGGCATGATAATGATCCGCTCGGGATTGGCGGCTAGTAATGCGTGCCACTCCACCCAGGGAGAGTGCTGTCCCGGTCGACCGAGCAGATCGACACCTCCGGCCAGCTCAACCATTTCAGGGATCCAGTTACCGGCGGCCATGAGCGGATCTGTCCATTCCAGACACACCACGCTGGGCTTTGGTTTTTCCCTGACCTGCTCCTGATAGCGGCGGACACGCTCTTGTAACGCACTGATCAACTCCTGAGCAGGCACCTGGAGCAGGGTCCCCACCCGATCAATATCACCCCACACATCCTCCAGCTGCCGGGGCTCCAGGGAGAGGATCTGAGGTTGACTGGGAATCCACTCCTTCACAACCGCCTGAACCTCCGCAAGACTGACCGCACACACCTCACATTGAGCCTGGGTGATGATATGGGTGGGATGCAGCTCCCGCAACTGATCTGTCTCCACGGCGTAAATGCTCAGGGTCGATTGCAGCAGCGCGGTGACCTGATCATGAATCTCGCGGGCAGAGCCACTGGGATCCAGATTGGGTTTTGTACAGACGGGGAGAGCCTGTACCTCTGAGGGATAGTCACACTCGTGAGACCGTCCCACCAGATAGCTTCCCAGCCCCAGAGCAGCAATGATCTCAGTGCCACTGGGGATCAGGGAAACAATGCGGGGATCAGGCATGACTCTCCGGTTTGAATTCGCTATCCATGTCCAACAACTTAACAAAATCCTTGACAGCATTCCTTATGCTCTTAAGGATCAATCTCTGGATCCGTAAGCCGTTGATCAAGGAACTGACTGTAGTTCAGTAGAGGGTCAGCGCAGCAAGTTCAGACGAGAAGCGCACTTTGAACTACCGATCAGACTTTGTTGGGCATGAAGTTACAAGAGACCTCTCCAGGACCTTAATGTCCTGTAACCACCTGGCCCTGCATCAGTGCTTGTGTTAGAAGATCCAGGGCTTCCATATCCGCATCACTCACCCGTTGCATCCAGACTAAACTGTTGATCTTGGTTTCCTGCGCAGGTGTGAGCACATGGGTTTTGAGAACAGCCTCGACGATCGCTTGAATGGTCATGGTCACTCCTTTAAACAAAATTTCCATAAATGAAGGGTTAAATCTAATATGACGCAATCTTCTCTACTTGTTGTCCGAAGATATACGGTTGTCTGGAAATCTTAAGAAATATCTCAGCCCGTATTTTCTTGTGGTTTCTGTTCAGGGATTACCAGGATCCTTTGCTGGAGATGAGGGGGGATGGATCAGATGACAGGATACCTGGTGTCCTCCGCCTGCATCCAGCAGTTGAGGCTCAGGCTCCACTCGGCAGGAGTCCATGGCATAAGGACACCGAGGGTGAAAGGCACAGCCCTGAGGAATTTGCAGCGGATTGGGAATGTCTCCCTGCAGAATGATCCGCTGTCGCTGGCTTTCGGCCACAGGATCGGGAATGGGTGCGGCTGACAAAAGCGCTTGCGTGTAAGGGTGCAGGGGATGCTGATACAGTTCTTCCCGGTCAGCTAACTCCACAATCTTGCCAAGATACATGACGGCGATCCGATCCGAAACATGACGCACCACACTCAGATCATGGGCAATGAAGAGATAGGTGAGCTGCAGCCTTGACTGCAGGGTTTGTAAGAGATTCAGGATCTGAGCCTGGATCGAGACATCCAGAGCAGAGACGGGTTCATCACAGACCATGAACTCCGGTTGCAGGGAAAGGGCACGGGCAATGACGATCCGCTGACGCTGGCCTCCCGAGAACTCATGGGGAAAGCGATTCCCAAATTCAGGCGGTAATCCCACCATCTGCAGGAGGTGCTGAACCTGCTCCCGCTTTTCCTGACCATGCGCCAGGCCAAAGATCGTCAGGGGTTCCCCCACAATCGAGGCCACCGTTTGGCGAGGATTAAGACTGGCATAGGGATCCTGAAAGATCATTTGCAGCCGCCGCCGGACCTGACGCAAAGATTTGCCTCGCAACTGGGTCAGATCGGTATCTTCAAGGAACACTTTGCCAGCGGTGGGTCGGCATAGCTGAAGAATGGCTCGTCCTGTGGTGCTTTTTCCACACCCGGATTCACCCACCAGTCCCAGGGTCTCTCCTCGGGCCACCTGGAGGGATAGATCATTAACGGCTTTGACCAGGCCAGACTTGTGTTGACCAGAGACAGAACGGTGCCGTGTCTGAAAATGGACGTGTAAATGTTCGACACGCAGAAGCGGGAGCGGCTCTTGGGCGGGTGAGGTGGTCATAATCAATGATCTTCAGGTTCCCAAGCTTGATTTTGCAAAATAAGTTCCTAACTGAGGGCTGATCAGGGATCCGAAGAGTGGGAAAGGCTAAAGGGGGTTTCATTGCTCTGATTCGGATCAGGTTTGACCCAGCAGGCGACATGGTGTCCATTGCCAACCTCTTCGAGGGGCGGAAGGGTCTCCCAGCACTGATCCTTGACATAGGCACAGCGAGGAGCAAAAGCACATCCCCGGGGACGGATCCGCAGATCGGGGGGGGTTCCAGGAATGGGCTGGAGTTGCGACTGTCGGGGTCCTTGCAGCCGAGGCAGGCTTTGCAACAGGCCCAGGGTATAGGGATGGCGAGGAGATTGATAAAGCGCGTGCAAGGGGGCTTGCTCCACCACCCGACCGGCGTACATCACCACAATCCGGTCAGCGATGCCCGCCAGCAACGCCAGATCATGGGTCACCCAGATCAGGGCTGTGCCCATTTGTTGCCGCAGATGTTTGAGCAGATCGACAATTTGAGCCTGAATCGTAACATCCAGCGCCGTGGTAGGTTCATCCGCAATCAGAAGTTGGGGTTGGCAAGCAAGGCTCATGGCCATCAAGACCCGCTGTCGCATCCCTCCCGAGAATTGATGGGGATAGTCCTGCAGTCGCCCTGCCCCGATCCCCACCTGTTCCAACAGCGTTGCTGCTTGCTGACGAGATTGGTGACTGGACAGTCCCAGGTGCCATTCAAGTACTTCCGTCAACTGGCGACCAATCGTGAGCACGGGATTCAGAGCCGTCATCGGATCTTGAAAAACCATGGCAATCTCTCGGCCCCGTACCCGCCGCATCTCCTGATGAGAGAGCCGTAACAGGTTTTGTCCCTTCCAGATCACTTCTCCCGACACGATCCGTCCGGCAGGCTGAGGAAGCAGCCGCATTAACGCCAGCATGCTCATGCTTTTTCCCGATCCAGATTCGCCAACAATCCCCAGGGTTTCTCCTGCATTCAGGTGCAGAGACAGATCATTGACCGCATAGATCACGCCGTCTTGGGCCACCAGTTGGACAGTGAGGCCCTTAACCTCCATGAGATGTGACATGAGCAAATCGGTTGGGGGATCAATCTGTAGGGTCAGAAGGGCTGAGGAGGATCAGGTGAGGCACTCTATCTGGCAGGATGATAGACAAGCTCAGTCAAAATTGTATAGGTTCCTACACACGCGAAAGCGGAATCAGTGGAGTCTTTCACGAATGAGATCCAGAGTTAGGTGTTGCTTAACTATCCGGCATACGCACAAAAGGTAAGGATGATGATCAATCGGCAAATTTTGGGGTTCGGGATGGTGGCCTGCTGGCTGCTAGCTGTTCCATCTCCCTCATTAGAAGCAGAACAACTACCCCAAAATTCCCAACTGATTGCGCAAGCTGATGCTCCCGCAGCAGATACCCTGCGCCTGCTCTACTGGCAATCTCCGACGCTCCTGAATCCCCACCTTTCCACAGGCACGAAAGATGTGGAAGCCAGTCGGCTGGTGTATGAACCTCTAGCCAGTATCAATGCTCGCGGAGAGATGATCCCCTTTCTGGCTGCAGAGATCCCTTCGCTTGAAAATGGGGGACTGACCGAGGATCTGCTGACCGTGACCTGGAAACTGAGGCCCGATGTTACCTGGTCCGACGGCACTCCCTTCACCGCTCAGGATGTAGTGTTTACCTACAACTATGTCACGAACCCAGAGGTGGGATCTGTCACCAGCGAATACTACAACACGATTGCCACGATCGAGGCGCTGGATGAGACAACCGTTCAAATCACGTTTAAGGAACCGACCCTATCCTGGTTTCTCCCCTTTGTGGGCACGAATGGCCTGATTCTGCCCCAACACATTTTCTCCAGTTTTAACGGCAGCAATTCTCGGGAGGCCCCCGCCAATCTCTTGCCTGTGGGCACTGGCCCCTACGTGGTGCAGGAATTTCGACCCGGGGACATGGTGATCTACGAGGCCAATCCCAAGTTTCGAGAAGCAGATAAACCCTTTTTCCCGCGTGTCGAGCTCAAAGGAGGAGGGGATGCAACCTCAGCCGCACGAGCTGTCCTGCAAACCGGCGATGCTGACTATGCCTGGAATACCCAGGTGGAAGCCGCCATCCTAGAACAGCTGGCCGCCACAGGAGTGGGCCGAATTATTCCCAAACCTGGCCCCAACATGGAGAGGATCTTGATTAATTTTTCCGACCCGAATCAGGAGGTGAATGGGCAGCGATCCGAAAAGAACACCCCTCATCCCTTCTTGAGTGAACTGCCCGTTCGTCAGGCCCTCTCGCTAGCGGTGGATCGGGAGACAATTGCTACTCAACTCTACGGCCAGGCAGGTCAAGCCACCAACGACTATGTGGTTTTTCCGGAAAATCTGCGAGCCGGAGCACCTTTTGAATTTAATTTAGAGAAAGCCGCAGCCCTGTTGGAAGAGGCCGGATGGGTGGACACCAATAACAACCGCATCCGCGATAAAAATGGGGTGGAAATGCGGCTTATCTTTCAAACCTCTGTCAACCCGATCCGCCAGAAAACCCAGGAAATTATCAAACAGACCTTCAGTGAGCTGGGAATTGAAGTGGAATTAAAAAGTACAGACGGCAGCATCTTTTTTGATAGTGAACCTGCCAACCCCGACAACATCGGTCACTTTTACGCTGATCTACAGATGTACACCACCGGCAATGAAAGTCCGGATCCCACCGCCTATCTGAGCCGCTACCTCTGTACCGAAATTGCCCAAAAAGAAAATGACTGGGCCACTGCCAACGTTTCGCGGTACTGCAATCCCAAGTTTGATGCCCTCTTCCAGCAATACAGTGGGGAAGTGGATCCGGTAGCGCGTCAGGAGCTGGTGAAGCAGATGAGCCGTTTCTTGACCGTAGAAGATGTGGCGGTGATTCCGGTGGTCGATCGCTTCAGTCCGGCAGCAGCTGCCAATTCTCTCCAGGGGATCGATCTGACTCCCTGGGATCTGGAAACCTGGAACATCCAAGATTGGACGCGGACGACGCCATGACCCGCTATCTGATCCAGCGGCTGCTGATTTCTGTTCCCACGCTGGTGGCCATCAGTGCGGTGATCTTTGGCATTCTCGCCTTAGCCCCCGGGGATCCGATGGGAGAGTTTGCCACCAATCCTGCGCTAACAGCGGAAGTGCGGCAGAATATTTTGAAGTCTTTCGGTCTGGATCAGCCGCTGCATATTCGTTACTTCAAATGGGTGCTGGCCTTCCTCCAGGGGGACATGGGTTTTTCGTTTAACAGCCGCAGTCCAGTTGGAGATTTGATCTGGCAGCGCTTGCCCACAACCCTGTGGGTGGTCGGGTCTGCCTATGCATTGGGAGCCTGCCTTGCTGTTCCCCTGGGAATTCTCTCGGCTCTGAAGCGCTACAGCGTTCTGGATCAGCTCACGACAACCGTCGCGTTTATTGGTTTTTCTTTGCCGCCCTTTTTTACGGGTCTGCTTCTGATCATTATCTTCAGTGTCAAATTGAAATGGTTTCCCTTTATCTACAACAGCGCCGTTGAAGTTAAAGATTGGCAGAGTTTCTGGCTGCAGGTGCGGCAATCTGTGATGCCGATTACGGTGCTAGCTCTGATGCAAATGGCCATCTTAATGCGGTTTGTGCGGGCCTCTGTAGCGGAACAACTGCATCAGGATTATGTGCGCACCGCTCGTGCCAAGGGCTTACCTGAGTGGCAGGTGGTGACACGCCATATTCTGCGCAATGCTCTGATCCCCGTGATCACCCTGGTGGCGTTGGATGTTCCCAGCGTGTTTACAGGTGCTCTGGTCACCGAGCAGATCTTTCGCGTCCCCGGCATTGGGGCCCTGCTGGTGGACTCTATTTTTCGTGGCGATACGCCTGTGGTGATGGCGGTTACCTTCATCTATGCCATTCTGGTCGTGATCTTTAACCTGATCGCTGACCTGCTCTATGGGCTCCTGGATCCGCGGGTGCGTCTGGGATGAATCAAGCAAAGGAGATGTTGTGTGATCCCTCAGATAGCTGCTGATCCCGTCTCCGCGACCACCTCTCCTGCGCGAACCCTCTGGGGGGATGCCTGGCGACGGTTCCGCCGCGATCGATTAGCTCTGGTGGGGAGCCTGATCCTGTTGGGGATCCTGATGTGCTGTTTAGTGGGACCCGAGATATACACTGTCCCTGCTGATGACATTGACTTCACCTTGGCCAGTCAAGGCCCCAGCTGGGCTCATCCCTTCGGTACCAATGATCTGGGGCAGGATGTCCTGGCACGAGTCCTGGTGGGTGGACGGATTTCACTGGCGGTGGGAGTGATCTCGATGCTGGTGGCCATCACGCTGGGAACACTCATCGGTGCACTCGCAGGTTTTTATGGGGGCTGGGTCGATCTGCTTTTGATGCACTTTACCGATCTATTCCTGTCACTGCCCCAGTTACCTCTCCTGCTGCTGGTCATTTTTCTATTTCGGGATGGGATGCGTTCTCTGGCAGGACCGGAAATGGGGATCTTTCTGCTGATTGTGCTGGTGATCGGAGGGCTAACCTGGATGCCCGTGGCACGGTTGGTGCGAGCCAGTACCCTCAGTCTGAGGGAGATGGAGTTTGTGCTGGCAGCCCGGACCATTGGGGCTTCACCCCATCGCCTGATCTGGGTCCACATTCTTCCCAATGTTCTCAGTCCGGTGATCGTGGCTGCTGCCCTCTCGGTGGGAACGGCGATCTTGACGGAATCGACCCTCAGCTTTTTGGGTCTGGGATTTCCTCCGGATGTGCCCACCTGGGGGCGACTGTTGCATGATGCCCGCAACTATCTAGAATCTGCCCCCCACATGGCCCTGTTTCCGGGGCTGGCCATCTTTATCACAGTGCTGAGCATCAACTACGTGGGTGACGGATTGCGGGATGCTCTCGATCCACGGGTGAGGCAATGACTCTTATCGCCAGAGTTGGCGGTTGGCGTCGCCAGGATTCGGAGCTATGCTGCTGAGGTAACTTCAGTTCTGGCGGGGGAAGATTAACTGCTTCCGATCAGCCGTCAGAGGTAGGGTCAACCCCATGATCCTATCGGGGAAAGCAAGCCTGTGGCTCTCCACAGGTCCTCGGTGCAAATCCGACACTGTCCCGCAGCTGTGATGAGTTCAGGATTCAGCCATCCGGTTCTCTCAGTCAGAATGCCTGCTGAAGTGACTCTCTGTTCATAACATCTGCGAGGTACAGATGGAAGCTTTTGATTCTTTCCCCTGGATCTCCAGGGATAGTAGCGGCAGCTCCAGGATCCGAGCCGATCTGGGGATGAGGAGCTGACCCCCATGACAACCCACACTTTATTTGTCTGCACCACCTGTGGCAGCACCTGGGAAAAAGGCCAACGGGTGGGTCGAAGCCAAGGCGAGGCGCTGCTGGAGGCTTTGCAACCTGCCCATAACCAGTGGCCCTGGCGAGAGCAATTTTCCCTGCAGCCGGTGGAATGTATGAGTGCCTGTAGCCGTCCCTGCTCAGTGGCGCTGGCTGCTGCGGGTAAACACACCTATGTGTTTGGAGATCTGGCCTCGCCTCAGGAAGATCTGAGGGACGTCTGCACCGCCATTCTCGATTGTGCCGCCCTTTATTTGCAACAACCCCAGGGACTGATGGCCTGGTCAGCACGACCAGAGCGCTTACGCAAAGGCCTGATTGCTCGCGTTCCTCCTCTTCCTATTCATCCTGACGCCTGAACCTACCATGCATAAAATTCCAGTCACTGTCATCACTGGCTTCCTGGGAGCTGGCAAAACCACCCTGATCCGACATCTGCTGCAACACAACCAGGGGCGCAGACTGGCGGTGATGGTCAATGAATTTGGTGATGTGGGCATTGACGGAGAGCTGATCCGTTCCTGTCAGGTGTGCGAAGAGGAAGAGACTCCCATCCCCCAGATTGTAGAACTGAGTAACGGCTGTCTCTGCTGTACTGTTCAGGAGGAATTTCTGCCCACAATGCAGTCCCTCCTGCAGCATCCTGATCCGATGGATGCGCTTCTGATTGAAACTTCAGGACTGGCCCTGCCTAAACCGCTGGTACAGGCTTTTCGTTGGCCCGAGATCCGTACCCGCGCCACCGTTGACAGTGTGGTGACTGTCGTGGACTGTGAGGCCCTGGCCCGCGGGCAGTGGGTGGCAAACCCGGAGGCGGTGGCCCAACAGCGGCAGGCGGATCCCAACCTGGATCACGAAACACCCCTGGAGGAACTGTTTGAAGACCAGTTGAATTGTGCTGATCTGGTGTTGCTGACCAAAGTGGATCAGGTTACATCTGCCGAGCGGGATCAAGTTGAAGCCTCCTTGCGTGCTCGTGTTCCGGCTGGAGTGAGGGTGATCCCCTGTGAGCGGGGTCAGATCAGTGTCGATCTACTCCTGGGGTTCAATGCTGCTGTGGAGGATCAACTGCAGAACCGCCCCAGTCATCACGATCACGAAGAGGATCATGAGCATGATGATGCTATCACTTCAGTCTCTCTCGCCTTAGGCCCTGTGCAGGATCCCCAGAGGATATTGAAGGGGTTCCAGGCCCTGGTTCGGGAGTACCCTATTTATCGGGTGAAAGGATTTGTGGCAGTTGCGGGCAAACCCATGCGCATGGTGATTCAGGGAGTGGGGCAGCGGTTCGAGTCTTTTTATGATCGCCACTGGCAACCTCAGGAACAGCCCCGCACCCAACTGATCCTGATTGGTGAACATTTGGACAAAGACCGCCTCCTGGAGAGGGTTACAGCCCTGACTGACTAACTTTCCTGCCCGATCGGGTGAGAATCCATGCTGCGGATTGCAGTGAAACCGTTATCATGCCTCTGAACGCATGAAGTGGGCCTATGGCACTTTCCCAAAAGTCTCCCCCTCTGTACTCTGCCTCTACAGCGACGCGAAAACGGGGGCTCCAGCTGTGGCTGGGGGCATGGAAATCATTCGATGGCGTTTTATTGCTAACGGTGCTTTTCTTGACGGGTATTGGTATCTTGGCCATTCATAGCACCCGTTCGGAAAGTCAGTACTGGATCCAGCAACTGGTGATGGGAGGCGTCAGCGTTGCCCCATGTCTCATCCTGGCTCGTTGGAATTATGAACGGCTTCTGGGCTGGCACTGGGTTCTCTATGGAATGAATCTTCTCACCCTGATTGCGGTCCTCTTTGTCGGGGTTACTGGAGGAGGTGCTGAGCGCTGGATCTCAGTCGGGGGAATCCCAGTTCAGCCCTCGGAATTTGCCAAGATTGCGGTGATCATTACTCTGGCCGCAGTGCTCCACTACTGGCCCATTCGCTATTTCAGCCAGATCTGGCTACCCGTGTTGGTGATCGCTCCCCCTTGGGTGCTTATCTTTTTACAACCCAATCTGGGTACGTCCATGGTCTTCGTGGTAATTCTGCTGACGATGCTCTACTGGGCTGGGGCACAGATCAGCTGGATCTTGCTGTTGCTCTCACCTCTCGTGGGGGGGATCCTTTATGGTCTGCATACCCAACCTGGACTCTATGGCATGATCTGGCTCTGGTTGATCTGGACAGCGGCAATGGGTCTGCTAGCTGCCTGGCAACTCCCCTGGCGACGGGTGGGGGCATTCACCTTTGCAGTGCTCAATCTGCTCTCAGGACAGCTGGGTCAGATCGCCTGGCAGATGCTCAAGCCCTATCAGCAGTTGCGTCTTCTGATTTTTACAGATCCCAGCAAAGATCCTTTGGGGTCAGGGTACCACCTGATCCAGTCCAAGATCGCGATTGGGGCCGGAGGATTGTGGGGACGAGGTTTTTTGCAGGGCACCCAGACTCAGCTGGATTTTATTCCGGAACAACATACTGATTTTGTGTTTTCAGCTGTGGCGGAGGAAGTGGGCTTTATTGGCACCCTCACGGTTTTGGTGCTGCTCTGGCTGGTGTGTTTTCGCTTGCTTCTGATCGCTCAGCATGCCAAGGATAACTTTGGTTCTCTAATCGCCATTGGCGTCTTTGCCATGATCCTGTTTCAGGCTGTGATCAATGTTGGGATGACAGTCGGTCTGGCTCCGATCACAGGTTTACCCTTGCCCTTCCTCAGTTATGGGCGCTCGGCCTTACTCACCAATTTTCTGGCCATTGGACTAGCTGAATCCGTGGCGATGCATCGTCATCGCACCACCTTCTTTAAATGATCCGGGCGGTGTGGATCCTTAGCTTTCGGGCGAAGAGGGGCTGTTCTGAAACTGCTTTTCCAGCAGATCCAGGAGCTGATCTCGATCCATGTGGGCCATGCGATCCCGAATGTCTACCTGATGTTCAGATCCAGAGTAAGATTTCCAGGCATCTCTATTGTTGGGGCGCAAAGGGTGGCGGGGGGTGGAGGGTCTGGGTTCCTGTTCCTGCAAGGATCGGACGTAAAGGATGCTGGCCATGAAGAGCAGGACCGCCGCCGCGATGTAAAGAAGCAGAATCATAGGACTTCGGTTCTAAATTGGGATGACTATCTAGCTTCTAGCATACCTGGCAGGGGAAGAGATCTACAGCTTCATCAGTCAGAAAGCAAACTATGGTGATTCTTCTTCAGATTGAGGCCGTAGTTGTCGAGATAAAAAACGGATCTCTTCTAGAAGAATGTTAAAGCGTTGATCGGTTTCGTCATGCCGCTG
>CAYMOX010000075.1:0-18603 GCA_964392245.1 uncultured bacterium
ATCATCTCTTCAATTCTACCAAAAAACTCCCATTATCAATTAATCGAAGTCCCCAGGAGTTAGAGCTTGTTTAAATGCATCAACTTAATCAGGAATATTGAGAGCTCCCTGAGCAGACAATTCGGCTTTCTGGCTGGGTGATAAACCACGAGCATCCTTCAGGATCATGCCTGCAACTTTTGCCCCTTGAAAATTAACTCCGGTGAGATCAGCTTTTTTGAGATTGGCACCTGCGAGATTGGCTTTCTGCAGACATGTCCCGGTCAGAATTGAACCTTCTAAGTTGGTTTCAAACAAAGAGGCTTCCCTCAGATCAGCCTGAGTGGCCACCATCTGCAACGCTGTGACCCCATCCAGAATGATCCCCTGTCCCTTTACACCTGTTAAGTTGGCGGCAGTTAAGTTGGCTCCGGTGAAATCGGTTTTCTGCAGTTGGCTCCTGAATAAGCGGGCTCGTGTTAGTTTGGCTTGCGAGAGCGTTGCATGATTCAAAATGGCTTCTGTGAGATTGGCTGCATCTAAATTTGCTTGAATCAAGAGGGCTGCAGTGAAATCAGCACCACCCAGATCCGCAGCACTCAGATCAGCATGGCTGAGGCTAGCCGATTGGAAGTTGGTACCGCGAGCACTGCACTCTGTAAAAACAGCCCGCTGAAAATGCCCCATCCTGGCATTGGCCTCATCCAAAATGGCACCGTAGAAGCGAGCTTTCATGGCCTTAACTGCATGCAAAGTGGCCTGCTCTAGACGAGCTCCGGAGAGTTGGGCTCCGGTGAGAATCGCCTGGGTTAAATTGGTCCGTATCATGAGAGCACGGATCAACAGTGCCCCAGTAAAATCCGTTTGCTGACAGGAGGCATCCGAGAAATTGGCAATCCGCAAATAGGCTTTCTGAAAATTGGCCCCCTCAAGATGCTGGCCCTGCAAATCAACATGGCTTAATTCGGCCTGTGCTAGAGATTCTCCCTGCTTTACACACTGTAAAACCCTTTCAGGTGTGTACACGCTCATTCAACCGCTCTCCTCTAGGTGATGAATTTAGCCTCAATAGTCTGCTTGAGGAATGCACATAAATAGTATCGTGTTTACTCCTGTAAATGTTTGTGGCTTTGTTGCCAATCATTAGATCTGAATCGCAGCGTTAATTCTCTGTTTCTGGTAGCACTACTAACAAATTGATTTGACTTGATCTGATACTGGGGCATAGCAGCTTTGCAAAAAACGTGTTCCCAACTGCGGCATTGCTCCCCAATGGAGATGCAGGTAAGAGGCATGAATTCTTGAGCTTGCCCAGCCCTCCTGAGTGGAGTTCCAGGTGTAGATCGAGGTGAAAGTCGCTGAATTTAATGGGATTGAGGGTTCAATCTGAGAACGGTGAAATTCATGGCCCTGCAGAACCTGTCCCTCGCATACGACTGGAGTGGAGTGGAGGACATGGGCCGTGCGGTAGCCTAACGTCAGACGGGCATGCATCCTGGAGATAAACGGAAATGTCCCAGCCATTTCATGGTCAGTTCCCTCCAGATCCTGCAGGCTCTGCCCCAGCACCATCAGCCCTCCACATTCAGCGTAGATGATCGGATTGGCGGGAGAAGACTTCTGGATCTGGATCGCCTCAGCTAATTGGGCGGCAAACATTTCTGGGAAACCTCCCCCCAACCACAATCCCTGATAGTCTTCAGACGGCCAGAGTCCCTGCTGCAGGGGTGAGTAGGGTACTACCTCTGCTCCTAGATGCTGGAGAAGATCTAAATTGTCTGCGTAGTAAAAGCAAAAGGCTGGATCCTGAGCCACCGCAATCCGTAGAGGAGGGGAAAACGGTAGAGACGGAACGGTCCACAAGGGGGCTGCTGTGGTTGGAACCTCTCGAATCATCGGCAGCAGCCTCCCCCAGTCCAGGCTGTTTTCTGCCCGCTGAGCTAGACGGGGGATCAGCTCTGTGAACTCCGGCAACTCTGCCACAGGCACAAGCCCGAGATGGCGACTGGGGAGAGTGAAGCTCGGATCCCAATCAAATATCCCAAGAACAGGGACCTGCACAGCCCTGAGGGCCTCTTCCAGGATCTGAGCATGGCGATCGCTGCGCACCTGGTTGAGAATGACACCGGCCAGATGGAGTTGCGGATCAAAAGACTTAAATCCGTGCACAAGGGCTGCCACCGACTGGCCCATCCCGGCCACATTGATCACGAGGATCACCGGGACATGGAGTAACTGCGCTACCTGGGCACTACTTCCAGAATGGTCAGGTTCCCCCACTCTGCCATCAAAAAGTCCCATCACCCCCTCGATCACGGCCCCATCTTTGCCGTAAGCATGCTGGCGATAACAGCGCTGAACGTAGTCTGCAGAAGTGAGAACGGGATCGAGATTGCGGCTGCTCACCCCAGCAACAGCCGTGTGAAAAAGCGGATCAATGTAGTCGGGGCCTACCTTAAAGGGTTGGATCCGCAGTCCCCGGCGCTGCAGAGCTGCCAGAATGGCCAGAGTGAGGGTGGTTTTCCCGGATCCACTACCCGCAGCTGCAATCAAAATGGCCATGGATTAGTACTCAACCCCCTTCTGGGCTTTAATCCCCTGCTCACGAAAGGGGTGCTTGATCAGCTTCATCTCCGTCACCAGATCGGATCGCTCAATCAGGGCGGAAGGGGCTCCCCGGCCTGTAAGCACCAGGTGCAGATCATCGGGTTTCTGGTCTAATCCCTGAAGAATCCTGTCTATCTCCAGATATCCCAGTTTGAGGGCCACATTGATCTCATCCAGCAGAATCAAATGAAAGCGCTGACTCTGGATCAGCTCCAGACTTTTTTGCCAGGCGGCCTGGGCATGGGCAATGTCCCGCTCCCGATCCTGAGTTTCCCAGGTAAAGCCTTCCCCCATCGCATAAAATTCCACCAGATCTGCGGGCATTCGCCGCAAAAGCTTGGCCTCTCCTGGTTCCCAGGCTCCTTTAATAAACTGCACCACTGCCACAGGTAAGTCATGCCCCAGGCTGCGAAACACCATGCCAAAGGCTGCAGAACTCTTCCCCTTGCCCTGGCCGGTATGCACAATGATCAGGCCCTTCCGATCCTGCATCTCCGCCAGCCGCTGCTGCTGGATCTGTTGCCGTTTGCGCATTTTTTCTCGATGCTGGGAATTGTCCATATTGAACTCAGAAGAGATCACACGGTCGGGGTGAGAACACTTTTACCAGCACTGGCAGAGCCCAAGGCACAGTGACCGTGATCTTGGATCTGGAGAAGGATCCGCAGGTACAAATTGATGAGTCAGCTCGTCTGCGCCTCAAACAAACGGTTTTAGAATCAGGCTTCTGGCTCTCGGAGTGAGCGGCTAAGGGTCGGGTCATAACCTGGTATCAACCACCGATGCTCCATCGGCGCTCTATCAGGTGGTTCACTAGGATCTGTAGATACTGCCCCATCAGGGGAAAGCGGTTTTTGCTCAGGGCACATTGCAACCCGGAGATCTGGTGATCCGGAGAGGTCCCCACCAAATTGTGCCTGGAAAAGTGGCGCGCCTCAAGTTTTGATCCGCCAAGAGGGGTCAAGCTAAGGATCAGAGTTTGTTAAGGTTGATCCCCATCTCTTTGGCCATTTGGCCTAGCCGCTTGTGCTTTAAAGTTTTGAGAGCCTTAGTGGATAAGCGCACGCGGACAAACTTGCCCCCTTCTTCCCACCAGATCCGCTTCCACTGCAGGTTGGCTTCCTGAACGCGCTTCGTCCGTCTGTGCGAGTGGGAAATAGCAAAAGCATTATTGCGACGCTTTGCTGTGAGCTGACATTTACGTCCCATAATTCACCAAGAATAGTAAGGACAACCGTCCCTGAGCAAACAGGCTTATGATCTTACCTGATTTCGGCGTGATGCGGCAAGCTTGAGTTCGGTTTGGAGCTGGGTCAGTTCTAATTTCAACTGATCAAAGGTTTGCTGGCAGTGGTTGTCGGTTCTTAAGGGAAGTTCCTCATTTTTGGCAATGCAGGTGACCTCAACACAGTCATCTCCTTGCTTTTTCTTCCGGCTCATCAGCACCTCGACTTTCACCAGCTTGGAAAACGGCGTTTGTCCGGGGGGTTCACCAGCAACCCAATAATCCGTACTATTATGTAAAATATTGAGCCGACAGCGTTCCAAAACAGCACGAATGGCTTCATCCAGATGCTCTGCTGAGCCAGAAAACTGTGTAACACAAGAGTAACGAGCCATGAGGTAGGAGAGGTTGACGGCAATCGGAGAGAACCTACAGCAATGTTCATATTAGTCAGGTGTTGACCAGCATGAACAGGTGGGCCAGGATCATCCTTAAGGGCATAAAGAACCCTAAGGATTGCTGTAACTCTGGCTAACTTACCGCACTCTTTCCCTGTCCTGCAATAGACCCCCAGCAGGACTGCGTCAAGCAGCCTCGGGTTCTGGCTGGGCTTGAGCTACAACTGAGGGGTATCGTTGACGGGTGCTGGCCTTGATAAATCGCAGCCTCAGCCTTGCTTCACTTCTGTCGACTGCCCTAACCGTTTGGTGTGGGCTTGGTGCTCCGGGTCACTCTCAGACCTTTCTGCAGGGTGATCTCAATGGAGATGGAGCAGTGACCGCCGCTGATGTTACCCTCCTTTCTGGGTATTTGCAAGGATCCCAAAGTTTGAGCGATCGGCAAATTGATGCTGCTGATGTCGATCGAGATGGTGAGATCAGCCAACAAGATCTGAATTGGTTGCAGCAGAGTACTCAGGTGGCTGTGGCGGCTCCCAATTCTCAGGTGCGTTTGCAGTCGGCCTACACGGGACAAGTCGTGGATCAACAAACGGGGCAGCCTCTCAGCAATGTGGAGGTGGCCGTGCCGGGGGCCGGTGTTTCCGTTCGTACCGATAGCCAGGGGCGCTTTCAACTGCCTGACAATATCCCTGCCAATCAGATCCTGGTGGCCCGTTTGCAGGATTACGTTCCCTTCTCGCAAACCACCACTGGAGAACCTCAACAGTTTCAGGTGGAACTGGAGCGTCTGGATCAGTCCACCACCCTGTTGCTGGAAAGTGACGTTGTTCGCCTGGGAGATAATGCCTATTCCGCCCAGTCGGCAGCTGCGGGGCAGTTTCAACTGCAGGCCCAGGGGGCCGAATTAAATCGCACCTTTTCGCTGGCACGGATACCCACTCAACCCCCGCGTCTGCGCATTGGTTCCCTGATTGGACTGGATACCGTGGAGGCCTATCGAGCTGGACAAACCCGGATCCCTGGGGCCGATATGTCCCCCATGAAAGTGATCCTGAATGGATCGACGATTACCACAATCGGTCTGGCGGGAGACAACCTGATCATTCCCCTTCCTCTGCAGCATCTGCGAACTGGTCAAAACACGCTGACGTTGCAAACGGGTCAGACCTTTCATTCCGCTGCTAATCTGCAGGTGCCCGTAAACATCCCTCTGTTCGGTGGCAATTTGCAACTGGGGGTCCCTATAGGACGATCGGGGGCAGCGCGCCTAGACTACGATGATGTTCAACTGGCCAATGTGGTGGTCGAACTTCCTTAGGGCCGTGTGTTCCTGCTCTCCAGCAATCTGAGAGTGACACATTAAACATCATTACAATTCGCGGTTAGAGGGAAAGAGTTCCCTAAAATCTGATTACATTCGCTGTAATTCTGCTTAAGGAGTACAAGCTCTATGACCGCTGCTTATCTGCAACCTTTTATGGTGTTGGTGACCTGCTGGGTACTGCCTGCAATGGCAATTGTGACTCTCTTCCTCTGGATCGAAAAAGGTGAGCCCTCCTCTAACTAATAAGATTGACTGACTACCACTCCGCTTAAGAATCTCTTTGAGATCCCTCCTTAATAAAATTAAGCTGCCTTGACAACCTGATGCAGGTATCGAGGCAGCTATTTACTTGGGTTGAGTTGTCTTTTTGTTGCTCTGCACATTCATGATGATGTGATGGGCAAGGCTAAATCCGCTTCTGTCCCATCTACAGACTGGATCCTACTCCTACATAGGCACCATAGAAGAAAAGTCCCACTACTGTCAGCACGCCCAAGCCAGCGATAACGGCAACAATCCAGAGAGGAATACGTGTTTGTGTCATGGTTTTACCTCGCAGTACCTAAATGATCTGTGCGCTAGTTGAGGAAGTAGCTGGAAAACAAGAGACCAACAACAAAGACGAGGAGCAGTCCCAAGTATAGGGAAGTTCGGTTGAGCTCAACTGGTTGAGTATTGGGGTTTTTATCGGGTTGATCTGGCATAAACTCACCGTTGAATAAACTGCATCGCAGCAATAGCACCGAGGAAAAAGACAGTTGGGACCGCCAGCGTATGAATCGCTAGCCAGCGGACGGTAAAGACGGGATAAAAAACAGGTTCGTTGGGACGAGATTGCATAATGGTGAACTCTTGGCTAAACCGACAAAGAAGATAACTCTGTGCAGCTAAGACTGAAAGGCAGACTGGAAAAACAGATTTTCAAAACCATGCAACGGGTGACCAGTTTCTCATTTCTGAGTCATCTTTTCCAGCTGATTGGTAGCCTCAAACCGATCCTGAACAATGGGAAGCTCTTGCCGGGTTGCAGAGAAATAAGCATCCGGTCTAGGCGTCCCAAATACATCATAGGCTAAGCCTGTACTCACAAACAGCCAGCCAGCAATAAACAAGATTGGAATGGTAAGGGTATGAATAACCCAGTAGCGAATGCTGGTGACGATATCTCCAAAGGGCCGTTCACCTGTACTTCCTGACATGAAGCTCTCCTCGAATCTGCGTAAACTCTGTGGAAACAGTAAACTTTCATATAGATTATGATAACTATTCTGTGTGCGGCCAGCAGTTTACACAAGTTTATAATGGTAAGCGCTGCGACACCGTGTTGATCTCCTTGACGAGAGCCCAGGGGCTCCCAGGATGCGGATCCGCGTAAGACGAGCCAGGAAAAAGGACCTTGGGAATGGGGGTGGCTCTTAAGATAAGCTTACTGGAGATCGGTAGGTTCCTCGCTCCTTCAGAGCTAAATGCATTGCAGAAAGAGGATCTATCTATTGCCATCGTTGTTTGGTTGGGTTCAACTCCGTGGCCACTATGCGTTTTCTCTCCGCTGCCCTTGCCTTGAGCTTGTCTACCACATCAGGATCGGCAAGTGCCTGGGTCTTGTTTGTCTCCCCTGCCCAGGCGCAAACTCAGGTCTCGAATTCTTTAAACTGGACAGAAGTCTATGCTGAGGCCCTGGAAGCTCAAACCGATCTTGTCCTGCAGGGGCAACCTCTGAGTACAACCCTCAGCCGAATTGAATTTGCGCAGTGGCTGGTGGAGTTTTTCGACTATGTGGCTGATCCAGGGCAGGCAGTGGTGATTACGGATATGCAACCCAATTCTCCCGATTGGTGGACGGCCCAAGCGATCGTGCAGTCTGGGGTGATGCGTCTGTTTGAGGGAGATGCCTTTCGCCCGGAGGGGGACATCACTAAGCTGGAAGCACTGGCCATTTTGGTGCGTGTCCTGCAGCGTCCCCAGCCGACTCCTCAGCAGGTGGAAGGCTGGATGTCTCTTTATAGTGATGCCGGGGAAGTTCCTGAGATTGGACAGCCCTTCATTGCCATGGCTGGGGAAGCAGGCCTAATTCTCAACCTTCCGGATCCTGAACGACTGAATCCGAATCTGGTTCTACGTCGGGGGGAGGGGATTGCCATGTTTTACCAGACGCTCACGGTTCGTGGTCAGGTATCCCCTCTCGAACCGCCTGTCACCCAATTGCGACCTACGCTTGCCCCTGATGCCCCTCCAGTTACAACGCTTGCTCCTGATGCCCAACCTGAGATTTTTGCCTTTCAGATAATGCCAGAGTCAGGGGTTGTGTCAGCCGCGAATCCCCTGGTGATTGAGGCCCAGGCCACTCCAGGCGGAAGTGCCAGTGTGGATATTGGCACTTTAGTGCAAAACCTACCCATGCAGGAGCAAAGTTCCGGACTGTATCGCGCTATCTATACCCCAGGCCCTCAAGACCTGATTCAGGGACCGGATATCACGATCCGTCTCTCGATTGGCAATCAGGTGACACGCAGGCAACGGCGTCTGCCGCAACTGGTGGTGGGAAGTGGTGCGGCACCCCTCGATTCCCCGATCTTTTCTGATTCAGGAAGTGGTGTGGCATCCCCAACTCAGCCCCCCCCTGGAACACTCTCTCAGGGGTTCACCAGCCCGCCGCCCCCAGCTGAAAACTATCCAGAATTCACCAGTGTACGCCTAGAACCGGAACGGAATCTTCAGGAAGGCGATATCCTCACCATTAATGTCTGGGGTGAATCTGGAGCGGTTGCCACCTTTGATCTCGGGACCTTGGTCACCAACCAACCCATGCGTGAAATCAAACCCAACCTCTATGAGGGAACTTACGTGGTAGGAGCAACGGATCAAGCTTCAGGACCCACATTGCGCATTGCCTTCTCCAGAGAAGGGTTGACGACCCAGCACGCCGAAATTTTCCCCTTTCGCATTGATGGCTCAGTCGGGACCCGCTCCACAATTCAAGCCCCCAGCCCACCCCCTGCCAGTGCTAGTCCCCTCAACATTCGCTCGATCACCACCAATGCCGAAGGTCAGACATTGCAATCGGATGACATTCTCGAAGTTCGTTTCTATGGGGATGCTGGAGGAGAAGCCAGTTTTCGTATTGTCGATGTGACTCCCCCAATTACAATGTCTGAGATCCTGCCGGGTCTGTATGAGGGCAGGGTCAGGATCCCAGCGGATATGCTGGCGGTCACGAACGGACCGATTGAAGTTCAGCTCAGTAAAAATGGACAGCAGGCTCTGAGCACGGGTCCGACGGTTAACATTCTGCCCTGAGGCAAGTCATTGAATTTAGCTGTCGGCACTGACCAATTCGACAGGAACCGGCACAACTGTCTGCAATTGTTGAGAGCAAAGCCGCAGATGAGGTTGATGTAATCGGACCAATTGAGTTAAACGCTTTTGCAATTCCGTGCGGGGCACAATAGCATCAATGAGACCGTGATCTAAGAGGTATTCAGCCGTCTGGAATCCCTCGGGTAGCTTGCCTTTTCCGATCGTTTGCTCGATGACCTGAGGACCTGCAAACCCGACCCTAGCCTTGGGCTCCGCTAGGATCAAATCTCCAAGCATGGCAAAGCTGGCGGTCACCCCTCCATAGGTGGGGTGGGTGAGCACAGAGATAAACAACTGACCCGCATCCCGATGACGCTGCAGCGCTGCGGACGTCTTTGCCATCTGCATGAGGCTGAAGATCCCTTCCTGCATCCGAGCTCCCCCTGAGGCTGAGATCATGATCAAAGGCAAATGATCACAGGTGGCCCGCTCCGCCAGACGAGTTACCTTTTCTCCCACCACCGAGCCCATACTGCCACCGATAAAGCGGAAGTCCATGACTCCCAGGGCCACAGGCTGATTCAGCATCAAACCGATGCCGGTGAGGATGGCATCATTAAGCTGGGTCTTTTCCTGGTAGGAACGGAGGCGTTCAGGGTAGGTTTTTTGATCCACAAAGTTGAGAGGATCTCCGGCCACCAGATTCTCGTCCAAGGGCTGCCAGGTACCGGCATCAATTAATTGCTGAATTCGTTCCACAGCTGTGAGGCGATTGTGGTGGTCGCAGTGGGGACAAACATCCAGATTGTCTTTCAGATCTTTGGTGTAAGTCAGCTTGCTACATTCCAGACACTTGGTCCAGAGTCCTTCGGGAATGTCACGAACTTGACGTGATTTGGTGAACGGTGTGCCACCCGTGAGGGACGGAGTAGCATCTTTACGGCGATCGGCAAACCAATCAAAGAGTGACATAAGTGAGTCTCCATCTTCCACGATCACAGCTGAAGCACAAAAGCCGTACACCAACCGATCCCTGTTGCAAAAGTATACACCCTATGGGAAAAATCTAACATCCAACCCAAGGGGGTAGTCCTGACAGTAGCTCTGCTAGTAAATTAATTTACAAATACCTGATGGCTACTAACCAGACTATCATTTTCCTCTGGATGAACAAGTCGATCAAAGTCACGCCGTTCATGATTCTTGTTCTGAGTTCTCAAAAGCAGAGGTTCTCGCTGTCAATGAATCCTGCCGAAGCGGAGATTGGGGAAGCTGTCGGTTGCGCCCTCTTGGAATAGGTGGAGCGATCGGATCACTACGCAAGGACTGCCAGGCAGCCCTGACTCCAGCCCATAGACTCTGGGCGTTGGTTTGGGCCCCCTGGGCCTGTAAACGAGCGGAGTCCAGAGAACGATTCACCTGTTTGATGACCTGCCCTGCACCTTTGACTCCATCATCCACACTGTCGGCAATTTCACTCACCTCCAGCGTGGTTAATCGCAGGGCCTCCAGTGTGGGTGGTAACTCCTGCAAGAGGGTATCAAAGAAACGCTCTACACTTTTGGCTGCCCGTCCCAATTGGATCACTGCAGGCAGGAGGGTAATAACCACCGCAAAGAGTCCGGCAGCAACCAACCCCACGGAAAGACCTAGCCAGAAAACAGGATCATTCATCAGGTGTTATCTCCAAATGCATCCGGTTGAGGGTTCAGGTCTCGGTTGCTGCCGACAGTGGAGCGGTTGCAGCTACCGTAGCAGAACTGGGTTCATCTGCAAGGGTGAGGGAGGGATTTTCCAGATGTTGAGCCTCCTGATCCTCTGCCTGGAGCCGCTGCTGGGTTAGTTCGAACCGCTTTTGTACCATGGCCGCTTTCCCGGTTGTAATGGCTTCCTGCAGACGAGCCAGGGTTTCATCCAGGTTTTTTTGGGCGGCATCCAGAAGGCGCTCCGTTTGAGAATGGAGGTTGCTGGACATGTCTTCGGCGACTTCCGGCAGGGCCTTCGCGGACTTGCGTAAAAATCGCCGCGTTTCTTGTCCACTGCGAGGAGCAATTAAGAGCCCCACCACTGTGCCAACAGCAGCACCGAGCAGTAACCCCCCTAGAAATGCACCCGCACGATTGTCTGCCATGGCTCTCCATGTCTGTTGCGAATGGGACACTCACCCACTATTACAGCAGGTTAAGGCCAGAAACACTATGGACCCCACGGGAAAATTCAGTGAACCTGGTCACCAGTAATTTCGGGGGCTGAGTGTGGTAGGGTATGGCCACAGCTGGCGTTGCAGGTGAATGCCATGACTCTTCCTTCAATTTCTGGTCGGTGTACTGTGGAAACCTCCCAAGCACCCCTACCGATTGGCCCCTACAGCCAGGGAATTGCGGCTCAGGGGGCCTTTGTGTTTGCCTCTGGTCAGATCGGTGTCGATCCCAAGTCGGGGGAAATGGTAGACCTGGATGTAAGCACCCAGACCCGACAGGCCCTGCGTAACCTGACGGCAGTCCTGGAAGCGGCAGGGACGGGATTGGAGCATGTGGTGAAAACCACTGTCTTCCTGGCGGATATGGATGACTTTGCTGTTGTCAACCAGGTCTATGCCGAGTTTTTCCAGATGGGTGCTCCCCCTGCTCGTTCCTGTGTGCAGGTGGCCCGCCTACCTAAAAATGCCCGTGTGGAAATTGAAGCTATTGCCTGGCATCCTGGCCCTGCAGCGATCCCCTCGTCCTCATCTTCCTGACGTTGTGATTTAGTCCAGCCCACGGTAGGTGGTGGATTCTTGATCAATCGGTTGGGAGGGAATGCTTTTGAGAGAGAGCTTCTGAATATTGCCGTCCTGCATGGAGCGGTAGTAGTAGACGGCTTTCACACTGCCAGCAAACAGGAGTTCATCTCCATCTTTTAGATCGTGAGCCATACATCGTTTGCCATTCACCTGGACTCCATTGGTGCTGGGTTCACCCATCTTGTTCCCGTCCATAAGACGGTAGCTGAAGCCTTTCTCTGTGGGCACCCGCATGAAGATCGCATGCTGCCGCGATACGGCCTCATCGTTGAGAACAATACTGTTGGTCTGATCGCGGCCAATTGAATACATGGCGGCCTCCAGAGCATAGGCTCGCTCCCCCTCCGGCTCAATGACGACACAGACATGGATCCGGTCATCTGGTGCTTCAGGTTGTAATCGTGATCGAACCATAATGATGCATCTCTCCAGTAGATCACTCCGGTAGGAACTTGGTTCCCTGTAACCATCAACATTGTGCCCCTGCTTCGGAGGATGCTGCAGCACTATATCCCAAAGCAAATACCTGGTTCCGGCCAGCCCGCTTTGAACAGTAGAGCATCTGGTCTGCCTCCGCCAGCAGATCCTCGGGGATAACTACCGCGTGAGTGAGAACGCTGATTCCAATACTGAGAGTGACCGACAGGGTGTGCCCCTTCCACCGGATCGGGGTGGCCGCGACCTTCTCCCGCACCCGCTCTGCCAGCTGGATCGCCTGTTCCTGGTTGATATTTTCGAGCAGAATGCAGAACTCTTCTCCTCCGTAACGGGCAAAGGTGTCTGTGGCTCGTAGCAGGGGCATGATCAATTGACAGAGCTGTTGCAGAACGTGATCCCCAGCATCGTGGCCATAGGTGTCGTTAACCGATTTAAATGCATCAATATCCAGCAGCAGGACTGCTAATGGGACTTGATTCTGGTGTGCAATGGCGACCTCATCCGCCAGCTTTTCCATGAGATACTCTCTGCGATAAACTCCCAGTTGCAAGTCCCGCACTGCCATCGAGTAGAGTGTCTCAAACAAGAGTTGGTCGCTGGTGCCGCGCTCGTAGTAACGAAGTCGCACCAGCCCCAGTCGCAGCGTATCTCCATGCCGGAGCAGGTGGGGAGTACGAATGCGCAGAGTGTTTACGTAAGTGCTATTGGAACTTCCCAGATCGGTGACAACAAACCCTACCTCCTGCTGCTCCAGACGGCAGTGTTGTCGAGACACGCTAGGTTCATTGATCCAGATATCGACGGCATCATGCTGGCGACCGATGACCGTGACATTCTGATGCAGTTCAAACCGTTTACAGGGGGATCCGCCTTTGTACCAGACCAGAATGGGATGAGGAAATTGCCTCTCCATCTCCGTGGAGGAGGTAAACTCCTGATCTTGAGCAAGCGTTATAAGATTGCTGTTTGCTAGGGATTCATTCGTCATACCAGCCCAGTCATGCTAGGGAAACTTCCGAACATTCATGGCCTACGGTTCTGTTGCAACTATTACCAGACTACTGCAGGTGTCTCCAGAAGACATCTCTCCCACAGCCTCATTCCATGGCATTAGCACTGACTCCCGAACGCTACAGCCCGGCATGATTTTTGTGGCGCTGCGCGGTGAGCGCTTTGATGGTCACATGTTTATTCCCGCTGCCATGGAGAAAGGGGCCGTCGCTGTGATCTCGGAACGGGAGGAGTCTGTCCCCCACTGGCGTGTGCCCGATACTCTGGTGGCCTACCAGCAGTTGGGGCAGTGGTGGCGATCTCAATTTAGAATCCCGATCATTGCCATTACCGGATCAACCGGCAAGACCAGCACCAAGGATATGGCCGCCGCCGCCCTCAGCCGCTATGGACCCGTCCTGAAAAGTGTGGCGAACCACAACAACGATATTGGGCTAACCCAGACCCTCTTACAGATAGGCTCAGAGCATCGCTTTGTGGTGGTGGAAATGGCCATGCGGGGGCGCGGTGAAATTGCTCGCTTGGCCCGCACTGCTCAACCCACCCATGCCCTGATCACCAATGTGGGAACTGCCCATATCGGTCGGCTCGGATCAACCACTGCCATTGCTCAGGCCAAATGTGAGCTGCTGCAGATCGACTCCCTCCAGACTGCCATTCTGAATGCAGAGGATTCGTTGCTTTTGAAGACGGCTGCTAGTCTCTGGTCTGGCTCTACCCTCACCTACGGACTGGATCAGGGAAAGGTGCAGGGGCAATGGCTGAACTCTGGCCAGCGGGTCATCTATCGGGATCTATCCCTCCCTGTTCCCTACCCCGGTCGCCACCAGGCCCTGAATTGGATGGGCGTGATCGCCCTGATTCAGTCACTGCAGCTGGATCTGCAGGTTTTACAGGAGCCGATCCCTCTGCCTGCGGCTGAAGAGGGCAGGAACCGAATTCTGTCATTGTCCCCAGATCTTGTCATCCTGGATGAAACCTATAACGCTGCCCCTGAAGCGATGAAGGCAGCGCTGGTTCAGCTGAAGGAAACTCCTGGACAGCGGCATTGGGCGATTCTGGGGCCGATGCGAGAACTGGGTGACTTTGCTGCTTCTCTCTATGCGGAGGTGGGCAAGACTGCTGCCTGTTTGGATTTACACCGTGTGTTGCTGCTGGATCCTGAGGGGGAACTGCAGCCTCTGGCCGCGGCTCTGCCTCCGGCAAAGGTGGGTGTGTTTGAGGATGGGCGGCCCCTGGTGCAGCTGCTTGTTGATCAGGTTCAACCTGGAGATCGGCTGCTGTTTAAGGCAGCGCGAGCCATTCAGTTGGAAACACTTCTCCAGCAGTTCCTGAACCAGTGGCCCCAGCGTTCCTGCTCAGGGCATTAAACATTGTTCACTGATAGCAACTTAACGATACAGACTTGGACTCCACCGTAAAGAGTTACTACGGTTCCGCAGTGTTGTTGACAGCAGGATTCATTCTGATCCGCAGGGAAGGTTGACCTTCAGGCGCAGGCACATCTCGATAGTCTTGGTGGATATAGAGTGATGGACGCCATTGCCCTGATGCAGTCAATGTCCTCTTCAGCATCCTTTTTTGCTTCGCGCTAACTCTTTGACAAAGGTTGACCTATGATCACAACGTTTTTTGCTGCCGTTCCAGCGACTCCTTCCTGGTCTCCCACTATTGCCCTGATCATGATTCTGTGCAATGTGGTAGCGATCTTCCTGTGGAAAGTTATGCCCGCTCTGATCAATGCCTGGCTGGGAGCTCTGGGGTATGAGGCTCGCTCCAGTTTTGCGGTTCCAGAAGGGAATTCGGTTTACACCTTTAATGTGCCGGGGATGCCCCTGACGCTACCAGAACTCCTGGCTGCGGGTAGCTTTGGCCATTTGCTGGCTGCAGGTGTGATCCTGGGCCTGACTCGCCTGGGAGCAATTTAATTCCGTTCAGGCAATCCTAAGGTGATCACTCTGGACAGGGGCAGCAATTGCGACTATCAAGGATAAAAGACTTTATTTTTCTGCCAGCCTTTTCTCACTTCTCAGGTGGAGAGGCTACAGTAGGCGCAACAGTCCTCTAGCAAATCCCTGGGGTCGTATTTATGAAAATGTCAACTCACCTGGTTAAGCTGGCCTGCTTAGTTCCGGCGACATTTCTGATCGCGGAAGCTTCTCTGGCCTGCCCATTTCGCTCCCCATCTGCCAGTTCTGATGGGCGGAACACCACCACTGTGATGGTGCGTCATGGCTCCAACTACCAGCTGGTTCCTGTTTCCTTTGACACCCAAGCTGAGCCTTTTGGCTTTATTGGGGTGGCCATTGAACCGCTGTCTCCGGAGCGAGCTCAAGAGATGAACCAAGAGCGTGGCTTCTTTGCCAATCTCTTCTCTCCTGACAAGGCTGTGCCGGAAGTGGAAGGAGTGCTGGTGATTCGGACCCTGGAGAATGGCCCTGCGGATCTGACGGGTCTGCGGGAAGGGGATGTCCTCCTGGGTGTGAACGGTGAACTGGTTCAAGGAGTCCAGCAGGTGCAGCAACTCATTAGCCGCACTCGTGTTGGCCAGGAAGTTCCTCTCACTTTCCGCCGCAGTGGCGAGGTGAGAACCGTTCTGGTTCAGGCAGGTGATGGTCGCTACCTGAAACCCTTGATGCTTAACCAGTAATCCGTTTTCCATCTGCATCTCACCAGGGTGGGATGTCTGGATATGCGCTCTCAAAGCTCAATATTTGCTTGTGAGGTGAGGCTCTGTTCTTGCCTCATCATTTTTTTATGGGTTTCTCCCCTCCTCTGTCTCCCATGCCACCTGATAGAAACTCAGACAGCTTTCCCCATAGAAACGCTGATTGCACAGATGCAATTCTTGATCCCAATCCACCAGGGGGCGGTTGTGCCGATGTTCGACAATGATCCAGCCTGCATCAGCTAGATACCTTGCTAACAGCGGCCTTAAGTGCAGGTACAGGTCCGAATCGTAAGGCGGATCAAGATAAATGAAGTCAAAGGGACCCCGATCGATCCTCTGACGCAGGGCTCGCACCGCTTCGGCCTGGATGACTCGAACTTGTTGCCCATCCTTTGCCAGTTGTTGCCAGTTTTGCCGCGTCACCTGACAGGCTGCAGGATGTTTATCAATGCCCACAACCTCGACTGCGCCCCGCACCAGTGCCTCAGCCCCGATGGAGCCAGCTCCGCAGCAGATATCTAACCAGCGGGAGCCCTCCACCTGACCCTGGAGAATATTGAACAGCGCTTCTCGGACTCGTCCACTGGTAGGACGGGTGGATTGCCCTGGCAAACTCTTGATGCGGCGATTGCCTCCGATCCTCATGGTGATCTCCCGAACGGTTCCCCCCCTCCCCAATCTTTTCCAGGATGTGAGGGAGTTGCTTACCAAATCCATCTTGACTGTTTACAATGAAGCCTGTGTTCCTGCCTCAGGCCCAGTTGGTCTGATTCTTGCCCACAAATCTTGAGATCAATCCCATGGATCTGCCGATTGTCCCCGTCGATTTTCCCTGGCTTACCACCGTCATTCTCTATCCGATTGTGGCGAGCCTATGTATTCCCTTGATCCCCGATCCAGCCCCTGGGGAAAAATTTGAGCTACGTCTGGCTCAACGGATCCGTTGGTTTGCCCTGCTAATCGGAGTGACGGATCTGCTGCTGCTGGTAGTGGGATTTGTCCTCAACTACGATCCCACCGTCGTGGGTCTGCAGCTGGTGGAGCACTATAACTGGGTGCCGCAGGTGGGGCTGCGCTGGTCTTTGGGGGCGGATGGTCTTTCCATGCCGTTGATCCTGCTCACCGGCTTTGTCACCACGCTGGCGATTCTGGCGGCCTGGCCGGTTACTCTGAAGCCGCGGCTGTTCTACTTCCTGATGCTGGCGATGTATGGTGGGCAGATCGGGGTGTTTGCAGTTCAGGACATGCTGCTGTTTTTCCTGATGTGGGAGCTAGAGCTGATCCCCGTGTACCTGCTCCTGGCCATCTGGGGAGGATACAAACGCCTTTATGCAGCCACTAAATTTATTCTCTATACGGCCCTCAGCTCTCTCTTTATCCTTCTGGCTGCTCTGGCGATGGCCTTCTACGGGGATGCCATCTCTTTTGATATGCAGACCCTGGCTGCGAAGTCTTATCCGTTAGTTTTTCAGTTGCTTCTCTACGGAGCCTTCCTGATTGCCTACGGTGTCAAGTTGCCCATTTTCCCGTTCCACACCTGGTTGCCGGATGCTCATGGAGAGGCAACAGCGCCAGTGCATATGCTGCTGGCTGGAATTCTCCTCAAGATGGGGGGATATGCGCTCATGCGCATGAATGTTGGCATGTTACCTCAAGCGCATCTTTATTTCGCGCCCGTGCTGATTGTGCTTGGGGTAGTCAACATCATCTACACTGCCTTGACCTCCTTTGGGCAGCGAAATCTGAAACGTAAAATCGCCTACTCCTCCATTAGCCACATGGGATTTGTCCTGATTGGCCTGGGTTCATTCACCGAGTTGGGGATGAGTGGGGCCATGTTGCAGATGATTTCCCATGGCTTGATCGGGGCCAGCCTCTTCTTTTTGGTGGGAGCCACCTATGATCGCACCCACACGCTGGTGCTGGAGGAGATGGGAGGGGTGGGACAAAAAATGCCTAAGATTTTCTCCATGTTCACCATTTGCTCCCTTGCCAGTCTGGCTCTACCGGGCATGAGTGGATTTGTGGCCGAAATCATGGTGTTCCTGGGTTTATCCACCTCAGATGTTTTTGCTGGTCCATTTAAGGTGTTGATGGTCTTCCTGGCGGCGGTGGGTGTGATCCTGACGCCGATTTATCTCCTCTCGATGCTGCGTCAGATCTTCTTTGGTCCTGAGAATCAGGAATTGACTGCCCATGAAGACCTGGTGGATGCCGAACCGCGGGAGGTCTTTATCATTGCCTGTCTGCTGGTGCCCATCATTGGGATTGGGATCTATCCCAAATTGATGACGCAAATTTATGAACCTACCACCAATGCGCTTGTGGCAGTGATCCGCCAGCAGTTGTTGCCCTCTTCTACTGCCCTGGCGGTACCTCAGGATCCTGTTCTTGGTGAGCTTCCTGCCCTGCAATCTCCTGCTCTGGAAGGACGTTGAGGGTGTTCTAAGTTGGTTTTCCCTGGTCAATCACATGGAAGGAGCGGACGAGCATGCAAGGCTGGCAACGGCAATCAATCCTGACACTGGTCCTGCTCTCGGTATCGGGATGGGGAAAACAGACCCTATCTCAGCAGGTGGTTCCTCGATCTGAGGATCCCTCACTGATCCAGAATCAGCTCATGGCCTTCACGAAGGATGACACACCCTTCGGAGGGGATGGTATTCCCATTATTATCATTACCCCTTCCCCCGAATCTTCTCCTTCCCCCACGGCCTCCCCCACCACTCCAGCATCTCCAGGCCCAACTCCAACTGGCGAGCCCCCGCCCACAGTGGCTCCTTCTCCGACCCCAACGGCCCCCCCGACAGGACAACCCACGCCTACGGCCCCCCCCACGGGACAGCCTACGCCCACAACTCCCCCCAC
>CAYMOX010000076.1:0-16740 GCA_964392245.1 uncultured bacterium
AGTATTCTATGAGTACCTGTCAGATGATGTTGCACTTCATCCTTGAATGGGCCTTCCTTGACAAAGAGTTGCAGGACCTGATCCCTGAAGCAGAGATCGGTCGCCGTTACGCTGACAAGTTGGTGAAAGCCTAGCTCAAGAATGGTGAAGAAGCTTTTATCCTCATTCATGTGGAAGTCCAATCCCAGGAAGACAGCAAATTTGCTGAGCGCATGTTTGTTTACCACTACCGGATCTTTGACTATTACCAAAAGCGGGTGATGAGCCTGGCCGTGCTGGGCGATGAGAGGCATAGCTGGAGACCGGATCGGTATACCTACACCTTGGCCGGATGCGAACTGAGTTTGAAATTTCCCATTGTAAAATTGGTGGATTTTGAGAATCGGTGGTCAGAATTGGAAGCCAGTGATAACCCGATGGCCGTGGTGGTTATGGCTCACCTCAGATCCAGAACGACAAAATCAGATGCCCAAGCACGGAAACGGTGGAAATGGATCCTGACCCGTAGACTTTATGAGAGGGGTTATAGTCGGAAAGACGTGATCCGATTAGTTCGAGTAATAGACCGGATCTTGACCCTACCCCCTGAGCTTAAGCGACAATTCAAGGAGGAGCTAGCTCAGTACGAAGCGGAGGGGAAGATGCCGTTAATCAGCAGTATGGAAGAACTTGCCAAAGAGGAAGGTCGAGAAGAAGGGATCCAGCAGGGGATTCAGCAGATGGTTGTCAAATTGTTAGGAGAGGGAGTGGAGCTTGAGATCATTGCCAAAACCTCTGGTCTCTCTGTGGAACAGATCGAGCAACTCAGACCTAACGCCTGATCCCTGACACCATCAAGAACAGGTGGCTCTGACTCAAGGAAAAAGGGTGATTTATCCTTCAGAGATTATTAAGGGGAAAAGATAATGCATTCTGTCAGTTAGACGGGGAGAAATGAGCTGAGTGTGTAGCAAGACATTCCCTGGCGGCCCGGTAACCACTGTCAATGGCTCCATGCACGGTTTGGGGATTGCTATCAAAGGCGGTGGCTTCTCCGGCGAAGAAAAGCACTCCAGCCTCCGGTTGCGCCAGGATCTGGCGGCTATGGGCTGTGTGGGGAGGGAGGTGGGCGTATCCTCCCAGGGCATAGGGATCACGAGCC
The DNA here is from genome assembly GCA_964392245.1 of uncultured bacterium. GTDB lineage: Bacteria > Cyanobacteriota > Cyanobacteriia > Thermostichales > Thermostichaceae > JAAUUJ01. The sequence continues at coordinate 1,142 of CAYMOX010000076.1, forward strand.
CAGGATACACGCAGGAATCCAGTGCAGCAGGACTGAAGTTGGGTGAGTGAAATATTCAGCAGGCGACTCAGATCCTGCAACCCTTGAGCACGGGCTTGAGAGTCTGATAAAGCATCCAGATGCCGAGCCCGTTCAGCAGTAACAAAACAAACCAGGACCGGTTGACGGGGAACACTCCACCAACGAGCCGTCAGTCCTGTGTGAGCCAGGTACACCAGATCTTCTGGCCAGACAGGGGTTGAGAAAGTGTAAATCAGTTTCGTGGCTGCTTCTGTATGGAAGGATCGCACGGCGGTGGTACGCGGAGGTGAGAGAGGAGGATCAAACAAGATGCGCTCTGCCTTCAGGATGCTGACAGGAACCGCAAGGATACAGGCTTGAGCGGCAAACCTTTGCTCCCCTGCCCACACCTGTACCCCCTCAGACCCCCACTGGATCTTGTTCACACAGGTATTGAGGTGGATGCTGAGATCCTGACTCAGCCATTTCAAGAAGGTTCCGTATCCCTGCACCACCCGAAAGTCTCCAGATCCAGCTCGATCCACCTGCATTTCCTGAAGATGATCCTGGCAACTGAGGGCGTTCAGGGGCGCACAACAGGGTTGAGCCAGCAGCACCTCTGCGCGATCCATGGCTTGCTCTGACCATCCCTGTGTCTTCAGGTAATCCGCAAACGAACAATCCCTGTCCAGAACCGATTGCCCCAGTTGCTCATAGACGGCCCATAAATTTTGAAATTCCTGCCTTAATTCCGGGGATACATCTCTGCGTGCCCCTTCTCCGGGCTCTGCCCACCACAGGTGTTCCACCCGCTGGATCGGTTCAGCCATCAGTCCTGCCGCTGTGAGCAGATCATGGGTCACTGCCCCAGGTCCGTGAATAAACTCTGCACCGGCTTCCACGGCAACTCCCCCCACCGCTGTGGTCCAGATCCGGCCACCAACTCGTGAACGCGCCTCCAGGATCTGGACATCCCATCCGGCCTGTTGTAAACCTCGGGCGGCCCCAAGTCCGGCGGCCCCAGCTCCGATCACCAGCACAGAGTGTTTTTCTATCATGATCTGGGTTCGGCTTCTGCAAGTGGTTCGCTGGGCCAGAGACTGCCCAGATCAATCCCCCAGCCTGGAAAAAACTCGGGTAACGTCAACTGTTGATCCACATGGAAGAACCTTGGAGGTTGCTGAAAGCGGTAAACCGTGACGGTGTGAAGGCCTTCGTCGATCACCAGGCCCACCTGAATTCCCATTTGCAGTAACCAGGCCATCCTGGCTGCCAGGGCGTTGGCTGGTTTAGTTTCGGAACAAACATCCATAACGATAGGGGGAGGCTGATCCTTTGCCGCATGATGGGGCAGACAGATGAGATCCACGCGGATCAGATCTCCCGTAGCAAGGGAGAAAGAAGCTACAGGACAGCGCACTTGTCCCAGATCTCGGGATTCGACCCACTGGGCTAGGGATTGAAACAGCCGTCGGCTACCCCACTCCTGACCCCGCTCCTGGGGGGGGAGAATTAAGAGATGATGCTCCAGGGCGAGTCGATCCACCTGCAGTTGCTCCAGGATCTGCCGCACCACCCCGTCTCCCTCCTGCAATAACCCCAGACATAGGTGTTGCGGTTCCACCTGCTGAGTGTGGGCTGCCTCAATGGCTCGGGAGAGAACACGGTAAACTTTTGGGGTCAGAGGAATTTCGACAGCCATCAACCCGGAGCCCTTGCCCATCAGAGACTGCAGATGCTCCTGGATCCGGTGGGGAGTGACGCCTAGAGCCTGGAGAAGATGGCAGACTGTACTCTCCTCCTGAGATAACCCCAACAACAGCTGCTCAGGCCCGACAAAATTGTGACCACTCCGGCGAGCTGCTGACTCGGCGCGGCCCAGGATCCGTTGGGACACCGGACTCAGTTTTTGCAGGAGATACTCACGCATGGCCAGGAGAATCATATTCACTGCGAGAAATAAGAGTGAACGTAACACACCCCTGGATCACTTCTTCCCAGGTGGCACAGAGATAAATTTGCTCCTCCGCTATCTTCTTCTGGGGATCAGAGCTGTTCTGATTGCGCACCAGGATCACAGGTGGCCTGGCCAGGGTCGTCCGCCAGCTGAGGAGCAATTGCAGAGACTGGTCCAGGGTGATCAAAGGACTGAAAATATGAAAGATGATGATGTCAGTCCTCTGGGTCTGCTGCAGCCACTCTCCCAGCAGTAACAACCCCTGCTGCACCTGGATCAATCCAGGCATTTCTCCTAAATCCAGAATGCAGGCGGTCTCCACCCCCTGATCCGCTAGGGCTCTCTGATCCAGGGAGGCCAGCTCCAGGCCACTGGAGAGGATCAGGATCTGTCCGGTAGCCGATAGCTCCTGCCAGTGCAAATCCCATAAGCGGGCCTGATCCTCCAGGGAAAGCGTCGTGAGAGGGGCCTCTCGTGCCAGGTTCTGCAGGTAGGGGTGCCAGGTCCAGTGTTGCCCGCGAATGCGAATCTTGCCATCCAGGGCCATGACCTCCAAATCTTCCCCTACGCCCAGAGGATTAATTTCAATCAACTCCAGATCGTAGGTGGTGAACAAACTGTACATACGCCGAATCATATCCGCCACCGCCTGGAGCAGGGAGCCCGAGAGACCCATTCGGTAGGCCAGGCGTCTCGCCAGAAAAGGTTGAAAATCCTCGGTCACCGGAACGGTTAGGATACTATCCAGGTGATCGTCAATCTGAATCCCGCCCATGAGGGAGCCCATCAAGACGGGACACTGACCACCGCCATCCCAGCCCACAGCTAAAAAAATTTCATTCGCACTGCGGTATTTTTGTTCCGCCAGAATGACGCGAGGGCGCTCTCCACGGATGGGCAAGCCAAAGATCACCTGCGCGGCAGCAATCGCATCAATGGTGTTATCCGCAAAACGCACGCCTCCTGCTTTCCCCCGTCCGCCTGTATGAACCTGTGATTTTAGGGCAATGGGATAGGGAATCGTGAGTTTCTTCAACTGGGTGGGATGCTCAATGCGGGCAGAGGGCAGAACCGGGATCCCAGCTCGCCGGAATAGATCCTTGGCCTGGTATTCCAGAAGTTCCATGCATGCTTCAAGAGAATATTGCTTATGCTAGCGCAGGAGACTTCTGACCCCCTGTTGTCCTCTGTACCTGCTGATGGGCTATTGCACTTTGAACTCCAAGCCGTATCACCGTCCTCTGAAAACAGCACTGCGTACCCACCACGGCAGCTGGACAGAACGGGAGGGGATCCTGTTGCAACTGGTCAATGCCGAGGGCTGCACCAGCTATGGCGAGATCGCACCTCTTCCCTGGTTTGGATCCGAAACTCTTGCTGAAGCATGGGAGGTTCTGCAAGATCTGCCGGATGAGATAGATCCGGAGGCTGTGCTGGCGTCTCTCCCCCCTTCTCTGCCTGCAACCCGCTTTGGTCTGGAATCTGCCTGGGGGGATCTGAGTTCTCATTTACCGGAAAGGTGCATTCCTTTCGCCTGTTGTGGACTTCTGCCCACGGGTGAAGCGGCCCTCAAGGTATGGCAGGATCTTTATCAGCAGGGCTACCGGACCTTGAAATGGAAAATAGCCGTGGCAGATCTGGACCAGGAATTGGGCTGGCTGCAACAGCTCCAGGAGCAACTCCCCCCAGCGGTGCAATTACGTCTGGACGCCAATGGCGGCCTCACTGCTGAACAGGCAAGCATCTGGCTTCGCCACTGCCAGGATCTCCGCATTGAATACCTGGAGCAACCCCTGCCTCCTACCCAGCTTGAGGAGATGATCGGTCTCAGTCAGGAGTTCTCCACTCCAATTGCTTTGGATGAATCCGTTGCTTCCTTTACACAGCTGCAGCAATGCTGTCAACGGGGATGGCAGGGGGTGATGGTGATCAAACTGGGAATTCTGGGATCCCCTGACCTGTTGGATCAGCTCTACCGCACTTATCACCTGGATTTAGTCATGTCTTCCTGTTTAGAAACCTTGATCGGGGCTTATCATGTGGCTCGCTACACGCAGCATTTTCATTGGACCACCCGTCCCCTGGGCTATGGTTTGGATCATCTCTTTCCTCGGGATGGAGCAGCCTCTTCACCTGCCTTCACTGAGCCTCTGGATCAGGTGCGTTCTCAACTGGACAGAGTATGGAATTTACTTTAGCGAATCTGCTGACCTGGAGCCGCTGGCAGGATCAGTCTTTAGCAGGGTTCAAGGACAGTCTTGATCACTGGCTCAGGCAACTGGATTCAGTCTCGGGAGATTGGCCTCGGCAGCTGCTGTTGCTGGAATCGGATCCGGTTGTGTTTTTAGGGGCCTACTGTGCGGCTCAACTGCGAGGGTGGACGGTGTTTTTGGGCAACCCTCTTTGGAGTCCAAGAGAACAGCACGCGGCTCTCCATCAGATCCAGTCGGGTTACCTGCTCAGCCAGGGAGAGTTCCATGCTTTTGGCTCTGAGGAAGCGCTGCTTCAGCCTCCAAAGCCCTGGATCCTGATTCCCAGCGGTGGCTCCTCCGGTCGCCTTAAATTTGCGATCCATACCCGCGAAAGGATCGCCGCTGCCGTGCAGGGTTTTCAACAGCATTGCTCACTGAAACAGATCAACAGCTTCTGTGTTCTCCCTCTTTACCATGTGAGTGGCCTGATGCAGTTTGAACGGGCCTGGCTAACGGGAGGAACGTTACGTCTACAGGACTGGAAAGATCTCCAGGCGGGTAAGGGGCTGGACTGGGATCCGACGGCCTATTGCTTATCCCTGGTGCCGACCCAACTGCAACGGTTGGTGCCTTATCCTCAGATCTGTGCCTGGCTAAGTCGTTTTCGCCTGATCCTGGTAGGGGGAGGTCCAACAAGATCAGCATTACTCAACCGGGCCCGGAGCTGCGGGATTCCTCTGGCACCCACCTATGGCACGACCGAGACCGCAGGCCAGATCGCGACCCTATCGCCACAACGATTTTTGCAGGGGACGCAGGGGTGTGGTTCCGTGTTACCCCATGCCTCGATCCTCATCCTTGATCCTCAGGGAAATAGCCTGCCTCAGGGGTCAACAGGTCGGATCGGGGTGCAATCTCAATCCTTAGCTCTAGGTTACTACCCCCACCTCTGGCCTGCTGATCACCTCTGGGTTACTGGCGATATGGGATACCTCGACGCAGCCGGAGAGCTTCACGTGGTGGGACGAGAGCAGGATCTGATCATCTCTGGGGGAGAAAAGATCTGGGCACCCGAAGTGGCTGAGGTCTTGCTGGCCACAGGCCTGGTTGCTGAGGTGTGTGTGCTGGGGCTGCCTCATCCTGAGTGGGGGGAAGAGGTTGTGGCGGCAGTAGTCCCTACCGATCCCCCTCTGGACCCAACCCAACTGGAGGCTTCCCTGAGATCTTCTCTTGTGACGTACAAGCTCCCCAAACGCTGGTTGTTTTTACAAGAGCTCCCCCGCAATCTGCAGGGGAAAGTGAATCGTCTGGAGCTTCAGCAGGCGTTTTTTGAGAGTCTTAACGGGTATTGACATCAATCCAGGTATTGAACTCAGACACACGCGTATAGACCCCGGGAAAGCGAGGCCGCCCACACCCGATCCCAAAACTGGTGACACCCGCCTGCTTCAACTGGCCATTGAGGCGCACCACCAGAGGACCGCCACTATCCCCTTGGCAAGAATCTGTAAATAGTTCTCCCGCACAGATCATGTTGTCACTGAAGATCAAAGTAGGCTTAGATACATTAATTTATTCTTCAAGGCGGATCCCATATCCATCTCGATCGACGATACTAAAGAGTAGAAATTTCGAGATGCAGCGCCCACTGTTTTAGGAACGGTGGGTTTTGTTTGAAGAGTTGTTGCCGGATCTTGGCACAGCTTTGATCTTATGGATGGGTTTTCTGCTTCACCCAGGATTGCAGCACCCGATAAACGGTGGAGGGGGCCTGTTCTGACTCGAAGGGGGTTTCAGTGGCCACCGAAAGAGTCAGTCGTCGCTTCGCCCGTGTAATCCCCACATACAGCAGTCGCAACCGCTCAGCCGCCAGATCTAGGAAAGCTTGCTCCGTGGCAGTGCCCACCTGCCGCACCCGATCCACCTGAGAGCGCAATTCAGCGATAGCCTCAGCTGCCATATCGGTATTGTCCATAAACCGCAAACCCATGGGATGATCCTGAGGGATCACGGGATACTCATAAGCAGAGACGCCTGTGATCAGAATCTCATCCCATTCCAGTCCCTTTGAGCGGTGCAGTGTGGTTACAGTAATCGATCCGGGGACAGCAATATACGCAGAGATATCTGAGGGTAGATTGTTCAACTGTCCTTCCACAATGGTCTGCAACTGACTGCTGATATCTCCCCAATCCACCAGGGGCTGATCCCCCAACTCCTGCTCCAGCTGATGGATGGCGTAATGGCAAGTAAACAGATCCTCGGGGTTGCTGTAGATCTCCTGGGCTATCAGGTACAGCAGATCAGACCAGGGAGAGCGAGCAGCCCGGATCCAGGCGGCCAGTTGCTGCAACAAACCCTGAATGGCTGTCCACTGCTCCGATGTAAATCCTAATTTCACAGGATCCGCTCTTGAAAGGAAAGGAAATAACACCTGCTCCGGGAGAGACTCCGTAACCCAGTCCAGGAGACGTTGCCGCACCTCGGCAGTGGGGATCTCTGCCCAGTCGTACAGAGTTGTGATCACCTCCCCCAGCCGTTTGGCGGATGTGGGCTGCGCCAGATACTGAGTCACAGTCAATAACCGCTGTAGAACAATCTTTTGACTGGGGTTACTTCGCAGCAGATCCACCAGCAGGGCCTGAGGATCACTGTCCTGGAGTAAGCGAAGCGCCTTGGCCCCCAGTTCATTCGTAGGCACAAGAATCGCAACCGCATGGTGGGGACGCAGCTTTACCGCCGTCAGGGCTGAACGGGTGATCACCTCCAACTCATGATCCGGTGAGCCGGATACTCGCAGAAACTGGATCTCAGCTTCCTCATCCGGAGGATTGGCTGGACCCGAGGAGGCGGGCTGAATATGCTGCGGAGCGAGGGCCTGACGCAATTCCAGCAGAGGATTTTCACGATTGACCCAGTCCACCAGTTGATTGGCCAGGGACAGGATCATGGGGGCACTGCGGCTGGACTCATCCAACGCGATCGACTGGCTGTGGGCGCAGTAGGCTCGAAATAGGCTGGGATCTGCGGTGGTGAAGGTGCCCATAATGCTCTGGTTGGGATCCCCCACCCGCACCAGGTTGCCATGCCTGGCGCTCATGATCTGCAACATCTCGTCCTGGAGAGGTGAGCTGTCTTGAGCTTCATCTTCAAAGAGGTAATCGTACCAGCCCTGGACATCGGTTCGCACCTCTTCATCGTGGTTGAGCAGATCCAGAGCCCGCCAGCCCAGATCGTCATAGTCCAGTTTGCCCAGTTCCTGTAGGCGTTGCTGGTAGAGCTGATATACCGGGAGAGCCCAGCTCAAGAACCCCCCAGACGCCGCTGTGATCTGCTCTGGAGGAAGACGATAGGTTTTACTGGTGCGGATCACGCCAGCACACATGCGTTCAAAGTTGTTACTGAAGCGTAAGTGATGACCCCGTCGCCGAAAGGGGCTCTCCTCTTCCGGTAAAAGAGGATGCCAGAGCTTGGTATTGTGCTTAAGCCAGGTGCGAGAGAGATGTTGGATCAACCGATCCTGTTCGTACTGTTCCAGCACCAGGACTTCTTCTCCCTGGAGACGGGATTGATAGGTTCGCAGGATCCGCAAAGCCAGCGCATGCAGTGTAAAAGCCCCCCCAAACCGGTGCAGGATCCCCTGATCTCGTAAACGCTGATTGATCCGCCGAATCAGATTGGCTCGGGCCGAGCGCATATAGGTAAACACCCCAATCCGATCCGGAGAGACTCCACGGCGGCTGATCAACTCCAGGATCAGCAACTCCAAGGTAAAAGTTTTGCCACTTCCCGGTACAGCCGCAATACCCAGCCGTCCACCTGAGTACTCAAGGGCCTGCTGCTGGCTGGGGCGAAGGGTGACCACTGAGGATCGGTCCACGATGGAGGAGATCCATTTAATTGAGTTGGAACTAATGAAAAATGTAGGACAAACCCACCAGTAAGCCCAGCACCGCTAGGGTGGTCAGGGAGAAATGTAACAGAGAGGTGCCCCGGCGCCGCACCATGTTGCGCATGGCTAGCTTGGTGTAGCTATCCTCGGGCTTGGCCAGGTAACGGGGATCGGGAGTGGACTGTTTTTCAGATGCAGAGGAAGGCATCTTCTCTTGTCGGGGGGAGGGAGGTGTCATCGGGCAAGATCAGGTTCTCAACCACAGACTAACCTATGACTGCGAGCCCTGGAACTGGGGTGGGGGTGCCGGGGGGGTAGAGGGATCCGAGGAACAACGCCGCTGTCGCCGCCGCTCCCATTGAGAACCCAGAAATAATCCCAAAGAGAATCCGAATCCAAAGAGGCTGGTGACTAAAAGGAAGAAAAAGGGTCTCATTCTGCTACCTCATGACCTGAATTATTCCCTTAGACACTGTATCTTTCTGGGGCGTTCAATCGGCATGGAGATTGAGGTAGATCGGGTAGGATAAGGGCGCAAGGTGAGGGGGATGAATGGGGATGGTCATGCAGGGAACATCTGTGAATGGGAAGCCTCAAAACACAGCAGATATGGTACTGAATTCAAAACCTCAGCGTTTTGAGCTGGTCAATCTACTGGTTGCAGCGGCAGGGATCGGGTTGGTGGGGCTGGCCCTTCAGCTGATCCATCAGCGGATGACTTCGATTGTGAGTCGGGATGCGGTAATCAATGGCATTTTGATTGATCTTAAGGCTCCGGAAACGGGGGAAATTGCGGAGATGAGGGTGCAAACCGGGGAGGCAGTTCACCGTGAAGACACATTGATAACCCTCCACAATGATCGGGTGAGCCGCCTAGAGGTTCAGTCTCTACAAAGTAAAATCAATGGTCAGCGGGCTGAACTCAGCCGTCTTGCTGCCCGCCAAGAGTCTCTACGTGCCCTGTTACAGGATCTAGAAATTGATCAGGCGCAACAACACCGTCTGCAAATTCAGGAGGCGGAGCAGTCCGTGGCGCAGGTAACTTCCCAGCTGGCGGCTGCCAGAGCTGAATATGAAATTGCCCAGGTCAATTACAACCGGACCACGCAGCTGATGCAGGAGGGGGCGCTTTCGAAGGCCGATCTGGAGAGTGCCCTCCTGACTCTGGAGCAAAGTAAAGCCGAGGTGGAATATTTGCAGGCGCGGCAACGAGCACTGCGAGCGGATGAAGGAGCTGCCCGACTGGGACTAACGTTAGAGCGGAGTGTCAGTAACTATGATCCGCGGATTCGGCTGCAGGAGCTGGAGTTGCAGCTGGCGGATAACCAGCAGATCATGGGCAACCTCCAGCAATCGATTGCTGATTCTGAGGCAGAGTTGCGAGAAGCCGAGCTCGATCTGGAACGCCAGCAGTTTGTCACTGTGGAAATGCCCACCGATGGAGTGATCTGGCGTCTGGAGTCTCAGCCGGGTCAATTTTTGCAGCGGGGTGAATCTCTGGGCAAACTCCTGGACTGTAGTCGGCGCTGGGTGGATGCCTTTGTCGATGAGCGGGCCGTGAGACAGTTACAACCCGGCACTCCCGCCAGTATTAAACTTTACGGATCCGAGTCCGTTACCCTGCAGGGAGAGGTGAGCTTGGTGCGGTCGGGTCTGGGGCGATTAGCTGCGGGTGAAGATGTTGCTATTCCCCTGCGAGCCACGGCGATTCCCCGACTCAGCCAGATCCGCGTGGAGCTGGATTCCAGTGAAGGGTCAGGCGATCCCAAGCATTTTTGTTATGTAGGATACACTGCGGAGGTACGGTTTCAAGCGAATCCCCTCCCCCGTTAACCCTCCCCCTGATATATTTCGTACTGGGGTACAACTTTTTTTACCCCCATAAATCTGACACCCCAAGTTTTGGGGGATCCGTGATGTCTAGCTTGCGGCAATATGCGGATTGATGAGCTCCGATCGGGGTGGGCCAGGCGGTTCCGTGGAGTGACTTTCTGGGCCTGGGGGATTTTGGGCTTCGGGGTAGCTCTGTTTCTGCTCACGCTGATCCTGACCCAGGCTTCCAGTTTGCAAGGGTGGTTCCCCTTTTGGCCACCCCAGATCTGGGAAGATCTGAATGTATTCTCCTGGACCCCTGCCTTTCCAGAAACCGGGGAACTATCCCCCTGGCAGGCACTTGATCCCTTTACATTTCGGACGTTTCCTCTTTTCCTGCAGGTTCCGCATCAACCTTTTGATCTATTCGGACCTCTGCTTTTTGTTGTGATCGGCTGTTCCCTGCTGCGCTATTTGCCGTTTTCAAACTGGGCCCGAGCCGTTGTCAACACGGCCATGCTTCTGATCATGGGTCGGTATTTGCTCTGGCGATCTCTGAGCACCCTGAATCTTTCCTCTACCATAGAAGCCCTGTTCAGTCTTCTCGTTTTCTTTAACGAAGTCATTGCCTGTTTTTCCTTTTTTCTGGGGAAAACCCAGTCGATCCTGTCAACCGATCAGCAGCGGCGTCAGGAAGCGGATCAACTCTCGCAGGCCATTCTCAATCGGACCTATCTGCCCAGTGTGGATGTTTTGATCCCAACCTATAACGAGCCTGAATTTGTAGTCCGTCGCACTGCGGTCGGGTGCCTGGCCATGGATTACCCCAATAAACAGGTCTACATCCTGGATGACACTCGCCGCCCTCATATTCGCCAACTGGCAGCAGAGCTGGGTTGTCACTACCTAACGCGGGCTGATAATCGCCATGCCAAGGCCGGAAATCTCAATAACGCTCTACCCCATTCTCGGGGGGATCTGATCGCGGTCATGGATGCCGATTTCGTGCCCTTCACCAACTTCCTGACCCGAACGGTGGGCTTTTTTCAGGATCCTGAGGTGGCGTTGGTACAAACACCCCAAAGTTTCTATAACCCCGATCACCATGTTCGCAACCTGGGGATTGATCACTTAATGCATAATGATCTGGCCTACTTTTTTGAGGTCAGTCAATCTCACCGAGACTACTTTAATGCAGCCATTTGCTGTGGTACATCCTATGTGGTCAGACGATCCCATCTGCGAGCCGTGGATGGGTATTTAATCCGGTGTATCAACGAGGATTCTCCCACCTCGATCAAAATGCTCACTCGGGGTCTGCAGGTGGTTTATTTGAATGAGATCCTGTCCATGGGAGAGTCAACTCGCACCTACGTGGATTTTATTAAGCAAAGAACCCGCTGGCATCACAGTAACTACCAGATCTTTTTTTGTGGGGATGACATACCCATCTGGAAGCTGGATTGGCCTCAGCGAATGTTTTTCCTCAGCTGGTATATCAGTTGTTTTCAACCCTTTTTTCGCCTGATCTTTATCCTGACCCCATTCCTGAGCCTGGCGTTAGGGTTCTCACCGATCCTGGCAACGGGGGAAGAATTGATTTATTATCTCTTACCCTGGTTATTGGTCATCATCATGGGACATGGCTGGGCCACTGAATATCGCAATACCTTTCTCTGGAATGAAGTCTATGAAACTATCCTCTGCTGGCCATTGCTGAGATGTCAGCTCTTTGCCCTGCGATCACCCTTTGGCCTCCACTTTAAAGTAACTCGCAAAGGAGTCCAGACGGATCAACGAGTCTACAACCTGAATCTAACCTGGCCTCTGTTAGTGGGAATTGGGGTGATGGGCATCTGTTTGGGGCTGTACTGGACCTCCTTCCGTTCGCAGGCTGATCTGCGCGGATCCTTTGGCATGGGGATGATGTTGATCCTGCTGGTGTATCAAATACTCTTGATGGCCATCGCGTTTCTGGCAGGGATTGATCAGCCTGAGCGTCGACTTGTGGATCGGTTCCCGCTGCGAACCTCCTGTCTTGTTCAGGTCCCAGGAGTTGATGCAACCGAGCCTCCCATGAGCTATCCGGCAACAACCCTCAACCTTTCTGAACACGGTGCTTGTTTGCAGATTGATGTCCCGATTGAGATCTCAATGGGTAAATTCATTGATTTCTATCTCAATGAGTATGACCTGTGGATTAGGGCTAAAATCTGTCGTCAGCAAACCCAGAAAGGCTCCACTCAACTGGCTTTACAATTTCAGGCTGTTGATCCGCAAACCAACCGCAAGTTAGTCGAGATCCTGTACACCACCATGACCTGGTGGAAACAAAGTAAAAAACTCGGTAGCCTTGAGGTTGCTTTTGCGCTCCTCTCTTCTCTTATCACCCTGAAACCGCTGCGCAGAGGCAGAGTTTCCCAGACTGGATCCCATTAATTCCTATCTTTAACCTTTCTCATGGACCGATCCCTGTTTCGCTGTCTTTCCCTGCTCCTAGCCAGTGGTCTCTGGACACAGAGTGCCCATGCTCAGCCTCAACTGGATCCGGGCAATTCCCGTCTCCTGGAGTCCTCTGAATTGGTAGAGGTCCAGAGACTGATCCCAACAGCCACCATTCTGGAAACCCAATCTTTTCGGGTCAATTTACATGGCCAGGGCCTGGGTTCCTTTGTTACTGCTCAAACACCACCCCCAGATCCCGCTCAGCTGCAGCTTTACTGGATCCAGGAAGACGAGATCACCTCCCTTCCCCAGCCAGAGGACACCCAGAGCTGGACCCCCTTCTCAGTGGATGCCGTGGTCTTTACGGAACTGGACTTTGATGGTCTGGCAGATGTGTACGTGATTGCCAGCTACCTGACAGGCATTGGACCAACGGGAGCCGATCCTTTTCCCTGGGTGACTTTTTATTTCCAGCAACCAGATGGCAGCTTTGAGATTGACAGTGATCTCAGTCGTCAGATCAGTGAACGTGGCGTGGGCACCGTGTCAGAGGTGGAGACGATTTTGAGAGAGGAACTGCTGTACCTACCTTGAGACCTCCTGTTCCCCTTTTTAGCTTGGTCGGCGGGAAGCCGCGCGCTCTCACGAAGGGGAGCGTCGGGATGAGAGCCAGGAGCGCTGAGGGGGTATGCCTACGGCAGGCTACGCCCACGATGCCCCCGAAGTGCCCAAATCAGAGGAATCTTGCTGCTCAATGTAGCGTTTCAGTACCGAGACCATGACACCGCCGCAACTAGGGCAGTTATACTTCTCCGTACTGACTGGACTGCTGGATCAGTTTGGCCACCAATCCGGTCCATCCGGTCTGATGACTGGCCCCAACCCCAGCCCCATGATCCCCGTGGAAGTATTCGTAGAAGAGAATCAGGTTCTGCCAGTGGGGATCCTGCTGAAAGATCTCAATCCCACCATACACGGGTCGTTGTCCATGAGCATTTCGCTCAAAGGTGCGGATCAGGCGTTGTTCTAGATTCAGAGCCACCTGCCAGAGGGACTGTTGATGTCCTGATCCGGTAGGGCATTCCACCAGGAAGCAATCTCCTAAATAATGGTGGAACTTCTGCAGCGCCTCGATCAGCAAATAATTTACGGGAAACCAGACGGGCCCCCGCCAGTTGGAGTTGCCGCCAAACAAGCCAGTGCTGGATTCAGCGGGTTCATAGTCCACGCGGTACTCATGCCCATGGACATGGAAGCGGTAGGGATGATCCAGGTGAAAGCGGGACAGGGCTCGAATACCGTAATCCCCCAGGAATTCAGTTTCATCCAGCATTTTCTCCAGGATCCGGCTCAACTTATCGGGGCGGACAATAGCCAACAGCCTGCGTTTGCCCACGCCTTCCTCCACAAAGGAAGCCACATTATGGCAAAGGTCCGGGCGATTTACTTCGAACCACTCCAGCCGTTCTTTGAAGGCAGGTAAACGATCCAGCAGATCCGGTTCCAGGGTTTCCACCGCGTAGAGAGGGATCAAGCCCACCATCGATCTCACCTTCAGCTTCACCCGCTCCTGATTGGGCAGATGCAGAACATCGTAGAAGAAGCCATCCTCTTCATCCCAGAGTTCTGTTTTGCCCCCCCCAATGTGATTCATGGCATCGGCGATGTAGATGAAATGCTCAAAGAACTTGGTGGCCATATCTTCGTAAACGGGATTCTCTTGAGCCAGTTCCAGGGCAATGGTGAGCATATTCAGGCAGTACATGGCCATCCAGCTGGTGCCGTCGGACTGTTCGATATAGCCGCCAGTGGGTAAAGGTGCACTCCGATCAAAGACCCCAATATTGTCCAGCCCTAAAAATCCCCCTTCAAACACATTGTTGCCTTCAGCATCTTTGCGGTTCACCCACCAGGTAAAGTTGAGCAGCAGCTTTTGAAACACCCGCTCCAGGAACTGCCGATCTCCTGTTCCCGTCATCTTTTGCTCGATCTTGTACACTCGCCAGGCTCCCCAGGCATGCACAGGCGGGTTGACATCTCCAAACGCCCACTCGTAGGCCGGGATCTGCCCGTTAGGGTGCATGTACCATTCCCGCGTCATGATATCCAGCTGGTACTTGGCAAACTCCGGATCCACCATGGCCAGAGGAATACAGTGAAACGCCAGATCCCAGGCGGCAAACCAGGGGTACTCCCACTTGTCGGGCATGGACAGAATATCGTCGCTATCCAGGTGCGGCCACTGGCGGTTACGTCCTGCCCTACGGCTCTCTGGGGGAATGGGGTTGCCCGGATCTCCTTCTAACCAGCGGCTGATCTCATAGCGGTAGTACTGTTTACTCCAGAGCAATCCGGCCAAGGCCTGCCGTTGAATATTGCGCCGCTCCTCGCTCATGGGGAAGGGAGTCACTTTCTGATAAAACTCATCCGCCTCCCGGATCCGGGTCTGCAGGATGGAGTCAAATTGGGCATTGAATGGATCCGCCAGCTGTGCTTGTGGAGAAAACCTGAGTTTAAGGGTGCGAGATTCTCCCGACTTGAGCTCCAGGATGTATTGAGCTGCGCATTTTGTCCCCTGCTGCTCTGGGTTGACGGCATCCATCTGCCCCTGGATCACATACGCATGGATCCCATCTTTGACGTAAGGAGTAGAGTTATTGACCCCAAACAGTCGCTGGAGATTGCTGTCGTTCTCGGTAAAAAGTAAGGGTAATTCGGATTGGGGCGCAGGATGTTCACAGTAGAGCCAGAAGGATCCCACCTGCGAATGCTGGGCTGAGATTACGGAGTATCCAGAGGCCTGGCGATCCAGCTGCAGATGTGGCTTCTCCATGTCATCTCCCCAGGACCAGGTGTTGCGGAACCAGAGATGGGGCAGGACCTGCAGGGTTTTCGTGTCCGGTCCACGATTGGTAACTGTGATCTGGATGAGAATTTCTTCGGGAGCTGCTTTGGCATACTCCACCAGAACGTCGAAATAGCGTCCCTCCTGAAAAATGCCGGTGTCGAGCAGTTCAAATTCTTGGGCCTGCCGTCCTCGCAGCTGATTTTCCTCCACCAGGTGTTGATACGGATATTCCGCTTGGGGATACTTGTACAGACCTTTGAGATAGGAGTGGGTTGGGGTGCTGTCCAGATAAAAGTAGTACTCCTTCACATCTTCACCGTGGTTTCCCTGGCCGCCCGTGAGGCCGAACAGGCGTTCCTTCAAAATCGGATCCACGCCATTCCAGAGGGCCACAGCCAACAGGGTAAGCGCATCTCAAACCCTATTGACAGCTAGGTTCTAGCGGGAGAGAAG
>CAYMOX010000077.1:0-16003 GCA_964392245.1 uncultured bacterium
GTAAATTTGGTCTAGACACGCTCAAGCGCATTTTTAGAATGAAATAGCCCTGCTCATCAGGACTGATTTGAGGGGTTGAGCCATAGGTGAGGACGGGAAATCCCCGAGTCAAATGCTGACCCGGTGGAATCCGATCGCGGTTGGGGGTCATTTCAGTCACTTTTTCAAAAAACTTACCAGCCATTGCAACAATCCGACATAAAAAGACCGATAGACAGTGGCAGAAAGACGCTTTTCCAAGCAAGGTTAAACACCCTCATCTTCTGCCAACACTTAACTGATGAGGTAACTCGATAGATTTGATTCTATCTCCTGAACGGGATCGTTTTTTCTTAACATCCCGTGACTTTTGGCAAATGAATCCACACATCATGCTACAAGTAAGTGGATTTAATGAATTCTTCCTTGATAAAGACCATTGTTGATTGTGTCTTAGTTAAGATGTGATTGAGTAAGCTATGACCATTTTTGTGGGTAACCTTAACTACAAGGCTTCTCCTGATGAATTAAAAGCCTTTTTCAGCCAGCAATGGGAGGTGAAATCAGTCACTATCCCTACGGATCGTGAGACTGGGCTTACCCGTGGCTTCGCCTTTGTTGAGCTAAACGGCGAGGTAGCCGAACAGGAGGCGATTGAAAAGGCAAACGGTTCTGAGTTTATGGGGCGGGCGCTGCGGTTGGACTGGGCTAAGCCTCGTCATTAGTCCCATTTTCCTCCTCAGAAGCCGGAGAGGAAGACTCATCTGAAGTGCTCACTGGAGAAGATGCTGAGGAAGAATTCATCGCTGAGGTCTCTGTGGGGGTGGTTTCTGGTGCTTCAGAGACAGAAGGGGGAGGATCTACGGAAGCAGTTTCCACAGGGGAGGGGGTCTCAACAGGTTCAGGCATGGTCGCTTGTTCCTGCTCAAATCGCCGCTTCTTGAGGGCTTCATCCACCACGACCCAGATCAGGGTCAGCAGAGAGAGCACCCCAGTGGCAATAAAGACCCAAAAAAAACGGTTGTCCATAATCCCTTGCAGCATCAACAGCAGATGGGAACATGATACTGCCTGGCCAGGTCAGGTCCTCTTGAGATGAGTGGAGTATGAAGAACTATGAAAAAAAGGTAAGTTTTTCACCTGGAGGAGGCTTCGATATAGTCATAGGGTTCCAGGTGAATGGTGACCCGTACAGCTCCGTAGTGAGCTTCCAGCACCCCTTCGACTTCCTCGGTGATATGGTGAGCCGTCGCGATATCGGTAGGGGCTACCACCATATGCATTTCGATAAACACCATCTGACCCACGATCCCACGGGAGGTGATTGCATGGCAGTCTAGCACCCGCCCCTGAAAGGACTGCATCACCAGTTTTCGTAAATCTTGAGGGGGAATCGCCACCGTATCGGTGAGGTAGGGAATATTTTCCTGCAGCACCTGCCAGGCACTATAAATTACCAGGACCGCCACAGGCAATGCCATCACCTGATCCAACCAGGGCCAACCCCACTGTACCCCGATCAATCCCAGCAGCACCGTCAGGGTGATCCAGATGTCACTGAAGGTATGCCGGGCATCCGCTAACAGTAGACGACTGGCCAGAACTTTACCCTGATGCCGTTCGTAGAGAGCAACGCCAATATTGATCAGCATCACACCTACCATCAACTGCAACGTTAGATCAGTAACCTCAACCTGCACCCCAGGATTAAAAAAGCGACCGATAGCCATCTGTAAAATCTCTAAGCAGGCGATCGCCAGAAATGCTGCAATGCCTAGAGCCCCCAGGGCTTCAAATTTACTATGGCCATAAGGATGGTCTTCATCCGGTTCTGGCGAGGAAAAATGCATGGCCACCAGCCCCACAATATTGTTGGCGCTGTCAGTCACCGAATGGAGCGCATCTGCAATCAGGCTCAGGGATCCGGTGAAAAAACCTAACCCAAACTTGACTAACAGCACCAGCACATTTAAAGCCAGAGTTAGATAAAGCACCCGCTGGACGCGCCGCTGACGCTGCAGGCTGGGGGGCAGAGCTGGGGTCACAGCGACGATCCTCAGGGAGATTCTCTGCACTTATTGTAATGACAAGCCGTCCGTGCTCCAGAAATGTGCATGGGAGCCCCTAAACCAGAGTAAGATGTGTGCCAACTGTGAAGATTGGGTAAATTTAAAAGCAAGTCTTGAAAGCCGCGTTCTTCGGAATTTTATGGATATAGCTGTTGTTGGAACTGGATACGTAGGCCTGGTCACCAGCGCTTGTCTGGCGGATATTGGTCACCGAGTGATCGCGGTTGATAACAATCAGGCCAAAATCGCGGCGCTGCAGCAGGGACAGATCCCCATCTACGAACCGGATCTGGAGACCATTGTTCAGCGCTCCACCCGGGCGGGACGGCTCCACTTCACAACGGATCTAGCCCCTGCCGTCAAGAGCAGTCAGGTGATCTTCATTGCGGTGGGAACCCCCTCCCTGCCCTCGGGAGATGCAGATATGCGCTTTGTGGAAGCGGTGGCGCGAGAGATCGGGCAGCACCTGGATGACTCCTATCGGGTGATTGTTAACAAGTCCACCGTTCCGATCGGGTCCGGAGACTGGGTGCGGATGCTGGTGTTGGAGGGTGCGCAAAAGGTCCGGCAGGCACAGATGGTGGTGGTGGCTACTGATGGCAGTGGCTACAGGCCCGATCCTCCCTTGCTGCCTAACTTTGATGTGGTCAGCAATCCCGAGTTTCTGCGAGAGGGCAGTGCCGTCTGGGATACGTTTAATCCCGATCGGATTGTGGTCGGCTCCAACAGCTCCCAGGCTTTGGAGATCATGCGGCAACTGTACAACCCTATTGTTGAGCGCCAGGCTCCCTTCCAGTCGTCCCAAACCACGATGCAAATGGCTTCCGGTCCGGTACCTTTTGTGGTTACGGATCTGGCTTCAGCAGAGATGATTAAATATGCGGCCAATGCCCTCCTGGCTACCAAAATTAGCTTCATTAACGAGATTGCCAATATCTGCGAACGGGTGGGGGCTGATGTCACCCAGGTGGCCCATGGCATCGGTCTGGATTCGCGGATTGGGAGTAAGTTTCTCAATGCTGGCATTGGCTGGGGAGGCAGTTGTTTCCCTAAAGATATTTCTGCCCTGATCCGAACCGCCGCCGACTACGGCTATCAGGCCCGCATCCTGGAGTCCGTCATTGCTGTAAACCAGGATCAACGACAACGTATTGTCGAAAAACTGCAACAGGAACTGAAGGTCCTGAAGGGGAAAATCATTGGTCTGCTGGGCCTGACCTTCAAACCAGATACGGATGACATGCGGGATGCGCCTTCCCTCACCCTGATCCAGCAGCTGAGTAAGTTAGGGGCCCGGGTGAAAGCGTATGATCCGATCATCTCCGGTATGCACAGGTATGAGGAACTGGCGGAGGTGATGCTGGAATCCAGTGCCCTGGAACTGGCGCAGGGGTGTGATGCCCTGGTTCTGGTTACAGAGTGGCAGGAATTTCGCCAGATCCTCTGGCCGCAGTTGGCTCTATGCATGCGTCGACCTCTGATCATCGATGCCCGGAATGCCCTCGATCCAGCCCACCTGACTCAGGCGGGATTCTACTATGTGGGAGTGGGCCGATGAAAATTCTGGTAACGGGTGGAGCCGGGTTCATCGGGGTGCATTTGGTCAAGGAATTGCTGGAGCAGGGGCATGAGGTGATCTGCCTGGACAACTGCTTCACGGGGCGAGAAGTCAACATTGCTCCCTATAGGGATCAGGCTAAGTTTCACTTTATCCGCCATGATGTTCTGGATCCGATTGAACTGGAGGCTCTAGATCAGATTTATCATCTCGCCTGTCCCGCCTCGCCTGTGCACTATCAGTACGATCCGATCAAAACCCTGAAAACCAGTGTGATCGGCACCCTTAATATGCTGGAGCTGGCCCGGCAAACAGGAGCACGTCTTCTCTTTACTTCCACTTCCGAAGTGTATGGAGATCCCACTGTCCACCCCCAATCGGAGGACTATCGCGGCAATGTCAATCCCATTGGTCCCCGTGCCTGTTATGACGAAGGCAAGCGGGCGGCAGAAACCCTGATGTTTGACTACCATCGCCAGTTTGGCTTGAACATCCGCGTGGCTCGCATCTTCAACACCTATGGACCCACCATGAACCTGGAGGACGGGCGGGTGGTGAGTAACTTTATTGTCCAGGCACTGCAAAACCAGTCTCTTACCCTCTACGGCGACGGACTCCAGACCCGCAGCTTCTGCTATGTCTCGGATATGGTGGCCGGATTGATCTGCCTGATGAACAGTGAACATACAGGCCCGGTCAATATTGGCAATCCTGTGGAATTTACCGTCCTGGAACTGGCCAAAAAGATCAAGGAGCTCACCCACAGTACCGCTGACCTGATCTACAAGCCTCTGCCTCAGGACGATCCTAAACAACGGCGTCCGGATATCACCCGGGCCAAAACCCTGCTGAACTGGGAACCCCTGGTGCCTTTGGAGGAAGGGCTGCGGCTCACCATCCCTGACTTTGCCCAGCGGTTGCAACGGGTTTAGATCCTGATCGCATCTTCTGTCCTGTCTAGGCTCTGGGTGTGCAATCCTGATCAGTAATGGTTTTCTCTGCGATTGCTGCTATGTCCACCCGCCCCAAGGTGATTGTTCTAGATGATGATCCCACCGGATCCCAGACCGTGCACAGCTGTTTACTTCTAACCCGCTGGGATCAAGACACCCTAAAACTGGGTCTGCTGGATGCGTCACCCATTGTTTTCATCCTCACCAATACACGCGCCATGACCGCCACAGCGGCGGCTGCGACCACCCGTGAAGTTTGCCAAAACCTCAAGCAGGTCCTACAAGAAACTGGGATTCAGGATGTGGTGCTGGTGAGCCGCTCCGATTCCACCTTGCGGGGGCATTACCCAGTGGAAACCGACGTGATCGCCGAGGAATTGGGACCCTTTGATGGCCATTTCCTCGTCCCTGCCTTTTTTGAAGGAGGACGGATCACGCGGGATAGTATCCATTACCTGCGGGTGGGCGATCACCTCACTCCTGTCCATGAAACCGAGTTTGCCCGCGACTCTGTCTTTGGTTATCACCACAGCTATCTGCCGGACTATGTGGCCGAAAAGACCCAGAATCGGATTCCCGCTGATCAGGTGCTCCGTCTGCAATTGGCGGATCTGCGGGCAGGATGTCAGGAGCAATTACGCCAGATGAATGATAACCGCTGTGGGGTGGTGGATGGAGAGGTGCAGGCGGATCTGGATCAGTTTGCCGCTGATCTCCTGACCGTTACAGCGACAGGCAAACGCTTTCTGCTGCGCAGTGCTGCCAGTATCCTCACCTCCCTGGCTGCGTTACCCCCCCAGCCTATTGCCCCAGAGGACATGGCCGCCTATAGCCGCAGTGATGCTCCCGGAGCTGTCATTGTGGGGTCACATGTGCGCAAGACAACCCAGCAATTGCACCAGCTGCTGCAGGAGCCTGATGTCACGGGGGTGGAGGTGGAGATCGCCCAATTACTGCAAGACACCCCGGATCACATGCAAACCGGGGAGCACCACGATGCCCTGCTAGCCACGGTCCTGGATCAGGTGCACAAGATCCACGCCTCTGGACACACCCCGGTCATCTACACCAGTCGGGAAGAGCTGACCTTTGCGGATGCCACCACCCGTCTGGCCTTTGGCACCGCTGTATCCACCCTGTTGATGGACATCCTGCGCGGCTTACCCCCCCAGATCAGTTTCTTGATCAGCAAAGGCGGGATCACCTCCAATGACACCCTCAGTCAGGGACTGGCGCTAGCCTCAATCCGCCTCCTCGGTCAAATCGCCCCTGGCTGCTCCGTGGTGATGGCCCCTGCCGATCATCCTCAGTTTCCCTGTCTTCCTGTGGTGCTCTTTCCGGGCAATGTCGGGGATGAGCATACCCTGGCCCTGGTCTATCGCCGTCTGCATCGGTAAGAATGGAAGCCTGATGCCAGGTAAACCATGGTGACCCAACCCTCTCTCCCTGCCGCAACCACGCTGCCCTTAGAAAACGGGGACCGCCTCAGTCGCCCTGAATTTGAGCGGCGGTATCAGCAGATGCCAGAGATGAAAAAAGCGGAGCTGATCGAAGGAGTTGTTTTCATGCCATCCCCGGTACGACTCCGGCAGCACGGACAACCCCACGGCCTGGTTGCCTTCTGGTTAGGGCTGTATGCTGCTGCAACTCCAGGGGTGGAGTTGTGTATTGACACCACGATTCGCCTGGATCTGGAGAATGAGCTACAACCTGATGCGCTCCTGCGGATCGCGGACAGGATGGGAACCTCACGGATTACCTCCGATGATTACCTGGAAGGGGCTCCTGAACTGGTGGTTGAGATTGCTGCCAGCAGCACCTCTAGGGATCTGCACGCCAAGTTAAGGGCGTATCGCCGCAATGGGGTGCAGGAGTATATGGTCTGGAAGGTCCTGGAGCAGGAAATCGTCTGGTTTTATTTGCAGCAAGGGGAGTATCAGCTCCTCAGCCCGGATCCATGTGGTATCCTCAAAAGTCAGGTTTTTCCAGGTCTGTGGCTCAATCCTGAGGCGTTGTTGGCAACTGATCTCTCCGCTGTGAGTGAAATGGCTGCGGCAGGCATCAACACCCCTGTTCATGCTGAATTCAGGAAGCAACTCACCTGATTTTCAACTGGGTATTTAAGAAGGCCAGGGTTCGCTCCCAGGCTTCCGCAGTCGCTTCTGGATTGTGAACATCGGCCCGATCTTCATTCATAAAGGCGTGCTGGGCTTCATAGCGGTATAGCTGGTAGACCACCTGTCCTTTCTGCAGAGTGGCTTCCAGTTCATCCACCCGCGCTGGTGTACACCAGTCGTCCTGGGTGGCAAAGTGAGCCAGGAGGGGGATCTTGATCTGGGTTAGATCCGCAGCACCAGCTGGAGGAAGGCCATAAAAACAGACCGCTGCTTCTAAGCCCGTCAGGGTGGCTGCGGCCATCAGGGTTAAGGCTCCCCCCATACAGAACCCGATCACTGCCACAGGGATATTGGTTTGTCCCAGATGCCGGATCGCCCCCTGAATATCCTGGGATGTTGCCTTCCCCCAGTCCAACTGGCTCATCAGAGTCTGGGCTACCCGAGCATCGGTGGTCAGTTTCCCATGGTACAGATCCGGCACCAGCACCTGAAACCCTTCTGTGGCCAGCCGATCTGCTGTTCGCAGGATCTGGGGATTAAGACCCCACCATTCCTGGAGAACTACAACACCTGCCCTTGCCTCTTGAGTGGGGGTGGCCAGATACGCAGGAGCACCCTGATGATCGGGCCGCTGAAACTGGATCATCTCACCCATGACGGATCTCCTCACTCAAGCTAAGACATGGCGGAACTGCCAGTACATTAGCGCAGATCCACCAGTAGCGGAAGCCGTGATTCCCGAATAAAAAGAATGAGCCCACCCTCAAGGAGCAGGCTCGAAACACGATAGGGAAGAAGACCTGGGTAAAGGGTCAATCCTCAGAGTCTTTAAATTCTACCCGGGAATCTAACTATTCAAGCCTTCGCCACCATCACACTCAAGGGTGTAAACAAAGCCACCGGCAGGCTGGGCCGGATCATTGGTGTTGTCAATCACCAGAGTTGCGGTGTAGCCAGTGGTGGGTTGAGTAGGCTGACACTGAATGGTGAGGAAGGACTCAGCACCCACAGCTAGAGAGGAAACGGGGAATCCTGTGATGTCAAAGAAGTTGAGGGTATCCCCCGTAATCTGAGCAACGCCACCGCCACCCACATTTAGCAACAACGTCGATCCAGGGGGATTACCATTACCAACGCCGTCATTAAAGATCCGGATGGTGCGTGCTTCTTGCTCGAATACGGCCAGCTCTCCAAAGCTAATGATGGAGGGACTTGCGATATCACCAGGGGCTGGCTCAGCTTCGAAATCAGGACCAGTTCCCATGCAGTCTAGAGTGTAGGAGACGGTAGGCTGATCCGGATCATTGGTATCCAGGGTCAAGGTTGCATCCAGATTACCCAGAGAACTGGGGGTGCAGCTTACGGTAACCGTTTGCGCAGAACCACCATCGAGAATCGTCAGGGGGAAGGCGGGACTGACAACCCCAAAATCACTGGCATCAGGTCCACTAATCTGAGGGTTGCTCACCACCAGATCATTGGATCCCACCTCAGAGATGGTGAAAGTCGTGGTACCCGTGGTTCCAGGAACGGTAAAGGGAACCTCACCCACATTAATGGTGCCCCCCGGAGCGGGATTGGAGGAGGCATAGCGGGGGATCTGATCATCTCCCACGCAGGTCAGGGCTACAGAAACTGGGTTTTCGTCTGGATCGTTGCTGGCCACCAGAAGGGTAGCGGTCAAGATTCCATCTTCACTGGGGGTGCACTGGACACTCAAGCTACCGGTAACACCGGCACCGAGAGAGAAGGTGGGCTGTGAAGTAACGGCGAAATCAGGGATCCCATCACCACTGGCATCAAAGTCCAGAGAGTCTGGAGTGGTAGTGGTGTCTTGGTTGGTATCAAACCCAATGAGATTGATATTGAGAGTGGCATCCCCTTCATTGGAAATACTGGCCTCACGGGTGCTACCAAATCCCACGAAGACGGTGCCAAAGTCCAGAGAGGTAGGACTAACCGCAATGTCGGGCTCGGGTTCGGGTTCGGGCTCGGGAGGAGTCAGGAGGAAGAGACGATAGGCAGCATTGAAGCCGGTTGACACCCGGATCAAACCGGCAACGGCATCGTCCGGAACGGTGACTTCCAGGATGTTGTCGCTAACAATCTCAAAATCAGCCTCTACATCATCAGCAGCAGTAATTCCACCCAGGAAAGTTACACTGGTTACATTACTAAAGCCCGTTCCCTGGAACTGGAATGTTGCACCCGGCTCAAAGGTGGCCAGATTGCCATTGACAACCAGGGGTCGATAGATTACTGGGCGAGTTGTGATCTGTAACCCAGTTCCTTCGTCTTCGACGACGGCAGCGATCTCCTGAGCTTCAGGGATTTCAGGGGTGATACTGGAAACAGAAGAGGAATCGGATCCACAGGCAACCGTCAGTAAACCAGCTACCCCACCTACCAATAGCTGACCTGACAAGACTTTCATCGCATTCCAACGCTTGATCGGCATAAACCGTTCACTCCTTATCAGCACAAAAAAGGGATAGAATCCTCCACGAATTTTACCACTATCCCCCGAAACAGCCCAGGGGAGCATGCAGTAATGATCTGCATTTGTAGAAAAACTTCCCAAGCGCAAACCACGGATTTCCCTTTGACTATGGAATCTTCTTGGTCTCATCCGACATCCACTCAGGGACTGGAGTTAAGGCCCCTACTCAATACCGTTACATACGAGGGGGTACTCCACTTCAGCATTCTCTGGATCATTTGTGGTCACTGTCAGAGTAGCTGTCAGGGTCCCAGTGATATCTGGTGAACAGGTGATGGTTACTTCAATAGGGTTGCCCCCATCCAGGATGAAGCCAGTGGGAATATCAATCGTAAAGTTGTCTAAATTGGCAGTGTCTCCCGTGAGGTTTGCATCAGTGAGCAGGAGGGTAGCATCTCCAGTTTCAGTGATTGTGAGGGTTGCGCTCTCAGAGGTGCCTACGGCCACATCCCCAATATCAATGGTGCTGGCGGGAGCGGGATCGGATCCGTAGCCCGGTACACCTCGGGGAGCAATATAGAAACGGGAGGCGGTCGTGGTTCCAGTGCTGAGGCGGATCAGACCCGTGCGAGCATCTTCCGGAATCGTAACCAGCAACTGATTATCGGAAGCGATAGAAAATTCAGCTTCTGCATTATCGCTATTCCCTAGTCCGCCCAGAAAGGTAACGCTGATGACCCCCGTAAATCCTGTGCCTGTAAAGATAACCGTTGAACCAGGCCGAGAGAGAAACCGATTGCCATTGACAACGCCTGGTGAATAGATCACGGGACGGATCAAATCGGGTGTGTCCACCTGCAGGCCAATGCCCTCAATTAGCACCGATTCCTCTTGTAAGAGATCAGGGGCAGGCACCACACTTGAGACAGATACATTATCTGATCCACAGGCAACCATCAACAAACTAACAGCCCCACTTGCCAGAACCCTGAACGAATTCCAACGCTTGACTGACATCATTTCCTCACTCCTGAAAGAAAAAATAAAAAGGGAGTGACAGGTTCCCCCCAGCTGCGATGACTCAATGCTTACCTCAGAGTTTACACGAAATCCCCTTATCTAGAGCTGATTTTTGCTATTCCTCAAGTCAACCCACCAGGGGTAGTGCCAGTGAACGTCGGTCGCTTGGGCTAGGTGGACCTCAGGATGCAGAAATCCTATTGAGATGCCCCCGTAAAAATTTTAGTTGGACTAAAACCGATCCACCTTGAGTTGCGTACCCTCATTGACATCCCCTTAAGGACAAGTTTCAAAGTGCAAGCCGGATCATGTGACCACCGGGTACAGATTACTTACCTCATCACTTGCTGCTGAAACTTTCTGGCTGAGAGCTCTCATTGATTCCTTGGGCCAGGATCTCCACTCAACCAAGCACAACTATTGAAAAAGGAGCTACATAATGGCGACCTACAGTCGTTACTGGATCCTTGTGTCTGTTCTGGCAGGCCTTCTAGGATCATGTTCTTCCGATGCCACCAGCCCTGTGGCCGTGAACCCAGAGGCAGTGAGCAGCGTTGAAGCTAATGTCGTGGAAGGGACTCAACTTTCTGCCGATCTCTCCAGGCAGGTGGAGCAGGCTGAGGCCATGGATCCGGCTCGGGTGAATCTGCTGCCAGAGATCACTTTTACAGACGAGATCCAGCGGTTACCCTTTGGCAATACCTTTGGACGTCTGAATGGCAACTGGCTGATTGGCGACAGAATTGTGGTGGTCCAGCGGGCTCCCCGCACCGAGATCCAGGTTGAGGATCCGGTAGTTGGGGACACAGTGACCGTCACGGCCCGTGAATTCACTGAAAGTATTGTGATTGCCACTGTGATCGCAGAACCAGACGAGCCTGGAATTATTGGCACCAACGGCAATGACATCCTGCTTGGGACTGCTGCTGATGACATCATGGATGGCCGGGGCGGCAATGATACGATTGACGGGCGCCAGGGAGCCGATCAAATTGCCACGGGTTCTGGCAACGATACTGTCGTCTACAACGGTACGCAACTGGGATCGGGTCCTGACCAGCTTTCCGACTGGGCAGTGAATAGTGATCGCTTCCTTTTAAATGCAGGTGATTTTAATGTTGCCGGAAGCCTATCGTTTATCAACACATTGGCGGTAAATCTGCCCAGCGGCGGTGTGAATGTCATTGTTCTCCAGGACACTGACAACGATAATGATCCCAATACTGCTTTCAATGCACGATCCGCAGCTCAACTAATCGGAGCAGAGATTAATCAAATCGGTCCAGGATTTTTTATCTACTGGAACTCTGGGCTGGGTGTGAACCGCCTGGTCTTCTCTGCAGATCTCTCCAATGGCGAGGCCGCCCTAACAGTTCTCAGTGCGATCAACACCCTGAGTGGTCAGGATGCGATCAACGCGCTGCCCAGCTTCTCAGCATCCAATTTTGCCTTTGAAAACGAGATTCCTGCCCCTGGTGGGATAGGGACGAATGGAAATGATGTCCTTGTTGGCACAGATGCCGATGACACCCTTGACGCTCTGGGGGGCAATGACACCATCGATGGGCGGGGTGGTGCTGATCTCGTTGCTACAGGTTCCGGCAACGATACCGTGATCTACAACAGCTCTCAGCTGGGATCTGGTACTGATCAACTTTCTGACTGGTCCATCTCTCAGGATCGGTTCCTGTTGAATGCTGCAGATTTTGGGATCTCAGGTCGGCTCCTCTTTATCAACGCCCTAGCAGGAAATCTGCCCGGTGGTAATGTCAACGTCATTGTTCTGCAGGATACTGACAACGATAACGATCCCAATACCGCGTTTAATGCACGATCTGCAGCGCGACTGATCGGGGCAGCTATTGACCAGCCTGGGCCAGGATTCTTTATCTACTGGAACTCCGGCCTGGGTGTGAACCGTCTGGTCTTCACTCCGGATCTCTCCAATGGCGAGGCCGCCCTAACAGTTCTCAGTGCGATCAACACCCTGAGTGGTCAGGATGCGATCAATGCGCTGCCCACCTTCAGCGTGGCTAATTTTGCCTTCAATTAAGGATCAGCTGGAACAGGCGTTATCCTGAGCTTCCCTCTGAAAACACTCCCAGACCCTGTGGATCAGAAGTCCATGGGGTTTAGCAATCCAAGGGAAGCTCTGACTCGTATATTTTAAGGAGATTTTCATATGACTCAGATAATCTCCTCATCGTTATGATCGGGTCAGTATGTTGATTAAGCGGCAACATTTCCTGGCCAGGTGTGCAAACGGTGTATGTCAGACTTATCTGAGAAGTAGACAGTTCCTGCATGGGTTTTCTTTCTTCTGAGTCCCCACAATCCCAGTCCAATGCAACTGATCGGGAGCTTGTGCAGTTATTGCGAGCAGGCCAATCAACAGCATTGACCATTCTCTACAAACGTTATTCTCGTTTGGTGTACACACTGGCTATGCGTATCCTTCAAAATGCTCAGGAAGCGGAAGACTTAACTCAGGAGATCTTTGTCACGTTCTGGCAGAAAAATAACTTCGATGCCGCCCGAGCCTCCTTGAGTAGTTATCTCTGTCTCCTCACCCGTTCCCGAGCCCTGGATCGCAAACGATCCCAAGGGTCATATCACCGCTTCTTGCAGCGCTACCAACGGGGAGAATCTCAGCGATCGATCCTACCCTTTGATCAGGTGAGAGCTTCCGAACAACGGGAGCAGATGCAACAGGCACTGGCACAGCTGCCAGAGGCCCAACAACAGATCCTGCAAATGGCCTATTACGAAGGACTGACTCAGAGCGAGATCGCACAGAGAATGAATCTGCCCCTGGGCACGGTCAAAACCCGTTCTCGTCAGGGATTGATCAAACTAAGACGCTGCTTGGATAATCTCTTGTAGGATCAGGTGCCATGGACGAAGACATCAGCATTCAGCAATTTTACGAACTGGCCGCAGGATATGCCCTTGAGGATCTAGATCCAGAGGAAGCCAACCAATTTGAACAGATCCTGCTCGCCTATCCCGAACTCCATGGGGAAGTGGATCGCCTGCAGGAAACTCTGGCCGCCCTGCCCCAGGAACTACCTCAGCTAACCCCTCCTCCTGAGCTAGAAACAAAGATCCAGAACCAGGTGTCCTCACTTCTGGCAGCATCTGTATCTTCCCGATCCCGTCGGTTTCGGCGGCCTCGCTTCTGGTGGATCTCTGCGGGATTTGCTGCGGTTCTGGCCTTTGGACTGATCACGCTGGACAACCTGCGGCTTCGGCAAGCCATGCAGGTGGCTCAAGATGCTTCTCCAGCCCCCGTAGAGCAATTTCTTCAGCAACCGAACGCCAGACTGGTCTCGCTACAGGGAGGGGATGACGCTTCTCAACTTCCCAGTGGCAGCATGGTGTTCATTGCAGGGGAATGGCAGGTGGTGATCATTGCCTTGAAAAATCTGCCCCTGCCACCAGCCGATCAGGTCTACCGGGTTTGGGCTGAATTCAGTAATGGAGAAGTGATTTTGTGCGGTGAGTTTCAACCGGATCCAGATGGTGCCATCCTGGAGGTGCTTGAACCGAGTACATTACCAGAGGCAGGTTCAACACTAGCGGATGTATTTGTCACGCTAGATCCACAGCCCACTGGCGAAAGGCTTTTGTCCAAAGTTTGATCTCTCGATCCTTGAGCAGCAAAGACTAAAGCCAGACCAGAAGCACATACACAGCATAGATGAAGTAGGAGGCAGCAATCAGCCCAACACTGATCTTGCCCAACAGCGACTTGTAGAGTAGCCATAGGGCTATACAGCTACCGATCACCACTAAAATCTCAATCACACTTACAATTCCGCCATAGTGCCTCGGATCCCAGTAGGAAATCGGACTGCGGAAGCGCCAATTTGAGAAGGGCACAAAGTGACGGTGGGCGTCATCATGGTGCAGCGGGAGATCTCCCAAAATATGCAGGATCATGCTGGTAAAAAAGAGGCAGGCAACGCTGGACTGAACCAGGAATGAAAGGCCCAAACCAAGAAGGGCCAGGGGGAGAGAATTAAAAATCGCAAACAGATTCTGCCAGCTGTCCTGATAAAATGTCACTCTCCAGATCAGGGTTTCGGGGGTTCTGCGAACCACTTTCTCAATGAAATAAAAGACAAACATGGCTGCATCTGGCAGGAGAGATCCGGTGATCACGGGGGCCAGAGTGCTGACGGTATCCTTTCTCCCCAGACAGAGCAGATTCACAATCACATGGGCAGGAGTATTCATAGAAGGCTCTTCACCTCAGCGCCACCAGCTCACAGAGGAATCGTAGCAGGTCATGCCTAAAGAATATGGACTGAGAAAAAAGATCCGACTGCCGCCGGATCCAGTACACGTATTAGGAGAGAAGCTTCTTGAGAAACCCGATGCCCTTATCTTATCGAGATATTCAGGAACAACCCTATGAGATGGATTACAACCAAGAAGCAATCTCCATCACAATGCCTAATTAGCAGAGAAAGCGTGGCTCAGTTCTTCAAAGGAAAATTCCGTCCTCGCAGTGCTTGCATCTTCGCCCTCGATCACACTGTCGATCCAGGGAATAAAGGGAAACACCCGCGTATAAACTCCGTAGAGCCCAGGTCTGGCACAGCCGCGGCCCGTATTGACGATCCCCACCACCTCGGGCCGACCCTCCGACACCACCACTAGAGGACCCCCGCTATCTCCGCCACAAGCATCCTGTCCGCCTTCTTCTGGACCCGCACAGATCAGGTCAAAGGTGATCAGTCCTGGAGCACCAAATGCACGAGAACAGGTGAAGTTACTCACAATGGGGAGATTGACAAAATTCAACTGATCAGCAAAAGGACCATCCTCTGCTAATAGTCCCCAGCCAAAAACAGTGGATGTTGCACCGACGGGAATCCTGTAGCTGGTAGGTAGAATTGCAAAATCGGTAACTGTCTGAACAGGAGATGCCAGCTTGATCAGAGCAATATCTGCATATCCGAGACTGCGGGGAGGGCGTTCTGTCATCCCCTGATCATCAATAATGAACGCATCCCAGGTGTTGTACCTGTCTATATCAAAAAAGGGATAGAACTCAACATCTGCAATCTCAAGACGTTCCCCGTCCTCAGGCACGTTGTAGTTACCTTGATCATCAACTGTAAAATCCTCTCGCCCAACCACGACAGCGGAGGGAAGAAAAAACTCCTCTCCGTCATAGAAGCAATGCGCTGCTGTCAATACCCATTCGGAAGCAATCAACACTCCACCACATGCGGGAAGCTCTGGAACAACAGTTCCTCCTACATCGACAGGAGTGACCAGGGCAACAATCCAGGGAGCCCGCCTTAAACCAATCAGCTCTCCCCCCACGATCAATTCCGTTCCAGACTCCAGACTCTGAGAAGTTGAAGCTTCCGAAGCCTGACTGATCGTTGGAGACGAGGATCCACAAGCAACTAGAGACCCTGCCAGGAGCGATAAGACCACCGATCCTGAAAGACCTTCAAGGATGTTTTTCACAATACTCTCCTCACCGTGAAATAAATATCAAATCATTCATAGATTACCACTAGACTCAATGCTTGATGATCAGCCGGAGTCGAAATGCTATTAAAAAAAATATTAAGTCTAGAGGTCGATCAAGAACCTAATGGTTGAAGACTCTTGGAGGTGCTGTCGTGAGCTGCTTTTTTCTTATTCTGAGATTGCAGGGCACTGACCTGACTTTTCAACCGAAATCATCGGATCCGCTTAAGGGCACTGGGTTAAGGCAGGTGGTCAGGATCGATCCCTTGAGATCGTATGAAGGCCTCAAGTCGTGCTGCCCGTTGCCGCTCCTGTTCCGCCTGGATCTGTGCTTGATCTGCCCGTTGCCGTTCTGCCTCTTCCGGCAAAGGGAT
>CAYMOX010000078.1:0-15945 GCA_964392245.1 uncultured bacterium
GACCACCACAGTCCACACTCTTCAAGGCACCATGACCATAGGCAGACCCTTTCTGGGTACCGAACGAGGCCGCCCCTGCCGTGGATCTGACGGTCACTCCCGCATCAATGAGGGAACCTCTGTAGTGATCAGGGATCGAAACGACACGATCATTGCCAAGAGCGAGTTGCAGACGGGCAAAATGGTAGAGCTGCAAACAGGCTATCTGGCCTGCCAGTTTCCCTTTGAAGTGAGTGGGTTACCAGATCAAATCTTTTACGAAGTGGAAGTCAGCGGAGGAGGGGGAGAGAGAACCTTCTCCAAAGAGGAATTGGAAGAGAGCGATTGGTTAGTTGAGTTTGTCAAGGGTAGCCTTCACCGCGGATTGCTCAATCCCTAGGGGCACTGATCGCCACCGCTGGAGCCGGATCTGGAATCGTACTGTGGAAATGGGTGTAGTCCACATAGCGCTGTCCCCGTTCGCCTTTATGCAGAATATCCTGGAAGCGATGATTCCAATGGATCTGATCCGCCCTGTAAATATGGCGGGCATGGATCGTCTGGGAAAACGTGTCGTCCAGCCCGATCAGGGTGACAAAAAGCTGGACATCCTGCTGGTTGAGGGAGGCGGGTGTTGCCGTAAAAAAAGGACTGTTGCTAGTAATCGGATGCAGAACCGTCCAGCTCACCGTGAAGATGGGAGTCATGCTGCGCACCAATTGCAGATCGTAGAGGCGGCGCATAAATTCTCCCTCTCTCGTGATCTGATTTTGAGCAAAGGTAACGCGGATCTGGGCCTCCACAATCTGGTTCTGCCGTTGATTGGCCACCCGAAACATGAGCGTGGGCACTCCGTCGAGTGTGTTGATCACCGCCACCTGGCTAAAGAGAACTCGGGCCGTCGGTCGGGCAATACGGGCAAAGGTGAGTCCTGTGGCCACGGCAACTCCCAGCAGACCCACCAGGGCTTCAACCGTCACCAGCAGATTGGCAAACTGCGTTGTGGGATACATAGCTCCATAGCCAATCGTGGCCATGGTTTGCACGCTGAAGAAAAAAGCATCTGCAAAAGATCCCGGTCGGGCATTGTGAATGTTGTTGTCCTCTAGAAGATAGGCCAGCGCGAAGAAAGCATTGCTAGCCACATAACCACAGGCAATCAGGCCCAAAAATCCTGGCCAGCTCAACGTCAGCAGAAAATGGTACAGATCCCGAAAAGGATGCTGGGGAAGGCCACGCCGGATGAGGACGGCAGGTTGCGGTGAAATCGAAGCAGAACGCCGTTCTTGACTCATGAGTGATGCTGCCAGACCTGCTGCAAAAAGTGTTGCAGGACTTGGGGAGAACTGGAAGCACAGTCCTCTGACTCCAGCTGATCCAGAAGCGGCAGAATATCTTCTGCATAAGCAGGCACAAAGTTGCGTGCAGGCCAGAGAAGATCAGAGCTCTGGCGCAGGTCCTCCACACGGGATACGCCATCTTCATTGGATACCAGGAGCATGGGACGGACCCAGAGCATCGGTTCCTCCTGCGATCCCTCTGCGGGTTGAATCAGCTCCACATAAAGGCTGTGTTCACCACTGGTCATGCAGAGAACAGGGCGCGGCGGGGGAGGGGGAGGGAAAAGAGAGATGGGCTGAAGCAACACAACAAATCTTAAACAGAAAAAAGGACAAAAAAAAGAGATGTGCAATCACATCTCCCCTATGATAGCCATCATTTGTCGATGGATAGCGACGACCTAAGCCATCGCATTGATCACGTAATCAAAGTAAGGAGCGGCTTCCGCTGCAGCCTGGGCTTCCAGAAGGCTCAGGGACGCTTCCTTGAGGAACTGAATTGCTTCGATCATGCCGATGATGGGGACATTCAGCGAGTTGTACATTTCCCGCACCCCCACCAGTCCGATGGTTTCAATCGGATCTTTACTTCCGGCAATGATGCCGTAGGTGATCAGACGCAGATACCAGTCGTAATCTCGCAGGCACTGGTTGTACTGTCGGTCACCATAGGCATTACCCCCAGGTTGGACATACTCACGCCGCTTGTTAAAGAGACGCTTCTGGGCTTCATCGATAATGCGTTTTTTGTTATCGGTCAGGATCTGGGCAATCTGGAGCCGCTGGGCACCCGAAGCCATGTAGCTTTTCACATTTTCCAGTTCGCCAACGGAGGGGTAACGCAGCTCATCATCCGCCTCGGCGATGACTATATTGATCACACTCACGATCTATCTCCCGTTTACTAAACCAAGCTCTTTATGAGAAATACCGGAGCAACTCTCCCATAAGCGAGAAAAGCTACCCATATCACTTCTTCAGTGTAGAGCAGGGCCTGAGTCTGCTCAAGCCGTCTAGATCCGTCCCCGCAGCCACTGAGCCATTTCGTTGGGACGGGGTGCCGCACCCATACAGACCTCCTCCGTGATCCGACCCTCCTGATAGAGACTGAAGAGGGCCTGGTTCATCGTCTGCATGCCTTCATAACTGTCCGCCTGGATCAGTTCCTCAATTTCATCCACAGCTCCCCGGTGAATGTAGTCCCGAATGGCATCGGTGTTGCGCATGATCTCGTGAGCCGCAGCCCGTTTGCCATCCGTGGTTCGCACCAGGGTTTGGGCAATAATGGCCACCAGGGTCTCTGCCAACTGCATCCGCATAGGGGCCTGTTCTTCGGGTCGGTAGATCCCCAGCAGACGCTCAATGGTTTTCACAGCGCTGTTGGTGTGCAGGGTTCCGAATACCAGGTGACCGGTTTGGGCCGCTTTGATGGCCGTGTCAACAGTTTCGCGGTCCCGCATCTCCCCGATCAGAATTACATCCGGGTCTTCCCGCAACGAGGCTTTCAGGGCATGGGCAAATTCCAGCGTATGGATCCCCACCTCCCGTTGCCGGATCATGGATTTCTTGCTGGTGTGGACAAATTCAATCGGATCCTCAATCGAGATGATGTGCTTGGGGAAGTTGGTGTTGATGTAGTCCACCATCGCCGCCATCGTGGTGGATTTACCCGATCCGGTCGGACCTGTAACCAGCACCATGCCCTTGTGTTCTTCAGAAATGCGCTTCAGGACTTCAGGCGCACGCAGTTGTTCCAATGTCAGGATCTTGATGGGAATTAGACGCAAGACCATCGCCGGTCCCTTAAGGGAGACAAAGACGTTGACACGACAACGCACCAGCCCCTCATATTGAACAGCGGTGTCCAGCTCCAGACATTCTTCAAATTGTCGGATCTGACTTTCCGGCAAGCTTTCCCGCAACCAGTCGTAAAACATCTCGGTGGTGGTGACCGGATGATTGGTTTGGTTCATTTCTCCTCGATCGCGGAAGCGAGGGGCCTCGCCGACACCCAGGTGAACGTCGGAGTAGCCGTTGTCATAAGCTTCCTGGACCAGCTGGCGCAACGTAATGTGGTTGGAAGCGCGCGCCGGAGCTGCCTGACGAGCAGCAGGAGCTGCACCCCGCCCAGCCACCGGAGCAGACCCGGGGGTGAGGGTAACGCGGCCCGCAGATGTATTCGGAGAGAGGGGAGCCTGAGGAGGAGCTGGGACTGCCCGCGGAGGACGAGGGGCCTGGATCCCTGTAGGGGTTTGGGGAGGCTGCTGCAGCGCAATGGGGGGAGCGATATCCGGAGCGTGGGTTGCGGTTGATGCAGGTGTTGCTGCACGGGTGGCTGGATGAGCAGGTGGAAGATACGGATCCACCTGGGTGGTTTGTCCAGCGGCTGAGGGGGAAGGCTGAGGCCGCGTCCGCTGCAAAATGGGTGGTGCGGGGGGAGTCCAATCGGAATCACTCAGTTTACTGGACTGCGCTTTGCTGGCTTCACTCATGGTCTTGCCTCGGTTGCTGGCCAACGGATATTACCAGATTACTCTTCCCAGATTCGTCTGGCTAACACCCTGGAAAAATGAAGAGCAAAGCAGTGATCAACTTATGCCCTAGCCCAACCTGCTTCTGGCTTCCCTGAGGGGTAGCCAAATCTGGGAACTCAATTCAGGGTAACTTACGGCGCGGAAGTAATGGAGACGATTCAGGGGCCAGAACCGCAGGATGGTGTGGCCAATAATATTGTCGGCTGGCAAAAATCCCCAGACGTGGGAGTCCTGACTATCGTTGCGGTTGTCCCCCATCACAAAGTAAGCATCTTCCGGAACCATGAAATCGGCACCGGTTTCCCGCTGACAGAAGTTGCCACTGTTGGGATCGCCCTCTCCAGGACAGTCGTAGAGGGGAGGAGCCTTGATGTAGTCCTCTTGCACAGGGATCCCATTAATGAATACCTGGCCGTTCTGGATCCGGAGCCGATCCCCTGGCATTCCAATAATTCGCTTGATATAAGCCCCCTCAAAGCCAGTTTCGGCAGGGGGTCTGAAGACAATGATGTCGCCCCGTTGGGGTTGACTGAAGCGATAGCTCACCTTTTCCACGACCAGGCGATCCCCCTCCTGCAGGGTGGGCACCATTGAGGCAGAAGGGATCCAGCGAGCTTCAGCAATAAAGGTGCGAATCAGCAAGGCCAAAGCCAGAGCCATGACAACAGTCACCAGATTCTCGCGGTTAAAGAACCAATGGGCGGGTTGATCTCCAGCAGATTCTCCAGAAGCGGATGAGACAGGCGCTAGAGATTGAACAGGTGCACTGCCCTCTTCAGCGGAAGGTGATGGGGTCTGCTGGTCGGAGGCAGTCGGTTTTGGATCGTCTGGTTGCATACAAGAAGAGAGAGATTTGCCAGGTGGTCTGCATTTTTCTGATTACTTATTATTGCATTCTCCTGTTTGCCCCCCTCTGGAGCCCTCGAGTATCAACCTTTCTTGGGAGATGTATCATTCTGTTGCTGCACGACCACGTTGGGTTCTGATCTTCGCTAAGAAAAAAGTACAGGATAGGAGATCTCCACTATGCAAGTACAGGCGCGTTCCGTAGCTGTGGATCACATGACCAACCTGCTGGATGGCTATGCCAAAGGTGAACGGCACTTTTCAGGATCCCAACTTCCCTATGGGCAACTGCGAGGAGCCGATCTACGGAACATCAATCTGGTTGAGGCGGATTTACACGGTGGTGATTTGAGCTATGCCAATCTCAGGGGTGCAGATCTACGGTGCACGGATATGCGCAGTGTGGATCTCCGCTTTACGGATCTGGCAGGCGCGGATTTAGCAGGTGCACGGCTGGATGGAGCCTACTATGACCGCAATACCCGGTTCTCGGCGGGGTTTGATCCGGTTGAGGCAGGTATGCATCGGTGGGAGGTCTAAAGCTGGATCAAGCTGACTGAGATTCCACCCGAGAGACAGATATCTGTGTCGGCCCCCTGATTGCGGCGGCGATCTGCGTAGCGCCCCTGGTAACGAAACCATTCCCCGTCAATGGCGTAGTCAATGGGCAGGGGCTGGGTGCAAAGGGGGCAAAACACGGGTGTGGGTTCGGGGGCATCGGGATCGAGATGGGGAAAGTTGACATTCCAGAAGCTCCCTGGCTTCACAGGATGGGTGAGCAGCTTCTCCAGAATTTGGCCCGCCCAGCGGCTGGCGCGGGTCCAGTCATAGGGAAGGTTGGCGCGGCGGTAGTGGGAGAAAGCCACGGCAGGTACTCCCTGAAGCGCAGCTTCCCGCACCGCAGCAACTGTGCCGGAAATGAAGATATCGGCCCCCAAATTACCGCCAGCATTGATCCCTGAGAGGATCCAGTCCACCTGGGGTGAGAGTTTGAACAGAGCCACGCGAACACAATCCGCAGGTGTGCCAGAGATTGCGTAGCGATTCTCAGCCCGCTGCTGGATGCGAATGGGCTGATCCGTGGTGACCTGATGACTGCATCCCGAGAGAGGGGCATCGGGAGCGACGATCACCTGGTATCCTCCCACCGCCTGACTCAGGGCCTGCAGTCCGGGAGCATCAATGCCGTCATCATTGGTGAGCAAAAAACGCATGAGATCTCAAAGGGTTAAAGTCAGCTGCTCCCCATCATGATAGGCAGCCAGCAGAACGCTGGTGGTGGTATCCCAGGCGATCTCGCCGGTAGCAGAAAGGGCAATGGCCCCAAACTCGCGCTGGCGGGAGCGGGCCTCTTGAAAAGAGCGGGTCATGGCTGCCGACAAACTGAGGCCATCTGTAACCCGAATCACGATGCGACTGGCTAAGCTCTCGTCGATAATATCTTCCCCCACCCCGGTGCAGCTCACTGCTGCCTCACAACTGGCATAGGTGCCTGCAGGCATGGCCGAATCACTCACCCGCCCCAGCCGCTCAAACCCACGCCCTCCGGTGGAGGTGGCTGCTGCCAGTCGCCCCTGATCATCCAGCGCCACGGCCCCCACGGTTCCCATGGCCACGGAGGTTAGGACCCGATCCCGCTTTTCCGACTGTTGTAGCGATAGCCACTCCTGCAGGCGTTTGGGAGTGAGGGGATTGTGGGGCGCCAACCCCAGTTCTCGCGCCAGTTCCATTGCCCCTGTTTCCGCCACCACCCGATCCGGGCTGGTTTGCAGGGCTGCTGCCATCAGCACCGGATGACGCACACGACTAACATTGATCACCCCGCTGAAGGTCTGAGACTCTCCCTGCATCAGGGAGGCACTCATGCGGATCTGGCCATCCGACTGCAACACTGAACCTGTACCGGCATTGAAATGGGGATCATCCTCCAGCAATTGACAGGCCCGGATCACCGCCGTTGCGGCAGTCTCGCCTCGCTGCAGCAGAGGATAAATGTCTGAGATCACCGCCGTCAGGGAGGTGCGGATGGTTTCCAATCCCGCGGCTTCCAGGGCACTCCCTGCGCCTCCGTGAATAATCAGCCTGGGCTGCACCATGATGACTCTCCAGCAGTTAGGTAAAGGGGGGTTAGATGTTGAGTTGGGCAAAGACATGCTCCAAATGGGAGAGATGCCGCTGCGGATCAAAACAGGTTTGTAGATCGTCGGGGGTGAGGTAAGCCATCACGCGGGCATCCTCTAGCAGATTTTGGTAAAAATTGCCCTGGTCCTGATTCCAGGCGCGGTGGGCATTCTCCTGCACCAGCTTGTAGGCTTCCTCGCGGCTGACGCCATGATTGACCAGGCTGAGGAGGACCTGCTGACTGAAAATTACCCCGCCAAAGATATTGAGATTGCGACGCATATTCTCGGGATACACCTGCAGTTGACTGACCAGATCCGTCATCTGCACCAGCATGTAATAGCACAGGATCGAGGCATCCGGCAGGATCACCCGTTCCACGGAACTGTGGGAAATATCCCGCTCATGCCAGAGGGCCACATTCTCCAGGGCCGAGACCGCATAGCCGCGCAACAACCGCACCAGGCCCGTTAATTGTTCGGATTTAATCGGGTTGCGTTTATGGGGCATGGCTGAGGATCCCTTCTGTCCCGCCGCAAAGTACTCCTCGACCTCCAGAACATCGGTGCGTTGCAGGTTGCGGATCTCCACAGCAAACCGCTCAATCGAGGCCCCAATCAAGGCCAGGGTTTGGACATACTCCGCATGGCGATCGCGGGCAATCACCTGGGTAGACGCTGTATCCGGTCGCAACCCCAACCGTTGACAGGTGAGAGATTCCACCTGGGGCGAGACATTGGCATAGGTGCCCACGGCTCCCGAGATCTTGCCCACTGCCACTGTCTGACAGAGGCGCACCAGCCGCTCGCGGTGGCGTAAACATTCGGCCAACCAGCCCGCCAGCTTAAAGCCAAAGGTCATGGGTTCGGCATGAATGCCATGGGTGCGGCCCACCATGACGGTATGACGGTGCTGCTGCGCCTGACAGCGGATGGCCTGGATCAGGTGCTCCAGCTGGGTGAGGAGCAAATCTGTGGAGGCCACAAGCTGCAGGGACAATCCGGTATCAATCACATCAGAGCTGGTCAGTCCCAGATGGATGTAGCGCCCCACCTC
This sequence comes from uncultured bacterium, assembly GCA_964392245.1. Taxonomy (GTDB): domain Bacteria; phylum Cyanobacteriota; class Cyanobacteriia; order Thermostichales; family Thermostichaceae; genus JAAUUJ01. Next base: position 7,877 of record CAYMOX010000078.1, read on the forward strand.
TCCCACAGATTCATTGACATTGGTGAGAAAGGCAATGACATCATGACGCACCTCCTGCTCCAGGTCTCGAATCCGCTCCAGAGAAAAGGTTGCCTTAGCTTTGATCTCCTCCACCGCTGCTGCTGGGATCAAGTCACACTCAGCCTGGGCTTCGCAGACCGCAATTTCCACCTGCAACCACTTTTGAAACTTGGCCGAGTCTGTCCAGAGCTGACCCATCTCGGGTAGAGTGTATCGTTCAATCAACGTGGCAACTCACTTCTGTGCTCAATCTCCAGGGCTTATTGTAGCTGCTGGCGATTCCGCATGCGTAGCAATTCAGGAATCACATCCGATCAGGTCGTCATCTTCCTGATTTCTTGATCAGAATCTAGAAGATTGTTCACGTCAGGAACACCCAATGATGGTGGAAAATCTTTCTGCTTAAGACGACTGTCTTCGATACAGATGGAACATTGGATTCAGAGCATATGAATTCCTGATGGCGGTGACTCCATTTAGGGCTATTATCTTAAAGCAGAATGATCAGTATCGAGTTCCCATGACTGAGATTCCATCCCAGCCCCTCACGGGAAAGGCCCTGCTGCAAAAAGTCGAGTCAATGTCTCATCTATCAAAGCGAGATCTAGCCAAAAGATGTGGATATGTCTCGACCACCAAAACCGGAAAGCTCCGTGTTAAGTTGACTGACTTTTATGATGCTGTATTGGCCGCAAATGGTATCCCAACCAGTCCTAACTCTGGACGGGATCGACGCGGTCGCGAACCTAAGTTTCGTGTCAGTGTGCACAAAAACGGTCAGTTGATCATTGGCTCTGCTTACACTGAAAAAATGGGGCTGCAGCCAGGGGATGAATTTGAGATTCATTTGGGATATAAACACATTCAACTCAAACCAGTTCTGGGGAATACAAAAGGCGGAGATGAGGAAGAAGAGGAGTAGGGCCACCCCCAGAGGTGAGAGGATGACCGTTCTGAAAGTGTCCCCAGTAGCCAATCTGCAGGCAGAGGGCTCGGTTAAAGGGTGAGCGATTGCACCTTGGACTCCAGCACCTGAGCCAGATCCCGCAGAAATGCCGCAGCATGGGCTCCATAGATCACCCGATGATCACAGGTGAGATTCACCTGCATCTGATTTTTGACGGCAATCGCCCCTTCGGCAGTGGGAACTACGCGGGGCTGGGAGGCCCCAATGGCCAGAATCGCGCCCTGCTGGGGAGGCAGGATGGCGTCAAACCGATCCACCCCAAACATCCCCAGGTTCGAGATCGTAAAGGTGCCACTGTTATATTCCTGGGGCTGCAGCTGCTTTAAGCGGGCCCGTTCTACCAGATCCTTCCAGCGGCGGGACAGCTCGTAAAGATCGACGCGGTCGGCCTCTTGCAGAACAGGGGTGATCAGTCCGCCATCCTCCATCGCCACCGCAACAGCAATGTTGATCTGGGCGTTGTAGTGGATGCCAGTGTCCTGGAAGTTGGCGTTGACCAGAGGATGCTGGGTCAGGACGCTGGCCACGGCCTTGGCCAGGAGGGCGGTCATGGTGACTCCCTTGGGCTTAACCTGCTGATACAGCGCATCGAGGGCAGTGGTGGTCAGGGTGTAGCCCACGCAATAGGTGGGTACGCTGAGGCTGACGTTCATATTCTTCACCACAGCCGCCTGCAGGGTGGTGAGCGGAACGGTCTCTCCCAGAGGAGCGGCAACCTGGGCCGGAGCTGCAGTGGAAGCCGACTGGCGGGCTGGACGAGGAGACTGGGCCGCCTGGTCTACATCCGCGACAACAATCCTGCCCTGGGGACCTGAACCCTGGATCGAGGCAAGATCGATCCCTAGTTCCTGAGCCCGTTTTTTGGCCAGGGGTGAGGCAATCACCCGCTCGGTCGAACGTTTCTGGATCGGGGTGGAGACAGGAGTGGACGCTGCTACCCCACCACTTTGGCCATTTCGTTGCGGAGAAGGGGTGGGAGCGGCAGGGGCTACGGTTGCAGGCACCGGAGCTGGGGTCGGGGTACGGTCTGAGGCCGAGGTGAGTTGAGTCGCCTGTTGACGGGCCTGCTCCACTTCCTCCGCCGTCTCAGCGATCAGAGCAATGGCAGCCCCCACCGCAGCGGTTCCGCCTTCCGGCACAACAATGGCAGCCAGAATGCCACTGTGGAAGGACTCCACATCCATATCCGCCTTATCTGATTCCACCACCAGAATGTTGTCGCCCTTGGTGATGGTATCCCCTGGCTGTTTTAACCAGGAGACAATTTTGCCTGTTTCCATGGTGGAACTGAGGGCAGGCATCGATACTTCGCGAATCATAGGCACCGAGCGGAGAGGGATAGCAGAGCAATTTTACCCCAGCCTGGTCCTCTGCCTCAGGGGGGGAGATCAGCACGAATGCGGGGATCCAGCCACTGCAGCAGCAGATCCGCTAGCAGATTACCCACGATCAGCATCACCGCTCCCATCAACAGGCTGGCCATCACCACATTGACGTCATATCCCCGCACCGCCTCGAGAATCAGCTTTCCCAACCCGGGCCAGCTGAAGAAAAACTCGGCAATAAAAGATCCACTCAATAGCTGAGCAAATTCCAGCCCCAGAATTGTCACCAGGGGGTTGACAGCGTTGCGGAGGGCATGAACCAGCGTGAGACGCCATTCCGGCAGACCCCGAGCTCGCGCAGCCTGCATATAGTCCTGCTGCATCACATCCAGAAAGCTGCCTCGGGTGATTCGCTGCAATCCGGCAAAACTGGTAATCATCAAAGCAAGGGTAGGCAGGATCAGATGGCGAGCCAGATCCAGCAGCTTCCCTCCCCAGCTAAAACTGGCGAAATTGAGACTGGTCATCCCTCCCACCGGAAACCAGCCTGTGGTTTGGGCCAGCATTAGGAGCAGAATGGCCAGCACAAAGCTGGGGATCGACTGTCCGGAATAGCTGAGCAGTTGCAGACCCCGATCCAGTCCGGTATTCTGTCGCAGAGCACTGAGGATCCCCAGGGGCAGTGCACAGAGCCAGGTCAGGATAATGGCGCTAACCGCCAACAGGAGCGTGGCCCCGACTCTCGAAAGAATCAATTGCAGAGCAGGGATCTGATAGGTGTAACTGCGACCAAAATCCCCCTGGAGCAGGTTTCCTAACCAGATGAAATACTGTTGCCAGATGGGCTTGTCCAATCCTAATCGCGTGCGTTCCTGGGCAATAAAGTCCTGCCCCACGGTGGGATCCAGTTGCAGCTGATCCAGAAAGTCTCCGGGAGCGACCTTCAGCAGCACAAAGCTGAGCAGTGAGATCAGCAACAGCACCGGAATCGCCTGAAGGAATCGCCTTAAGATAAGGAAAAGTAGGGGACTGGCTGCGGGCCACCTCATGCGTGGCTACCTCGGAACACGCTGACAGAACTGCTCAAGCAGCCTATCATATGACCACCCCATTGGCGTTGTCCTCTCTGCCTTCCAGCCATCCCGGGGCTGACCTGCTGGCCTCAAAACCGTGTTGCACTTACAGGGACGGACTTGCAGCTGAGGTGAGGCGGTCACCAGGACAGGAGACCACGATAGACCCAACCTTATTTCCTTCATGATGTCAGGATCCTTGCCAAGGATTTTTATTACTGGGGCCAGTGGTTGCTTAGGCCACTACGTCCTGAATCGCCTCGCCTTTGCCTCCCCTTCCCCCAACCGCTGCGGTGCGCAGGCGAGCCTGGCTCCCCCTTATCATCTGGTGCTTCTGGTCAGGGACGCCCATCGTCTGGCCTGGTCGGCTGCTGACCTGGAACGTGCTCAAACCTATGGCACTCAGGTCACGATCCTGGAGGGGGATCTGCGGCGGATTCAGGATCATGCCCAGATTTTGGCGGAAACAGATGCTCTGATTCACCTGGCGGCGGCCTGGGGCGATGCCGAGACGGCCCATGCCATCAATGTCACCCACACCCTGGAACTTTTTCAGCTCCTCAACCCGGATCGGTGTCAAAAGATCCTGTACTTCTCGACGGCCAGCCTCCTGGATACCCAGAATCAGCCCATGCCGATCGCTGGGGAAGCGGGCACCGACTACATTCGCAGTAAATACGACATGCTGCTGCAACGGGAGCAAATTCGCCTGCAACACCAACTGGTAACTCTTTACCCCACGCTCCTGTTTGGGGGAAATGCCACCTATCCTTATTCCCACATCACAGCCGGATTGAAGGATGTGCTGCGCTGGTTGGGACTGGTGCGGTTTTTACGGGTTGACTTCAGTTTTCACTTTATTCACGCCCAGGATGTAGCAGAAATCGTGGCTTATCTGCTGACTCAGCCCACGGTGGCCACCGATCTGGTGCTGGGAAATCCCCCTCTCACCTTTGATCAGTGTGTTGAGCGGCTATGTGCCTTTTACAACAAACGGATCTATGCTCGCCTCCCCATTCCCCTCTGGTTAGTCCGCGCCCTGGCATTTCTCTGGCGTGTGCAGCTGTCCTCCTGGGACGATTATTGCCTGCGGCATCGGCATTTTGTCTATCAAACGGTAACTCCCCGCACGTTTGGGTTGCCCTCCCATTTCCCCACGCTTGAAAAAATACTGGCCACCTACGGTTGAGCGGGAGAAGATCCCATGCTTAGACTGCTAACCTATGGGAGAATCACGGCATCTCAGCCGCCATAAGTCAGTTAAAGCGAGAGAGTCAACACCATCGAGGAGCGATGTCATGAAAGCCATGATCCTGGCGGCGGGGAAAGGAACACGGGTGAGACCGATCACCAATTTCATTCCGAAACCGATGATCCCCATCCTGCACAAGCCCGTCATGGAGTTTCTGGTGGAGCTGCTGAAAAGCCATGGCTTTACCCAGATCATGGTCAATACCAGTCATCTGGCCAATCAGATCGAGGATTATTTCTGCGATGGGCAGCAATGGGGCGTGCAGATTGGCTTCTCGTTTGAGGGGTATTTCGACAGCCAGGGGAAGATTGTGGCCCAGCCCATCGGTTCCGCAGGGGGGCTGAGAAAGATCCAGGAATTCTCTGGCTTCTTCGACGACACCTTTGTGGTTCTCTGCGGTGATGCCCTGATTGATCTCAACATTACCGAGGTGCTGCAGTTCCACAAGCAGAAGCAGGCCCTGGCTACGGTGGTGCTGCGGGAGGTGGATCCCACGGAGGTCTCTAGCTACGGTGTGGTGGTGACAGATGCAGAGGGGCGGATCAAAACCTTCCAGGAAAAACCCAAGCGGGAAGAGGCGCTGAGCAACTGCATCAACACCGGCATTTATGTCTTTGAACCGGAGGTCTTTGAATACATTCCTTCGGGGCAGTTCTACGATATCGGCGGGGATCTTTTCCCTTCCCTGGTGAAGGCAGGAGCCCCCTTCTATGGCATCAGTATGGACTTTCAATGGGTGGATATTGGGCGAACCCCCGACTACTGGATCGCAATTCAAAAAGTTCTGCGAGGTGAGGTGCAGGGGGTGAATATCCCTGGGGTGGAACGCTCTCCAGGCATCTGGACAGGCATTAATGTGCGGGTGAACTGGGATCGGGTCAACATCACCCCCCCGGTTTACATTGGCTCCAGTTCCCAGATTGCCGATGGAGTAAGGATTATCGGTCCTACCTTTATTGGCTCGGGATGCGTGCTGAACGAAGGCTGCCTGATTGACCAGAGCGTCATTTTTAACTACACCCAGATTGCCCGAGCTGTGACGCTACGCCATCGGATGGTCCTGGGTAAGTACTGCATTTCCTCCGATGGGGATGCCATTGACACGGAAGAGACGGATCTGAGCTGGTTGATCGGGGATGCCCGCCGCAGCCTGGGTTATCCTCGTGCCTCCGCCTGACCCCAGATCTCAGGACACCCCTATGACCCGCCCTCTTTACCTCTATGGTCTTGTCAGCGCCCCCGGTCCCCGACATTTCACGCTCACGGGTCTGGACAAACAACCGGTGCAGATCCAGGTGATTCCCCCTTTCGCCATTCTTTATTCCCTGGCTCAACAGGATCGCTATCTGGCCAGCCGTGCCAATCTACTGGCCCATGAAACCGTGCTGGAGAAGGCCATGCTGGAGGGATACCGGGCGATTCTGCCCCTGCAGTTTGGACTGGTGGTGCAGAGCTGGGAGCAGGTCCAGGAGGATCTGCTCAGCCCCAAGCAACAGGCATTACAGGAGCTGTTACAAGTTTTGGAGGGGAAGCGGGAAGTGGGGGTGAAGGTGTTTTGGGATCCGGCTCAGGAACTGCAGTTGGGTTTGGAGGCGCACCCGGATCTGAAGCGGCGGCGGGATGCCATGGCCGGTGCCCCCCTGGGCCTGGATGCGGTGGTTCAGATCGGTCAGGAGCTGGAACAACTGCTAGAACGGCGGCGGTCCCAGATTGCCCAGACCTTCCTGCAAACCCTGGGTCCCCTCAGCAGTGATCAGGTGACCGGGGATTTACTGACGGAAAACATGGCATTTAACGGCTCCTTTCTGATTCCCTGGGACGAGGAACCCCGCTTCTCCCGCAAGGTCGAGGAGCTGGATCAGCAATTTCTGGGACGGTTGCGCATCCGCTATAACAATCTGACGGCTCCCTACAACTTTGCCCGCCTTTGATCCCCTATCTGCCCGTTCTGCTCCTGCTCGGCAGCATCGCTGGAGTTGCCCAGATCCCCCTGCAGATCCAAGTCCGCTGGCGGAAACCCTGGGGAGCAGGTTGGGTCTGGCGGGGACAGGTGCGCTGGGGAGGCTGTTTCCAGTTGGATCTGTCTCGTCGGGGGCGCTGGCAGCTGGGGGCCTGGCAGGGACCGATCCCCCTTGGGCACGCAGTCCTCTGGGGGTCTCTGCTTTACCGTCACCCCCAGCGCAGTGGTCGGCTGCTGATCTGGCTGATGCAACAGTCTCGACACATGTCTCTTCAGGGGCACCTGATCCTGGGGTTCCGCAATCCAGTGCACACGGCGCGGGCTATTGCTCTGTTCGCGGCCCTACCCCCCCCACTGGTGCGTCAGATTGCTTTCAGCTTTACCCAGCAGGGCTGGTGTTCGCGGGGGAGTTTGACCTGGGCCCCAAGCTTGGGACAGATCCTGAGACTACTGCTCCAGGGTCTACGCCTCTGGTGGTCTACGCCTACTCAGGGTCGAGAAACCGCAGGATGATCCTTGAGATACCAGCGCCAGGGGATCTCCGCTCCCTGAGAAATCCCAATCCGCACCGTTTGCACCACCGCCTCGGGTGCAGGGGGATGGAGGGCAGGCTCGAGCCAGATCGCTTCCCCCGTTTGCGGTTGCAGGGGCCAGCCATTGTGGGAGCGATCAATGCTCAGGGCCCGACAGAGTAACCCCGGTCCTGCCGCCATCCGCTCTGGCTTCCGGCGTTTGTCCTCCGGTGTTCCCTGTGGAATGCGATCCAGCGCCAACGCCCGGATCAGCACCGCACTGCCTACCCCTGGCTGATCCGTGACAATGTTGAGGCAATGGTAGATGCCATAGATCAGATAGACGTAAAGATGTCCGGCAGGACCAAACATCACCTCGTTGCGAGCGGTCTTGCGACGATAGGCATGGCAGGCAGGATCATTGGGGGTGTAAGCTTCCGTCTCCACCACCAGACCCCGCAGGATTTGTCCATCCGCAAATTGACGCACCAGCGTGGTCCCCAGGAGGGCGGGAGCCACCTGCTCTGCAGGCTGAGCCAGCCATTGATTGCTCACGAAAGCAGAAAACATTTTGTCATAATAAGAAAATTAGAATGGTTGGGGATCAGAAACATGCTGTTGTTTAAAGGAATCCTGCTGGTCATTGTGGTGATCATGTCTCTGGGTGCTTTCTTCTTTGGCACGCGGAATGGTTTTTACGACACCGACAAGTACCATGGCAACGGCTCCGCCCACTAGACCCCGGTTGTCGGGCTGGCTGATCGTTGCCCATTGAGCGTTGTCCTCGGAACTCTGCGGTTGCTCAGAGACCAGATACGCTTACAGAAATCGCCGTAAAGCCCACCGGCTTTAGCCCTGGGATATAAGGCGGTGAGCCGATGGCGAACAACTTTATCCAGTTTTCGCTAGGATAAAACGATGTTAGTCATCGAGTTCAAAGCACGGGTCAACCCCACCCA
>CAYMOX010000079.1:0-15678 GCA_964392245.1 uncultured bacterium
GCTCGACAACATGGATTGGATATTCAAATCAGTTGGTGCAAGATCTGAGTTAACCTTCTTGCAGGGGGATAGGACCTTGTTTGACTTTAATCAGAAGTACAGCGATGATCCCGATCGTCCAACGCTGAGTCTTTCCTTCAAAGTTCGTCTGGGTGGCCTGAGCTTGGGGGCTAGGCCAACCCGTACTCGGATCCCTCCCTTTTTCTCGAATCTTCTCCCTGAAGGTCGATTAAACTCTCTAGCCCTATTGTCAGCCTGAGGTTTACACTCAGGGCTGTTCTCAAGGTTCTAGTCAGATCTTGGGAGCCTCAAATGTGGGCCAAACATAGCGTAGACTGGTTTTTAGTCCGAGAAGGACCTGGCCCTCGCCCTCAATATCCTATCCAGGGGAGTGCTTGATCCCGATCGTTACACGGTGTCTTCATGAAAACGATTGCGCTCTATCACAACAAAGGTGGTGTTGGCAAAACCACGGTATCCGTTAATCTGGCTGCAGCCCTCAAGAATAAAGGAAAGCGGGTTCTCCTCATTGATATCGATGCTCAGGCCAATTCCACCTACGCCACTGGATTGGCAAAGTTTCTGCTAGATGAGGACGATGATCTACGAGACCAGAATGTCTTTCATCTCCTGGAGTCCAGTGAGTTTACCTTTATCCCCGATGTTGCCCGTAAATCTCGTTCCTTCAATAACCCTGAGATCGATGTGGTTCCCTCTCACATCAGTTTGATCGAGAAACAGGCGGCCCTCACTCGATTTGCCGCTAGTCGTGTGCGGCTCAACAACAAACTCAAGCAGGTAGAAGATCATTATGACATCGTAATCATCGATGCACCGCCTTCCCGTGATCTCTATGCAGAGATCTCACTGGTAGCCACCGACTACCTGATCATTCCCTCGGATTTAAAGCCCTTTGCTAACCAGGGCCTATCAAATGTTAAAAGTCTAATGAGCGAAGTGGATGAGTTACGAAGCACGATTGGAAAAAAACCACTTCAACTGCTGGGGGTACTTGCCTCCAAGATCTTGACATCCACTAAGTATCTGGAATTCACCTTTCCAAAACAGAGAAGTGCTGTTGTTGATCGGTATCAACTACCTCTCATGAAAAGTATTATTTATGAACGCACAGCTCTGGCTAACTGTGTGAACAATACAGTCTCAGTAGGGGGATTAGAATACCCAGATCCGAAATCTATCTTTGAGTATGATGCCAACTCGGATTCCACCAAAGAATTCAGGAACCTGGCGGCAGAAGTCCTGAGCAAAATTGGAGAAGACTGATGCTGGATTACTTCTTGGTCGATGTGAAGAGTATTAATAGTGATGTTCCTCGCTCTCAGTTTCAGGAAGCAGAGCTAGATCATTTAGCAGATTTAATCCTGGAGGTAGGAGGACTTCTTAAACCTTTATCTCTACGTCAGGGAAAAGGTGAGTCTTACACAGTTGTGGAAGGACATCGTGAATACTATGCGGCAGTGCGGGCTAGAGAAAAAGATCCTCGAAAGGGAGAGATGATCAATGCATTTATCCTCTCCATTGAAGATGAGTCTAAGATCCTCAATCAGTCTGAGGCGCTGATGCCCCAGCAAAAAGGTTCTACATCAATAAAGGCAGAGACCAGTCCCCTGGACTTGCGACTGACCAATCTTGATACTCGTCTAGATCAGGCTATCTTGGAGCTGAAATCAAACCAGAAGAGTGAAATTCAGCGCCTAGAATCAGAGATCCACAATCTTAAAGAACGGATCCCAAAGCCTTTAGAACCTCTCACAGCTTTCAATACTTTAGATGCTGTGGCACTGACCAAGATGCTTAATCGTGCTGGGATCAAGGGGAAGCGAGCTGATGCCATTTCCAGCAAAGTTCTCTCTGAACGGAAGAAAAAACAATTTGCAGACTTTCAGGATATTGTCAAACGAATAAATGGATTCTCCGATAAAAGCCTAATCACAGTTCTTGACAGCTTGACAGATATTATTTGAAGTGATCAGCATGTGTATGTTTTCAGGGTGCATTGCTCATAAATGAGGAGCAAGGAAATCCGTTTGTTCTCCAACCCATGTCACAAAAACCTCATCTCGTGCCCTGGTCAAGCTGACATAGAATAAATGTCGTTCTCTCTCGAGAGCGTCTAATCTTAACTGTGGATCTACTATAGACTGCAGAAAGCTTTGTTTTGGTAATTGTTTATTAGAGGCGTCCACCACAAAGACAGCCTTGAACTCAAGTCCTTTAGCTCGATGCATAGTGCCAAGATTAATTCCTTTCTTCTTCTTGTCCGTCTTTTTGGATAGCATCTGGCTAGGAATGCCTGCTGAATGCAGATTTTGTTGCAATGACTCAAGTTCAGTGGAACTCCGAGAGAAGATGGCGATCTCCTCTGGATAAAGCCCAACTTGCATAAGTCCATTAATCATATCAACTACAAATTGATTTTCATCTGCTTTTCTCTCGAAACCCCGAAGAATAGGAATGGGTCCTCGTAGTAAACTAACCGTGCCCTTCCGATCCTTCTGGTCTCCTGGAGTCTCATCACTGATATTCCCTAATATTTTCTCTGCGAAACTTCGGATCTCCTCAGTTGTGCGGTAATTGATGCGGAGGATATGGGAACGTCCTCGGACATTAATTCCCAAAGAGCTTAAGCTTGATCTACCTACATAGATTCTCTGCCCACTGTCTCCAACTAACGTAAGTTTGTCCTGCCCTTCTCCCGCAAGGGTGGCCAGTAATTGGAGCTCCTGGGGTCGGAGGTCCTGCAATTCATCCACAATAATGGCATCAAATGGGCTGGAGGTTTGTTCTTCTTCTAATAACTCACGCGCCTCAAAGCAGAGCCCAGACCAATCTCGAGCTCCTTTACTATTGAGTTCATCCAAGACTCTCTGAAAAACAGCCCATACCTGTTTGCGATCCTTTGCACTTAAAGGGATACCTCTTCCTGCTCGGTTGGCTTTTCGATACTCTTCCCAGCTACGGATCCCCTGATCTTGAATAATGGTTTGCCATTCGCTAAGCAGTACCGATGGAGCGAGGGGACAAAGGGCAGGATTATAAAATGTTTCAATCAACTGCTGGAAATCCTCATCCTTGATTGGATAAAAAGATTTTCCCGCCTGATTGAGAAGAGAGAGAGCCTGGCTGTGGACTGTTGCTACAGTAATTAGGGAAAGCTCTTCTGGTGTGCATAACAACTGCAGATTCTGTCGGAGATTTTCACATAGAGTAGTTACAAAACTAGTTAACAAAACTCGCTTACCTTGTCGTGCTAAGTGCCTAGCCCTGTGCATAGCCACAACTGTTTTCCCTGTGCCTGCTGAACCTGTAATCTTTAGTGGCCCATTAAAAGATCCGGTTGCAAGTTTCTGTTGAGAGGGATGAAGAAATGCAATCCATGTGGCTAAGGGGGCATCTAGCAGTTTCAGCAGATCCTCATTCTTCTCAAGCAAGTAGAATCGACGTTTTGTATCCTGACTGGCAATAGCAGGTTGTTCTTGCTGAAGGGGTGGGGGCGGGGTGACCAATTCTCCGGCAGCAACTGCTACAAGCCTTTCCTGGACTTCAATCGGAAGCTTGGGAAGAACTTGGAATAGCATATCCTCCGAACGGATCCGGCGAATCGTGGGTACCCAGTTAGGAGGAAGGCCCAGGCTAATGAGGTAGTCATCTTGATGGTCATCAAAGAGCCCCAACGCCTCAGAACTATCCTTGGGAGGTAGCTCCTGCTCAACAGATTCTGGCAACTCTACAATTTGCAGAGCCCCTGTGGCGGGGTGGCGACCAATCTGCCGCCGACGGGCCCAATCGTAGGATTGATCATGCTGACCTGCGTATAGCACTGTCCATGTGTCGCCCTCCTTGTGGATAATGGCCCGTAAAGCCTGACTGATTCTTCCTGACCAGAGATCGTCTGATTTAGCCTGATTGACTCGCTCAAGACTGAGGCTAGGGTGAGCTGGATCATCAATAAATTTTGCTAAAAATCCCCAAACCCTGCGAGCATCATTAGAGTCAAGTTTGGATACATGAGCTGGTAGAGACTGATCGATGAGAACTGGCATGATAATCTCCTTATTTCTCCTTCACTGGAATACGAAAAGAGGTAATATCTAGCCTTTCCTGTCCTTTCTTTCGATCCAGTAGAAATTTCTGACCTTCTTCATGAACCCGTAGAAGCCAGTAAAATGTATTGTCCCGTTCTGTGATCCAGAGATCATCAAGCCATTTAGATAGTGCATGGTAGGGGATAGCTAGTAACTTCTCATCTGATCCACATCCGAGAAGGAAAATTCCCTTCGGGTACTTTTGCAAGAACTCTTGCTGATGGGGATGAAAGGAAAACCAGTAACTGGGGTGATTCTGAACTTGATGCTGTTTAGATACTACACAAATGACTGCGAGAGATTTATTTTCTGCTTCACAAGTAGTACGGCTCAGGGAATTTAATGATATCCTCAGATGTTTCTCTAACTTAATTATGCAATCCTCATGAAAAGAAGCAGGGGTTGTTTTCCCAACATCCTGAAGTGGCTTAGTCAAGTTATGTAGAATTAGAGAAACCGTTTCCTCTACATTTCCCTTGGCTATCATCAACACTCTGGCACCCTGTTCCTCCAGAGCCTGACAGACCAACTCAGCTGCCGGATCTTCTTGGTCAACGAGTTGTAGAAGCACACCATTGCGCGTGACATCTGCCACGTAGGTGCCGATAACTCTTTCATCTTGCTCGATATCTCCACCGGCTTCGATTCCGATCCCTTCTATTTGATTAAGGGACTGCAGGAGCAAATGCCAGTCAGAGTCAAATAGATCATAATCAACAGTAGCGATACTCTTAATAGTGATGGGTTTTCCTATAGCCTGGCTGATCCGGTCCAAAAGAGATTGCTCCCGAGCTTGATAAAACCCCTCAAAGTCATCCCCATGCAGATATTGGGGATCGATCACATGGGAGAGCAAAATGGTTTGCATATCTTCATCAGAGATTTGTTCCTTTTTTTGCAAATTCGCCAGGTAGCGGCTGGGAGCATTGCCCCCAATGATCTGGTTAGTCTTAGCGGAAATGGGAGTCTTATTCACTACACTATTGCAGCGTTTTGTATCAATCCCTACTTTTCGACACCAGGCTTGGGGAAAGATGTGATGGATATCAATTCGTTCCGCGAAGTAGGTTGCAGCCTGGATCGGTTCTCCGGTACGGAAGTCTTTGCCTCCATCTCGCATGAGTAGAGCATATAGACCTTTATAAGCTGCACTATTGCGGGTACTTAAGTTCATCAGTCGCATAGGGGAAAAGCTTGCTGTTTGAACTGTATCTGGTTCAAGGCCTCCCTCAATCCAGGCAAGTACCTCAGGTAGATCCTTTGCAAATCGGGTTTCGACTGCGCTGCCGTACAGCTCCCCAAAGACCCCACACCAGAACCAGCGAATGATCTTGCTCTTAACACCGTGACCCTCAGCTTTTGATCCAAGAGCAGCTAGGATTGCAGCCAGAGGCACCAGCTGAGTTCGATAGGGGACATCTCGAGCTGAAAAGATATTCTGACTGTAGAGCAGCCGAGCTGCCGCCTCGAATCCTTTGCTCAAACAGTCTGCCCAGCACTTATACTCAGATAACTCCAATCGGAGGATATCTCGTCTACGGCAGCTGACTCCAGGTGCTCTGTCTAGACTGATCCCTGAAGCTAATACTTGCCGTTGCCGCTCATAGGAAGCCAGCAATGTTAAGGCTTGAAGAAAGTCACTATTCTCAATACCATCCAAAACTTTGTGGGATGCAAACCGTGTACGGCGTTCTTCCCAGTCTTGCCGCAACTGGTAGCCATCAGCTGCAAATGTTGCGGTCAGGAGCTCAAAAACAGTCAAAGATACGCCACCGGTATTGACCTTTTCAAAAACCTGACACACAGCCTCTTTCGGAGTATCTTTTCTGAGAACGATCAGGGGAAGTTGATAGGACTGAAATCTCTGGATAACTTCCTGAACAAGTTGACTCCAACGGGTCATGCGCTCTGTCATGGCCTCAGGGATGGACTGCATATAGGTATGCATCCACTGCGTTAAATCATGGACATCAAAAACAAGAGGTAATGGGAAGAGTTCAGCTGCACACTCTTTCTCTAAGCTGGAATAGTCCCCAATAACTTCCCCACGAAAGTTTCTGACTTTACGATCTTCTGGAAGACTGATGATGGCTTCTTCTCTCTCAACATTTGGATCTAAGGCTTTGTTGATGTCTAGGTAATACCAGCGTCGGATCGGTTTTCTGCGGTTGTCATAGGTAATGACAGGGTTACCAGATATCAGTGCCTGGAATAAGGAAGTCAGTCGCTGCTGCCCATCCAGAATCAGTCGTTCAGGTTCGGCTTGATGACTCAGGCTGAGACCTTCCACCAGACGAGATCTGAAGCGAATATCCTTTCCCCCTGTCTGCAAGAGCATGACGACTCCAATCGGGTAGGCCAATGAGATTGAGGCAAGGAGACTACGGATCCGTTCATCGTTCCATACCCATCCCCGTTGAAAATCAGGAAGCTGGATCTTCCCCTCCTTGACATCCCGAAGCAGGTCGGAAAGGGCTTCCTTTGTGCTGTCAAATGTGGTGATGGGATTCATGAATAGGCTCCGCGAAATAGCTTGTACAGGTTCAGTTGGGCTGGCTTTTCTATCTCTGATCTCGAAGGGCTTTTAGGATGTGTTCTCTCTCCTCAGGATTGGTGGGATCGATCACAAGTGCCCTGTAGCCTTGATCCTGTAGTGCTGAGAGAAGATCAGGATCATTGGATTGAGTTGAATCCAGTAACCGAAGTTGTTGCCCATTGTTGGAAATTGCCACTGTGTAGAAGCCAATGACCTGCTGATTCTGAATGATGTCTTCTCCTGCGTCGATGAGGATTCCTTCTTCCTGAAATAGGGAACTGATCAGGTCATGCCATTGTGGCTCCAGTAAATCCAGTAGCTCATCCAGATCCAACCTGGATAGGTCAGATTGATGAATCATTGACAGAGGGACAAACCAGTCTGGGCTGTCAGAAATCTGCTGAGCACGTTGCTTTCCCAGCAGAATCTGGCCCAGGCGGCGGAATAGCTTGCGAACGGCCTCAACATCATCGAGATCGGTAGCAGTGATTTTGAGGACTTCATATCCCTGGTTTCTCAATTCTTCTCGAATAGCCTGATCCCTCTGTTGGGTTTCTGGATTGCCATGAATGTGGCGACTCATACCATCGAGATAAATGCAAATCCCTTCAAATCGATCATCCTCGTAGAAGAAGTCAGGAGTTGTCATTCCTAAAGGTTTACCAAGATCAATGGGGTGCTGACAGATCGGGTCGGGGAATCCAGCACGGGTTAGCATCTCCCTTAATTGATCCTCCTTGAGATTAACTGGAAGTTCATGGGATTGCGTGGGAGATGTTTGGGGAAGTTTGGCAGGTATGTCATGGCTGAAGTGCAGGGCTGAGCCCCATTCCTGTAGTCGTCGGGAAGCAAGATGACGATCCAGGTAGCGGTGATAATAAGCGTTTCGGAAGGTGAAAAGACAATCGATACAGGCGGTGCTACAGGCTGAGGAACACTGCCCAACCCCTTGAAGCGCTGCCGATACTACATCCTCCCATTGCTGCAGTATCTGATCCAGGAGTCCAGATCCTCCCGGCATTGGGTCATAGAGAAGTGCATCAACCTGGTCCAGCCCTGGGGACCCGATGATCAGGATCTGGAGGTCATCCGTTTCCATATCCAGGACATTGGAGGCTCCCATTCGCAAAGCCTCCAGAAGACTGTAGGCCTCCGTTCGGTCTGAACAGTCCTGTAATGTCAGCGTGTCTGCCACTACATCTGCGTAGAAGCCCACCGGTGTAACAGGCTTGCCACAGCGCTCTCGGTGTTCCTGAGCAAAATGTTCCCGATCCTGTGGAGAAGAGAGAGGGGAGCGGCTTTGTCCACAAACCAGACATAGGGGGTAGCCCAGTTCATGGCCGCTGCGCACCAGACTAGTGACCCCAATATTGACCAACCGCAGGTGAACACCTCTGCGCAAAAGCAGTGATTTGTGCTGCCATGTGTATGCTTTGCCCTCGCCATGTTGCTGTCGCTCCTGGCCTAACTGGGTCGTGGCCAGTTGGAAGCGGTAGTCCTCTTCATCGCTAATGTGGGATTGGTGAGGCAGATCGACGTCACAAATGGGGATCGCTTGAATCGTGGTGGCTCCCAGGCCTCCCCCCACTGCGTTTGTTTCCACACCCAACTCCGCCACGGCTTCATGAGTGGTATCGATCTGAAGCTTCACCGGGGTTTGTTGAGGATCTAAGTGATAAAACCTGGGGATAAAGCGGTTGCTGTTGGCGTAGATCAGATTGCCGGGAATATACTCGCGCAGGGCGATAGCTGGAGGTCGGGGGAGTTCGAAATCTGAAAGCCAGCTTCCCAATACGCGGGGCACCTGAGCTGTGGCCCTGATTGACCCCACATCCAGACCGTACCCAGGCAGAAATCCCTCGGAGGCAAGAACGCTGAAAGTGTTGGTGTCGTCGTAGCCTTCTGCCTCGGAGCGATGGCGAGAGCGAATTCCTTTCAGTTTTTTCAGAAGTCGGTCACATCGCTGCCGCATTGCCTCTTCATCCACATCCAGAGTGCCTTTTTGCTGACGAACCGCATCCAGTCGCTGCATCTGATCCATGGCCCAGTTCATCCGTTTCCAGAGGATCTGAACGACGCCCCTGAGGTATGCTCCCGCCTCCAGAACATAAGTCTTTAAGGATGCTTCACTGACAACCGCCCGATCCTGAGCAGGCCATCCCTGATTAAAAATCTGCTGGATCCGTTTCAGAATCAAGGCCTCATGCTTATGAACAACGCTGCCGAAGGCACCGACATCCAAAGGGGTTTGCCGCACATAACCTACCTCCGTAAACAGGTAATCTTTGATCTGAATTGGAAAACACTGCTCCAGTGCCACTTTGATCTCTTCCCGATCCCCAAGAGTTAGTTCCTCATGCCCCCGGGCCAACTGGTTGAGGACTGTTAGGATCGCGGCATGAACGTGTTTCCTGACCATTAAGGGATTTCGCAGGTTAAAGCGGGGGGGATAAACGACTCCCTGGAGTAGCTTAAGAGGGTCACTAAAGTAGGCTCGATCATGGCTGGCCTGCCGGGCATAGGTCAGATTCACTGCCATGCGGTGGCGACGTCCCGCTCGTCCGGCCCGTTGCCAGTAGTTAGCGGGGAGGGGAGGCACGTTCCGCATCAAAACGGAATCTAGCGCACCGATATCAACCCCCAATTCCAATGTGGGTGTGCACACCAGAGTATTTATCACCTCATTGTCGCCCTTGAACATGCGTTCGAGGCTTTCTCGTTCTGTGGCAGGAACCTGAGCAGAGTGCTCACGCGAGCGGAGCATGGTGAACTGCTGATCCAGAACCATCAGGTCATAATCATCGGGGTTTTCCTCTTCAAAACTAAGGGTGCCGGAACATCGCCAGGCCATGCAGGCCATGTTGGGTGTAGGTCGCAGGTTTACTCTTCGGCAGGTATTACAGCGGTAGATCCCCTGGTGAGGGGTGAGGCGAAGTTGATCGCCATCGATCTGCCGAACCCCGGTACATCCCTGCAGGTGACGCCCTCGACGCCCCGTCAGAACCGCTGGGGCCAGTAACCCTAGCTCATCGGTTAGCAATCGCCACAGATCATCAAAGAAGACTTCCACCATCTCTCTGGGAATACCCCAGTGCAGGGCTGATTGTCTGGCGACTGTGCTACCCCGATCCGTGAGCCAACCCTGGACACGGTTGCGATGATCGTTGGGGTCCCGTCTTAATTTGAGCCCTTTGGGGATGCCCGCCATCAGGGGCATATACCCTCTCAGGATCTCAAAGTCGCTTTCCTGCCAAAAACGAGAAAAGATTTTTCCCTCCCGATCCAGGAGCAGGCCACCCCGGCGCGTTACATCCAGAAGTGAGGCTACCCCTCCACAGAGATCCGCAGGGGGAATACCCAGGATTTCTGACCAGTGGGTGAAAAAAGAAAGATCTGCATGCAAGTTGCCATAATCCACCTTGAGTCGGCCCCAGGGTTCCAACCCGATCCTTTGTTTCACCCCTGTCACCACTTCCCGTAAAACCTGAATCCGGAGGAAACGTTTGCGTTCGTCGTTATGCTTGACCCCCTCTGCTTCCTTGCGATGAACACGCCAGACTTCGGGGGCGAGGGAGCGGCTGAGCTCATCATCTTGATCCAGCAGATCATCCAGATAGGCGGTCAGATCTCCAATTGATACTGGCCCCTGCCGCAAACGCTCGTACATTAAGGAGCGCAACCGAAACCGACGGGCATGATCTTGCATCCAACCGGCCTGGAAGGCTGCATCTTGTCTGTTATCTGCAAAAACCAGCAGCCGCTTGCGCTCGGCATGGTGGATCATATTCTGGGCCAGAACATGCACATCGGAGACGGCGACGGCACGGACAGAGCGAGCGGGCTCACGATAGCGGCCTGCATAATTCCTTCCATTGGCTTGGCAGGCCAGGCATCGGGTTAATTGACCAGGATGTCTACGATCCTGGCGCACAGCCAGTAGGGGTAGGAGGCTGTGTTGCTTGCCACATCCATGGCAGAGAGGAGCAGGATGCGAATGGAGTGTTCCGCA
This sequence comes from uncultured bacterium, assembly GCA_964392245.1. Classification (GTDB taxonomy): domain Bacteria; phylum Cyanobacteriota; class Cyanobacteriia; order Thermostichales; family Thermostichaceae; genus JAAUUJ01. Next base: position 10,652 of record CAYMOX010000079.1, read on the forward strand.
GTCCCGACAAAGATGGATCGGGTGGGTGTGATTGGGAATATTACCTTCGTCTTCTTCGTCATCCTCATCGGTGATCAGCCGATCCACCAGGATCACGCGAGAGCCGAGTGCCTGGGGTTTCCAGATCACTAGATCATCAACGGCCTGGCCTCCGGTGGGTTCACGGTCAAAGTACTGAAAGTCGCCCACTTCATGGGTGAAGTAGTGCTGCCCGCAGGTGGTGCAGGTTAAGACAGGTAAGCGATAAAACCCATCCCCATTTTCGCCAGAGGCATCTTCTGCGGAAAGCCAGAGTTTAGGACGATCCTGTCGGGGAGGAAAGGTAACCACGGCTCCGCTAACCCCCTGAATGAATCCATGGATCACCGGACGGAGAAGAGGGCGGTTGCCTTGACGGGCTGCAGCTCCTAACGCTAACCAGATCAGGGTTTCTTCTTCGCTAAGGTCACGACCGATTCGTCTTTTTAGATCAGCAACATATTCTTTCAACAAACGGGGAGAACGAGCTGCCTCAGAGATTTGATGAACAAGTGTGTTCCTGGCGAGATGCTCATAGAGACTTTCTTGCCAGCTCGAGGCATCTATAGTCTTGCCTGTAAGCGCGTAGAAGGCTGAGTGAAGCAAAACTCCTGCCTGTTCTCCCCCTTCAACTGCGTTCAGGACATTTTTTAGGTGAATAACTGGATCCCCTACGGGAGGGGCAGGGAGTTCCATCGAGGAGTTCCAGGTGTCGGGTTCATACTCTTCACCCACCATGACCACATCATTTTGCGAAACCCCAAAAAAACGGGCAGCGAATTCTCGTCCGGCTTCGGGACCTCGCTCCGGATCCACGATGGTGGCGGAGGTAGCTATGCACGTAGTATCGGCAGCTGTTTTGCCACAGAAGGAGCGCAGGCGACGGATCAGGCAGGCGGTTTCTGCCCCTTGAGCACCGGTAAAGGTATGGGCCTCGTCAAAGATCAAGAAATCGAGGCGGGCATGATCAAACAGTTCGACATCTCGCTGGCGGGTGAGCAGGAGTTCCAGCTGATTGATGTTGGTGAGCAGGATCTGAGGTTGTTGTCCTGATCGGCGCATTTCTTCCCGTGAGACGCGTTCTTCGGGGGGATGAATGGCTTGGGACTGCTTATCATTCAAGGCTTTTTGCAGAGCTTTTTGGTAGTCCAGCTGTGAGGATCCTGGTTTGAGTTTTTTGCCGGAGACTTGAGCGGTGGTCTCGGGAGTTTTGCCCACATACATGCCAAAGGTGATCCCTGTTCCTGCCAGCAATCCACGCAAACGGCCCAGCTGATCTTCGGCCAGAGCATTCATGGGATAGACAATGACCGCCACGATCCCAGCGGGGGCCTCTTCATCTCGCAGTTCCAGACAGCGGCTGATCACAGGGTAGAGGAAGCACTCGGTCTTTCCTGACCCTGTTCCGGTGGAGATCAGGGTTGTTTTTCCCTGAGTGATGGAACGGATCGCGGTTTCCTGGTGGCCATAAACGTTGGGGTAGGGAGCAATCTGGCGTAGATGGGGATGCAGGAGGTGCTGATCAATCAGATCAGTTACTTTCGCGCCCTGACGGAAGGTGCGGCTAAGGCTGATGTACGGACCCTTGAACAGGGGTGTGGATCGGGTGGCCTCCAGGTTGAGGAGGGTGCGCATCTGGCGGTAGAGATCGGGATCGGAGAAGGGATAAGCAGTGAGCTGATAACGGAGGAAATCACCAACAACCTTTTCTGTATAAACAATGGGATTCAGCATGATTTGTTCCTCCTCAAAACTCAATGGACTGTGCAAAAGCTTTAATGCTTGCGGTACTCAAGTGAATTTATTGGCGATTTACAGATTTATACTTTTTTCGGACCAACTGAACATATCCTTCCTCAACTGCTCTTTGTAACCATACCTTTGCCTGACCTTGTTGGACGTTGATCGTTTGTGCCACATCCTTTATTCCTCTAGACTTTTCAAGTACATGCAACAATAGAGGCAGAATAGTTGTGTAGGCATCCAAGGATTTGAAGCCATTGATTGGTCGAGATGGTTGGTTTTCATCTTGAGCTTGTTGGTTATTATTGGTATTAGAGTCGATAGTTGTTTTGCTATCCTCATGAGTTTTTTCAGGAATTGTAGACGCGGATTCCCCATTAAAATAACTTTTTGCAGTGGGTTGTTCCTGATCAAAAAGCATAAGCTGTAGTCGTTCTTGCTGCTGAGAAATATTTTGTCCTGACTCAGCCTTTGAGATCATGAGCTGCTCAAGTGATCCAGACCAAGGAGGATCTGGAAAACGGATAGCCCCCCTTTTCTCAAGAGGAGCATTGCCGCGAGGAAGCGTGCCGTACATCCGCACGTAGATGGGTACCCCCCAATTGCTTTCCAGGGCCTCAGTTGCTCCTGCCCATGTCCCTCCCTCGATATCAGAACTGATAACAAGCCCTGCATTTGCCAAACAGTAGATGTACTTATTCCGCTGCATAGCTCGGCTAGTTAACCACCGCGCCTCAGGATCAAACGGTGTGATCAGAGTGAGGCGACCTTCCCGTATTTCAGACCGGTAGTGGCGTGCAACTGCGGCTTTCACCAAGGGTTCTGCAGTAACTCCTAGTGATACTCCACCTGCTTCGCAACACCCGAGCATGGCAGTCCGATCAATCCCTTTTGCTCCTCCCGAAATGACTGACAAACCATCTCGAGCACAAGTTTCGGCCACATGTTTCGTGTACTCGATGGCTTCATCATCAGCATTCCGTGAACCAACAATTGCCAGTCCACCTTGGTGCAGTACCGCTCTATTCCCTACACCAAATAGGACAGGAGGAGTTTTCTCACGGAGTCGCTGTTTAAGGAAAGAGGGATACTCCTCTTCAAAACGACAGATGGCCCAAAGACCGATGGCCTGCCAGCGCTCTAACATAAGACCCATCAACGCCCCGCGCTCTAGTAAAGCCTTCAGCTGATCCCCATTTATCTTGGGCTCTGAGGTTAACCAATCGAGAAGTGTTCTCCTCTCTAGCAGATGGTGAGGACGCAACCCTGATTCTTTGAGTCTTTTGGCTACGCTGTTGTACTCCGCGACCGAGAGCGGATTGACTTGTCCTGATCCAAACTGGCCAAAGTGGCAGCACAGCAACAGGACTGTCTGGCGATCAAGTTCGGTAGGTGAGGCGGCTACAACCACGGCGAGACACTGGAGATAGGGTACAAATCAATCGTCTGTGGTGTTTAGGGCTAAGGCAACAGGTAAGACTGCCTCTACTCCTTCCCTGCGCAATAGGGCAGCGATCACCGTCATCGTCCAACGGGAGTCCACCATATCGTCTACCAATAGAACAGGAGCAGAAGGCACAGGGGGAACAACTTGGAAGCATCCATCGAGGTTTCTCGTTTGCTGAAGACTATTCTTCATATCCTTCTGAGGTTGGTTTTGCCTCACTTTCTGGATACAGGGAGAAAATTGCAACGACAGGGCGTGGGCTAAGCGTGCTGCAAAGTCAGGTAGCAGTTCTGGTCGCTTGAGGGAGGGAACACAGGTTACCCAGGCCGGTGAGGGGTGAGGATCCCAACGTCTGATAGCTTCTCCTAGGGCAGCTACCAATTGATCACTGAAGTACTCATCTGTATATTTGCCCTGTTTGACTAAGTCCCCCCAAACTGGATCTCCATACAGGCAGAGAGCCATCCCCTCTTCTGTGCGAAGGGAATCATTTATTTTTCCTTTGAACCCATAGTGAATGAATCCATCTTTGGGCCATAGCTTTCGAGGCTCGATAGGGATCTGTGTGCGTTGTAAGAACTGCAAGACTCGATCCGAGGTGGCTTGGGGAACTACTCTTGAGACCACTGACCTTCCTCTACATACCCCACATTTTCCACAATCTTTTGGATTGATATCATCCAAAGCTTCAGCAAGAAAGCGCATAAAACACTTTTGACGAGACATATAGTCACGCATCTGCTGTTGCTCAGCCTTCCTCAAAGCTGTGATCCTTCCTACTTTCTCGTGATCATAATGATAGGAATTAGGAGTTCGTATCCATTGACTCCCTTGACGGATAACTGGGGCAGGGGAGTCCAAGGCCAAAATTTTGAGGGCTTTCTCAATTTGACCTCGCGGCAAGTTAACAGTGCTTTCAAGTGAAGGTATACTGGCCCCACCTGTATTTTCTAGTGCGTCGAGAATAGCTTCCACATCTTTGGGTGGAGGAAATGCAGTCTCAATAAAGAAATCTGTGATCGAATCATCTTCCTCTCCTCCCATAAGTACACCGAGAGCTGAGTCGATACCTCTTCCTGCCCTCCCAACCTGTTGATAGTAGTGGATCACTGAGGGGGGAGTTTGATAATGAATAACAAAACCAATATCAGGCTTATCAAAACCCATACCCAAGGCACTCGTAGCAACGAGAGCTTTAATCTTATTCTGTAACAGTTTCTCTTCCAGTTCTACGCGCTCTTCAGGGTCAACGCTTCCATAGTAAGCAGCAGCCTCAATCCCCTCACTGCGTAACCATGAGGCAAGACGTTCTGTGTCGCGGACGGTAAGGGCATAAATGATCCCACTGCCAGGTATTTTGGGCAGATATTCTGCTAACCAAGCCATACGTTTAACACAGTCACCCAGATAAGCAGCATCTAAGATCAGGCTGGATCGAGTAAGGGGACCACGTTGTACCGCAATCTTGTTTCCCAACTGTGCACAGATGTCATCAAACACGCGGTTGTTGGCGGTTGCAGTAGTTGCCAATACGGGCAAGTTGGGGGGTAGGACGCTGAGGATACGAGCAATGCGTCTGTAGTCAGGACGGAAATCATGACCCCAATCAGAGATGCAGTGAGCTTCGTCAACAACAAAAAGGCCGATCTTGGAGGAAATGGGCAATAAAACATCTGTCATGAACTGATCATTGGCTAACCGTTCAGGAGAAATCAGCAGTGCATCGACTTTCCCAGACAAAATTTGAGATTCTATCTCTTTCCAGTAGGCACCTCGATTAATCCTCATTTTTCACCTTCAAGTGTAGAAAAAAAGGTCC
>CAYMOX010000080.1:0-14275 GCA_964392245.1 uncultured bacterium
CAAAATATTATTCTCCATCCTGATCTACCCACGTTTTTCAGCAAACCCTATTTAGCCCTTGAAATAGAGTCTTCAAGTTGGAGATCCCCCAACTGCTGTAGTAGCGGTCATCATTGCGGGTGAGCAGCAGGACCTGATGGTACAGATCAAAGACTGTATTGTTAATGGGCGTGGCCGTGAGCAGAACCACCCACTTCCGCCGCCGACCACTGCAGATCAGTCGTTGCAAACTGGCATAACGGCTCGTGTTGGCATTACGAAAGTTGTGGGACTCATCCACCACAATAATGTCGCAGTGGCAGTAGCGTCGGCTATTAAAGTCAGGTCGGCCCATTTCCTCCTGAGAAAGAAGGTCCGCCATCAAACCATACTCCCTTAACTTGGGCTCCCACACCAGATTCCGAACCTGAGCCGGACTGACCACCACAGCCCGAGGTACATAACCCGGTTGTTTATTCTGGGTCAGCACGTGATCGATCAACCGCAAGCCAATATAGGTTTTTCCCAGACCAACAGCATCGGCCACAATCACCCCGCGATGTCGTTCCAGCAGCTGCAGAGCCCGTTCAAATCCCTCCTGCTGAAAGTTTGCTAATTCCAAAGTCGTAGCTTGCCCCAGAACTGGATCTTCTTTAGGTTGGAACAGCGTGTAGAGAGCACGCATCAAGATTTGGTGAGGGGTATAGGGTTTACTTCCAAATTTGGAGCGATCTAACTCGGCAATGAGCTTTGCTTTATAGTCTTGATCCACGCTGGGATGATCCCAAAAACGAGCGAACCAACTCTGTCGCATCTCCTGGGATGCTTCACTGTCCGCCAGCACGATATTCAGCTCTGTATTGCCCTCTAAACCAGGAACCGTGAAGTTACTGGAGCCAACAATACTAAAGTCAGGAAAAAGGTAGGCTTTGGCGTGAAGGAAGGGAGTCCGTCCCCCAACAGCTCCATAGAGACGAACTTGCACATGTTCCTGCTGGAGAAAGGCAATGAGTCGATCAATGCACTGCTTATAATTCAACCTGAAAACCTGGGACTCCAGTTGCCCCTGTAGTTCGCGTCGTAGATAGTCCTGCAAGTCAATACGATCTGGCTCCGCTGGTTTAATCGTGGGATCTCGCCCAATCAAAAGGCGTAAATGGGTTAGCTTATTGAAGGCTCTCTCTAGCCTGATCCAGGCCTCAATGCGGAAAAATCCTGTGGCAATATCTAGCTCAGTTTGTTTCTCTAAAAAGATCAGTTTCTGGATAACATTTGCTAGTTTATGTTTTTCGTTATCAATATAAGTAGGTAATGTCATCTGTTCCTCCTGACAGGCCTAACCTTGCAAATCAAAGTCCTGAAAGCCTTATTCTCAATCTGTCTGACTCGCTCGCGAGTAACATTGATCAATCTCCCGATCTCAGCCAGGGTATGCTCTTTATTGTTCTCTAGGCCATGGCGCAGGATGATCACCTGCAGCTCCCGTGGCTTGAGCTGTTGCAGAAGCGTATACAGATACTCCTTTCTTTCCAGGGTATTAAGCTGCTGCTCAGGGGTATTGACTTCATCCAACAAACGATCTTCCAACTTTGCATCGGTATTCGAGATGGGGGCCTCCAGGGATAGGCATACCGTACCTGTGCAGGAACTCAACAGCTGTTGCACCTGCTCAGCCGTAAATTCAGTAGTAGAGGCCACCTCCATCACAGTGGGGGTTCGGCCCAACTTTTGAGATAACAGTTGAGCCCGTTTTTTGAGTGATGTGATTTTTTCCCAGACATGGGCGGGGAGACGGATCAGACGACTCTTCTGAGCAATGGCTCGACTGATAGCCTGGCGGATCCACCAAGTTGCGTAAGTGGACAAACGGGTGCCTCGGGCATAATCAAATTTCTCGATAGCTTGCATCAGACCGATGTTCCCTTCCTGGATCAGGTCATCTAACTCAATGCCATGCCCCTGGAAGCGCTTAGCAATGGATACCACCAGACGTAGGTTGTGCTGGATCAGCTTTCTCCGAGCTCTAGCAGCCAGATCGGTGTCAGGAAATGCTGCCATCTGTCGAAACAGGGTCACCTCCTCTGCCTGGCACAATAGGTGATAACGACCTATCTTGCTCAGATAGAGCCCCAAGCCTTCTTTCCGAAAAGAATCCTTCTGCTCCTCTCTTTGCTCAGCGGCTACCTGCTGGATCAGCTGACCCACTTGCTTCTGACTCTGCCGTACTGAGCCCTTGGGTGCCAGGTTCCGTAGCCTGTTACGGTCTTGATAAGACAGATCTTGGCAATTGATGACGAAGCTGAGCTGATCTGGCTTACCTGTCCCATAACTACAGGTGACATGCAGGTTGTGGTACCCATCAACAGTGGCCAGCAGAAGATAATACTCAGGGCGCTTGGCCAGCTGACGGGCGATTTTCTGCATTAGAGTTCCCAAAGAGAGCTTGCTTGAGAGTTTTGATGAACGAATTTCAAACAGCAGGATGACCTGGCGGGCACTACCCTGGAGGTACTCAGCCAGACAGTGAACAGCATACAGATGTGATTCCAGGCTGGGGGGCAGTTCCAGATGGGTTACATCGAGTGACTGTCCCACAACTGTGTAGCCCAAGGTGCCGAATAGTGAAGCGACCTCGTTGGCATTCTTCAGTGAAGGTAGATTTTGAGGATCTTGTGAGGTAGCCATCGGTTTGTCCTTGTCAACTATGGCTACTCTAGGCCGGTTCAAATCCAGGCTGATCACAGTAGAAGGTATCCGGCCACATATGAGGCAACCTCTACAACCCTTGCCAGAAAAGTATTTTACAGGCGCTATCTCAACCGCTTTAATATTTTCTTTGATGAGTATTTCTTTAAGTCTTGGGGTATAGAGCCACAACGGCTTCACCTGTTGCCTTGATCATTTCCTGAAGTGACTGGGGGTGAACCACCAGCACCTCCCCTCCAAACCCAATGATCCACCGCTTGAGATCAACATCTTCCAGCGACCAGAGGGGGAAAGTGACCTTGAGACGGTGAGGGAACTGGGGGTTGTACGTCGGAGGGAGTGAGAATAAAGACTTGGGACGAGAGGATCCTTTGGGGCGGGGAGACATCTGCTGGTGACGGAAGCGTCGAGTCCCCTCGGAGACAAAGGGAAAGATCCGTTCACTAAACCAGAGCTCCACTGTAGTTTGGGCTTTGGTGCGTTCCTGGGGGTGTCGGCTTAGAAATTGCTTCTGTAAAACCGGATCATTACCCAGAAAGATGCCAGCACTAACCTCATACAGTTTGTGAAGACACCGGAGACTCTTCTCCTGCTCCTTGAGAGAACGGGTCAGCCCTGGGCGGTGGTTAAGAAAAAGCCGATCCAGTCGTTCAAAGCGAAGTAGACCTTTCTTCTCGGGTGAGTGATACTCACAGCCTAGATACCAGGCAATCTGGTGGAAGACCAACTGGAGAGGCCAGATTTGAAAAGGTTCCATTGCTTCGCCGGGGAAATGAGCTCCAGGCAATCGCTTAACCTCCAACAACTCTCCTTTCTGAATGGCTGCTTCCACCACTTCAAGTCCTTGACGTGCTGCCAGGGTTCCCGAGGGGGCAAGTGTCGGATCCACGATGGACTGATTACCCAGTTGGCGAATGGGATAGATCTCAGAGGTATCGATGCGACTGAAGCGCATGCGTGTGTCCACCATTTCATAAACCGCCTGCTCCCAGGGGTTCTCCAGGGTACGGGTGCTGATCTGCAAGAGCCGATAGATCTGTTTGAGTTCATGGCGACTAAAGAGGCCGGAGTGCGTAAAGTACCCTCGTTTCATGGGGAACAGAGGCAGGATCTGATAAGGCTTCAAGACCTTTTCGATATCTTTACGGATGGCATCTTTGTTTTGCCCTTGCACCCAGCCCTGTTGCTGGAGTCCCTCGCTTAAACTCTCCAGGCTGCCCAGATCTGGATCGAAGTGGAAGGGTTGAGTCAAAATCAGTCGGATGGTGTAAAACAAGCGGCTGAAGCTTTCCCAATCGGAGTAGGCATGGGTGGCAAAGGCTAGAGGGCTCTGGCTTTCTGGATAAGGTAGAGGCTGATCCTGCTCTCCTGCTCCCAGCAGCCCCCCCCGTTTGAGCCAGGTAAGATCCTCACACAGCAGATCAGGATCTGCATACACGGTTCCCTTCTCAGCGATGATTTGTTGAGTAATCTCCTCCAGGGTGCTGCCAGGATGATGAATCAGGACGGAGAGGAGATGAAGCAAACGCTCAAAGTCAAGAAGACGAGAGTAGCCGTGGAGAGTGACATGTTGAGTGGCGTTCTGACGGTTGATCAGGGTGCGGGGAATCGCTTTGATCTTCTCGAGTATGTGTTGTTGAGTGGGTAAGGATCCAGCGAGATCAAGGGTGAGTACATCCAGAAATCCCTCAGCAGGAACTGGCGGAAATGTTTTCAGGGCCTGAGCCATCCTATCGATCACAGGATCAGGTACCTGTCGAGGTCGTAGCTGGTTCCTTTCTTTACAGACATCAGGGGGGGTCGTCAGATGCCAGCCGATCCAATTTGTGTCTGGCAGCTTCTGTAGCAGATCATGTCGCCAACAGCGGTAGGCATTGGTTGCATCGTAGATTAAGACTTGACCTTGTCGGCAAGCCTTGTCGATCTGGTCAAAGACGCGTGCCTCGATCTCAGGCCAATGCCCCTGGATGCAAGGATCGCCATACAGTTCCTGACGGATAGTGTCTGTAGAAACGATCTGGCAGTCATCACAGATCTGGGCTAGTAACGCCGCAAGGGTTGACTTGCCACTTCCTGGAGGCCCGATGAGAAAGTGGCTATAGTGAGCAGGATTTGAAGTCATCATGCAGCATCAATTCAGGGTGTGCGCATATCTAAAAGGAGCTTCTCTTTAACCCAGTTTCTTAAGTCGGTATACAGGTAATAGTCCTCCCCTTCGATAAATCGTTGTTTGTCTTGTTTGGGGAGCTGCAGGAGGGGGGAAGTCAGGATGTGGGCCATGACCATTGTGATCTGGTGGTAGTCACACGCGTTTTCCTCTCTTTCCTGGTTGAGTTGATGGATCTTTTTCTTGGAGAAGCCATGACTGTCGTGGAGCAGCTCATTTCGCTTCCTGATCCAGTACTCTAGTTTTTCGAGATTGCCAGCACATTCCCTCCAGTTCTGGAGCTCCTGAGGACTGGCGGAGTTCAGGTTCTGTCGAATCTGAATCAAGATCTCTACAAAGGCACGTTTACTCTTGCGCGAGAAGACTTTGTATTGATGATTCTGTCGAGAGAAGTCCAGATCATCAATGAACTCAGACAAACCGCTACTCAGATTCTTTTGCATCTCATTGACATTAACGATACCCTTGTTGGTATACCGCTTGCCTCCCAGTTTCTCCGCCAGTATTTCTAGCATCTCTTCACAGCAAGAAGCTATTCTAGAGAGGAAATGGGCAATCTGTTCAGTGTCTTGATAGATCCTGCACTGAGTATACAGGTTCAACAAAATGCTGTGAGGCTGACTCAGATCGATGGCAGGGAAATTATCATCGTTGCTGGAATAATCTTTGCCAGAGTCCAAATCGAGGTTGATCAATGCATCGGCGAGGGTCAAGCCATTGATAATCGCTTCTATGGACTCTTTGCTTGAGCGCACCAGTTCTCTTTTCAGGACCTTCTGGTCAATTTGGAAGGTCAATATGGAGCGCCAGCCTTTGAGAACCTGTATCGCACCAGAGAAGTCCCACCGTTCAAGTAGCTGCATCACGACTCGATATTTTTGGGTGCGCTGATACTGCCAGTAGGAGGTTCGGTTGCATAGGGAGGGCTCCCCGAGGAGGACCTTCCGCTTTGAGAGCAATGGATCCAGGAAGAGCAGATTGGGGAGATCGGCAGTGATTGACTGGAGCCGCAGAGCAGTCTGCATCTGGGGGGTCCCCCCTTTAATGCTGACCAGAACGATTTCACTGGGATCCACCTGGTCCACAAAGAATCGGTAGTACTCATTGAGGAGGAGATCTTGCTGCTTTAGTGGGATCTCCTTGGGGATCATCCGTTTCAGGAAGACGATATCCTCTCGTTGCAGGTGTCTCTTACTCCACATCTGGATGATCTCAAACAGAAAACAGGTGTCCTGATGTTGAGGAGGATCTTGGTCGCTGACAAAGATATTGATCTTCCTGGCGGAGAACTCCTCGATAGCGCTGTGAATCACCCCCCAGATCCTGCCAGGCCGAATCCGCTCGTGCCATGTTTCTGGGTTCTGCTGGTAGGCGGCCAGAAGTTTCTCTGTCAGCTCACGGAAGCTGTAGAGGGGTCTGCCCTGACCTTTGGGTTTGACCTCTACATCCAGTTCTTTACAAAGAACATTGGCAATGAAGTCTTCCCGAATATTTTTTTCCCATATAAACTTCTCGTCTTCTGTTAGATCTTCAGAAATTTCATTCGGCTCTTCTGCTAAGTTCACAGGAATGTAGTACTCAAAGTCCTGAATCTGCACTGCCAGATCAGAAGTGCCAATATTGGCGATCAGAATGGCCATTGTTCCTCACTCACAATCGAAGTTGATTTTTTCGTAGATATCTCGCATGGTGATCTGACACTGGATCGAGGGCAACTCAACCACGGTCTCCCAATCGGTGATATCCACCAGGATCCACTCCCTCTGACTTTGCTTGCGGTAGTGCTCCAGCGCTGGGGTGTCCTGAGCCACAATCAGGTATTCCTGCAAAGAGGGAATTTGCCGATAACGATTGAATTTCTCTCCCCGGTCGTAGGACGTGGTGGAGGGTGATAACACTTCCACAATCAGGGTGGGATTGAGCAGGGTATCGAGTTCGGCATCTAGAAACCGAGGTTCCTCACAGGCCACTACGATATCGGGGTAAGTGTAGAACTCAGCCTGATCCACAGCTACCCGCATATCTCCCATATAGATCTCACAGGGTCTGGAGCGAAGCTGGCCATGGAGACTAGCGGCAATATTCAGCGAGATCAGGTTGTGTCGACGGCTGGCGCCAGTCATGGCCACGATATCGCCATCGAGGTACTCGCTCTTGGTCTCAGCTCGGCGCTCCTGATCCAGATACTCCTGAGGAGAGGCTTTGGGGTGAGTGTGAGCAATCATGTCTTGGTCTCCCCTGAGGATAGTTGCTCAGCGAACCAGGCAGCAGCAGTGAGATTGGATCCTGTTTGCATCTGCTTTAAGCTTTCGCTCAATAAGTCAATCCTTAACCCCGAAAGGACAACGGATACCTCAATCAACGCATAGTAGGAGTCGGGTTGCTGATAGAAGGCAAAGACCCGTTGCCCGAGTACATCGATCACCCAATACTCCCGAATGCCCATCTCTGCATAGAGTTTTTTCTTTTCGTCCAGATCACTGGCCAGGGTGGTGTCGGAAACCTCTCCCACTAGATCCGGTGGGCGCTGATGATCCAGATCGATCTCTCGACGCTCTCCCGACTGGTGCTGAGGAATCTCTTCTCCCACGTAAACAACCAGATCTGGAGAAGCAGCACGGACTTTAGGTTTCTGGATGATACAGTTGCTCATCATCTCTGCTTTGATGTCAGGGTTCTGCATCAGCCACAATCCCACCAGGAGACGAAATAGATCTGAGCACCTGGCGTGCTGAATCCCTTCTCCTCCCGTGTTCTCCACCAAGAGTTGATTGTGACTGAAGAAGAGTTGAGCTGACTCAAGGCTGAGATCTCCTTTAAGTTGCACATAGTTTTCCCAGTCGGCAGGATACCAACGAGGGAAGGTCACGCTCAGGGGTTGCTGACCTGTAAGTGTCATGGGTGAGCCTCCTGGATCCAGTTGCGTAGGGTGCGCTCGGCCTGGATCTCGTCCTCCCTCGCCTCGTTCAAAAACTGGTAGAGTCTGGCTTTGGGAAAACCAGGGAAATTGGGACTGGTCTCTACCTCCTGATAGCCCTCAAGGGTGAGCTGATAGATCCGCAGCTCCTCACCATTGAACCGCCAGAACTCAGGGATCTGCATAGCAGCATAAAGATCCAGCTTATCAATATCACTGTGAGTCATGTCGATTTCCACCACCAGATCGGGGGGAGGATCCTGAGTGAGATCTACATTGCGGCCTTTCACTTTGGGCTGGTTCTGTAGGTAGTAGGCATTGTCAGGTTCTGCTCCTCGCTCTAGATTGGGATAGTCAAGGGTTGTAGAACCCATGGTTTTGATCCGTCCCAGGTATGCTGTGGCCAGGATGCGCACGACGAGATCGATTATCCTGACAAAGAATTCATGATCTTCAAGAGGCATGGTAATCTCCAAGACTCCCTGGTCGTAGATCAAACGGGAGGAGCGGTGTTCACCCAGTGCCTGGAGGATCTGCTGGTAGCGATCCCAGGTGAGGTGGTGAAAGATCACTCTTTGTTCGGGGAGTTGTTGGCGAGTGGGAGTGGTGAGCATAGTAGGTCCCATTCCGTTGAGATCGGTTTGACAAGGTCGTTTCGACGAGGTTGCTCAGCTCTTCAGGCCAAAGAGATGGAGACTGTCTTTCATTCGAGATAAGTCATCGAGAAACTGAGAACGTACGTGCTGACTACCAGCCTGGATACCTCCCATGAAGAGACAGACAACTTCCTGGCATTGGGTATCAGCTTGCTTATGCCTGATCTTGTGCCTCCTGATGCTCACCCAGGAACAATGGGCATCACCCTGTGCAGCATTTCCTCCAAGATCAGGGTTTCGCTTGTAGTTTCTGGTTTGGTCGCTTTGATAAACCAGCCACATTCCATCCCCTCTGGTACTTTCCACATCATTGGGATCAACCCAATCTGAGCCTGAAGTATCAATGGGGTCTTGGTCAGGGCCAGGAACAGCGAACACTGCACAACTGTTGGGTGAAAATGCCTCATAAACAGGGTTTTGGTATTCCCTAAGTAAGCGATCAGGCCAAAGCTGCTCAACTTTTTGGTACCATCCTTGGTACAGTTCTCCCCATTTTTCTGGATCAAGAGGTATTCCAAAGATCTTGAACTCACCCTTGATTCTGGTTTCAAGCTTTATTTGACTGCCTCGTGCTGCAGGTACAGGATCTTTTCCCTTCCTTTCCATCATAAAGAGGTGAAGGGGTCTCCTCCAACCTCGACCTACACCTCCTGTCATAAGGGCTATCCTGATCATCGGAATGAGGATCCCCGTAAGGATCTCTTTGGGAGCTTCAACTTTGAGTTCACCATTCCATGTGTAGAAGATTGGAGAATTTCCGGATTTACTGCCCCATGGATCTCCCTGGATCATTTCCAGCCGCACGTAACCTTTTCGAGAGCCATTATCAAACTCATCTAGAGTTCCAAAAAGCTCGCCCACTGTTTTAAGAGCATTCTCCTTCGTCATGACCCCCAGGAAGAAGCGCAATGCCCATGATCGTAGCCATCCTCGCCAGTGGGAAGGCCTTAGTTCCATAGTCCTCATATGGGGACCTGCATTGCCCTGGCTAGAGAGATTGAATCTAAAGATGCTTTCTGACACACCTTCGCCCAACTGCTTGGATCCCTTAAATTCAGAAACCAGGATCCGCCCATACCCGGAGGCAGTACGGCTACCTACCCCCAAGACTCTTAGAGCTTGAAGAACCCAAGACCAAACTTCATCAACCTCTTCCTCAGTTGCCCTAGGAATTCCCTGAATGGCTACGAGAAATGGGATGGGTTTTTCTCCATCACCCAGAGTATAGAGAGATAAGGGAGTACCCTGACCCTCGTGAAATACCTGGAAGTTTTGCTGAGGATTGACAATATCCAGGCTTAAGGGCGTAGGTTCTAGGGGCCAAGCGTCGAGAAATTGCATCTTGCCTGCCGAGATGGTAGATCCCTTTTGAACACCCAAGAGCTCTTCCATTCTGGCTATTCGCTCAGGTCTTTGTTTTGCCCAGGCTCTAATAACTCCTCGTATTGATGCTCCTGGAATATACCCGTTGAGGGGTAGGTTAGGCAGAAGATCCCAGTTATCGCCAACATTGCGCTTATCCTCTGGGCGACCGTTACTTGGATTCCAGGGACCGGAGGGCTCTCCAGCAGAGACTATGGTCTCAACATCTGGATGAGGGAAGGATCCCACTTTGGCCCGCCAACGCAAGGTAAATGTTCCTTGACGAAAAAGGTTTGTAGATCGCTTTTGATGCTGTTGAGACAATAGCTTAATCAAGCAAGGTCCTGTGTACATAGCTCACTCCTGATAGGCTCGTGCCCAGAAATTCCAGTGATTCGAGAGGATCAACGCCCTCCGCCACAGCGCAAGGTACTCATTCGGGCTTAGATTAGCCTTCTCCTGGATGATCCTCATCAACTCCCTCGGAGGTATCGAGTCTTGCTCATTTACCAGCTGTCTGAGCAAAGCAGTCCATACGGGCACAGTCCGCTCTCGAACTTTACCTGACTGCTGGTTGGACTGGTTGACATACCCTGCTGCTGACAGCAAGCCGAACACTCGCAAATGTTGAGACAAGCGGAGCACTGCTGTTAGATCATCTTGGGTGAGCTTCTCAGATTTTTGCTCCTTCATGTACCCCAGAATGTGTTTATGGGCCAGCAGGCTGATGTGCTCTGGACGGACTAGAGACTCTTTCTGTTCTTTAGCTGGAGCCAGAGGTTGAAGAACTGCACTGGCTGGGCTAGCAGGTGAAATGTTTCCCAGCTTAGCCTGGGGGGTGGGAGGAGTAGGTTTGGAATACCCTTTGTTGTGTTTGTGCTTGGACATTACTTAACTCCTGTTGTGCTTTTCTTAGTCACTGGGGCTTTGATGTTGGATACCCATCCCTGTACCCAACCCCGACCGACGTTGGCCTGTCCTCCCACTTGAAACAAGCCCTGGAGTATTTCCATCAATTGTTCATGCTCGTGGGTGAGATCCGGTTGATTGGGTAGAGGGCTATACCCCCAAGCGAAATAGAGGATGGTGTCACGAGGGATGCAAACATCGGTCCAGAAAACCTCTGCTGATCCTGCCTGGTTGGCCCCTTCACTCTCCTCCTGGATTTTGTTTCGGATCTGTGTCCACAAGGAATGCTCCATCAAGATCTGGAAATCTGCGTCAGGAAGAATGATCCGGTTACTTTCCCAGGTTGCCTGAGCATCCCCCTGCAAAGCAGTAGGCCAGTTCCCTGTCAAAGAGAAGATCTGGTTTTCAGGGAGTTTCTCAACCCGCACCTCCGCGTCTGCCACAACATAAACGCCAGGTCTCGTTCCTACAGGGGTTTCAGGGAAGACAGGCAGAGATTGACGGGAAAGTAAGGCATGATCCCGCAGCAACGAGTGACAACTCACCCAGCAGAAAACAGGACCACCTCCCCGCAGAGATGATGTGCGCATGGGCACCCATAGCAGACGTGCATCTCCAAACCAGACTTGGTGGATGCCCATCTGACTATCTTTTTGGAGTTCCTTTCCAAATAATGTATTGGCAATTTCTGGATCCTGAAGAGTCACTTCATTCCGCAGGCTTCCTCGTAAAGAAGAACCTGGGACATAGGGAAAGTTAGTGTGAGCTTCACGAGCAATTTCCAGGATATTTCCTAGATCACCCTCTCCCCCACAGTGAATAGGAGCAAGGCTGTAAAGATAGCCAACACGAAAGTCAGGTTGAGTCATGTCATGATCCCCACAAAAGTGTTCCGTAGTTCAACGATGCAAAAGTCTCAGACTGAGCACATGGGTTACCCAGTAACTGCTTGGGCAGTGGCGGATCCTGCTTGAAGTGATACACCGTGCCAGCAGGAATGAAGGCCCGTTGGGGTAACAGAGCAAAATCCGCCTGCTCACTACCCTGCCGCCGGATCGCAGAAATCCCACCCCAGAGCAAAGCCCGATCCGTGGCACATCCCGCCAGATGAGACTGCCACTGGGAAGGATACGCTTGATAAACTGGAGCCTCCTCAGATTGAGCCAGGCCTGGAGTGAGCAGGTAAGCCACCTGACCCGTTCCCTCCCGAAACCGATCCCAATCGATTCCCGGATCCCAGTTTTCAAGAGGTGCGACTAGCGCTCGATGCCCCTCTCCCCCCAGGCGAACCGTGGTTGTTGGGATCTGGGCACTGATGGCTGCAGCCAATCGCCAACCCCGACGCAATCGGATCGCCACCTCAGTGAAGTAACCTGCCTGATCTTTCACCTGTCGGGTGTCAGATTTGATATCAATGTGAGGCAGCACCTGGGTATCCCACGGATCATCATGAAAGTCTTTGGCCTGTGGTAGAGACCCCTGCAAATAGGCACTCAACGCCGAGGCACGGATCCAGGGTTTGGGGCGGCCCTTGATGTACTCTCCTTCCTTCAGACTAGGGGGCACCAGAGGCGGAAGTTTCTGCTCATCCCAGCGAATGTGGCTCCAATGATCTCCCTGGACGGGATGCAATCGCTGGTACTTATCCCCCTGGGCAAGTTCTTCTGGTGTGTCATCGATCTGAGCCGGATCAGTATTGGGATCGTAGTGCCCCATAGCCAGCAGATCCTTCGGAGTAGGCAGCCAGAGCGTATTCGCTTGATCGAGGAGGAATGGTCCCAGAAACTTGAGATCTCGGTTCTTGGTTGGGCTGTAAGGCAGAGCAGATCTCAGGGCTTGAAAAATGGTGGTGGGCATGGGTGGGAATAACCCTTTAGCCCAGGATCCCTCCCCAGGGGAGAATGGTTTACTCTCACGGAAAAGCAAGACATCAATTGGATCTAGGGCGTACCAATATAGGGCCGCAAGTTTAGTTTCAGACATGAGAATTATGTGCCTTGTGGAAATAAATCTTGGACCTGGAAAGTGATCTCAGGAAAGGCGAGAGGGGAGATGCGATCTCGTCCTGTAACCGCCCGCACTTTTTGATAGGAACCTTCTACAGGTTGTCGGTAGATCGTGATCTCTTTAGCCCTGACATCAACAACCCAATAGTCCTGAATTCCTGCCTTTGCATAGATGGGCATTTTGATCTTCTTATCGACTTCTAGACTGGAGTCTGCCACCTCGATCACCAGCAGAATATCCTCGGGATAAGGATGGTGCTCGGTATAGTCGAACATCGATCCTCTGGCAATCGTGATATCGGGTTCGGGCTCGGATCCTTGCTCAGTTAGAGTAATCGGATCTTGGGTTAACAGATAAAATCCATCTCCTAATTGCTCTCTAAATTGCTCAGCTATCCAGCGCCCAATGATGACATGGCTGACTCCTTTAGGTGACATATGAGAAACAATTCCTTCCAGTAATTCCACTCGATCGGCATCGCTCAGTAGACCGTTTTCGATCATTTGATGGTAATCCTCAACGCTCCAAAGGTGGATATTTTGCAGCCTGACTTTATCTTGCAACTGCATATTGACCTCCCTGCATTTCGGCAGTTTCCTTAGGCTTGATCCAATCATTTCGTTGTTTTTTCTTGTCGACCCAAAATGCAGAGAATCTCAAGAGGTTACCCAGATCTGTAGGGGTGGTGCCCAGAGCATCTGACTTGTCCTTATGCTTTAAGACCCAGGCTTCCCAGTCATCGATCCACTTCACCAGAGGATCCTGAATGGGCTTTAGCTCCTCAGATCGATCTCGTCGAGCCAGGATCGTGGTGGCCGCTAGTTGGAATAGCCTGTTGTGTTCTGAAACCACACAGCGTTGCGGTAACTCTTCGGCTAAACGGTGCAGTACAGGCCCCAGATCCAGATCCGGCCCATGCTTTAACCAGTCCCACCATTTCTCCAGCAGATCACCTTTCATGAGGGCCTCCAGCGTATTGCCCGACTGGTAGATCACTCGGAAACAGAGACCATCTTTACCTGGGATCTTCTTAGCTCGATTCTTCTCGGCTTCCCAGAGATTTTCCAGCACGGTGGGCAAGGGGATCCCTTTGTTGGCGATCACAATGCCGATGCTCATGGTGGCATCTTTGCCCATGGTGAAAAGCGGACGATTGGGTAGCCCCTTGAGATTTTTGTCCTGGCGCGGATGCCAGAATCCTCCTTCAGATCTAAACTCCCCTTTTGGATCCTCTTTCCCGCACCAAGCCGCACGCAGAGAGAGGAGATATTCGGGCAAATCTTCTAAGGGCAACAGGGCCATGACATCATCCCCGCCACTGTAAACCACCCTTCCACAGAAGCGTTTCTCAGTCAGGTAAGGAACCAGTCGATTGGAGAAATCTAACAAGGCCCGATTAAGGCCCACATGGGTGGCTGGTCCCATGCGTTTCTTCACAGCAAACCCATTTTTAGGATGAGGATCCAACAATTGAACCCACTCATCCCCACGCTTCCGAAGTTTGTCTGCCACTCCCGTAGCCAAATAGTTTTCGTAAGGGTGCAGCTTGGATCCATTGACATACTTACCCAT
>CAYMOX010000081.1:0-14257 GCA_964392245.1 uncultured bacterium
TAAGGACCTTTTTTCTACACTTGAAGGTGAAAAATGAGGATTAATCGAGGTGCCTCTATGTCAGTCCGGCTTACGAAGAGATTTGGGAACGGTCGTTAGAAGAACTTTATCAGAATCCTCACGCCTGGATGGAAGCTATTCATCCTGATGATCGAGACCTGGTAGCGAAGGAAATGTCCACACTTGCTGGCAAGGCCCATTATGATGGTGAGTTTCGGATCGTTTGTCCTAACTCTCAGATTCGCTGGATCCATTCTCGTAATTTTCCTGTCAAAGATGAATACGGTCAGATAACACGAGTTGTGGGTATCGCAGAGGATATTACCGAGCGAAAGATAGCTCAGATCCGCTTGCAAGAGAGCGAACTTCGACTGAGGGTACTCATTGAGAACCTACCCATTTCCTTCTGGGCTCGAGATCAGGATTGCAAGTTGGTATTGCAAAACAGACTAAATATGTTCTTGTACGGCAATCAAATTGGAACGATTTATGAGGATGCAGACTTGCCTCCTGAAACACTGAAACGATGGGAATGGTGTTTACAGAGAGCTGAACAAGGTGAGATTCTGAAAGTAGAAAGTGAGGAGATTATTAATGGGGAAACCAAAACCTTCCTCAGGGTAACAATGGCAACCCCAGGGGTGACTGCAGGGATCAAATATATAGGAGTTGCCCTTGATATCACCGAACGCAAGCAAGCGGAGTTAGCGCTCAAGGCAAAAATAGAGGAACTCGATCGATTCTTCTCAGTTTCTTTAGAATTACTTTGTATTGCTCGCACTGATGGCTACTTTTTACGTCTGAACCGCCGTTGGGAAACTGTACTTGGTTATCCTCTTGAGGAGCTAGAGAATCATTCATTTCTTGATCTTGTGCATCCAGAAGATCGAGAAAGTACATTAGATGCTTTGGATCAACTTGCCAATCAACAGGCGGTGACAAGTTTCATTAATCGCTATCGTTGTCAAGATGGATCTTATCGTTGGCTAGAGTGGGCTTCTGTTGCAGTTGGCCAAATTATTTATGCTGCTGCTAGAGATATAACAGACAGATACACAGCAGAACAAAGACTAAAAGAAAGTGAATCACGGTTGCGACTATTTATTGACAGCTTGCCTTTTCCAGTGTGGGCTAGAGATGCTAATCGAGAACTAGTTCTTCAAAATCTTGCTGATCAAGAAATATTTGGAGCTATAGTCGGCACAAAAATTGATGATTCACTGTTGCCTGGTGATCTTTCTTCTCAGTGGACTGAATTTATGGATCAGGCAGATTCAGGTCAGACTTTTGTTCATGAATGTGAAGAGTGGATACATGGTGAGTCGAGAACCTTCTTAC
The DNA here is from genome assembly GCA_964392245.1 of uncultured bacterium. Classification (GTDB taxonomy): domain Bacteria; phylum Cyanobacteriota; class Cyanobacteriia; order Thermostichales; family Thermostichaceae; genus JAAUUJ01. Next base: position 1,339 of record CAYMOX010000081.1, read on the forward strand.
GGATTACATTATCGATTCCAGAAGTAGAGCATGGGATTCGGTATATAGGTAGTGCTATAGATATTACCAGTCGCAAACAGATGGAAATGTCCCTTAGAAAAAGTGAAGCATTATTAGCCCAATCTCAGAAAATGGCTAATGTTGGTAGTTTCGAATGGAATGTTGTCACTCAAGAGATCATCTGGTCTGAAGAAATGTTTCGTATCTTTGGTCTGGATCAAACCAAGACTATTCCCTCATATGTACTTCTGCTTGAGAGGATTTATGCGGATGATTTACCTTTGTTTATTTCTCAGTTAGAGGATACAATTAAAACAGGGATATCGTTTCAGCAGGATTATCGCATAACGACTCCTGAAGGGTTGATTCGATATGCCGAGACTCGAGGTGAATGTATTTTTGATCATCATGGCCATGTGCTCCGTCTGCTTGGAACCATTCATGACATTACAGAACGCAAGCTAACCGAACAATCACTCCAGATCTTACAAAAGGCAGTAGACTCCTCCCTCAACGGTATTCTGATCGTCGACGCTCGGCTACCAGATATGCCGATTACCTATGTCAACCCGGCTGTAGAAGTCCTAACTGGATATAGTGCTTCAGAAATGTATGGGAGAAACTGTCGCTTTTTCCAAAACCAGGATCGAGATCAGGAGGAACTAGATGAATTGCATCAAGCTATTCAAAAAGGTGAACACTGTCGAGCTGTGATTCGAAACTACCGTAAAGATGGGACTCTGTTCTGGAATGATCTGACGATTTCTCCTATTTTTAATGAGCAGGGGATTTTAACCCACTATGTTGGTATTCAGAATGATGTGACCAAGCAAAAGCTTTTAGAACAGCATAAGGATGAGTTTCTGGCTATTGTCAGTCATGAACTGCGGACTCCCTTAACATCTATCCAGGGACTTCTAGGTCTACTTTCTACCGGACGATTGGGAGATCTTTCGGAATTTGGGCTCAAGCTACTTACCAATGCGGCGGAAGATACACGACGGTTAAATCGCCTTGTGGAAGAAATTTTGGATTTAGAGAGTCTTCGCATTGGGGGAGTTAAGATGAAATGTCAGCTTATCCAGGTGCAAGCTATCCTGGACCGTTTGATACCGTTGATGCAACCTCTGATCAATGATGACCCACTTCAGATTCAACTTCAGGTTCATGTCCAGACGGTGTGGGCAGATCCAGATCGTATATTGCAAGTTTTAACAAACCTAGTAGGAAATGCCATTAAGTTTGCTGCTTTAGGGGGAGAGATTCAAGTTGCTGTAACAGAGTATAATAGTGGTTCACTCTGGATGGTGAGGGATTTTGGAAAGGGTATTCCAGCAGATAAACTTGAGTATATCTTTGAGCCATTTCGACAGGTGGACAGCTCTAGTACTCGCACTCGATCAGGAACGGGTTTAGGCCTAGCTATTTGTCGCCAGATTATTGAAGCTCATGGAGGTCGGATCTGGGCAACTTCTTCAACGCGAGGGACTACTTTTTTCTTCTCTTTACCTGAAACTCCAGCAGATGCTTCTAGAATGGGTAGTTGAATAACATTTTGTGGGAGAAAAATGGATATTTGTTTGGCGATCTCTGATGAGGAAATCTCTGCCTGTTTTCCAGTATTGCGGGAATTACGGCCTGATCTGGATCCGGATCAATTTCTAACGCGGGTTCACAGTCTACAAGCCACAGGATATCAATTGGTTCGGGTACTTGACACTGCAGAGGTTATCGCAGTCGCTGGCTTTCGCATCCTGGAAAGCTTTGCCTGGGGTCGTTTTCTCTACATTGATGACTTCGTCACTCAGCCACAGTATCGTTCGCAGGGCGTCGGCGCTAAACTTTTGTACTGGCTGATGGATCACGCCTCCCAGTTAGGCTGTCAGGAACTCCACCTGGATAGCGGGCTGCAACGTCTGGATGCTCATCGGTTTTATCAACGAGAAGGTGTTCAAATCACGGGATATCATTTTGCCGCCAAGATCAGTTTATAGGATCGATGTGTGGTGACGAGAGTAAATTCCCCCATTCTTGGTTTCTCGATCTCGATTTGACAGGCGATTAATGGTAACATCCTAGAACTACCCTTTCACTGTAGAAGTTAGCACTTGCATTAATCAGGTCTGTCTTTTTATTCACTGCTTATGCTTCTATCATGAGATTGTGTTGACGATCAGAAGAAACGCCTAGTCTTTTTTGTTTCGAGACTCTTTGGATCATTTTCTTTGAGGAAAAGCCAGAGCTTATCCAGAATTATCACCGAAAATCATTTGTTTTCAAGAAAATCTAGATTCTTGCTTCAGAAGTAAGTTCCGGAAGCTCTCAGGTCGTGATCTTATTAATCTACACAACCCCTTCCATGTTTTCTTCGATAGAGAAATGGTAGAGTCAAGGGGTAAAGAGGTGGGCTTTGATCCATGCTTTTTAATCTGGTCAATTTTCCCTACTGGATCCTTTTAGGCATTGGCGTCGGATTATTTCTCCTGGTGATTACCTCAGGGCTTGGAGATGATGACACTGATGTGGATGCGGATACCGAAGCCGATCTGGACGTTGATGTCGGCACTGGAGCGGATGCCCCTGATCTTGAAACCGAGGTCGAGACCGAGGGAGAAATAGCACCTAAATCTTTTGGGTTTCGCATTCTGGGATGGTTGGGTGTGGGACGGGCACCCTTGATGCTCTTGCTAGCCATTGACTTCAGTGCCTGGGGTTTTCTGGGCTGGATGTTTAATGTTGTGGTCTATAGTCTGCTGGGTGCTTTCATTGGCCGCTTTCTGGAAGTCCTGGTTCTCATGACCTCCCTGGTGCTGGCATTGATGATCGGGAGCTGGGTTTCGCGGCCCCTGGGGTTGGTCTTTGCTGGATTTGGCGAAGATGCCAGTGAAGAACGTCTAATCGGTCGGGTGGGTCGCGTCAGTTCTTTCCAAATTCCTGGGGATGGTCACCTGGGGCAGGTGGATGTGATCGATGCTGCCAATAACCTGATCACCATCAGTGCCATGCTGCCGGAATGGGCAACTGAGGTCCCCAAACGGGGGGAAGATGTGCTGATCATTGCCTGTGATCCGAAAGCTTATCTGGTGATTCGCAAAGATGGTGCGGATCAAACCAAATGGCTGAGTAGCCAAACCTGATGGCGACAAGAAGGGTGTTTTCGACGTTTTGCTGTCTGCACTGATATTTACAATCTGAGGATCTGCCCATGCTTATGTGGTTTACACTGCTGCAAACCCTGGCCCATATCCCTCAATCTGCAGAGGAGTTTGCGTCTGAAAGGATGGAGGCGTTTTCTGGAGAATGGGATCAGCCTGACTCCAAGCCCTCTTCCTTAACTCACTTGGCCCAACTTCCTCAACCCTCCTCCAGCAGTTCATCAGGTTTTACGACTCCTGCTCTGTCAACGCCCGTCTTCTTTGTGGGATTGGCGGGGACTTTGGTGCTGCTGCTGATCATCGGGATCTGGGCCTACACTCGCGTCTATGTGATCACCCCCAACAACGAAGCCTTTGTACGTACAGGGGGAGTGATAGCCAAAAAGAAAATGGTGGTTCTCAATGGAGGCTGCATCGTTTTACCGGGCTTCCACGAGCTGACCCGGGTGCCTTTGCGAGAGATCTCAATTGATGTGGAGCGAACGGGAAAACTGGCGGTGCGCACCAAAGATTATCTGCGAGCTGATATGCGGGTGACCTTTTTCGTCTGCATCAATGCCTCTGAGCAGGATGTATTGACGGCAGCGGCCCGGCTTTCACAAAAGGGGGGGATCACCTCCACCGACATCAAAAATGCCCTAGAGAAACGAGCCGACGATGCAATCCGTGCGGCAGCCAAACAGAAGAACCTGGCAGAGATCGACTCCGACAAGCTGGGGTTTGCTCAGGAAGTACTCAACCTGATCGAGCCGGATCTGAAAAAAGTGGGGCTCACCCTCAACAACATTGCCATCTCGGAAGTCGAGGAAAGTGACACCTACGACACCAACAACTTTTTTGATGCTCAGGGCGTCCGCTTACGCACCGAAACGATCCAGAAATCTATTCAGCAAAAGCGAGAGGTGGAACTGCTGACCAAGATCACGCTGGAGCAAAAGGAGCTGGAGGCAGAAAAGAGTTCTCTCCTGATTGTTCAGGAAAAAGAGAGTGCCAATCTCGAACAACAACTGCAGGTGGAATCCCTTAAAGCCCAGCGAGAACGAGAGATTGAGGAATCACGGGCGCGGGAAGCAGCCTCGATTCAACGCAACAAGATCCTGCAGGATCAATCCGTGGAAGCGGAAGAGATTCGCAAAAAATTAACCCTGCAGCAAAGCCAGATTGATGCCGATATTGAGCTGGAGCAACGGACCACAAAACTGAAAGTGGCTCAGGCTCAGCAAAAGCAGGAGGCAGAAGCGGCAGAAATTCTGCGGCAACAGGCGATTGAGTCCGCGCGACTACAGTCTCAAATTCAGATCACAGAAGCAGAACGGCAGGCTCGCATTGCTCAGGAGGATACCGTTATTGCCATTGCCAACAAGCGGCAGGCTAGCTTTATTGCCGATGCTGAACGGGCCAAAGCAGAATCTTCGGTGATCAGTGCCTCCGAAATTGAAAAAGCTGAACGGGAACAACGCCTGGTGATCATTGCCGCTGAGAAAGAAGCCCAGCAGCGAAATATTGCTGAGCGGAACGCGATTGAGATCGAAGCTTTTCGGCGCAAGCGGCTGGCAGAAATTGCACAGGAAGCAGCAGAAATTGAAGCTCAGTCGATCCGCACTCTGGCAGCAGCAGAACGGGATCGGGCCTTAGCGGAAGCAGAAGGGATCCGGGCTAAGCTGGCAGCCCAGAATGCCATTTCCAACGCCAACCTCACCGCCAAGGTAATCTCGGAGATCTGGCCAGAGCTGGTGAAGCAGTTACCGGAGGCCCTGAATGCCATCGCTCCTAAACCGGGTGTCTTGGGGGATGCCCGCGTCTACAACTTCTCCAACGGTGCTGGGAATGGAACCGGAGACATCAACAAGTTATTGCTTTCCACCAGTGGTCTGGAGCTGATCAATGTCTTACTGGATGAGGGAAAGCTGGGTGGGGTGATCTCTCAGGTGCGTCGCCTGCTCTCTTCTCAAGCGGAAGATCCAGTGGTTACAGAGGCTTCTAGCTCCAGTAAGTCTGCCCAAGCTGCTGCTGTCGCCCTCACCCAAGCAGGGTCAAAAAATCCTGATGGAAATGCTGCTGACCTCAGCACTGACGAGATCTGAAATCGGTTGATATCGCCTCTCGATCTCACCTTAACGGATTAGGAAAGGACGCTAAGATAATTCTCAGAAATCTTGGCTTTTACTTCCTAATCCTTCTTTTGGACTCAATATGGAAACTAACACAGTTCAAGATCTTGTTCAAAGCGATCAGGGGCAGGAAAATGATATCCAGCCAGAGCTAGCTTCTAAAAGCACCGTCCCCCAAACAGATCTAGAGCAGCCGCCGATCAAGTTCCGAGAATCTTCAGAAGAAGAGATCCAAACCCTGCGCAAGGCTGTATCTGAGAGTGATCTATTCCAGCTATCGTTTTACTTTCTGGACTATCTGCTGCGTTCTCAGACCGCCATCTTCGAGCAGATCTACAGACGACAGGCGTTGCCTCGCATCATTATTTCTATGGTGGTCTTGAGTGCGATTCTGTCTGCCATTTATGGCTTAACCATGGGGATCAATCACAGTTGGCTGCAGACGATCTCAGCGTCGATCAAGCTCCCTATCCTGTTTATGTTTACCGCTGTGATCTGTGTCCCATCTCTTTACACATTTAATGTGTTGCTGGGTCAGCAGTTCCGCTTTTTGCAAACAGTGGCTCTGATGATCATGACCCTGGGCACCACCACAATTTTGCTTTCCAGCCTGGCTCCCCTCTCTTTCTTTTTTGGGATCACCACCCAGAACTACTACTTTCTCATGCTGATGCATGTGGCCATCTTTGGTCTCTGCGGCGTCTACGGTGTTCAGTACCTCTACCGCGGCTGTAGTTACATTGCCTACCGCATGGGGCAACCCCTGAACCAGACCCTGTTGCGTATCTGGATCTTGATCTACGCGGTTGTGGGTATGCAGCTAGGGTGGCGGCTGCGCCCCTTTGTGGGCAGAGTAGGCAGTCCCTTTGAGATTTTGAGAGCAGAACAGGAGGGCAACTTTTATCTTTCCGTCTGGCATTTGTTGCTCTCACTGCTCTTTGGACCCGCCACATAGGCCCCGTAGCCATTAACATTTCTTTATAGAGAGTGTTTGTGGTTCCCATCATGACATCGACTCCCCTCACCTGGTCCGAGTTAGAAGCCCTCAGTCAATATCAAGTCGATCCGGTGCATGGACCCACCAATGCCCAGTCGAAGCTGCGATTATTTGGACAGAGTGAATCTGAGGTGCGGGTGACCCTGTATCGGGATAACCATGCCTGGTGCCCCTATTGTCAGAAGGTGTGGCTGTGGTTGGAAGAGAAGCAGATCCCCTACCGCATCGAGAAAGTCACCATGTTCTGCTACGGGGAGAAGGAGCGATGGTATAAACGCAAAGTGCCCTCGGGGATGCTGCCCGCTCTGGAACTGGATGGCCGCCTGATCACCGAGAGTGATGAGATTCTGCTGACCTTAGAGAAAGCGTTTGGGCCGCTGGGGTATGGTCTGCAGGAGCAAGAGGTGATGCCATTACGAAAACTGGAGCGGCTGTTATTCCGCGCCTGGTGTGGTTGGCTGTGCTATCCATCCCATTCTCCTGGCCAGGAGCAGAGCAATCGGGATCAGTATGTGAATGTGGTGAACGTGGTGAACAATGCCCTGAGCCAGACTCCCGGCCCCTATTTTCTGGAAACCTTCAGCACAGCGGATGTGATCTTTACCCCGTTTCTGGAGCGGATGAATGCCAGCCTCTACTATTACAAAGGCTATTCCCTAAGAGAAGAGAATCCCCGCCTCCAAGATTGGTTTGCGGCCATGGAAAGCCGATCCGCCTATCGCGGCACCCAGAGCGACGTTCACACCCATGTGCACGATCTGCCACCCCAGATGGGAGGATGCTATTCCAACCAGGATCCCCAAGCCCACCAAAATCAAAAAAGAGTGGATCAAGGTCCCTGGCAGAATTTACCCGACGCCATGTATCCAGAGCCAGAAACCTCCATACAGGAAGCGTTGCATCGGGTGATCAAGCACCGCAACACCATCATCAACGTGAACCCCGCCCCCAATCCCTTATTTGACACAGCTCTGCGTTGTGCCTTGACTCACCTGATCACAGGTCAGGACTGCCCTCCCCCTCCACAGTCGGATAGTGCCCTTCGGTATCTGCGCGATCGGATTAGTGTGCCCCGCGACATGTCTGTCTATGCGGCACGGCGGTTGAAACAGGCTCTGGAGGAAACGGCAGCGTTAGTGGGTGACAGCCAGGGGCTTCCCATTCCTGTCAATCACCGTCGAGATCAAGATCCGGCCAACTTTGCCCTCGTCTAGATTTGAGGCCTATTGCCATTCCCCCTGATCCGCCTGCTGCGCCTGCAGCCATTGCAACAACCGCTCCCGCTGCGATTCCAACCCGATAGCTAACCAGATCAGGCCCAACCCACTCACCAGCCCGATGCCCCAAAGGAGGAGAGGATAAATGCTGGCGAATAACCAGATCTGGCGTAAAAGGGCCAGGGCAAAAGTGACCAGCCCCACGTACAGATAGGCGCGCACCCGCAGCATTCCCCCCAACAACGTCAGAAGCATCCCCAGTCCCGCCACCCCCAACCCCGACAGAAACGAGCTGTTGATCTCTATGAAGGCAGTCAAACAGAGCAACCCTGTAGCCGCCAGCCTTAGCCAGTGACGCTGTTCACGCGCCGAAGACGCCTTTAGCTGCGGATCCACCTGGGCAACATACAGAACGGCCAGGGTAAGTGGGAGAGCGTACCAGAAAACTTCATTCACTTCCCAGGCCTGCATTTGCCGCCACCCAGCCCACCCCAGCAGCAGGGCACTGAGATAACTGACCCGGATCATGCCCCAGGATTGTCCAACCCAGGCGTAGAACCCAGCGGCGAGGAGAAGACTGGATCCGTAGACATCTGCAGCAGTCAAGACCACGGTCACCAGCGGTAACCCCACCGCCACATTTCGCCAGGGACGGGCGGGCCATCCCCACTGATCCCAGGGCAATATCCCCAGGATCCAGGCCAGAGCACTGGCAATTCCGCCCAACCAACCCAGACGCAGCCCAGGATCGGGAAGGAGGAGCACCGTCAGGTTCCAGCCCATGGCCACTGCGATCAGCAAGCCCAGATACACCCAAATTTCAGCTTCCAGCTGACGCGAGTCTCGACCCTGCCCCCAGGCATAACTGGTGAACCCTGCACTGATCAGCAACCAGAGCCATTCTCCTGGGGTACTGCGATCTAACGGGATGGCAACCAGCAACAGGGAGGTACCCATCGCCATATGCACATGACTTAACACGGTCAATCTCTCCTGAGTCTGTCGGAGATAGGTGATCAAGGATCGGGGAAAACGCCGAAAAACCAGCATCATGACTCCACTGACCACCGCCAGCAGTGTGATTCCGTCCCCCGTCACTCCACTTTCTGCCTGCATTAAGAGATAAATTACGCCTTCATAGGCCGCCAATGACACAACACAAATCCCCGCCAGGATCAGGGGTTCTCCGTTGGGGCGAGGCCGAGCCAGACTGATCCCCACCCCTGCCAAAATCAAACTGGCCAGCGCTGATTCTGCCTGCAATTGCTGGTGAAAAAGGATCCACCCCAACCCCGTAAACAGGAGAGGGATCAGGGTCCAGGTCAAGAGTTTGTTAAGTCTCCCTGGCTTCCGCCACCACAGGCTTAACGCTGTGCTCCCCACGCCCAGGACTAGATTTCCCCAGGCCACAGGCAGCAACAGATCCGGCCAATCCAGGTAATAGAAGGATGCCACCAGCAGCAGTTCCGTAGCCCAGGCCAGCCCCAGGAGGGTGCGATTGCGAGGATCTCGCCAGTTGCGAAACCCCAGGGCCACGAACGTCAGACCTGTAGCCACCAGAATGGAGTCTGGTTCCCCACCGTTTCCCGCCATCTCGATCAGCAATACCAAACTGAGGCTAAAAAGAACCGAAACCCCTAGAAATACCCCCCAGATCTGTAAAGGGATGCGGTAAAGGGGACCCAGGTATCCCCCAATTCGCTCGGCCCCAGCTTGCAGGAGATAGATCAATAACAGTTCCAGGGCCAGAGCTATGAGCAAAATATCCCGATCCAGACCTAGGTATTGCAAGCAAGCGGTCGTGATCAATAGTAGGCCCGCCCCAATTGTGGCCACCGCCAGCGCCGTCGTCCGTTCCTGCCGGGTATTAAAAAAGAGCAGCACTGTGGCACTCCCCAATCCCAGCAGTCGAGGGAACTCAGAGGGAACCGTCAACACCTGTAAAGCCACAATCGCAACCGTGCTCAGGGTAAGAGCTGGAGAGCGGTGTTCAAAGCGCTGATCCGATCCCAGGGTTGTGAGCATGGCGGGAACCACCACCCAGATCCAGGCCCAGGGAGCCGCAAGATCTTCCCCCAAATAGCCCAGCAACACAACATAACTGATGCCAGCGAATCCCAGCCCGACCCACCAGAGACTGCGCCGCCAGAGCCGATGATCATCCCCAACCGCCAGCAGCCAATGCCCCACATTGACCATCAGCAAAAGGACTGCCCAGCTGAGAAGAGAAAGATCCAGTTGCGCCAGTTCAATGGCCGTGAAACCTGCCCCCAGAAGCGACACATGGATCAGGGTGATCAGCAGCTGGTTCGGGGAACGAAAACGGCAACAGTACGCCAGTGTGCTGGCACTCAGAAGCAGATTCATCAGCCGCATCCAGGGATAGGGCAGACTGAGTAGAAATAAGCTCCCCCCCAATCCCAGAGCCAGACGATCCGCAGCAAGCCGGAGACGAGGGGATGAACACCACTGTCCCAACCCCAGGGTGATCCAGATAGAGGGGATTCCCACCACCCCCCAGACGGCCCAGAAAGTGAGATCTGCCCCCGCCCAGGTTTGTAGCCATTCCAGTCCTGTTTCTCTCCAGCTCAAAGGGATCGTGCGACTCAACAGCCAGATCCCCTGCAACCCCACTAGAAACACGGCAATCAGATCGGCTAACAACTGCTGCCGCTGCAACCTCTGTGCAAAGATGTGCAGGGCCAGGCCGCTGACCAGCAAGGCTTGCCAGGGAGTCAGAGAAACCGACAGGATCCAGCCCAGCAACAGACACCCCCAACCCAGGCCGTAACTCACTTGAGGGGGCAACGCAGGTCGGGGAAGTTGCAGCAGTAGCCATCCCCCTAACCCCGCCGCCAGACCCAACTCTGACCAGAGGATCTGTTCGCTGAAGCCAGCTCTGAGGAGCAGGATCAAACTGGAGTACAGCAGGATTTGAACCTCTGAGAAACCACCCATTGCAGGTGTTGTTTCCGTTGCCGATGCTGGAGCCCGCTCACGCATCACCGTGATGACTGTGGTCCCAATCAGACCTAGATAGAGGGCCCAGAGTGCCGTTTCTAATTCCGTCCAACCCCAGTTCAGGTAAAGCAGACCAAGGGATGGGATCCAGATCCAACCGCGAATCTCAAGATGAACCAGCAATCGGATGTAGGCAAAGGAGAGGATCAGGGCCGCCCCCACAGCAGTCCCCAGACCCCAGGCACTCTGCCACAACTGCAGCCCATCCATAGCCCAGAAATTCACAGGGATCAACAGCAAGGTGGCCAGTCGTAAAGCTTTCTGGGTTTGTAACAGTTGAGGTTGAAATGAGCGCAGACTCACCCCCCAGAACAAGAGGGTATAGCTACAGAGAACCAGATACTGCCCCGCAGGTGAAAAGTTCTGCCATTGAGTAAGGGCCAGCACTCCCGAGGCCAGGATCACCAGACCAAACCCCAGAATTAACAGCAGGCTCACCCCAAATTCACTTACCAGAGATTGCACCCTTTGCTGCCAGCTGATCTCCGGCGAGGGTGGCGGTGGAGAGGGCTCCTCTAGATCAGGAGGTGGAGCAACAGCATCCGCTGGGAGGACTCCTGAGACTGCAGGACGACTAAATCCTGGGATCAAGAACAGATCAATAAACTGGCCCACCCCCAACAGGCCAAGGGTGAGTAACCACAACAAACCTGTCCAGGTCCGCCCTGCGTTTAACCTGTGCAACCCGCAGATACCAATGAGTCCAAAACACCAGAGAAAATAGGAAGCCGCCAGTGAAGGACGTCGGACTGGAACCTGAGTTAGAGATGGGGCAGGAAGTTGATAGGTAGGAGGAAGATCAGCCTGGGTTACAGGCAGCTGACAGATCAGGCGAGTGGCACAGAGTAGCCGAAGGTCTCTTTCACTCAGAATTCCCAGTTGTTGCCAGTTCTCCAGGCCTTGCAGCAAAATAGATTCTGCCGATGTCAGATCGACAGGCACCAGAAGGATCGGCTCCTCCTGAGGAGAGGAAGAGGATGGTTGCTCGCCCACTCTTTGCTCCTGCCGCTAACGCACACATCACTACAGCCATCCTACTCACCAATGCCAATCGGTTCCTCCTTTGATATTGCCCTGGGCCTGAGGAGCTCGGAATTCCCCACCGAGCTGTTAAAACACTAGCTGGAGTCCCTCGATCGTGAAGAGTTCTGAGCCAGAGAAATCAACTCATTCTCAGCTCGATCATCTCTGGGATCTGGCTGCTTCACCCTCAGAAAAGTCAGTTTGTGCGGGAGACTTTGCTGGGCAACCCGCTCCGCTTCAGACCTACCTCCGGCACAGCATCGCTCCAGGCACGCCTCTAGCCCAGGCCGTCCGACTCCAGATGCAAGGACAGATCAAGCTAGGGCGCTGGTATCCTTTTCAGGCCGAAGAAGTGATCGTCTGGGATCAGGGCATGATCTGGCAGGCTTCCGTCCGCTGGCATGGTTTACCTATTCGGGGGGCGGATCGGTTGCTTCAAGGAATCGGTAGTCAGGACTGGAAGTTCCTGGGTCTCATCCCAGTGGTGAAGGCGTCTGGTGAGGAGATTACCCGCTCCACCGTGGGTCGGGTGCAGGCAGAATCGATCTGGTTGCCCTCGATCCTGGCACAGCAGGCGGACTGGACGATTGCCGATCCTGACCATTTGCTAACTCAGATCACCTGGCAGGGACAGAGCACCTCGCTTCATCTCACTATCGATACTTCGGGACGACTCCAATGCCTCCAGCTCAATCGTTGGGGTACTCCTGAGGGAAAGGAGTTTCAGGAAGCTGCTTTTGGCGGGGTTGTGGAAGCAGAGGGCACCTTTTCGGGGTACACCATTCCCACCCACCTGCGCATTGGCTGGTACCCTGACTCAGATCGCTTTGCTACCGAGGGAGAATTTTTGCGAGTGCAGATCACAGACGCCATCTATCGCTAGATAATCACCCTCCCCAGTACCCCAGTCCGTTGACTGCTATTCTCAAGGGGATCGCTTCGTGCTTCCTTCAGGACGGATCCAGGTTATGTCCCAACTTGCTCAGGGATTGAAGTCTTTAAAGCAGCTGATCCTCAAGCTGGAAGATATGTCCATTCTCCATCCCGTCAACAGTGTGGACTCGATCATGGAAGCGCTCGAACTGGCCTCTCTGTTTGAGATGTATGAGTCTACAGCCTCATCACTGCTGTTACAGACTTCCGCCAATCTGCTGGAACGAGTCAAGCAATTTGAATTGAGTGAAGAAGAACTGGAAAATCTGAAACAACATTTGATCAGCATAGGATTCACTGAGGATGAGATCACAGAGATCCTGGATCTGGAGGCAGCAGATGAAGAGTAGCTTTTGCAGCCTCAAAGATTTCCGGATCTTCTGCATCTCGCAGCCCAATATCACGTAAAGCTAGTGGTCAGTCAATAAAAGGATGACAAGTAAAAAGAGTAAGATGAAGTCA
>CAYMOX010000082.1:0-14068 GCA_964392245.1 uncultured bacterium
CAGCGACATATTCCCCCACACTGTGCCCCATCACGACAGCAGGCTGGATCCCCCAACTCATCCACAACTGGGCCAAACCGTATTCCAGAGCAAATAAGGCGGGTTGAGTGTAAACCGTCTCATTCAATAGTGAAGGACTATCTCCGTAAATTACCTCCAGAAGTGGCTTGTCTAGATACCCATTCAGGATCTGAGCACACTGATCCAATATTTTTTTGAAGGTCGGCTGCGTTTCATACAGCTCTTGTCCCATCCCCACATACTGAGATCCTTGGCCCGTGAATAAAAAGGCAACCTTCCCTTGAGCTTTCCCAGCCTGATCAATAAAAATCCCGGGAACTTCACTCGCTTGATCAGTCTCAATACTCTCTAGCTTTGCTCTCAGATCTGAAACTGACCCTGTAACCACAGCCAGCCGATGTTCAAATTGCGCTCGCCCAGTATTCACGGTAAAACACAGATCTCCTAAATCCACCTCAGGATGATCTGTCAGATAGCTCCTTGTCGTTCTCACCCACTCCTGCAGCGCATCCTCAGTTTTAGCGGATATGGTCAGTACATGGTGAGGTCTGGTAAATTCTCTCTCTCTTGCCTCAACTGCAGGGGCTTCCTCCAACACCACATGCGCATTCACTCCCCCAAACCCAAATGAACTGATCCCTGCTCTGCGGGGTATCAATTCTCCACTTTCCATCTTCAGCTGTGGCCAATCCTGAGTTTCTGTAACTAGGTAAAAAGGACTGTCTTCGAGTTTGATCCGTGGGTTAACTCTCTCAAAGTTCGCTAGCTTGGGCAGCTTTTTATGCCGCATTGCCAGAATCACTTTGATCAACCCTGCGATCCCTGCCGCTGATTCCGTGTGACCAATATTGGTTTTCACGGCTCCCAACCCACAAAATGCTTCTGGAGGGGGGGCTTCTCCATACTGTTGAAATAGCTGAGAAAAAGCTCGTTTCAGGCCGTTGATCTCAATGGGATCTCCGAGGGGGGTACCTGTCCCATGAGTTTCAATATAGGTAACAGTACTTGGTGGTACTCCTGCCTGCGTGTAGGCTGCTCGGATCACTTTAGACTGCGAATAGGCATTCGGTGAAGTCAGAGTCCGCGCTTTTCCTCCATGGTTGACGGCACTGCCTCGAATTAAGGCCAGGATCTCATCTCCATCCTCTAACGCCCGATGCAGGGGCTTGAGCAAGACAACACCCGCTCCCTCAGCTCGCACATAGCCATCGGCACCCGCATCAAAGGTCCGACACTGACCCGTCGGAGATAACATACCCAACTTACTGAAGGAGATAAAGCTGGTGGGGGAACACAATACACTGATCCCTCCCACCAAGGCCATCTCACACTCATGTTTACGCAGAGCATCCGCCGCCTGATGGATCGCAACCAGAGAGCTGGAGCAAGCCGTATCAACAGGCACACTGGGCCCATGGAAGTCAAAAAAGTAGGAGATCCGATTTGGGATCAGGCATGTGTAGGTTCCTGTCGAGGTATGTCCCTCTACCTGGAGATCATGTTTTTCTAGAATTTCTTTGTAGTCAAAATTGCAAACACCAACAAAGACTCCAACGTTGCGACCCGCTAGAGTCTCAGGGTTATAGCCAGCATCCTCAAGGCAGGCCCAGCTCAGTTCCAGCATGATCCGCTGTTGGGGATCCATTCGAGTTGCTTCTCGGGGAGAGATCCCAAAAAAGTTGGCATCAAACAGGTCGATCCCCTGGATAAATCCTCCCCACTTGCTAACTGTCGTGTTCGGGATCTCTGGATCTGGGGAATAAAATCTGGAGATTGACCAGCGGTCAGAGGGGATCTCGACAATACTATTCACCCCCTGCTCCAGCCTTTGCCAGAACTGGTGATAGTTTTCATCTCCTGGGAAACGGCATGCCATCCCCACAACAGCAATGGGTTCAGACTGAGATTGATCCCGAAAAACATGAACATCAGAAAGGACTTTGGGCCTTAAAATCTGATCCTTGGGAGATGGTAGGTTGCTCATATGGCACTCAGATCTGTTTTCAAGACTCACATTTAGCGGCGATCTCGATCCCACCGATCAAGTGCATCGGTTAGCCACTGACTGCGTGTTCCCTCAGGATTTAGACGCTGTTCATAGGTGATCAATCGATCGACCAGAGCCCGATCACCCCTCGCCTTTTCCACAAAAGACTGGTATAAGCCTTCCTCCAATTTTGAGGAAACTGAGCGAGATTTCTGGGGAATTCGTTGAATCAGCAAGGGAAAAGTTAGAAGCAATACCAAAGCAATCAAGCTCAACAGTCCCCAAAAAACACCCTGAGTGAAGCATAAGATCACAACCAGAGTCATGGCAATGCCTGAGGTGATCCGCTTGAAAAACCACTGATGGCGAGAGGGTTCTACCGCCTCACCCCGATCCGGTAATAAATGCACATAGCGAGCTGCCTCCGACCATCCAGTTTCTTCATCAGAACCACATTCTGGACAGGCTTTAGCCTTTACAGGCACATCTGCACCACAATTTGGACACCGAAATGTATCTGACCCCATCCTCACCCACCCAATGAGCCAACTGATCAACTATCAAGTGAAAATCCATTTGAGAATAGCTTATTTAACGTGTTCTTGACTCCCATGTTTAAGAAGATTCTTTTGTTCATCTCTTTATGGAATTATCTCACGGGTGTTTGAGATCGACAGGTCAGAGTTTAGGGGCCAATGATCACCCGATCCCCTGGATCCATTCCCAAAGCTGATCCTTGCGCAAACTGGTCTCCACCAGAGCACTTACCTGCAAACCCACCTCCAGATCTTCTGCGGCCAGCGACAGGTGGAAAAGATTACCCAGATCGGTTTTCCCCTGAAATCCGGCCACAATCGCTGCCACCCGATCCGTTTCTCGGGGAATCAGATCGGCAAAGGCCAATCGTAACTCTGGAAGCACTCGCAGAAATTCCCCATCCTCCCACTTGTCCAGTTGCGTCTGGATCGCGGCTAGCAGTTCTGTAAAGGTCCAGGCTACTTCTCGACAGGTGCGCAACAATCCTCGCAGGTAGCCCACCCCTTTAGCCGGATCCACCACCGCCTGCTGCAGATAACCACTGGCCTGCGTCACCAGCGTGGCCCGATCCACAACCCCCAGAGTATGCAGGATCCCCGTTGCCCCGCCCAAAATCACAGAGTGCCCCTGCAGATCCTGCAATAAAGTCATGAGGGCATCCACAAACAGATCCTGATCCAGGTGAGCCGCCTGCTCCTGATTCAACAACTCCCAAATGCTGCCCAAACTAGAAAGAACGGCAGAGATCCGGTCGTCAGGACAACTGCCCAGCTGGGGGATCAGATAACAGAGCCGTTGATAAGCGATCCGAGCCAGCTCTGGAATATCGCTTAGCTCATGGGCTTGCAGGGGTTCCCGCGATTGCCAGAGGAGCGTTAACTGGGTCACCGCCTGCACCAGAGATTCAAAATCCGGATCTGTGGCTACTGAAAGCTGAATCAGATCCAGAATCCGGTGAGTATAAGCATGCAACCCCATGCAACAGGCCTGGATCAGGAATTTCACGACGGTGGCTGCTGAACGGGCTTCCCCTTGATCCGCCAACCGGGGAATCTCCTCCTGTAGCCGCGCCAGCACAGCCTCCTGCACTGTGGTTCCATACACAGAAGCTTCAATCAGTTGACTCTCAGTTTGCGGGGTCCAACGGTATTCCCAGTTCTCCAGGATCCGATCCAGTCCCGTTCCGCGGACAAAATCAGGTCCACCCGTCATGCTGGCAAAGGGAACGTTCAAAAAACGAAGACAGTGCAGCAAACGACTGATCTGACGGTGCCCTCTTTTGCGATACAGATCCAGGCTGAGACTTTTGGGAGCACTGCTGTCCAGTTTCAAGCGTAGCTCTTGAGCCAGACGCCGAAAATCCTCCACTAGAGGGGGCACCCCCACCTCCGCAGGCAGATCTCCAATGGCATCTCCCCGTAACACCCTTTGCACGGTGGCCATGAGCAGGGCTCCCTCTGCATCCATTGCTCCCTTAACAAAGCAACTGCGGATCCCATCCAGTAGATCTTCACGACTGGGTACGGCATGCCCTCGAAACTGGGCTAGACGCAGGGTTTGCGCTAAAGCCGCGATCTCATCGGCCACCGATAGAGGCGTTAATGGATTTTTCTCCCGGCTCAGGCGGGCCAGATCAATCAGAATTTGACAGGCAACCGTCATCTGGGCCTGGGGATCTCCTTTTTGCTGGATCTGCCAGAGGCGCTGGTAGTAGGAAGGGGCAGGCATTCCTGAGGCATAGCCGTTGAGAGCATCCAGTTGTTCAAAGCTGTAGCGCATCAGAACGGTCTGGGTGGCCTCTTTTTTGTACCGGGGAGCATGGGGAGCCGCAGGATCCTGTGGGATTAAGAATGGCAGCACGACAGTATGAAATCCCCCCGTCACCACCAGCACCTTGCCGGAAGTGGACTGCAGCGTCCGAGTAATCGCAGCGGCCATCTGAGCTTCCCGGGCGAACGTCGCATCCGCCTGCAGCAGCTGAGGATCGGCATCCTGACGGGCAACCCAGCAGTAGGTGGCCACCTGAGCCATGAAGGTAGAGGCCTCCACCCCCAGCCCCTGGATCTCGAACAGGTGATCCCAGAGATCATCATGATCCCGACATCCCGTTTTCCTGGCCAGGGCTTGCAAATATTCACTCCGTTGCAGATGGCGCTCCTCCTGCAGGGCACGGATATGAGGAGTTTCATCCTCCGACTGGGTGGAAAGCACCTGCTCCGCATAAGTGAGATCAATAAATTGCAACTGCGAACCCACTGCCGCGCCGGTACGCAACGCCACCAGTTCGGGGGAGTAATCACAAAGGGGAAAATAGCCAGCCCACCGCCGTGGACCACTCTCCGGGATCCCCGGTATCACCTGCGTCTGTTCTGGATCCACATAGGTGAGGTAGAGGGCAAAGGGAGCCTGACTCTGGGGATGCACCATCAAAGGGATCAGATCGGTGGCATCATGGGGGCCTTCAATCAAAATGGTCGTGGGTTGATGGGCGCGGATCCAGCACTGCAGATGCCAGGCACAGGCGGGACTGTGGTGACGAATCGGAAAAAAGCAGAGCCGATCCTGCTCCAGTGAACTTAATAACTGCTCTAGGGAAGGTTTTACTTCAGCCATTTGCGAGCCTTGAAGTAACGCTCCCAGAGGGGCTGCTGCTGAGCCCGATCCTTAACCACCACATTAAAGTAGTGGCGCAATTTCTTTTCATCCTCCGGGTTGTCTTTGAGGACAGTGCCCACCAGATTACGGACAATGTGTTCGCTGGTGACCTCCCCTGATCCCAAATAGCAAGCATCCAGTCCTGCCGAAACCCCCACCGACACTGCTTCAGCCGTGGACATCACCGTCGAAGGTCGCTCCAGAACCGTTCCTTCTGCTGTCCGCCCCTGCCGCAGATCCTGAAACGTGGTCACCAGCAGGTGGATCACATCCTCAGAAAGGTTGACGGTCACGTCATGGGCCGCCAGGATCGCTTCGGTTTGCTGCCTGACCAGTGTTTCTTCCAGTTTGCGGCTACTGATGGGAGCCACGGTCTCGAAGTTAAAGCGGCGCTTCAGGGCACTGGACATCTCATTCACCCCCCGATCCCGAATGTTAGCAGTGGCAACAATGTTGAAACCCCGTTGGGCCAGCAGTACCGATTCCGCTGTACCGGAGAGTTCGGGAATGGTCATGATCTTGTCCGACAGCACACTGACCAGAGCATCCTGGATCTCGGCAGGACAGCGGGTGATCTCTTCAAACCGCACCAGTTTACCCTCCTTCAAGCCACGATAGAGAGGGGATGGCACAAGGGCACGAGAGCTGGGACCTTCGGCAATTAAGAGAGCGTAATTCCAGGAGTACTTGATCTGATCCTCAGTCGTGCCTGCCGTTCCCTGGATCGTATTGGTGGAATCGCCGGAAATAGCCGCCGCCAGTAGCTCAGATAGCATGGATTTCGCAGTCCCAGGTTCCCCCACTAGCAGCAGTCCCCGGGTTCCCGCCAGGGTTACCACACACCGATCCACGAGAATGTCATCCCCATAGTATTTTTGCTTGATTTCAACTTCAACTTTCTTGCGGCCCTGTTTATAGGTCAGGGGCTGACCTTCTGATCCCAGAATAAAGGTACGAACGGCACGCGGAGATAACGTCCAGCCTGGGGGTTTGGGGTGGGGATCATTGGCGGCAAGGGCCTCCAGCTCCTGGGCATACAGAACTTCTGCCGGAGGGCGCACAGGATTGGGGGAAGTCTGCTGAGTCATAGGATCCAGGGCCAAAGCGATCTGATCTTATCGTGATTGCAAGGATGCTTGATGGGCGACACAAAGCAGTCTGCGCATCTGGACAAAGGTTTTATAATCTGGGCATGCTCCTTTAAGCCTGAATTGACACGATGGTGGCGACTCCTACGGCTCCTGGAACTGAACTCATCCGCTTATCAGGGATCAGGTGGGAGACCTATGAACGTTTATTGCAGGATCTGCGTGAGCGGCGACTACGCCTGACCTATTCTCGAGGGGAATTGGAGATCATGTCCCCCTCACCTGAACACGAGTTCGCCAAAAAACTGTTAGGTCGTCTCGTCGAAACACTGGCCGAAGAATCAAACATCCCGATCTATCCGCTTGGATCCACCACTTTCAAACGGGTAGAAGTGAGTGGAGCTGAACCGGATGAATGTTTTTATTTCCACGAGATAGAGTCAGTACAAGGGAAAAAACATCTTGATCTAGCCACTGATCCTCCACCAGATCTGGTAATTGAGATTGATGTCACCAGCAGTTCTCGATTACGTCTGCAGGTTTATGCCGACCTAGGTGTACCTGAGGTTTGGATCTACGATGGAGAGTTATTGGCAATCCATCAGCTTCAGGACAAGAACTATATTACAGCTCAAGAGAGTCAGTTTTTTCCTGGGATCTCGATCTCCAAAATCACTGATTTCCTGCAGCAAGCGAATGCCACAGACTATCTGACACTGATTAAGCAGTTTCGTTATTGGGTCCAGGAGCAGGTGGGGAATTAAAGCGTTATGGATAAGCGAACATTCCACTTCAAAGACGGATCTTCAGATAAGTTCTGGACCATCCAGTTAGAAGGATCTTCCCACACCGTCAACTACGGAAAAACTGGAACTTCGGGGACAACTCAAACTAAAGACTTCCCCACGGAGTCAGCTGCTCGAAAATCTTATGAGAAATTGATCGCAGAAAAATTAAAGAAGGGATATCTGGAGGAAGGAGCAAATGGATCGACATCTTCTCCAGGATCCCAAGAAACCAACTGCTCTGAATCCTCTCCTGAGCCGATCAGTGTACCCCCCCTTCAAGACCAAACGTTCGATCCGGATTCTCCTCCCCCAGGATCCTTGGACCTCATTCTTAAAGATCTAAAAATTAGCAAGAAAATCACCTGGATTACTCCCGAAGAACTGCCTCCCATCCAGGTTGGCGAGGATCATCTCAGTCCAGATCAAATGTCTGCTTGTCTGATCGCACTCCAGAAAAGCTCTTTAGCTCAACCTCACCCTTTTCTCCGATGGCTTAAAATCTATGCCAATCCGCAGTCCCTGGATCAGTTTACCTGGACACTGTTTGAAACCTGGCTGAATCTGGGTGCAGCATCTAAAGAAAAATGGGCTCTAACCGCGATTGGACATTTAGGATCTGATGCTTTGGCCCTGAAGTTGACACCGATGATCAAAGTCTGGCCGGGACAAAGTCAGCATGCTCGTGCAGTTTTAGGGCTGGAATGTCTGCGGGCTATCGGTACCGATACTGCCCTGATGCAGATCCATGGTATCTCCCAAAAGCTGAAGTATCAGGGGCTAAAGAATAAAGCTGCTGAATGTTTGGAAGCGATCGCCCAGGAACGACAACTGACCCGTGAACAATTGGAGGATCGGATCATTCCAGATCTGGATCTCGATGAACGGGGAAGTCGGTGGTTTGATTTTGGCCCTCGCCAGTTTCAATTTGTGCTGGGAGAAGATCTCAAGCCCCTGATCCGTTATCCTGACGGCAAGCTCAAAAAAGATCTACCCAAACCCAACAGTAAAGATGATCCAAACCAAGCCAGCCAGGCCATTGCAGACTGGAAATTAATGAAAAAACAACTGGCGGAAGTGATCAAGATCCAGGCGATACGTCTCGAACAGGCTATGGTCCAGCAACGTCTCTGGACAGTGGAGGAATTCCAGAATCTCCTGGTGAAGCATCCCCTCATGACCCTCCTGGTGCAGCGCCTGATCTGGGGTGGCTATGATGCCAAAAAACAACTATTCCAAACCTTTCGAGTGGCAGAGGATCAGACCTACGCAGATGTCGAGGATGAAATGACATCCCTTGATGAGGTCACATGGGTTGGAATAATTCACCCTATTCATCTGGAGCCCGATCTGAAATCGAAATGGGCAGAGCTAATCACAGACTATGAAATTGTGCCACCTTTTCCTCAATTAGGTCGCCCCTTATTTTTACTGAGTCGTGATGAGCTCACTAGTGATGAAATCACACGATTTCGGGGGATCCAGATCCCTATCCCCAAGCTGGTACGAACGCTAGAAAATCGTGGTTGGCTCAAGGGTGAGCTGCGTGATCATGGTGATTACTGCATTCATTACAAGCCTTTTCCTGAAGAAAATCTGGTAGCCATTGTTGGGGAGTATGAACATGTGTTTGTAGGTTTGAGTGTTTTTCCTGACGAAAAGGAGGAGATCGATGGTTGTTGCTTCGTCGCGAATGTAGACCTGAAGCCGGAGTATTACCCAGACAAACAATGGACGAAACACATCGAAAAAATACCTCTGGGCCAAGTCAGCCCCCTGATCCTCAGTGAGGTTTTGTGGGATCTGACAACCGTAACCTCGTAAGTTAAAGAATCTTGTGGGAAGGTTCCGATTCGTCAATAATTCATTACCAACCCTGACAGTTCGCTGTGGTAGGATTACCTCGCCTCAGCACATGAAGACATCAGGTCACACTAGGTTGTGGTCCTGATCACAATAGAGGTTTTGGTGAACTAAAGTTAGTACCTTAATGGGGTGGAGATAGTATTGTGCAATACGAAATCCGCTATAAGCCTGCCTTCTCAACCCTTTTCCTCACCCTGGCTCCAGGAGATGAGATCCTTGCGGAAGCAGGAGCAATGGCCAGTATGGATGGCGCTGTTGCCATGAAAACAGAATTCTCCGGGGGCTTTTTCGCGGCCCTGCTCAAGCGGCTTTTCGGTGGCGAATCTCTGCTAGTTAACCGTTTCAGTAACCCCACTCAAAAGCCTCTGCAACTGGTTCTAACCCAACCTCATGTGGGTGATATGGTTTGCGAACAGCTCAACAGCCAGTCCCTCTGCTTTCAACCAGGTGCTTATTTAGCCCACTCGGGTCAACTGCGCTTGGGGGTGGAATGGGCAGGATTTGCTAGCTGGTTTGCGGGAGAAGGGTTGTTTCGCCTCAAGATCACAGGATCGGGTTTGGTCTTTTTTGGTGCCTATGGGGGTGTTGCCCCGAAACACATCAATGGGGAGTACGTGGTGGATTCTGGTCATCTGGTGGCCTATGAACCTCAGATCAAGTTGCGCCTGGGCCTGGCTACCGGACTGGTGGGATCCGTAACGTCCGGAGAAGGACTGGTAAGCCGCCTGAGTGGGCAGGGCAAGATTTACCTGCAATCCCGCAGCATCGGTGGTCTGGTGAGTTTTCTCCGTCCCCGTCTCTAATCCCCTCAGGAGGTGATCCCATGCAACTTGAGATTCTTCATCAACCGGATTCCGCCGTTGCCCAGATCCAGATGTCTCCTCACGAGGAACTGGTGGCCGAGGCTGGGTCGATGATCGCCATGAGCGGATCCATGCAGGTGGAAACCACCCTGAAAAAGGGCAAAGGGGGGGGGATCTTTGGGGGCTTGAAACGGGTCCTGGCTGGAGAATCGCTGTTTCTCTCCGTCTTTCGCTCCGGCAGTCAGCCCGCTGAGATCTTCCTGGCACCCAGACTCATGGGGGATATCCTTCCCTATCAGTTCAGCTCTGGTGGAGGGCTGGTGGTGCAGTCTACAGGATATCTGGCCAGTACGCCGCAGGTGCAGATCGATCTGGGATTTCAGGGCATGAAGTCACTTTTCTCTGGAGAATCGATTTTCTGGCTTGATGTCAGCGGCAGCGGCCTGGTCCTGCTCAGCTCGTTTGGGGCGATCTACGAGGTGGAGGTGAATGGGGACTACATTGTCGATACAGGTCACATCGTTGCCTTTGAGAAATCCCTTAAATTTGATGTCACCAAGGCAGGAACCAGTTGGATCGGGGCACTGCTGAATATTGGCGGAGAAGGGTTGGTTTGTCAGTTTAAGGGCAAAGGAAAAGTCTTCTGTCAGAGCCACAACCCTGGAGCCTTTGGCCATGAAGTCGGGGGCAAACTCCCGCCCCGCTAACCCGATCTGTTACTCTCGTACACCTCAAGAGGAGGATCCTGATCATGACCGCTGCCACTCCCGCTTTCCAGATTGAGCACCATCCTGCCTACGCCTCTCTACGGCTACAACTGGCGGCAGGCCAGACCCTGATGGTGGAGGCGGGAGCCATGGCCGCGATGGATCCGTGGATCAAGCTGAAGTCTAAACTCAAAGGGGGGTTGCTCAAGGCAGGGGGGCGCTTGCTGGGTGGCGAATCTTTGTTCTTGAGTGAATTTACGGCTGAAGGACGACCTGGGGAACTTTTACTCTCTCCAGGGGTGCCAGGGGATATCCGGCATGTGGTCCTGGAACCGGGTCGGGGGTTAATGATCCAGTCCTCGGGATTTCTGGCCAGTAGCCCCAGTGTGAATCTGGACACTAGATTTCAGGGATTCAAAGGCTTCTTCAGTGGCGAGTCGATTTTCCTGCTGAAGGCCACCGGATCGGGGGACATCTGGTTCAGCTCCTATGGGGCCATTCTGGAGATCCCGGTCAAGGGCAACTATATTGTGGACACAGGTTATATTGCTGCCTTTGAGGATAGCCTGCAGTATAGCGTCGAGTTTCTGGGAGGGTTGTCCTGGAAAGGACTCAAAACTGGCATCCTGGGCGGAGAGCGGTTTGTTTGCCGCTTTACCGGAGAGGGAAAACTCTGGGTCCAATCCCGTGAACTTTACGGTCTGATCAACTTTTTGAATCCGTTTCGTCCCACCCGGAGTAGCTGATCCGCCATGCCGATTGAATTACCCCCTGGAACCGCTGCCGAGAGCGAAGAAAATCCTCCCGTAGCAATCGGGCAGCTCCTGCAGGTGGTGGGGGTTGTGGTTGGACTGATACTGACTATCATCCTCTTAATCTTCTGGGTGGGAAATCAGATGGTCTGGTGGATCCCGCCGCAGGTGGAGGTGCAGTTAGGACGCTTGATGGCCCAGGAGTTTTCGCAGCAGCTGGAAGACTCCCCCAGGCAAAGGGCGCTGGACCGGCTGCTGGATCGGCTGGAGGAGCACTTGCCCGTGGCGGATCAGCGGGATTTTGAGGTGTTGCTGGTCGATCAGAAGCAGGTGAATGCGCTGGCGCTACCCGGACAACAGCTGGTGGTGTTCACCGGATTATTAGAGGTAATGGAGTCTGAGAATGAGCTGGCCATGGTGCTGGGTCATGAGCTGGGGCACTTTGTCAACCGCGATCACCTGCGGACCCTCACTCGACAATTAACCCTGAATCTGATCCTGGCAAGTATTTTTCCAGATACAGCTGGCTTGCAATCCCTGGCAGTCTCTGGAGTGCGGGCCTTAAGTGCGGCTCAGTTTTCTCAAGACCAGGAACGACGGGCAGATGAGTTTGGCCTGGAGGTGTTGATGGCCACCTATGGGCATGTCAATGGGGCAACAGATTTTTTTAAGCGAATGCAGGAAGATCAACCAGGAAATGTATTCGCTTTTTTACAAAGTCATCCCAACCCAGGGGATCGGGTGGATCATTTACAGCATCTGATCGCAATAAAAGACTATCCTCTAAAGGAAAGAACTCCCTTATCAGAAACATTACAGGCAGACACCTAATTTCAGATTCAGTGGCCTAATTCTCTGGTTATGAATAACTTTTTCGTCAACATCCTGGATTCCATCGATTTTACTCTGAATCGAGAACTATTCCAACTGGGAATGGGAGAGAATGCCCAACCTATTTCGATGATCTGGTTGATCCAGTTATTCATCACCTTCTTGGTTCTCACATTTGTAGGGGGACGACTAAAAACATTCCTACGCAATCGACTACTGCTCAGGCTGAAAATCGATGAAGGGAATCGTGAGATCATTGCTACGCTCATCAGTTATATGTTCTCGATTGCAGGAGCTTTATTTATTCTGCAAAGCTTTGGGATTAGCCTGGGTTCGCTGGGTCTGATCGCTGGTGGCCTGGGAATCGGCGCTGGATTAGGGTTGCAGGATATCACGAAAAACATTATTAGTGGCCTCACGATCCTGGTTGAGGGCAATCTCAAGGCTGGTAATTTTATCGAATTTAATGGTCTAACGGGCTATATCCGTAGCATCTCTCTTCGATCCACTATCATTCGCAACCTGGATGGGGGAGATATCATCGTTCCCAACAGTGCTTTGGTTGAAGGACAGATTCTAAATTGGAGTTATGATACATTATCAGGGCGGATCCAGGTTCCTGTAGGTGTGGAATACGGAAGTAATCCACTGCTGGTCACTGAAGTTCTCCTCAACTCAGCCTACATGGATGAAGAGGTATTACAAGATCCTCCACCCCGTGTTGTTTTTGAGGGATTTGGTGATCATTCTCTGAACTTTAGCCTGCTGGTATGGATTCCCAATATGGAGAAACAGATCTTTGCCAGAAGCTCGTTACGCTATATTGTTGAGCATAATCTGCGTCAACACAACATCGAGATCCCCTTTCCCCAAACAGAACTATGGCTACGCAACCCTGAAGTACTTTTTCCAAATATAGACTATCCACAAAGATCTGGATCTAATAAACCCGATCAAATACAGATAGAATCACAAATGCCTCTCCTGGGCCAATTATTAAAACAGGTCGATTACTTTCAGTCATGCACTGATCTGGATATTCTGAAATTGGTTGAGCTTGGCTATCGTCGATTTTTACAAGCTGATGAGACTTTATTGAGACAGGGTCAGCAAGACTCTTCTTTATATGTTGTATTGACAGGTATTCTCCAAAGCTGGATGGAGGGGAGAAGTGAACCTGTAGAAACCTACAAAACCGGAGATTTCTTTGGTGAGATCTCTTTATTATTAGGGATGCCCTGCCCTACAATGATCAAAGCTCAGACCGCTAGCACTCTTTTTGCTATTGATAAACCAGGTTTACAAAAATTCCTCAAAATACGACCTGAGTTTGCTGAACGAATTGCTTCAGATCTCGCCAAACAGAGAGAGAGACTCCAGCCGTGCCAGGAGAGCTTGTCGGCACAACAGCTCACGATCACTTCTGAGCCTCCCTCTGATCTGATTCGCTGGATTCAGCAACGCGTACAACGGCTATTTACCAGTTAACTTCCTTGTCCACTATTCACGAACATAGTGGTTTCTGTTCGAGCCATCAAAGCGGCCACTTCTGAGGCAACAAGCTTTAAATTTGAGTCCCGAGCCACAGGGACATCGATCCCGTCTGCCCAATTTTTCAGAGAGCTCTTTATGCCCGTGCACGATCTGCTGCCCCCGTTTCACCTGAGTTTCAGAGGGGAAGCCTTTCCGCCGCTTGCTGGAGACCTCGAAAGCAGGGAAGATCGTCGAAAGGATCTAGAGCAAGTTCGTGATCCTGAGAGTCAAAAGTAGTCCTGTTGACAGAGGTTTAGATCAGATACCCGGTCAAAAAGACCTCCGAAGTTGATAGTTGCGTTTCATCACGCACCTCCTAGTTTTTAAGTGAGCATGGCTAACCTATCAGATATCAATCGATCCGGCAATAAAATCTCCCCCATCAGCAAAGTTCAGGTTGAGGATAATTACGGATTTTCCAGGGCAAAGATCGGCATGTGATTAGAGATATCCCTCTTTCGTCAGTTTCAGTAGGATAGGATCGATGAAGTACGCTAGACTCC
>CAYMOX010000083.1:0-14053 GCA_964392245.1 uncultured bacterium
GGGCGGACATCATCAACCGCGCCAACCTGGGGATGGAAGTGATGCACGAGCGCAATGCTCACAACTTCCCTCTGGACCTGGCAGCTGCTGGTGTTGAGCCTGTGGCTCTGACCGCTCCTGCTATCAATGCCTAGTTTGCAGTAGCACTCTAGCCTTAACTGAGCGCCTCCGTCGGGGGGCGCTTTTCCATGGTTAAAGACAAAGACGGGGTGAGTGCTAACCCTCATCAATCCCGAAAAAATGGTTTCCAATAGATCAGGGCATCTTCTCCCGTATCCGCGTAGTAATGGTGTCGGCGTCCCAAGAGTTGAAACCCAAGGTTTTCGTAGAGTTGCTGTGCCGCACGATTGGACTCTTTCACCTCTAGGGTGACCCACTCGCATCCCTGTTGGATAGCAGCCTCCAGTAAAGCCGTCAAAAGCATGGTCCCGATCCCACGGCGTCGGTATTCAGGATGCACCGCCAGTGAAATGATGTGGGCTTCCTCCATCACCCGCCAGAGGATCCCAAACCCACACAGACGGGTTTTAACAAAGCATCCCAAGACGGTACTATTTGAGCGCTCAAGTTCTTCCTGATATCCTTGCAATCCCCAGAGGCCCCTGTAGCAGATCTGATCCAACTCCACCAGGGCCTGTAGATGAGATCGATCCAACACCCGTAGCTGCAAGTCTTCAGCCACCTTTACTCTCGTAACTGACAGAATTCTGCCACCAGCAACTGACCAAACGGATCATCGTCAGGGGCAGAGTAGGGGAGAGCCGCTCGACTCAGCCACAACTCGGAGTCCTCAAAAGCGAAATCCTGCCCTTCCACAAACCCACTGGCCTGCAGATATTCCACCGTGGCAGCGTGAATACCTTTCTTCAACTGTTGGCGGGCCTCCGGAGAGAGGATATGACGAATAAACCACTGGGCACTGACGGGATCAGCAACAGCCAGGTGACTGAGGGCAGGAGTGAGAAGCTGCGACCGTTGCTGTTCGGGGCAGGCATTGACCAACTGCCCAATGGTGGGGACCTGGCGGGAGAGGATTGCTTTCACCAGGGCATCGGTGCGTGGATCCAACGAAGATGAATCCGAAAAGGATGATGTCATAACCGGGGAGTAGCGAGTGGGGACGGCGGAGAGGAAAAATTTTTCCCATCAAGACTATTCTCGCCGCTCTTGCCTGACAGGTCTCAGTCCTCAGAGGTATTATGCTATTCTGCGAGAAACTGTTAATGATAGTAGTGTGTCTCTCGGAACCTCCCCATCAACCCTTCACTTAAGATTGTTTGAGCAGTTGGTTCGTGAGGGTAGAGTTTGTAAACTCCTTTTCGTGGAGTCATCCCCCAAGGCACTATGACTGCTCTATCCCAGCTTCAAGATATTGCTCAGGCATTGATGCAAGATTCCAGTGCCGCCCGAATTAAGAAACTCACTTATTATGCCTGTCGCCGTGTTTGGGAAGGGGATCTGGAGCGGTTAGAACGGCTGGATATGAACTGGCTGCTGGAGGAGTTACTGCGCCAGAACCCAACGGTGGAACAGCTGATGGCCAATTTGACTGAGGTGATTCAGCACATTAATAAAAAGGCTGAGTATGCCCAGGTGGCAAAAATGGTCTTGAATGCGGTGATCCCGCTCTATCATCAACCCCAATCTGGGCCAAACCCTGAATCTGCCGATGGCACTCTTTTTGATGATGCCGCTTCACCCCAAGCCTGGGCCCACATTCAGAAAGCCGACTATAACCCCTATGATCTGCGGGCCGATCTGATGCGCCAGACCAATGGTCTGCGGGCCAAACTGGTGCTATATACGGCTCTCTATCACCCTCTGGAACTGAATGAAAAAGGGCTTTCTGTCTTGAAACAGATGACCCTGGACAGCCTGGTGGCTCAACTGCTGGCAAGCTGTGATACCCCAGAGCAACTGGAGTCCAAACTCAGGGGCACCCTGAATGTCTTATCCGAACGGGATCACCATAGTCAAACGGTGGGAACCCTGTTGCAGTTGCTGAAACCGCTTTACGTCTATCTGGAACCAGAACGGCCTCAGGTGCCCGAATCAGTAGGGGGACTCTCTGCTGAAGCCGCTTTTGCTAGCGTGGTGGAGGATCTCTCCTGGTTGGATGGAGCGGCCTTTGGCGATGCTGAGCAGTACGATCGCATTACCCAGGGGGACAAGCTTCTGCCCGTAGAGTCCGAGGGTTACTATGCCTCCGACCCGTATCAGCAGCTGGAGCCCGTTTACCATGAGGCTTATCCTCAACCCCAGCCCACCTCAACTCCGGTGGTGAGGGCCCATTCAACCCCTGCTCCTGCGGCAGCTCAATGGGATCGCACTGAAGAGATCTCGCGTAAAGCCTACAAGATGAAGTTGGGCAAGTGGCTGCAGCAACTGGTGGATAAAAATGCCTCGACCTTAATGATCACATTGGAGAATACCCTGAACGAACTGGGTAACCAGCTGGATGAAAGCCTGCAGAATGAAGATCCGGAATCTTATTTGCACCTCAAACATCAGGTTTTGCGGGCCTTTCTTATGGATGTGGAGGGATCCTCCGCCACCTTTCTCCCCATTCTGCACAAGCTGGAGGAGTCAGAGCGGCGTCTTCTACATCCAGAACAGCAGATGCCTGGCTTCATTGAGGAAGCTCGCCAGGTGGATGATCCCTACTCCGCCCTGCGGCATATCCTGGGAAACAGTGGGCTGGTGCAGAGCAAACCCGCACTGGAGCAGGAGATCCTGCGGATGGTGAAGCGGAGTATGAGCGCCGTCAAAACGGGCATTGAAAATAAATTAAGCGAATTTGGCAATGAACTGGATGAAACGGTTTTGGATCTGAGCCTGGGGGATGGGCTGACCCTGAAATATCAAGCTTTGAGAGCCCTGATCGCTGAGGTTGAAGAAATTTCCTCCAAGTTTGCCTCACTGCTGGCCAAGATGGAAGAGGCAGAACGGCGTTTGTTTGGTCTCGATTAACGGCCCTTCACCTGTGAGTTAAACCCATGAATCTGGATCAACTGGTCAAGCTTTACGCGGAGGGCACCACCAATTTTAAAGGCGAACAGTTAGCGGCCCTCGATCTGTCGGGAATCGATCTCATCGGGGCTGATCTCTCCGAGGCGGATCTCCATGCTTCAACGCTCCTCCTGGCTTTCCTGGGCCGGGTCAAGATGAATGGGGCCAATCTAGCCGGAGCAAAGTTAAATGGGGCCAACCTGAACCAGGCGGAGTTGCGCAACGCCGATCTCAGTGACGTCAGCCTGCACGGAGCCACACTGCAGGGAGCCGATATGCAGGGAGCGAATCTCACGCTAGCCAATCTGATGGATGCCAACCTGAGCGATGTCGATTTACGCAATGCCAACCTCACCAGTGCCAATCTCACCGGCGCTTGTTTGCGAGGGGCCAACCTGCGGAAAGAGAACCGTCGCAACTCAGTCCTGCGCGGCGCAACGTTACATCGCACCGATCTGAAGGGAGCCAATCTCCGGGGGGCGGATCTCTCCCGCGTAGATTTGAGTGAAGCCAACTTGATGGAGGCCACGTTGGTGGAGGTGAACTTGAATGGGGCCAATCTCCGGGGAGCCAATCTTTTTGGAGCCTTTATCTCAGATTCGGATCTGACGGGGGTGGATCTGTCGGGTAGCTGTCTCATGAATGCTCGTCTGGATCGCTCTCAGCTTACCGATGCCAATCTGGCCAACTCCGATCTGACAGGGGTGATCCTGACAGAGGCCAAGCTGCAAAAAGCCAACCTGAGCCAGTGTTTGCTGATCGATGCCAAACTAACGCGAGCCGAACTCAGCCGTGCTGTTCTGAATGGGTCCGATCTGACCCGTGCCAACCTTACGGATGCCTATCTGGCCCGGACCAATCTGGAAAATGCCCGCCTGGTGGAAGCAGTGCTAGCCCGTGCCGATATCAGTACCGCTAACCTCCTGGGGGCGGATCTGTCGGGGGCCACCATGCCGGATGGTCGCGTCAACAACTGAGCCTCACCCCTGGGCAGATTGCTGATCGATCCAGTCCAAAACGCGGTTCCAGGCCCACCAACGATCCCGGTCAATTCCCTGTTGTTGAGAGAGAGGGCGACTGAAGTAACCCGCATGTCCCCCCTGAGGGGTGAGCAGTAAATCCAGGTTGGGGTTAGAGGCGGCACAAGCTTCCAGATCAGGAATCAGTTCAGGATCAAACATCGGATCATCAGCCGCATAAATCAAAAGCGTTGGTTTCTTAAGCCTATCGAGCCAGGGCAGAGGGCTGCTGGCTGCGTAGTATGCCTCCACGGTCGCAAAGCCCAGACGCGGAATCACCAGCTCCTGATCAAAGCCCCAGATGGAATTGGCTCGCTGAATCGCGGCTGGATCCAGAGCCCCAGGATGATAGGAGAGAATCTGCTGGGCCAGGCGCTTGAGATCGCGGGCTATGGCTTGCTCCAGAAAGCGCCCCAAGGGAGACCGCATCAGATAGGGCAACGAACGCCCCGCATCCAGATTGGGACAGATCACCGCCCCCCCCCCGATCCGGGTCAGGGACTCACCCTTGAAGATCCCCCAGAGGGCCAGTTGTCCCCCCAGAGAATAGCCACTCAACCAGAAGGGAGGAGGGTAACCCAGAGCTTCCGCCTGCTCGGCAATGCAAAGGAAGTCATCCCCTTCGTACAGTCCATCAGAGGTCAGGGTGGGGGAGAGTCGAGCCGTTTCCCCATGAGCCCGCCAGTCAAAGAGAATCACGGCATAGTTGCGGGCTGCTGCCTTCCGGGCCAGGATCTGGAGCTGCCATTGACTGTCCAGACTGCCCGTAATCCCATAGGTGGCGATCAGCGTCGCCCGGGGCTGGGGGGGCCGGTACATCCAGGCCAAGAGAGGAACCCCACCATATCCCTGAAAAACTTGGGTTTGATAGGCGATGGCCGGATCCCCGATCTGCGCTTGCCAGGTGCGCGGTACCCAGAGACCGGTGTAGAGGGTCATGGCCAGACCGGGGCGAAGGTACCAGGGGGGTGAAAAAGCAGGCACTTGCATGACTTAGATCCCCAACACCACTCGTGCTACCTGAAAATAGATCAGCACCCCCAAAATATCGACTGCCGTGGTGATAAAAGGTGCGGACATCAGTGCTGGATCCCACTTCAGTAGCCGGAAGAACAGGGGCAAGGCTGTGCCTGCCACAGAGGCCATGGTCGCGATCACAAGAAGACTGACCCCCACCACCAGTGCCAGGGGCAGGTTCCGCTTGAGCAGATAGGCCCAGATCGTGGCCAGAATACAGAGCATCAGTCCTAAGAGGATGCCAGCCACACTCTCCCGCAGGATCAGACGGGGCGCTTCCCCCAGACGAATTTCATTGCTGCTGAGACCGCGGATCACTACCGTGGAGGACTGGGCGCCCACATTGCCCCCAGTGCCAAAGAGCAACGGCATGAAGGCGGCCAGATCAATGGCGCCCCCCAACACCCCCTGCTGACTGGAAATAATTGCCGTTGTAAATGAATTAACCACCAGCAAGACCATCAACCAGACCACTCGGCGGCGGGCAATGCTAAGTAAACTGCTTTGGAAATAGTTATCCCCGCCCGACTCCACGGCAGCCAGGGCATAAATATCTTCGGTGGCTTCTTCCTGCAACACATCCAGCACATCATCCACCGTGATGATCCCCACCAGGCGATTTTCGGTATCCACCACCGGGACCGCCAAAAAGTCATAGCGCTGAATGATGCGGGCCACTTCCTCCTGATCCAGATCTGTGGTGACGGCGACCACTTCGCGGGTCATGATCTCACCGATGCGCTGCTCCGGCTGGGCCACCACCAGATCCCGCAGGGAAAGGATCCCTGTCAGCTCCCGAAAGGCATCCGTGACATAGAGGTAGTAAACTGTTTCACTGCGCTGGGCCAGAGAACGGATCCGTTCCAGCGCCTGGGCCACCGTCCATCCTTCTTTGAGGGCAATATACTTGGGCGTCATGATCCGCCCCGCCGTGTTGGGTTTGTACCCCAGCAACAGGGCGGTGGTCTGCCGTTCCTCAGGACTGAGCTGTTCTAGCAGGCGGTGGACAAAGATGGCAGGCAGTTCATCAAAGAGGCGAACACGATCGTCCGGAGACATGCGATTAACCAGTTCCAGCACTTCCTGCTGTTTGAACTCCTCAATCAGGGCCTGTTGCACTGAAGAATCCAGATACTCATACACCTGGATCGCTTCATCCTTAGACAGCAGACGAAAAGCAATCGCCTGCATGGTCTGGGGCAGATCGCCAATGGCTTCGGCAATATCGGGGGGCTGGACCGGCACCAGAAGCGCCTTTGCGCCCGGTAGATTGTTCTGCTCCAGCAGCATGGATAATTGGTTACGCACCAGCTGCCAGAGTTCCTGACGCGGGAACTCCTCTGATCGTGATGAGGCAGTGTTCAGATCTTGCGTCACAATGTCCCACTGATAAGAAGAACAGGGATTGATCTCTATCCAGCACCCATGCCCTCAGTGTAAGCCGTTCCATCCCTCACAGGTCACTCGGGTTCCTCAATCAAGATTGCTACGCTGGAAGCAGGTCTGATGTCTCTGGATCTCATGTCTGTGACTCCTAGCCAGATTTTGCAACAGCACCTGCGCCTGCAATTACAGCACAACAGCTGGCAACTGCCTGCCCTCCAGCGCTGGGAAAAGGGACTGCCTTTGTGGGGGGAAATCGTGTATCTTTCCCAACCTGAAGCGGAACATTGGCAACGCCAGACCTCACGGCTAAGCCGTCTGCAGGGGAACTGGGTTCTGCAGGGAATTCAGCTGTGTGGGGATAGCCCGGAACTGAGTCGCAGACTCGCCATTCAGATCAATGAAGCTGGATATGGCGGTCTGGTGCAGTTTGAGAACTTAGCGCAAGAAGACTGCTTCCTGCAGCTGGTGGTGGGAGCATCCACCTATCCCGTGATTGTGGCCCAGCCCCTGTTAAAAGACTTCTGGATGCAGCTAACTCTGCAGGCCTGTCGCCATTTCCTCACCGTGATTGACGGGGGAACCTGTCTGGGCTTCTGGGAATCGGATCTGCTCCTCAGCCGCTGAGGGATCAGATGATCGTGTTGTCTGGGATCGTGGCATCTTTAACAACAATGACAATGCCATTGCTGATCCAGATCCCTGCGTCTTCCCGCTCTGCCTCCTCAACGTGATCTTTATTCAAAATTTTGACATTGCGGCCAATGCGCGCATTTTTGTCCACGATGGCATTGGCAATCTGGCTGTTAGCCCCGATCCCCACCGGCGGAGTTCCCTGAGCCAACAATTGCTCTCGCACCTCGCTAGATTCATAATAATCGGCCCCCATCACCAGGGTGTTTTCAATAACGGTATTGGCTTCTAACCGCGTCCGGACCCCGATCACAGAATTGCGAATCTGGGAATTTTTGATGATGCAGCCATCGGCAATCATCGTATCGGCAATGGTCGCATCGAGAATCTTATTGGGAGGAAGAAAGCGAGGACGGGTGTAAATGGGAAAGTCTTGATCGAAAAAGCTAAAGGGTGGGGAGGGTTGCTTCACCAGGGCCAGGTTGGCACGGTAGAAGGCTTCCACGGTTCCAATATCCTCCCAGTAGCCCTTGAAAAGATAGGCCTGAATGTTATACGTATTGATGGCCGCCGGGATCACTTCTTTGCCAAAGTCAGTGTGTTGGCGATTACTGAGCAAATCCACCAGCGCTTTGCGGGTAAAGACATAGATACCCATGGAGGCAATGTAGGGCATTTCAGCAGCAGTAGCGGCATCTAAGCCCAGAGACTGGGTATCCACCTGCATGGCCTTGAGGGGATCTCCCTTGGGTTTTTCCGAGAAGCTGATCACACGTCCTGAGTCATCGATCTTAATCAACCCAAAGCTGGAGGCATTCGCTGCACTGCAGGGAATCACGGACAGCGTCACATCGGCCCCAGTCTGGCGATGGTGCTCAATGAAAGGTCGATAATCCATGCGATAGAGGTGATCCCCGGAGAGAATCAGGTAGTCGTTGATCTCTTTCCAGGATTCAAAGAGCCAGAGATATTGACGCACAGCATCGGCAGTACCCTGGAACCAAT
The DNA here is from genome assembly GCA_964392245.1 of uncultured bacterium. GTDB lineage: Bacteria > Cyanobacteriota > Cyanobacteriia > Thermostichales > Thermostichaceae > JAAUUJ01. Next base: position 8,067 of record CAYMOX010000083.1, read on the forward strand.
CGGGGTTTTCAGGCGTTTGTTGAGCCGCTAACACATCTACAAATCCGCCTGCAAAAGGAGAAAAGCGGTATGTATTGACAATATGGCGGTTCAGCGAAGCCGAGTTAAACTGCGTCAGCACATAGATCTTCTCTAACTGAGAGTTGATGCAGTTGCTGAGGGGGATATCGATGAGCCGATACTTCCCTGCCAGAGGAACAGCCGGTTTCGCCCGCTTCTTGGTGAGTGGATACAGTCGTGTTCCCCGACCCCCACCTAAGATGATCGACAGGACATCGAGCATAGTCTTCCTCCGCGTCAGAAGGGTTCGTCAACTAGCATAGTCTTCTATGTGGACAACCTGGGCAGGAAAAAACACGATAATGTACATGCTGTAATGTGGGGTCAGGCTGACTCTATGCCGCGAGTTCTCGCATTTACCAACAATAAGGGTGGAACAGGGAAGTCGACCCTCTGTGCCAACTGTGCCTTTATTACTGCCCGCTTAGGGTTCCGCGTGCTATTGGTGGATCTCACCTCTCAGCGCACCGCATCCACCCTGCTGTTGGGGGAAGTGGATGATCTACCGGAGTCAGATACGGTGCTGGCCGCTCTGGCTGCCCATCCCCAGAAACATCTGGAAGATCTGGTGTTTGAAGGGGATAAGGGGGTGGATGTGATCCCTTCCCATGTCTTGATGGCCAAGGCTGTGGTGCAGTTGATGGAAGTGCAAACCGGCAAAGAGCACATCCTGCAACGGGAACTGGAACGCCTGCAAGCAGACTACGATTACATCTTTCTCGATAGTCCAGGGGATCTGAATATTCTCACGGCCAATGTCCTGGTTCCGTCCCATGCGGTGCTGATCCCTTCACGCCTGAACCGCACCGATTTCTCCTGTACCGAAACCACCCTGCAATTTGTGCGTCAGGCCAGCGGGTATATTGGTCAACGGACTGCGCGGGTGGTGTTAAATATGCTGGATGATCGCTATCTACCCAGCGGGATTTGGGCGCAATCCCACACCGGTCAACTTTACCAGCAAGCATTGCAGGTCTTTGGAGATTTCCTTTCTCCGGTTACCATTCCAGATAGTAGCGACCTGCGGACCGCCTTTGATCGGGGTCTGACCCTGATGGAGTACAAGCCTGAGGCTCTCACATCACAGCGATTGCAAGCTTTAGTTAAGCAAGAGGTTCTGAGTGAATCAACCTGATCTAACCAGCAGTCTTTTTTCTGGAAAGTCTTCCCCCCAGTCCACGACTTCTCGCCGCAAACGCACCCATCACCAGTCCACTGACACCTCTCCGCCCAAGGACTCACCCCCTCAAGAGTCCAGCCCTCAAGAATCATCAGTAGAGACAACACTCGCAGAAGCTGAAGAAGTGCAAAAGCTGCAACAGGCGCTGGCAACCCTAGAGGCAGAAAAACAGCACCTGCAGGAAAAGGTCCGGGATCTGGAAAATCAGCAGCAGCACCTGCAGACCCAGACGGTTCCTCAGGCAGAGCACCAGACGGTGGTGGCTGCTCTCAACCAGGCTCAGGCCCAGATTCTGCAGCAACAGGATCAAATCCAACAGCAACAGGATCAGCTACAGTACCTGCGGCAGGCTCTCCAGCAGGCGGAACAGCAAATTCAAACCCAGGCGGATCAGCTCAAGTTACAAACAGCACCACCGACCGCGAAGGGAACACTCAGTACCCTCCGACCGGCCTATCAGCGTCAACCTCCCCCTGGCTTTGTCTTGGAAACCAATCCCGAAGGAGACATGCCTACATTTCTGCTTGACTAAAAAGTTTCCATGGTTACCAGGCCAAGATCTCTCAAATTCAGAGGTGAATGCCCGATTCAGATTCATTGCCGTCCACCCCTTTTCAGAGTTACATTGCTCTTATTGATGAAATAGGTGTGTGCAAAGAGCGCTTCTCTCGCATATTTACTGTTTCGTTTCTTCATGTGGGCTTCATGATGACTTCATCTCAGCAGCCTCTTCTTAATCATGTCTTGATAATCAAGGATCGGCAGGGTCCGAAAGCGTACTGGCTGACGGCTGAGATGTATTCAATTGGCAGAGATCCGGGGAACAGCATTCGTATTGATTCGCAATTCGTCTCTCGCAATCATGCGATTCTTTACAAAAGTCCTTCCTCCCTCAATCCGGAAGAGTTTGTCTATCAAATCCTCGATGGTGATGTTGAAGGCAATCCCAGTACCAACGGATTGTACGTGAATGGGCAACGGGTGGATTTTAGTGATCTCCAGGATGGCGATGAGATCCGGTTTGGCAATGATGCCACGGCCACCTATTCCCTCCAGCAACGTACCCTGGAAGATATCCTGGCCACCTTTGAGCACACTGAGATCTCCCTGATTACTTCTTGATGAACCCCTCTGACGAACATGGTACGATCAGCCCGCTTGGTTCACTCTGTCTGCATGCGGAGCCTGTCTGGTCATGTCGCCGATTAGCAAGATTTTGATCGCCAACCGCGGTGAGATTGCGCTGCGGATTATCCGCACCTGCCAGGAGATGGGAATCGCCACGGTGGCGGTTTACTCTACAGCCGATCAGGATGCTTTGCATGTGCAGCTGGCGGATGAGGCAGTCTGTGTCGGCGAAGCCCCCAGCAATCGCAGCTACCTCAATATTCCCAATATCATTTCAGCAGCCATCACACGTGGAGCTGTGGCGATCCATCCAGGCTATGGATTTCTGGCAGAAAATGCCAAATTTGCGGAGATGTGCGCCGACCATGATCTGATCTTTATCGGCCCCACTCCCGAGTCCATGCGCAAAATGGCAGATAAAGCCACGGCTAAGGAAACCATGCGGCGGATCTCGGTGCCAACTGTTCCAGGCTCGCGAGGCGTGATCACCTCTGACGAAGAGGCCTTGCGAGAAGCAGAACGCATTACCTATCCGGTCATCATCAAAGCAACCGCCGGGGGGGGTGGGCGGGGAATGCGGGTGGCCTTTAACAGTATCGAGTTGTTAAAAATGTTGCGTACCGCGCAGGGGGAAGCAGAAGCAGCCTTTGGCGATAAAGGGGTTTACATCGAAAAGTTTCTGGAGCGCCCCCGCCACATTGAATTTCAGATCCTGGGAGACAGTCATGGCAATGTGGTGCATCTCTACGAACGAGACTGTTCGATCCAGCGCCGTCACCAGAAGCTGCTGGAGGAAGCTCCCAGCCCAGCCCTGACTCCCTCTCTCCGCAGCAAGATGGGGGCTGCTGCTGTCAAAGCTGCTAAAGAGATCAATTACGTTGGAGCGGGCACAATTGAGTTTCTCCTGGACAAGCACTCGAATTTTTACTTTATTGAAATGAATACCCGCATTCAGGTGGAGCATCCGGTGACGGAAATGGTCACAGGTCTGGATCTGATCGCCGAACAGATTCACATCGCCCAGGGAGAACCCCTGAGCTTTCGCCAGAAGGATGTGGAGTTGCGCGGCCATGCCATTGAGTGTCGCATCAATGCCGAAGATCCCCATCACCAGTTCCGTCCCCGTCCAGGCTCGATCACGGGGTATCTGCCTCCGGGGGGGCCGGGGGTACGGATCGATTCCCATGTGTACACCGATTACATCATCCCTCCCTACTACGATTCTCTGATTGCCAAGTTGATCACCTGGGGTCCCAACCGGGTGGCAGCGATCCAGCGGATGCGACGGGCCCTGGGAGAATGTGCCATCACTGGCATCCCCACCACCATTCCCTTTCACCAAAAGATCCTGTGCAATGAAGCGTTTCAAGGGGGAGAAGTCTATACCGATTTCATTCCGCAACACCTGAATGAGTTACTGGGAAAGCCGGACGTCGATTAACGCCAGATCAAGCCGCTGGAGGGGAGAACTCGTATTACAGTGTTGGTAGCAGCACTCAGGTCCCCGCATGAAAGCTCTGACCATCCTCGGATCTACAGGATCGATCGGTACCCAGACCCTGGATCTGGTGGCCCAATATCCTGAGCAGTTTCGAGTTGTAGGCCTGGCCACCCGCAGTCAGGTGACATTACTGGCAGAACAGATCCGGCAATTTCGCCCTGAGATTGTGGGCCTGGTGCAGGAGGAGAAACGCGAAGAATTGCAGACGCTGATCTCCGATCTGGATCCGCAGCCCCGCCTGGTGGTAGGCAAGGAGGGCCTCTGTGAAGTGGCGGCCTACGGCGATGCTGAATTGGTGGTCACAGGGATTGTGGGTTGTGCCGGACTGTTACCCACTCTGGCGGCCATTGAAGCCGGAAAAAATATTGCCCTGGCAAATAAAGAGACGCTGGTGGCGGGGGGACCTGTGGTGCTGCCGTTGGTCCAGAAACATGGGATTCACCTGATCCCCGTCGACTCTGAGCATTCCGCCATCTTTCAATGTTTGCAGGGGGTTCCCAGTGGCGGGTTACGGCGCATTATTTTAACCGCCTCAGGGGGAGCCTTTCGTGACTGGCCTGTGGAGAAGCTGGCGGAGGTGACTCTGGCGGATGCCCTCAAACACCCCAACTGGGTGATGGGACGCAAGATCACGATTGATTCTGCCACCCTGATGAACAAAGGGCTGGAAGTGATCGAAGCCCACTGGCTGTTTGGGCTGGATTATGAAGCGATTGATATTGTGATTCATCCCCAGAGCATCATTCACTCTTTGATCGAACTGCAGGATACCTCCGTGTTGGCGCAACTGGGCTGGCCGGATATGCATCTGCCCCTGCTCTATGGTCTGAGCTGGCCAGAACGCGTTCCCACCTCCTGGGATCCCCTGGATCTGGTCAAACTCAGTTCCCTCACCTTCAAGGCTCCCGATCACCGCAAATATCGCTGCATGCAACTGGCCTACACCGCAGGTCGCACAGGCGGAACCCTGCCTGCAGTTCTCAATGCTGCCAACGAGGCAGTGGTGGCCCTGTTTCTCGAGGAACGCCTGCACTTTCAGCAGATCCCCCAGGTGTTGGAACAGGTGTGTGAGCAGCACCACTGTCTCAGTGATCCGACTTTGGAGGACATCCTGACCGCCGATCAATGGGCCCGAGTTCAGGTCCAGCAGGTGGTGGAGACCCTGCAAGCTCGGGTGTTGGTGGGATAGCGCATTACAATGAGCTTGCTATCGGTGCTTTAGAGCTTTGCGGCTGGCTTTTAACTGTTTCCACTGTCTACGCACTGCCCGATAGGCAGCTTCTGGAGAGAGCACCCCTGCCGTTTGCTGCAAACAGATCTCTTTGATACCCCCACTGAAGGAATGCAGACTGGACCGCAGCGCTTCCTGCTCAGGTTCCAGATAAGCTTTGTCTTCTCCTGCTTGCAGTTGCAACTCAAGATAGGCAACCAGAAGGATATGGCATAGCTGCTCTAGATCCCCACGACAAAAGCGCAGCAACTCCTGTAACTCCTGGTGGTAGTCCGATCTAAACAGGTGCAGCAGTAGGTGGAGATGTGGCAACCCATCGAGAGCAGGTTGATGGCTCAAATGGTGGGCGAGTTGCCGCAAGCAGGTCCTGATCCGCTCGAATTGCTCCAGTTCCGTCTCTCCTGATCTCCTGAAATCAAGAGTAGCAATCTTAACATGGATTACCGTAGACTAACCAGAGGGCTCACTGCTGATTCTGCAAGGAGCGATGACAGGGTTCCTGGCTGAAATTCCAGACCTCATCCCCAAATCCAGGGCAGAGATACGTCTGAGGTTCTCGCCCCATCTGGAGGTGCTCCTTAACCAGAGCACAGGGGTGAATCGGGCATTTGCGATGCAGCTGCCGCTGGATGCGGTTGGCATGTAAAGCTTCCAGAAGTCGTCCTAGGCTCTCAATATCCTCAGCGGTTAGGGGTAGGGTAAAGGCATAATCAATGATCTGTTCCTGGCAAACAGTCATTATTTCAGTGCGCAACACTTGCTCAACAACTTTGTGGATCAGAGAGGGAGGCATGGGATGCTCTTCAGACCAAGTCCTGTCATCATTCATTAGTTAGGGCTTGCTGAGAAAAGCTAGAAAGCACAGCCAGTAGGGATCGTAGCGATTT
>CAYMOX010000084.1:0-12782 GCA_964392245.1 uncultured bacterium
ATTAGCAGCGTTTTGGCCTTAGTAGTTCTTAATCACCATAAGTCCGGGAGAGCCACCGGGAAATTAAATCAGATAGGTCGTCTCTGGCATCGGATGTACCCTGTCATTGTTGTCAAGAAAAAAGATGAAAAGAAAATTCTAGTTAGAAGGCCACAATTCATTGAGATCCTGACTCTATTTCCTGATGATTCTCAAACGACAGCAGATTTCCTGAATTTCCTAAGTAGCAGACAAAGGATTGATGGATCCTTTAAACAGGTATGGCCATGAATTGAGACAGATAGATAGCGAGGAGAGCACTTTGGAAGGGAAGAAACTGATCCTAGTACACCATGGTGAAACCGAGGCATAAAGAGGAGAACCCTTGTAAATCAGGGTGAATATATCGCTAGGGCCGGAGAAGTTGGCTGAGCTATCTAGGATCCTGACCACATATCCCCGATCCTCCAGCCCATTGCCCAGATTAGTGCCGATCAGAAGGATCAGATCGGCTAGTTTCTCTTGTTGTTCATTCAGCTCAACCATTTACTCAGCTTGGTGGAGAGTCGATCCTGGGTTTCCCCCCAAGTTTACAGAAAGCTGGAGAATCAGGAGTGATCGGGCATTCTTGGGAAGCATCTCAATCGCATCTTGAACAGTTTCTGTTACTGATGCTGGACCAGCCTTACAGAACTGCGTTTTACAACAGTGCATGACATTGACAGTGATGGCTGTCAGTATTATTCTTGAAGCATGCAAGCACTCGAACCCTTCTCTCGCGGTACTCAGCAATGGTCCCTGGAGGAGTTTGTCCGGATCGCCAATCACCTTATTCCTCTGGTTCTATCTGAATTCTCAGATCCGGAGGTGGAGGAGATCAACCCCCGTCTGGTGCGCTACTACGCCACTCAGGGTCTGATGGATAAACCTCTGAAGGAGGGCAGAGAGTCTCGCTATCTCTATCGCCATCTGCTACAGCTGCTGGTGGTGCGGCGGCTCCTGGCAGAGGGATACAGCACTGGATCCATCATCTCGCGGGTGATCACCCTCGCCGATGAGGAACTGGAGGCTCTCTTACAGGGAGGGCTGCAACTATCGCTGGAAGCTCCCAATCCTGCCCTGTCTTTTCTGCAAAGTTTGCAAAAAGGGAAACGGCAGAGTGCTCCCCCTTCGCGGGCGGCATCCTCTAAGTATCCCATCCCTTCTCCCCCGCTTACCTCGGAGTGGAGTCGGATCGAGATCGCTCCTGGTTTGGAGTTACACATTCGCAATGATTTTGAATTCCCCTCGTCCTCGCAAGAACGTCAGTCCCTGATCAATCACATCACTCAATTACTCGTGCAATGGATGCACAGGAGACGTAACTCATGACTTCACCCTCGATTGAACTGATCCCTTCTCGACCTGTGGTGACTTCGGATCGGGAAACCACGCTCGACATGATCGTCCGGATCCATCCCCCTGCTCAGCAACAAAAGATCAATCGTCCCCCTTTGAATCTGGGCCTGGTCTTGGATCGTTCTGGCTCAATGTCTGGAAACAAAATTCGTTTTGCCCGTAAGGCGGCCTGCTACGCCGTTGAGCAGTTGTTGCCCACGGATCGGGTCAGTGTCACCATCTTTGATACCCATGTGCAAACTCTGGTGGCAAGCACTCTGGTCGAAGATAAGACCTCTATCCTGAATCAGATCCAACGGGTGCAGACGGGGAGTTCCACAGCCCTACATAAGGGGTGGGTGGAAGGCGGGATCCAGGTGAGTCAACACCTCAACCCCAAGGCCCTCAACCGTGTCATCCTTTTGTCAGATGGACTGGCCAATGTGGGGGAAACCAATCCCGATTCGATTGCTAATGATGTGCATGGTCTTTCTGTGCGAGGGGTAGGGACTACGACCCTGGGTGTGGGGGAAGATTACGACGAGGATCTGCTGGCGGCCATGGCTACCAGTGGCGATGGGAATTTCTATCACATTGAATCCCCGGATCAGTTGCCGGAGATCTTTGCCACGGAATTACAGGGTTTGGTGGCCACCGTTGGACACAAGGTCAGTCTGGGTCTGGAACCTGCCCCTGGGGTGGTGATCAAGGATGTCTTCAATGATCTGGAGAAAACCAGCTATGGTCGTTTGATGCTACCGAACTTGGTGGTGGGTCAGCCCCTGACGGTTGTGCTCCGGCTACGGATCCCTGCATCAAATCAAGAACGCAAGTTGTGTGAGTTTCGTCTGGCCTGGAATGAAGTTGAAAGCCGTCAGCGCCGGACGGTGAGAACCTCCTTGCAATTGCCTGTGATCCCAGCAGCTCGGCTGGATGAGTACCCCCTCAACTTGGAAGTGCAGGAACAGGTGAGCTTTCAACAGGCAGCGAGAGCCCGCCGAGAAGCCATTTCGCGGATGGATGCCAACGACATGAGAGGGGTTCAGGATAGTCTGCAACAGGCACGGGAAGTCCTGGCTTGTGCACCGGAATCAGCAGAGAGACAGGCGGAACTGGATCAGCTGTCACAGGTGGAAGCTAAGCTGCAGCAGGGCAAGCGCAAGCAGTTTCGCAAGGATCTCTACTTCCAGAGCTATGAGAGATCACGGGGACGTTCCAGGGGCCAAAACAAACCTCAATCCTAGACTTTGGGGCATGATCAGTGAAACGAGAGGGCAAGAGTCATGGTTGCTACAAAGCCTGGTAAAACAGAGTTTCCCCGAACAGGGATGCTGGCCACAGTCCGCAACCGCAGAGCTCTGATTTCTGCAGTCGAACCTTTTGATGCCCGAGCAGAAGGGCAAATTCATCTGGTCAGGTTGGAGTATATCGATCCAGATGGGCCCCCTGAAGATTCCTTGATCTGGGAACGTGAACCAGGTGCTCAATTACTTGAACCCGCGGCGCTGCCCCATGTGGAGGTGGAGCCCCCGATGCCGCCTGCAGATTTTGATGCTTTACAACGGGCCACCCGCTGGACAGCACTTTCTCCCTATCTATCAGCGGATCGCTCAGCCCCTCTTCCCCACAGCCCGATCGCTTCTCCCCTCTTCGGAGCAGTTCAGGTGGAGGATTTTCAGCTGGTTCCCTTGTTAAGGGCCCTACAGATGCCGCGCATCTCCCTTCTCCTCGCTGATGATGTGGGGTTGGGGAAGACAATTGAGGCAGGACTGATCCTGACAGAATTGTTGTTGCGACGACGCATTCGACGTGTGCTGATCCTCTGTCCGGCTGCGTTGCGGAAACAGTGGCAACAGGAAATGAGGTCTAAATTCTCACTCAGTTTTGATGTCATTGATCGGGCAGAAACCCATGATCTGCAAAAACAACTGGGCCTGGATGCCAACCCCTGGCGCACCTACCCCCGGATCATTACTTCTTATCACTACCTGAGGCAGCCGGACATTCTGGAGCAATTCCGGTCCACTTGCACCCAATCGCCTGGGGCCGCGCAGCTGCCCTGGGATCTGCTGATTGTGGATGAGGCCCACAACCTCATGCCTGCCAACTTTGGCAAGGACAGTGATTTATCAGAGATGTTGCGGTTTCTTTGCCCTTGGTTTGAGCACAAGTTGTTTTTGAGTGCCACACCCCACAATGGGCATACTCGTTGTTTCTCGGGATTATTGGAACAACTAGATCCGGTTCGCTTTACCCAAACTAGCCAATGGGGTGGGGTAGACCAAGCCAGGATCGAAGAGGTGGTGATTCGCCGCCTGAAGCGTGAGATCAACCGCTGGGATGAGGAGGAGGGACGACTACCTCGATTCTGCGAACGATTACCCAGACCTGTACCCCTCTACTTCAGTGCCGCAGAGAAAAAGCTTTCCCGTACATTCGAGACGTTTCGTGCTGCGGTGAAGCACCTGATTGCCAGTTCTAAGCGAACAGAGCAATTGGCCGGATCATTTGCGGTGGAGGTTTTAAATAAGCGTTTACTCTCCTGTCCATTTACATTTGCTAATTCCTGGTATCGCTTTCGAGAAGGTACAGATCAGCCGGAGGCTGCAGATCTAGCTGAGGTGCAGGCAGCAAGGCGCTCAACTCTTGAAGATCTCGATGATGACCGGGAGACGGAGGGACGGCTGCTTTATGCTTCCCAAACAACTGGGGCCTGGCTAAAACCCCTGGTTCCACATCTGCAGAGAGAAATTGAGGACGTGGATGAAGCCCTGGAGCAACTTGGACTCCTTCCGGATGCCAATGGCGAATTACCGGATCCCGTGGTTGATGAGCGCTGGGATCGCTTGCTAGAGACCATTCAGCAATACCTAAGAACTGGAAAACAGTGGAATCAAGGGGATCGACTGGTTGTTTTTACAGAGTACAAAACCACACTCGATTACCTGGATCACCGACTTCGAAAAACCTATAAAGATGCTCCGGACACAATCCGAGTGCTCTATGGGGGCATGGATGATCAGCAGCGGGAAGGGATTAAAGAAGCCTTTAATGATCCCAGTGACGCGGTGCGGATCCTGGTGGCCACCGATGCGGCCTCGGAGGGCCTCAACCTGCAGGAGACGGCTCATCTGGTCATGCACTACGACATTCCCTGGAATCCAGCTCGACTGGATCAGCGCAATGGTCGTCTAGACCGCCATGGTCAGGCTCGTGATGTTGTGGTGTTGCATTTCACCAGTGAAGACAATGCGGATCTGCGGTTCCTCAGTCATGTGGTGGAAAAGGTGAATACCATCCGTGAAGAATTGGGATCCATGGGGGAGGTCTTTGATGCAGCTTTCCAGAGGCGATTTGGGGATCTGGAAGAGACGGAGCGAGTGAACTCGGATTTAGATGCTGCTGTGGAGCGTCGCCGTGGGCAGGTAGTGATGCCTGCAATGGATCAGATCCAATTGGGTCGAGAAGCCGCCGCTACCCTGGAGAAGTTTGAACAGGAAATCGATCTCAGTCCTGAGAAACTACGACAAACACTGGAGGTGGCCCTGGGGGTGGGGATCGGGTTACCCAGGTTTGAGCCGAGGGATGAGTTGGGACGGGTACGCCTGAAGCTACCGATTCCACCACGCTGGGAAACAGTGATTGATAATCATCTCCGACTGGGGGGAGAAGGAGAGCGAGGCCCCTTACCTTCGATTGTTTTTGATCCGGCCCACTTCATCCATTCCCAAAATGGCCGCCCTGTGTTTCGCCCTGCCAGAGATACCGCACTTCTGCATCTGGGCCATCCCCTCTATCAACAGGCCCTGGGGTTGTTTGCGAGGGCTCGTTTCCCTGGAGGAGGTATTGAGAGTTATCCCTGTAGCCGCTGGCTGGTCAGGTATGGTGAGATCCCTGCAGGGGCGGAGGCTCTGATCCTGTTAACGGTGGAGGAGCTGGCCATTAATGAACTGCGGGAGCCCTTCCATCACTGGGTGCGGACGGTGCGTTTTCCGGTTCAAAATGGCGAATTAGGAGCGGCTTTGCCGCATCTTCCTGCGGGTCTGGAGCAGGTGATCACAAATCCTGTGGATGGCCCAGCGATTGCCAGTGCCCGAGAGCTTTGGGAAGAGATCTCCTTAGATCTACGGGATCAGCTGACACAAATGACAACTCAACTGCAGGAACAGTTGCAGGCGCAACTCAAGTTTAAGGGGAAAGAAGCGCTGAAGGAGGAAAAGGAACGATTCCGGCATCGCCTGCAGGAGGTGGATCGGGCCATGCGAGAAACCACGATCCAGAAGCTAGAGAAAGAAAGGGATCTGGTCTTGAGTGAGCGACAGCAATTATTCCTGTTACCGGAGTATCAGCGGCAGCAGGAGGAACGGTTACGGGATCTGGAGGAGGAACTGAAACGGCGACGGGGGCACTACCAGTCGTTGCAAGAGCAGCTGCAGCAGGAGCAGGAACGAGTAATTAACCGGATCTTGCCCCAACGATATAGCCTCAAGGGACAAGCCCAGGTGTTTCCGGTTACTGTCGAGATGCGACTACGGAAGGAATGACATGCCGACACGACAACAAGAAGTGGATCGCGAGCCCATTCCGCACCTGTGGACACGGGAAGAATATTACCGGATGGCGGATATCGGATTCTTCCGGAATAAGCGGGTGGAGTTGATTGAGGGGCAGGTGGTAGAAATGAGTCCCATGAAGAGTCCCCATGCAACGGGGGTGGAGTTGGTTGCTGCTGCCCTGAGGCAGGTACTGGGATCAGGGGTCTTTGTCCGCGAGCAAAAGCCCTTAGTGGTGAGCGATCTCTCGGAACCGGAACCTGATGTCGCTGTCGTTTCTGGAAGCATTCGGGATTACGCCAAAGATCACCCCAGGACGGCGTTATTGGTGGTAGAGGTATCTGACAGTACCTTGAGATTTGATCGCCAGACGAAGAGTGGCCTTTATGCCCAAGCAGCCGTCAGGGAATACTGGATCTTGAATCTGGTGGACCGATGCCTAGAGGTCTATCAATCACCGGAGCAGGTCGCAGAGACAGTCAACAAATTTCAGTACAGAGAGAAAACAATTTATACACCTGAAGATACAGTAAGCTCCCTGATCTTTCCAGAGTCAAGGATTGCTGTAATAGATCTATTGCCCTGAAGGGATGGCTTGAAGTGGTTGTAATGCAGATATCACAATCTATTGAAACCATTGATGCCGACATATGGTGGTCTTCATTGAAGCATGGTGGACTGCTGATCGCCCCTTCAAAGCTAAAGGAATCTTTCGCTGTTAGTGATGTAGAGCCCCTATCACGCTGGGTGGAGGATCGGCTGCGGCGGGATGTAACACGGGTGCGGGATGGGGATGATGGGTCCATTGGGGTCTTGCTGGATACAGTGCTAGAGCAGGTGTTGGGTTTGGATTCCAACTTCTGGATGAAAGGATCTGCGGTGGACCGGGACTGGTCGCAGCGGGCGGTGACAGGAGAGCTGATCAAACCGCGACGGGTGTGGCAGGACGATCTGGGTGGGGTCTTGCCAGTGTTTGTGGCTGATGCTCTGGGGGTTGCCAAGGGCGAGCAGGATGGGGGTGGAAGGGTCACTCGTCTGGGGATCGGGCGGGGGCGTCGCGCTGTGTCGCGGGTGGTGGAGTGGTTACGCAAGGCCAATCACAAAGTTGCGTTGCTGACCAATGGGCGGCAGTGGCGACTGATCCATGCGGGATCGGATTATGACGCCTGGTGTGAATGGGATATTGATTTCTGGTTTGAGGAAGGGCGGCCTGGTCCTCAGGTGATGGCGCTGCGGTTGCTGGTGGGGCAGGCGGCCATTCGTCCCGTCAAGGTGGGGGAGCCAGGGGCTCTGATCAAAGCAATCATGGCCTCACGACAGGGGCAGGCAGAGCTATCGGAGGTGCTGGGGGAACGGGTTCGGAAGGCGGTGGAGCTACTGATCCGGGAGTCGGCGGACGTGATTGCTGGTCTGGAAGCGGAACACCGGGTCACAAAGCGAGATATTTACATTGCGGCCTCGCGGATGATCATGCGGTGCGTGGTGATCCTGTTTGCCGAAGCACGGGATCTGTTGCCCAGGGATAATCCTATCTATCACAGCTCCTACGGTCTGCAAGGATTGCGGGAGCAACTGGATCGGATGGCTGGGGGGCGGGCGGTGGAGCGGTTACGCAATGGGTTTAGTGCCTGGCCGCGGCTACTGGCCCTCTTCCGCCTGGTGTATGCCGGTTCAGCGCATGAGGCGATGCCTGTGCCTCGCTATGGGGGTGGCTTGTTTACGCCTGGGAGCCTGGAGGCAGCGGATCCGATTTTGCGAGCATTATCGGCATTTGAACAACCTTCGCATACGCCTTCTGATGCAGTGGTGTACCGAATCCTGGAGCTGCTCTGCCGCAGCAAGGTGAAGGTGAGACAGGGGCGGCGGAGTACCTGGGTGGAAGCACCTGTGGACTTTTCTGATCTGTCCTCGGAGTACATCGGCATTTTGTATGAGGGGCTGCTGGATTTTGAGCTGCGCCAGGCGGCGGCTGAGGATCCGATTGTGTTCCTTAATTTGGGGGATCAGCCTGCTCTGCCCTTGACCCGGTTGGAGGGCATGGAGGATCGGGCGCTGGAGACACTGGTGGAGAAGTTGAAGGAAAAAGCAAAAAAGACGAGCGCTGGTGAGGATGAGGAGGAAACCGAGGACGAGGATCTAGAGGCGGAAGAGGAGGACTCTGAGGAACCGGAGGACGAGCTGGAGGAAGAGGATCTGGTGCCTGAGGAAGAGGAGGAGCTGGATCATGATCGGATGCAGCTGCTACGGGAGCGGGCGCATCAGTGGGCGGTGCGAGCGGTGCAGGTGGGTAAGCTGGTGCCCAAGCCTCGGGGGAAGAAGCAGGCTCAGTCGCAGGAACATCAGGCGGCAGTGAATCGGGCGGCAACTGCTCTGATCTCCCGGATCCTTCTACCTGGAGAGTGGTTTCTGGTGCGTTGGGGGGGACTCGCAAGGGATCGGGAACCTTCTACACACGTCCACAACTGGCGGTGCCAACTACGCGGAGGACGTTGCAACCTCTGGCATTTACCGAGATCCAGGTGGAGCAGCAGGGAGAGGTGATCCCGTTTCCTCAGAGGGAAGCACGGGCGGCGGAATTGGAGGGGATATACGCACTGAATGGAGGTCGTTTGCCATCCACACGCTGGGTGCCCAGGGATCCGGAATCCATTTTGAAGCTGAAGATCTGTGATCCGGCCATGGGCTCGGGTTCGTTTCTGGTGGCAGCTCTGCGCTTTTTAACTGATGCTCTTTACGAGAGCTTGTTTTATCACGGCTGGTTACGGGAGGAAGGGGATCGGATCCTGGTGAGTCTGAACCCTGAGGATCATCCCTCCTGGTTTGGGGAATGTGTGCGGGATCTGCCGGTGACGGTGGAGAACCCTGAGATGTGGTTGAAGGCGCGGTTAAAGCGGTATGGGGTGGAGCGTTGTCTCTATGGGGTGGATATTGATCCGCTGGCGGTGGAACTGGCACGATTGTCTTTATGGGTGGAGACGATGGATCGGTCGCTGCCGTTCAGCTTTTTGGATCACAAGTTGAAGTGTGGCAATTCGCTGGTGGGGTGCTGGTTTGATCGGTTCCAGGATTATCCGGTGATGGCCTGGGAGCGGGAGGGGGGAGATAAGAATCATGAGCGGTTTGTGCATCACTTCCGCATGAAGGGGAAGACAAAGGAGTCTCAGAAACCTGCGGGGGATAAGTGGACGCAGGCGATCAAGGATGTGCGCAATGAGCGGGTGAAGCCAGAGATGAAGCGGTTGATCGAGGCGATGGATCCGGTGCGACGACAACAGTTGCGGTTACCTGCGCCTGAGTTTGATCTGCCGCGTCCGCCGGAGGTGATTCATGATGAGGCGTTACAGGTGTTTGAGGATCTACATCGGTTGCCTGTGGTGGAGGCTGAGGAGCAGCAAAGAATCTATCGGGAGCGGATCGAGGGGAGTGAGAGGATCCAGTGGTTGAAGCTGGCGTTTGATACCTGGTGTGCGATCTGGTTCTGGCCGGGGGATGAGTTGGAAATTGCGCCGACTCCGGCTCAGTTTTTTGATCCGCCTGAGGAAATAGAACGGATCGTGAAGGAGCTGAGGGAGCGGTATCAGTTCTTTCACTGGGAGCTGGAGTTTCCGGATGTGTTTGCCAGTGCTAATGGTGGGTTTGATGGGGTCATTGGGAATCCGCCCTGGGAAACATTGCAGCCTAACTCAAAGGAATTCTTTTCAAATGTTGATCCTCTATACCGAACCTATGGTAAGCAAGAAGCTTTGGAATACCAAAAACATTATTTTGACAAAGATCCAGAGATTGAAAGAGAATGGCTTGACTATTGTGCAAAGTTTAAGGCCATAACTAATTGGTACAAGAATGTTGCCTATCCTTTTGGTGATCCAGAGGAAGCAGGCAATCCGTTCAGTTTTTCGAGATCAAGCGATGAAAATGCTTATTTGCACAAAGGATGGAAGAGACAACGCCTGAGAAGAAAAGGCTATGTCGATCCAGAGCATTATTATCGGCATCAAGGAGAAGGAAAGCCTTACACTTATAAGATGTTTCTAGAACTAGGGCACATTATTTTAAGAAATGGTGGACAACTAGGAATTATAATACCCTCAGGCATTTATACTGATAAAGGAACAACAAATCTCAGAAGACTCTTTATAGAAGAATCTAAATGGATCTGGCTATTTGGCTTTGAGAATCGAGATAGAATTTTCAAAATTGATAGTAGGTTTAAATTTTGTCCAGTAATCATCCAAAAGGGAGGGGAGACTGAATCGATCAAAGTAGCTTTTATGGAACGTGACCTAACAGCATGGGAAGAAGCTGAGGAACACGTACTTGATTATCCACGAGAGCAAGTAGAAGAGTTTAGCCCATATACTCGTGCACTTTTGGAGACTAGGTCAGAACGTGATTTGGAAATCCTAAAGAAGATGTATGCCAATGGGGTCTTGTTGGGGGATGACGGTCCTCAGGGGTGGGGGATCCAGTATCGTCAAGGTGACTTCAATATGACAAGTGATAGCAAACTCTTCCCGCCGCGCCCTCAATGGGAAGCGAAAGGCTATCAACCGGATGAGTATGGACATTGGATCAAGGGCAATTGGCAACCTTACGACGGTCCTGCGTCGATCCTGAAGCGTCCTGAGGGGCTGATCCTGTCGCGGGATGGATCTCAGGGGATCCGGATCGGGGAGGTGGAGGATCTGGCTTTGCCGTTGTATCAGGGGGTGATGATCCATCAGTTCGATTTTTCCAGGAAAGGATGGATCAGTGGAACAGGCCTACGGGCAATCTGGCGAGAGATAGGATGGGCTGAGAAGCAATTTGATCCACAATTTCTAATCGGAGTCGATAACTATCATTCAGATAAGAATACTATTAGGGGGTTAAAGGTCGCATTCCGGGATATTGCACGCTCAACTGACGAAAGAACATTTATAAGTTCTCTACTTCCAGATCTTCCATGTGGCAATAAGGTCCCTGTCTTCGGGTTGGATGATGGTTGGTTTAACAGCATTGTTTTGTGTGGAGTACTAAACTCCTTTTGTATTGACTATGTGTTGAGGACAAGAATAGGTAGCACTTCCCTCAATTACTATATTCTCGAAGATCTTCCACTTCTTATAAAGACCAAAATACCTGGAGTGCTGTCTGTTATTACTTCATCTCTAGGATGTGCTCACATAGCTTTCTCTAAAGAGTGGTTATCAATAGCTAAATATGTAAAAACTCAGAGAAGTTGGCAAGGTATATGGTCAGTTACAGATCATGAGAGGCTAAGGAAGCGAGTCATTCTAGATGCAGTTATTGCTGAACTTTACAGATTAGAGACGAGTGATCTGGAGTGGATTCTTGGAGGATGCGATCATCCAACAAAACAGGTTGGCGATAGTACCTTCTCTAGGACTCTTGATCCTAAAGGATTCTGGCGGGCAGAAAAAGACAAAGATCCCGAACTCCGCCACACCGTCCTCTCCCAGATCGCCTTCCACGATCTCAAACAAATGGGTCTGGAAGCCTTCCTCACCCTCAACGACGGCGAAGGCTGGATGATCCCCGAAACCCTCCGCTTAGCCGACTACGATCTGGGCCACGATGATCGGGCCAAAGAACCTCAACCCGTTGCCTCCCGTCTCGGCCCCCGCTTCCTGCCCTGGCAACTGGAGGGATCAGTTGAAGACTCATGGTAAGAGTGCGAACGTCATGCCGAAAACCTCAAACGACTCTTAGGCGGAACCGATCCACCCCATCCACCTGCCGATTCTGAGACGATTGATCTATTTGGAGAGGCTGTGCAAACTGATCTATTTGGAGAAGTTGAGATACCAAAACGGAGGAAGAAGCGATGATCCTCTCCACCCATGACATCCCTACCCAACCCTTTACCATCCAGCTCCATCCTGTGGTGCAGATGAATGACGATCAGTTGTTCGAGTTCTGCCATCGCAATCCAGATCTACGAATTGAGCGTACCGCCGAAGGAGACCTGATCCTGATGTCTCCAGCCACCCCTGAGTCAGGTCGCCGCAATGCTCAACTGACCCGTCTGTTAGCAAACTGGGCTGAGGTCGATGGCACAGGGATCGTGTTTGACTCCAGCTCAGGGTTTACCCTGCCCAACCAGGCCATGCGCGCACCTGATGTCTCCTGGATTAAACAAGAGCGGTGGCAAGCCCTCAGTCAAGCAGACAAAGAAAAATTCTCCCCCATCTGTCCCGATTTTGTGGTGGAACTGAGATCCCTCAGCGACTCCCTCAAAACCCTCCAGGAGAAGATGCAGGAGTATATCGACAATGGGGCACTGCTGGGTTGGCTGATTGATCCCAAAAACCGCAAAGTGTATGTCTACCGCCCTGACCAAGATGTTGAAATCCTCAACGATCCCGAATCACTGATCGGGGATCCGGTACTACCTGGTTTTGTTCTTGATATGCAGAGGATCTGGTGAATAGCGGTGAGGTTTCATAACATCAGCCAGAACATAATTCAGTCCACTTTGGTGTCAATTCCAGTCAATAATGGTGTAGTTATGAAGCGTGAGGAAGCTCTCAACCTGCTGCGCAAAGCGATTGCCAATCCCACCGCAAACTTCCGTGATGGCCAGTGGGAATCAATCTCAGCTTTGGTCAATGATCGTAAACGCACCCTCGTTGTACAGAGTACAGGATGGGGAAAAAGCATTGTGTACTTCTTGGCAACTCGGATCCTGAGAGACCAAGGGGCAGGACCCACCTTGATCATTTCTCCTTTGTTAGCTCTGATGCGAAACCAGATGATGGCAGCAGAACGCCTAGGATTACAACCCGCAACGATCAATTCTAATAACTTTGATCACTGGGGGACTTCGATTAATTGATAATGGGAGTTTTTTGGTAGAATTGAAGAGATGAT
>CAYMOX010000085.1:0-12532 GCA_964392245.1 uncultured bacterium
CCAGGGTCAAACTTCATAGGCTATATCCGTCAATCATTAATTGACTGAACACTAGTGCTGTCACCCCAAATGTATCCGTAATCCAAGTTGCGATCGCAGGTGACAAGTGTGCATCAATCCAGATCGTTGTCATGCAACTAATACAGGATGATTGAGTTTACGTGACGCATAGGCAAGGGCTGCTCTCAAATCATCCATTTCTAGATCAGGCAGTTCCTCTAAAATCTGTTCGGAGCTAAGACCTGCTGCAAACAGATCTAAAACATCAGATACTCGGATTCTCATACCACGAATACAGGGACGGTCACCGCACTGTTGGGGATTGACTGTAATTCGTTCAAGTAGCTTGGACATCTGAAGTAACCTCCATGAATACCGCCAGCATCCGTCGAAAAGCATTTTCATCCTTCTACGACGCTAGATCACTGAACTGTTGGGAACATTGATAGCTGTATTACGATCGACAGAGGTTAGAGGGGGGGCCATCTACCTACTCCTCGTCTATGGCGGTGTGGATCAGAACCTCAACACGATAGCTGTCCTGATCCAGGGGATAACTGGTGATCCCGAGCGCCTGTAAACTCTCCACCATCTGACGAGCCTCGGGCTCCAGAGTGGCAAACGCCTGCGAGAATTGTTGTTGCACCAGTCTGCGGATCTCCTGACTATTGACGAGAAAATACCCGTAGTTGGATTGGGGCAATGTCTCCCACACGGTCTGGAAGGGGGTTGTCTGGGGTAGTGGAGTTGTGGATCCCTCCAGGATCAATTGCAAGGTAGCAGGACTGCTACTCAGGATCAGCGTCTCCCCATCCCATTGCCGCGTCAGCAGAGGTTGAGAGAAGAAGGGACTCTGCCAGACCACCTGCTCCTCTTGCTGTTGCACGCTCAACCCCCTCTGTTCCGCCAGCAGATCCAGTTTTGCTAGCCCCAGGCGGGCCTGCTCCGGTTGACTGGTTTCAATCATGGCCACCAGACCCAGAGGCGGTAAGAAAGGCATGAGGGGAGCGGTCTCGGGCTGGATCGAGAGGACAATTTCTCCATCCATCCAGTTGAGCAGATCCTGCTCCAGATCCAGACCTGTGTCTTCAAGCACCTGGGCTTTGAACTCCGTTAAGGCCGCTGAAGCCTGCGGATCTTCTTGCAGATACTGGAGGCGATCCCGGTAATTCTGAGCCGCATTAAAGCCACTCACCAGAGCCAGCGTTTGTCCTGGCAGGCGGGGGATCAGCTGGCTGGCCGCAGCCTTGACCTCGGTGGGCTTAAAAATACCTTCGGGTGCCACATTAATCTGGGTTTGCACTCTAAATCCGGCGGGGTGCCACCCTCCTGCCCAGCCCAGACTCTGCATCGCCTCCAGCTGCGAGAGGGAACTGGCATCAAAAGTGGCGGGCATCTGAGCCTGTATATCGGGGTGACTGAGGCAGGCCTGCAAGTTCAAGTAGGCAAAAAACAGGGTGTCCTCCTGGATCAGATCGGTGGCGATGGAGCGAAACTCCTCCTGGTCCAGAATCGAAGCCTGCTTCTCCTGGTAAGTGGCAATCACCTGATCCATCAGACTGGCATCATTGGCCAGGGCCACATAGGACTGCCCAAAGCTGGCGGTCACCCACTGACTTCCGGGAGTCCCATTGGTTTGCACATGCAGAGTCACATCCCCCCGACTGCGATCCTCAAAGATCGCTCCTTCTTTGGTGCTAACATGCTGACGCAAATCGGCCAGGAACTGGGTGGAGAGGCTGGCATCTGTCGTCGAGGTTGTCACCACCATGCCGGGGATCGTTTCTTCCGCTGCTGTCAGGGCTGGATCCAGGATGGCAATATCCACGGTTTCCCCAATCCAGGGGGCAATCTCCTGAGCATAGGCACCCTCCTGCATCTGGGGCAGGCTGGTTAGTTCGTCCGCCGCCAATTCTGAGGTGAGCGAAGCCGGATTAAAGTTGCGGTAATCCTGAGGATCCGTGGTCAGGGTGAAAAGTAACAGGCTGTTATCGGGGATCAAACGCAGGTGAGGGGAGCGGTTGCTGAGGGGATCCACCGCCGGAGGTTGAGGTTGCTTGGGTTGACAGGCCGTCAGCAGGATCGATCCCGTCAGCGTTGCCAGAACTGCTGAGCAGGTGGATCGGGAGGAGCGCTGCCAGGCAGCAGTGGGGCGGGGAGCTAGCATCACAGTCACCTGTTGAGAAATAAACGTTCAGCATGAGCACAGCTTTAGATTAACTCAGAGCCCTTTCAGCCCTCGCAAGATTTAGAGCTTCCCTGGGAAAGCAGTACAAGAATCCCATCCCAACCGTTAAGATGATCTCTATCTACTTTGACTGAGGAATGCTTCCGCGCCAGGATCTGCTTAAGGGCACAGAATTTCGTGAGACCATGGCCAGAGCCATTGATCTGGCGGAAAAAGCTTTAAAAAATTGGGAACCGATCTGTTCTTCTTTCCTCTCTCCCCCAGAAGTGGCGGAGGTCACGACTCGTTTTCAAAGTTTGGCAGAACTGCACCTCCTGGCCTGGGGAGGCTACCCACAAGCGGAACGACAACGCCTGGTTCTGGCCCGCACCTCCCTTCCCCTTACCCCTGAAGAGGTGCCCATCGCTGCCCTATCGATTCGCGGCAATTTTCTCTTTGATCCCGCCTCTCATCCTGATTTTCTGGGGGCAATCCTGGGCACGGGGATTGTCCGTGATACCGTCGGCGATATTATCGTCCTGGGGGAGCAGGGAGCTCAGGTCTTAGTGGAGCCGGAGATTCTCGACCATTTGCAACTGCATCTGCAGCAGGTCCGCTCCGTCCCGGTTACAGTTACCCCCGTTCCCCTGGATCAACTGCGGATTCCTCCCCCTCGCACCAAGTCGATCACCACCTTTGAAGCCTCGTTGCGGCTGGATGCCCTTGGTTCGGCTGGCTTTGGCCTCTCCCGCAGCAAAATGGCCGATGAAATTTCCAAAGGGGACGTCCGCGTGAACTGGAAAACCGTCACCCAACCCAGTTATGCTCTATCGGTTGCCGATCTGATTGCCGTGCGGGGACGGGGACGGCTACAGGTGGACGACATTACAGAAACTAAAAAAGGTCGGTATAAAGTGTCCATGACACGACAAATGTAGCCCTTAAGCTAGCTTTAACCACAGATCAATAAGATTTGTTTAAAAGAAAAATATACCTTGGCTGGGTTTTTTCTGGCTCTACTATCAGATAGGTCTGAGACCATTTTCAGGATCTGTGGGGCATCGCCTCTCTTCCGTGATCCTGTTTTGCTTTGTCCACAGTTTTTCTGAGATGTTTCTATTCCGTATTTGGAGACATGGCCATGGATCCCAATCAAGTTAGTGTAGCGATTAACACGGCATTGGAAATTATTGCTCAAGTTGGGTTGCAGCTCATTGGAGCTATTATTCTTTGGTTAGTGGGTCGCTGGCTTATTAAGATTGCGATCCGACTTGCCTCCAGGAGTCTCAAATCACAAGGTATTGATACAACCGTTACAGGTTATATCGGATCCAGTCTCTCGGTACTGCTCAACATTGTTCTGATTGTTGCGATTCTTGGCTTTTTCGGAGTTGAAACTACTTCTTTCGCTGCTCTCCTGGCGGCAGCGGGTGTGGCGATTGGTGCTGCCTGGAGTGGGTTGCTGGCAAACTTCGCTGCTGGAGCGTTTCTGATTATCCTGCGCCCCTTCAAAGTGGGTGACTTTATCTCAGCAGGGGGGGTATTGGGAACGGTGAAGGAAATTGGTTTGTTTGTGACAACAGTTGTCACATTAGACAATGTGGTGACCTTTGTCGGCAATAACAAGATCCTCTCTGATAACATTCAAAACTTTACTGCCAACCCCTATCGGCGTGTGGATCTTGTAGCTCAGCTGAACCATAGTGTTGATCACCGCTCTGCCATCACCCTCCTGAAGCATCAGCTCAGCCAGATTCCCAATGTGTTAGCAGAGCCAGGTCCTGATGTTGAAATTCTTGAGTTTAACCTGTCGGGGCCTGTCCTGGCCGTTCGGCCCTACTGCCACAATGACCACTACTGGCAAGTTTTCTTCGATACTAACCGTACGATTCGAGAAGCCTTCGGTGCGGCAGGATATCCTGTACCTGAACAGCATCTGATGCTCCACGGCGTCAAGTAAATAGGGCCATGGGTTTCTATTCCAGAATCATCTTTCCCCGCCTGCTCAATCTCAGCATGGCCAGTGAGCAGCTGGCCGTCTACCGCCGTTCCCTTCTCGCTCAGGTGCAGGGAGAGATTCTGGAGATCGGCTTTGGCACGGGATTAAATCTTTCCTACTATCCTGAACATGTTAAACGGATCACGGCCATTGATCCCAACCCGGGGATGCATCCTCTAGCCCAGCGGCGCATGACCACCTCCAAGATCAAGATCCAGCTGCACACCCACAGCATTGAGGCCCTGCCCATGCCAGATCATTCGTTTGACACCGTGGTCAGCAGCTGGACCCTTTGTAGCGTGCCGCAACTCACTGCAGCCCTGCAGGAGATCCGTCGTGTTTTAAAACCGCAGGGACACTTTTGTTTGATTGAACATGGCCTCAGTCCCGACCCCAAAGCACAATGGTGGCAGTATCGGCTCAATCCTGTCCAAAAGTTGCTGGGGGATGGCTGCCAGCTCACCCGTAACTTTCAAACCCTGTTGATAGAGCAGGGATTTACCTGGATCGAGTTAGAAAAGTTTTATCTCCCTGATACGCCCCGCTTTTTGGGGTACATGTACCAGGGAGTGGCGCAACCCAAGGCATCCCCACCAAGGTCTTGAGGCTGATCCTCAAAAGTCACAGATATTGGAGATGGTCTCAGGCCAGCTGATGGGTTCGACTCAGTTGCCAGAGAGCAAGCAGCTCATGCTCCAGATCATCCCCCAGGCTTACCATCAAAAGGCCTGTCGAACTTTCGTGATCGGCAGCCAGCCAGATGCCTGGGAGACTAACTTCCCAAACCTCTTCATCCACAGGCGTCCATTCCCACCTCCGGATCAGGGTAGAATCTGCGATCACCTGGGGAGGCAAGAGCAAAGAACCATAACTGGCTTCAATCCAGAGCGGCTCTCCCACCGACTGAGCAAAAGCAACCCGCTCCCTCAACCAGGTCTGCAGGGATTGAGTCACCCTTTCCAAATGGATGCCGGTGTCAGTGTAAATCAGTTTCAACATGGATCCGGATCCTCACAGTGGTTAATGTCTAATAGCCCAGGTCGCATCCCAAACAAGAACCCCCACTTCTGGAGGAGGGAAGCGGGGGTCGGAGAAGAAAAAGGGCTGTTCGTCTTTTTCTATTTCGGTATCGGTAATCGCTGCCCGTACCCGCCGCTTTCTAAATATTTGGGTTGATTCTCCGTTGCGGAACGGAAAATGAGGTGTTCAAGGATCAGGTTTGCTACTGAATCCATTCTGGTGACCAAGGCTGCACCCCAATCCATGCCCAAAGCCTGGTCCGCTATGCTCCGCCCGCCACCTGTGCAGGTAGCCGGAGAGAAGAGACATAGTGAGGACCAGAACTGCATTGCCAATACCAGAAGAAAGTGGGAGGTTGAATTACAGACACCGATATACTACACGGGTGCTACAGGTTTGTCTAGCCCAATCTGGATTTGGCTCAAGAAATTCTTTCATCCTGGAAAGGACAGGGGAGACCTACAATAATGTGCATGTCGATGCCCGCATCCACCGTGGTGATTGCTGGACTGACTGGTGCTGGCAAAACCGCAGCCGTGCAACAGTTAGAAACGCTAGGATTTGCAGGGTTTGAATCTCTGCCTCCCGCAGTGCTGCCCCAGATCTACTCGCAACTGCAGGAGTATCATGCCCGCCTGGCCATCGTCCTCGATCTGCGTCAACCGGCCCTGATTCAGCAGACCGAGAAGATCTGGTCTTTCCTGGAAGAGGCTCAATGCCCGCTGGTATTTTTAGAAGCCAGTGATGCCATCTTAATCCAGCGCATCTCGGCTCACCGCCGCCACCATCCCTACGCCGATCAACGGGGTCTCGTGGAGGCGATCCAGTGGGAACGATCACTGCTAGCCTCCCTCAGGGCTCACAGCACTTGTGTCATCGATACCTCTGCGATCAACGTCCACCAATTGCGGCAGCAACTTCAGGAGGTGATGAATGGACAGCGAGCGCCTCACCGCCTCACTCTGCTCAGCTTTGGATTCAAATATGGCCTGCCCTTGGATGCCAATCTCCTGTTTGATGTCCGATTTCTGCCCAATCCTTACTTCATCCCCCAGTTGCGGTTAAGCACGGGCCTGGATCCCAACTTACAGGCGTTTCTGTTTGGGGAGACGATCACCCGCTCCACTTTTGATCGCATTACGCTTCTGGTGCAGGAATGGCTGCCCGCTTACCTGCAGGAACACCGCCCTCTGGTCACCGTGGCTATTGGATGTACGGGAGGTCAACACCGCTCTGTTGCTCTCGTGGAACGTCTGGCAGTTCACCTCCAGCAGGACCCACAGATCAGCAAAGATTGGGTTGTACAGGTGGAACACCGTCATCTCTCCACCTCTCAGCAGGAACTGGCCAGGCATCATGCCACAGAGACGGCCTTGGCCCCACTGGATTCCAAAAATCTAAGTCAGACTGGGACTGGTGGTGTTGAGGGAGCCCCCAGCCATGCTTAAGCCCCAACCGAGATCAGGGCTATCCAGCGGAAGCTGGTGGAAATGGCTGTCACCCGGTTTATCCGTGAAGCGGTGGCTATCCCTGGCCATTGGCGGTTTTTTTCTGGTGATTTTGGGCATCGCCATCTGGACGGAACAGACACCGATTTTCCGGATTCAACAGTTTCTGGACACGCTGCTCCGCACCCTCACCACGATCATTCCCAATCACATTAGTGGACCGATTGTGACCCTGATCGGCCTGCTCCTGATCATTCTGGGGCTGCGCAGTGTCACCCAATCGATTACGGAAGTGCTCCTGCCGGAGGGAGACGAAAGTTTAGTTGACAAAATTCTCTCCCACCGCCGCCGCAATCGCGGACCCAAAATTGTGGTGCTGGGGGGCGGAACTGGATTATCCACCCTTCTGCGAGGATTGAAGCGCTACAGTTCTAATATCACAGCTGTAGTTACGGTGGCAGATGATGGTGGCTCCTCCGGTCGCCTGCGGCGGGAGATCGGGGTGCTGCCTCCCGGAGATATTCGCAACTGCCTGACGGCTCTAGCGGATGAAGAAAGATTGCTGACCGAGTTATTTCAATATCGCTTTGAAGCCGGAGATGGTCTTACCGGACACAGCTTTGGCAATCTCTTCATTACCGCCCTTTCTGCGGTTAGTGGTGGGGACATGATCCAGGCGATTTCTGCCACCTCTAAAGTCCTGGCGATCCGTGGCCGCGTTCTGCCTGCAACCCTGGCCGACGTCACTCTCTGGGCGGAGCTTTCGGATGGTCGCTGGGTGGTGGGCGAGTCCAAGATCGCCAAAGCCAAGGGGCACATTATTCGGATAGGGTGTGATCCCCCGCAGCCGCCTGCAGTCAAGGAGGTGATTGAGGCGATCACGGCGGCAGATTTTATCATCCTTGGGCCGGGTAGTCTTTACACCAGTGTCATCCCGAATCTGCTGGTGCCTGCCATTGTGGAGGCGATTGCCAAGAATTCCGCCCCTCATATCTATGTCTGTAACATCATGACCGAACCTGGGGAAACCACCAATTACACGGTGGGGGATCATGTCATGGCCCTGGATAAGGTGGCGGGCTCCCGTTTGTTCGATGCTGTTTTGGTCCAGAAACATCCCCCCTCAGAGCAGACGCTGATGCGCTACCAGCAAGTGGGAGCTGAGCCTGTCAAGCTTGATCCCGAAAAGCTGGCCTTTCTGGGCTGTCGTGCAGTCCTGGCCAACGTCATGTCTGAGAATGTCGAAACGGGTCTGATCCGACACAATCCTGAACAGTTAGCGGCGATGTTAATGCGCTGGTACAATCGCCATCGGCCCTCCTGAGGATCTGAGTTGTCTCAGCTTTTTTCCAGCGAGATGCGCTAGAAAGGGGAGACAGATGCTATGATCTTCATCTCGGTCAAGCGGAGCTGCTTTGCATTGAGGTCTTGCGGGCGTAGTTTAATGGTAAAACTACAGTCTTCCAAACTGTTGTCGTGGGTTCGATTCCCACCGCCCGCTTCCTAAAATTCTTCTACCTGCAACAGCATGCTTTTAAGTACCTGAGCAGGTTTCAGCTGTCTTCTTTGACACTGCTCCCTTTAGCTATGCAGGCAAGCGGCGCTACATTGCTCTAGGGTTATCTGATACCAAGGCCAATCGTCAAGCGGCAGAGTTGCGGGCTCAGCCGATCGAGCGGGACCTAGGTTACGTCAAGGCTGATTTCGATTCCCTCCCCGAGAATAGAGCTGGATCAGCCCATGGAAAGATCCTGGAGAAGATTGAGGATCTGAAGTACCGGATCGGGCAGTTAAGCATCCAATAGTGAGCGAAAAGCATCCAGGTGCTGGCATTTCAGGGCCTCACGGTGAAGGGAGCGCAGCTGCTCAGCGTCTCTAACCTGCAGCTGATCCCTGAGGCCAGTAGGAAGGGATCCAAACAAGACCTCCAGTGTATCCAGCAGATCTTCTAAACGTGCTTGCTGGATCCCGCGTTGCTCACCTCGTTGCTCAGTCTTCTTTTCCCACTCTAGATACGCCTGTGATAAAGCCATAGCTAGCTCCCTCTCCTCCGGATCCAATTCCCCAGTTGACTCAATCGTAACCTTCCAACTCACCAGCAGTCTCAGGGCTATTTCCCGACGCGGATCTGTAGTTGGTAAAGACAATACTTCCGCTATGGCCCTTTGTTGCGTTCTCCCTTTCCCCAGCAACCTTAACCACAGCGTTTCATCAATCTCCGGTAGCTGATGGATCACAATCACTCGGGTATGTAAAGCGTTCAAGGTGAAGTAGACCCCTGGGACCCAGCCCTCAGCCTCATGGCCTCCAATACTGTGCAAAAAGTTCTCTGATGCTGTAGGGGTCAGCAGCCATAGGTGGGGTAACTGATCCTCAGGAAGGGACCGTTTCTCACGTTTGGCTTCTCGGCGGATATCTATGCGAATGGAGTAGAGCTTGAGCAGGCAGCTCTCCCACTCTGAGGCGGTGGGAGCATTACGAAATGGCTCGATCAGACAGGGATGGGTGGTTAACCTTCCCAGTAATCCGAGGAGTGAAGGAATAGGGGCAACATCAGGGCGAGGTGAAAACCAAAGATCGATAAAGCGAGGCTCTCCCAAAACTTCTTTGTTGATCTGAACTTGGCCATAGGGGGATAGCAACTCCTCCATCAGCTGCTTGGAGAGTTGATCGAAGGGAGTCCGAGCCATGGAGCCGAGGAGAAGTTGATAGATAAGCTCCCACTCTACCAGCCGCTTCACAGACTTGGGCCAGTGTTTCCTTGATCTAGGGATCCTTCATGACCTTACTCGACCTGGGATCCAGTGTGCTCCGAATACTGAATCGGCGCTCTAGAAAGCGGAGCGGGTGGGTTGCTGCTTAAGATGATGGAGAAATTCCCGCAACTCTGCCGGGGTTAGCTGATGGCGAGACTTCTTCTGAAAGCGACTTTCCAGGAAATCTCGTCCCTCTTTTGGCCCCCAGCCAATCCGTCTCAGTTCCACATCGGACTGGGCAATTTCATCCGAGAGATCTTCTCCACCTGGTGCCAGATCCGCAGTGAATGAACTGGAGGCAGGAGGCTCAGATCCCTGTCCCGAGGTGGAAGCAGAGTCAGGAGCGGCAGGGAAAGAAGAGGAGGATGGCCAGGTGGAGGGTGCAGTAGAGTCCCGTTGCCCATTGGCTACTGGCAGCGGTGGCGCAGCGGAGGTTGTTGACATGCCTATACTGGAGGCCGATAGGGAGGCAGGGGTAAAGGCTGATCCCAGATAAGTTTGTCCAAATCCAGCATGGGTGAGGGCTCGTTTGATCGCGGCATCCTCAGCCCCTTCAATCGTGGTTGTCCCCGCCAAGCCTGTGCCCAAAATGATGTCATTGAGCAGGATCTGGGCTTTAACAATGTAAATCCCTTCCTCAACCCGGACTAGGTCAGTGACAATACTTCCCATGGGGTGTCGATCGCGAAAAGCCGAAATCATGGCGGGACAGTTCAGGCAGCTCTGTTTCCTATTGTGTCGTCACCCTGGGGTAACAGCAACCGCTTCCTTTCTTGTTCACAGGCCGAGCAAGTGATGATCATCCCCCGATTCTGATCGAGTGAGTGGTCATGGTTAGAATTATTTCTCCTCCTGAGACCAGCCGATGATCTCTCGAACCCGATAAATGGGCCGATCCTGAGACTCATGATAGGTCCGCATCAGCAGCTCTGCTAATAGACCAAAACAGAACAACTGAATGCCCGCCAGCACCAACAGGACCGCCAGAATCAGGAGGGGCCGATCTCCAATATCCTGCCCCAACCCCAGTTTTAAAATCACCAGGTAGAGGCCCAGGCAAAAACCGATCGAGGTTGCCAACAATCCCCACAGCCCAAACACATGCATGGGTCGAGTCAGAAAGGTTTTGATAAAGGCAATCGTCAACAGATCCATCAGCACCCGGACGGTCCGCCCCAGACCATACTTACTGCGTCCATACCGACGGGGGTGGTGCCGCACCGGGATCTCAGCAATACGGGCGCCTTCAATGTAGGCCAGGGCAGGCAGAAAGCGATGCAGTTCACCGTAAAGGTGCATATCGGCGATCAATTCGGCGCGGTAGGCCTTGAGAGAACATCCATAGTCGTGGATGCGGACTCCGGTAATGCGACCAATGATCCAGTTGGCAATTTTTGAAGGTAACACCCGCGTTAAAGGGGCATCCTGGCGGTTTTGCCGCCAACCACTTACCAGGTCGTAGCCTTCAGATAATTTATTCAAGAGTAGCGGGATATCGGAGGGATCGTTCTGCAGATCAGCATCGAGACTGACCACCACCTCGGCCTGAGCATGACGAAATCCAGCCGCCATAGCTGCGGTTTGCCCATAGTTGCGGCGCAACAAGATCACCCGCAAATCAGTTCGCTCTCGCACCAGTTTTTTGAGCAATACCCCTGATCCATCCTGAGACCCATCATCCACGCAGATAATTTCGTAGTTGAGGTAATGGGCACTGAGGGATTTGGCAATGGCCTCGATCAGAACGGGCAAACTTTCTACTTCGTTGTAGACAGGGACAACAACCGAAAGAGAAGGGGGAGACGCAGGCATGAGATCCTGAGAAGAGATAGGTGTGGAGTTTACCGCAAGTGCATGAATGGGGCAAGTCAAACGCTCGGGCAGGCGACTCCTTCAGGATCTTTTTCCAGATTTTATTTCAACTTAAGATAGAGAGGCTTGAGGAAGCGCTCCTACAGGAGCAGGAGTGATCCCTGACCCCCGAGCAAGAACAGCGCCTGGCAGCAGCGGTGGAGGAGTTGATCCAGGCCAATCACCAAAGTCAGAAACAGCTCAGTGAGATCCGTATAGATAACAGGCTGTCTTCGATAAATTTTGTGCTTTTCCAAGAAGCCTAACGGTTGCGCTCGCCGGTCCGCAAGTTATACCTAATGAGGACATTAGCACATTTGCCTGCTGATCGGGTTCAGTGTTGGTAGGGGATGAGCAAGGACTTAATAGTCCTTAGACTCAAATAACAGGAATCAGGCTGGGTTAGCTACGACTGTGCAGTGATTGGCATCCGATGCCTAACTAACTCTTTGCCGAGCTTTCCCCTCCGCAGCTCTACCCATTTACGAATCCTCAGGTGCTCGCTCCCCAAGCCCACCCTATCTACTTCGACGGGTTGCAGCAGGCAGTCTGATTCCTACCCCCACTCTACCATTGGAGGTTGTATGACTTCAGCACCCTTTGCTGCTCTCATCGGGATTGATTGGGCGGACCGCAAACATGATATCTGCCTGTATGATCCCACTTCTGAAGAGATTGAATTCTCTCAAATTGCCCACTCACCAGAAGCCATTGAGGCCTGGATCCATAGTCTCCATCACCGCTTTCAAGGTCAACCCGTTGCCATTTGTTTAGAACAAAAACGGGGACCATTAATTTATGCGCTGTGCAAGTATAAAGGGCTGACTTTATTTCCTGTCAACCCCAAAACAGTTGCCAGCTATCGCCAAGCATTCAAGCCAAGTCGGAGCAAGGATGATCCAAAAGATGCCCAAGTAATGATGGATCTGCTACGCCGTCATCAGGATAAACTGTGTGCTTGGGCTCCTGCAGATACCTCCATGCGTCAACTGCAACAGTTGGTGGAAATGCGGCGGAAATTAGTGGAGGATAGAGTACGTTTGACGAATCGCATGACTGCTTGTCTCAAGAGCTTTTATCCTCAGGTATTAGACATCTTTGAAGACAAGGATACATTCATCTTTTGTGATTTTCTGCTGAGGTATCCTACCTTAGCTGATGCCCAGGCAGCTGGTGAAACAGCTTTGAAACAATTTTTCAAAAGTCATGGAGCTCAGTATGGCAGGACGAATCAAAAGCGGGTGGAGTTACTCTGCGGATCCCTTCCCCTGACAACGGATCCGGGGATTAT
>CAYMOX010000086.1:0-12005 GCA_964392245.1 uncultured bacterium
TATTAGCAGCGTTTTGGCCTTAGTAGTTCTTAATCACCATAAGTCCGGGAGAGCCGACTATTTTTGCTGAAGAAAGTTCAGCAATATGGGATTGACCTGATCAGCGTGAGTCCAGTTGATGGCGTGCGGCCCGCCAGGGATAATTTCAAGCTGACTGTTTTTAATCAGTTTCGGGAGTCTTGCAGCGGTGGATTCAAGTGGCAGAATGCGATCGGCATCGCCATGAATGATTAGGGTAGGTGTATCAATCCGGGGCAGATCATCGCGGAAATCGGTGAGCCAGGACGGGACACAATCCAAGGTTGCTTTAGCAGAAGCCCCGGCTGCTACATTCCAGCAGGCTTGAATGGCATAGTTGCTGATGCGTTCGCCCAGCAGCACATCCACATTAAAAAAATCTCTGAAAAATTCAGAAAAATAAGCGGGGCGGTCTTTAACGATCGCTTTCATAATGCCATCGAAAACGCTCTGGTCAACGCCTTCGGGATTATCATCCGTCTTTAACAGAAAGGGTGGAACCGGAGCCATCAGCACCGCTTTTTTCACCCGCTCAGAGCCGTATTTGCCAAGATAGCGCGTGACTTCCCCTGTGCCCATTGAGAAGCCAACTAATACGGTATTGTGCAAGTCCAGCTTGGTCATGAGGGCATTGAGATCGGCGGCAAAGGTATCGTAGTCATAGCCGACAGAGGGTTGGCTGGAGTTGCCAAATCCCCGGCGATCGTAGGTAATCACTCGATACCCCGCATTTAGCAGCACCAAGACCTGCTTTTCCCAGGAATGGCCGTTGAGGGGAAATCCATGAATGAGAACAATGGGTTGACCGGCCCCAAGATCTTCGTAATAGATATCAATGGTTGCAGAATTTTCTTGACCAACAGTCACATAAGGCATATTGACCTCCTAATGAACATCGCAAAATGTTCTTATCTGATTTAACCGAAGTATAGTGAGTTCTAATGCTCGGTTTCTTTCAGATCCTTAGGGTAAATTGTCAGATTCTTAAGGTGTTAGCGAACCTGTTTCGGTGTTACTCCGGTGAGCCGCTTAAACTGTTGCGTCAGATGGCTTTGACTGGAGAAGCCGACTTGTAGAGCGATGTCGGCGATCGCCAAATCTGTTCTCTTCAACATTACTTCTGCCCGTTCCACCCGCTGTTTGATCACATACTGATGCGGCGAAATCCCTATTACTTTCTTAAACAAGCTTGCAAAGTAAGTCGGGCTGATATTAACGACGCTTGCCAGTTCAGCCAAGGATAAATCTCGATTTAAATGAGCGTGGATATAATCGATTGCCTGCTGCAACTGGGTATGAGTTAAGCGGTTGTTTGGTGATGCAATCGGTTTCGTTAGGGTCGAATAGTGTCGTAGTAAATGAATCACTAAAGCCTGAGTCAGTGATTCGATATATAGCTGCCCCATCATCCCGCCCGATCTCAACTCAGCAAATATCAGCATACCAATCTGATGAAGTTGCACATCTTGCCGACCGAAACCATGCACAAGCTCGAATCGTGTTGAATCAATGTCAGAGACTTCAGCAACCTGTTGAATCAATGCCGGTTTTAGGCAGATGTGCAGCGGAGCACAAATGATATCACTCATATCTGGTGCTTGACACCAATAGCTCGGTTGTCCAGCTGGAACCAAAAGGCTGTCCCTTTGATGGAGGGTCGATTCGTGCAGGCGATCGTCGCGTTTTTGAACTAAAGGGGCAGGATTTCCCGTGTGAAAGTAGAGCCAATGATCGGCTAAAGCAGGGAGTTCCATTTCAAACGCTGAAGCAGGGCTTTGACACTGCTCCACTAAAATGCCATTCCAGTTCATTTGGCGACTGGAGAACATCAGCGTTTTATTGAACCGTTGGCAGAGTTCGAGCGAGTTGAGCTGGTTGCTGGCCATAGGGCTTGCTCTCACCGATTGCTTGCAGTTACAAAATAACACCTATCAGCCTTACTCTGGCGCAGCAAAAGCGTCTACCAGTTAGTAACCCAAGACAATAACTGGCGCATCAAATCACAAGCTAGAAATCAACGCTTCTCTCCTTAGACAGGCTTTTCCAACTCAGCCGCTGATCCTTCATTATCATTCTTGCGTTGTGATATTCAATGTGTCATGGGATCATTCTCAATGATGGGCTTACATCGCCTGGCGAATCGGGCGGACAATCACTTCATTGACATCAACATCGTCCGGCTGGGATACAGCGTATAAAACGGCTCTGGCGATTGCCTCTGAGGCAAGGGCGGTTTTGCGAAGTTCTTCTAACAAGCCTTTGGATGACTCATCAGTGATATCAGAGCCAAGTTCAGTGGCAACAACCCCCGGAGAGATAGTAGTGACACGAATAGTTTGTGATTCCTGCCGCAGTCCTTCAGACATTGCCCAAACCGCATACTTGGTTGCACAGTAAACTGCCGCAGTGGGTACTACCACATGGGCACCAATGGACGCAGTATTGATGATTTGCCCGCCACCTTGAGCTTCCATAATCGGTAGCCCCGCTGCGATACCATTCAATACGCCCCGGATATTCACATTAATCATGTTGTCCCATTCCTCGACTTTTAGGGCATTCATCGGCGATAGGGGCATCACCCCCGCGTTGTTAAAGATGACATCGACGCGACCAAATTTGTCTTTGGCAAACTCCACAAATGCTTTTACATCGTTGCGATCGGTGACATCGACCGCTTTGAAATCTGCTGTGCCACCGGAGGCATGAATCTCCTCGACTAGCTTTTCTAACTTATCTGTCCGCCGTGCTCCCAAAACGACTTTTGCGCCATTTTGGGCGAGCAGCTTCGCGGTGGCTTCACCGATACCGCTACTGGCTCCAGTGATAGCAATCACTTTATTTTCTACATTCACCATAAGAAGTTTTCCTTTTGTTTTAGGTCCCTTTTGTTTGGCAATTGCGAATTAAAAAAACATACCGCCAGAGGCTTCAATTTTCTGAGCATTTACCCAGCGGTTATCTTCAGAAAATAAAGATTCGATCGTCCTGTCAATATTATCGGGAAGACCCACTCGATCTAACGCGGTTTGCGAAGCGATAAAGGTGTTGATTTCTGGATTATCCCGCACTGAACCGCGATCGCTTTACTAACTTATTGAGCTGCACCCTTATCTCCACCATGCTTCAAATCCATCTACGAATAATTAACTTGAGTGTAATGAGTTCCAATACTCAATTCTTTCAGATTCTTCTCATAATTTATCAGATTCTTATGATACTCCCTTCCCTCTCAAAGATTACTGACTAGAGAATAGATGTGATTGAGCGTCCGCTGCGTTTGTTCCTGACTCAGATTCGGCTCCACTCGACTACCCGCTTCCAAAATGGCCTGCACTTGTTCCATCTTCCATCCAATCGGTCGATGATGCAGATATTTCATTCGGATCAAATGGATCACATATTCTGCCAAGTTCAGTTTCGGTGAATAGGGTGGCAAATACACCCACTCAATCTCAATTTGGCCTAGCAATCCCCTTTGTTGCAGCAATGGGCCTAAGCACCGTTTCATTTTTGCTTGATGAGTCCGATTGTTGTCGAGAAATGGCCCGGAGATTGTTAGTGAGTTGGAAGGTTACGAGTGAGTCAACTGGAGACGTGGATCCAGAGGAGAGGGAGCTAGCCATGGCTTTATCGCAGGCGTATATAGAGTGGAAAAAAAAACTGAGCAACGAGGTATAGAAGAAGGGATCTAGATTGAGGAACAACCTGGGATCCAGCAGGTGGCCCTCAATATGCTATTGGATCTGGAGGCACAGTCGTAAAAAGACAACAGCAGCAGAAAGAGCAGGAATCGCTAGTCGTCCTTGGAGCTGGCAAGACTTGGTTACTTATCCCACATTAGTTTGATGCACTACCAACTCGTGTTGCTTGGCAGGAATGTAACGTTTGTGCGTAGGGTCATAGGTTCCAGAACTTAGATCAGCCGCAATTAAGTCGGCGCGCATGGCGGCCAGGCCCCGATTGCCGCGTGTATCTCGAATTCCTAGAGAAATGCGCCGCTGTCGTCCACTCGGATCTCTGAAACGCAGACTCAGCAAGCCATTGCGGACATTGATAGAAACCGTCATAACAACCCCCAGGGCTTGTGCCCACTAACCCCAGATTTTGGGCACCACTGGGCACAGATTGGGCACAAACAGTGGGCAGAATCGGCTGAAATGGCGCAGTTGGGCGCAGTATAGCGTGCCCACTTGTAGCGACTGGGCACAGAGCCCATCACTATTATATCTGCCAGGATCCTTGCTGCGTAAGGGTTTCAGAAAATGGGCTGTACTGGAATTGAACCAGTGACTCCTACCGTGTCAAGGTAGTACTCTACCTCTGAGTTAACAGCCCCGATCAACTTAGGAAGCTTACTTTATCACAAGTGACAACTAAGCGTAAACTGGCTGAGGTTGGCGGATCACCTCTCCGGAAAGAGAAAAAGGTCGGGTGACGGTAATCTTCACATTGACCAGGGCTCCGTGGAATTCGCGCAGATCGCCATCAAAAAACACCAGACGATTGCCACGGGATCTGCCCATGACCTGAAGAGGATCCTTGGGGTTCTGGGCTTCCACCAACACTTCTTCAGTTCTGCCCATGTAGCGCTGACTGCGTTCGGCTGCGGATTGGGCTACAGCCCGGTTCAGTCGTTGCAGACGATCCTTCTTTTCTTCCTCACTTACTTGATCTTCGCGGATCGCCGCAGGAGTTCCCGGGCGGGGTGAATAAGCTGCCGTGTTGACCAGATCAAAGCCAACCTCTTCCACCAGCTGCACGGTTTCCCTAAATTGAGCTTCAGTTTCACCGGGGAAGCCGACAATGGCATCAGCACTGATGGCCGCATCCGGCATGTAGGAACGGATCAGGGCGATGATACGGCGATAGCGCTCATGGGTGTAGCCCCGCCGCATTTGGTTGAGCACCTCGTTATTGCCTGCCTGGAAGGGGATGTGGAAATGCTCACAAACCTTGGGCAGTTCAGCACAGGTGCGGATCAGGTCCTCGGTAAAGTAGCGAGGGTGACTGGTGGCAAAGCGGATCCGTTCAATGCCATCCACATCATGGATATAGGTAAGTAGCTGGGCAAGGTTAACTTTAGGGGAGAGATCCCGACCGTAGGCATCGATGTTTTGTCCCAGCAAGGTGATCTCACGATAGCCAGAGGCAGCAAGGTTCTGGACTTCCTGCCGGATGCTCTCGGGGGTACGGGACTGCTCCTTTCCCCGCACGGAAGGCACAATACAGTAGGTGCACCCTTCATTGCAGCCATAGATCACATTCACCCAAGCCGTGATCCGGCTTTCACGACGAGGTTTGGTGATGTCTTCTGGGATCACCGTGGGATCAGTGGCGACCACCTGGTTGCCTGCCTCCACCTGGGCCAGTAAATCCGCCAGTTGATTCACGTATTGGGGTCCCATGACCAGATCAATTTCGGGGACTCGGCGTAGGAGGCTTTCTCCTTCCTGTTGGGCGACGCATCCAGCCACCACTAATGTGACAGCAGGATTTTGTCGTTTGCGCTCAGCTTGCCGTCCCAGATAGGAATACACCTTTTGTTCAGCGTTATCCCGAATAGAACAGGTGTTGTAAAGAACCAGATCGGCCTGGTTGGGATCCTCGTTGTAGACGTAGCCCAGGGATTCCAGGACTCCAGCCATGCGCTCTGAATCAGCCCGGTTCATCTGGCAGCCAAAGGTAATGGTGTGGTAAGTGCGGGAATTCCCGAGTGGATCAACCAGCATGAATCAAAAGGCTCCATCAGAGCAGAACTTTGCAGCCAGTTATTCTAGCATGCGATCCTCTTGCTCCTGGGCTTGGACCCGTTGTTGGGCTGCCAGTGTACTTAAATAACGACGCACCTGCGGATCCTGGCGGGCCACCGCGACAATGTGCTGGTAGGTTTCCGGGGTTAACCCCTGGGATTCAATCACTTCTGAGGCCCGGACCTGAAACTTCTCCTCAATTTCTATCTCAACTTGAGGGTTATCTGCGGCTTCCAGGAGCCGTTGGGTTTCCTCCAAAATGGGCTCCACCTGCAGATAAGCCAGCACAAACCGCTGCAACTGATCCACTGTGGGGCTGAAGGGCTGGGAAGGTGCTGGCGGGGAAGGAATCAGCAGAGAGGGCTGACCGGGAACATCAGCCGAGGGAGCTGAGGGGTAGCCACCGGCGGTTGCGGTTTGTCGGGAATAGGGTGCAAATATTTCCCACAGCGAGAGGAGAGTGAGGGTAAGACCAGCTCCGATACAGGCCGCCAGGAGCAGTTGCCAGAAGTGGGTTGTGACCCTCAGGGATCGGGAGGTGGAGGAGAAATGATCCCCCTGTTCAACTGCAGTTTGAAAGGAATGTAGCGCCCGATCATACTGGTGACGAGTCTTCGGATCACTGAGGACGCGGTAGGCCATTTGCAGGGTCTGAAAATCCCGCTCTGCCAATGAACGCAAATAGTCAGGGGTCTGAGGGGGAAACTTATCCGGATGCAGCTGCTGAGCCAGCCCTCGATAGGCCTCCTTGATTTCTCTGGCTGTCGCTTCGGGGGTGATCCCCAGAACTTGATAGTAACTGCATTGTCTGGAATCAGACTTCTGAGTCATAGATACCTCAGCACCCTACACCTGAGTTTGCAGTTAAGCATAGCGGCCAGTTTTCGAGTGGGCTACAGGTCAGCTCCCTCAGCTGCTTCAACCGGCCCTGGTGACCCGTCCTGATCCTGGCGTGGTGAACAAAAGGAGGAAAGTGATCCTCGATACAGAAAATCGTTGCCTCTTGCCGTTCTATGGGTCTAGCGTTTTAAATGTGGCAATATACACCTGATTTGGCGCAAGGCTGAAGATTGGTTACTATTATTTACAATCGCCTTTACATTCTTTTGCATTGAGTGAGCTTGCAGACCTTGCCGTTGATTTACTGAGGACAATCTCAATGGATGACTTTGAAGCTCTATCTCTGGAGCAGCAGTTTCGTCAGCGATCGTTTGAAACTATGGTGGAAAAGATGAGTCTGGAGCAGGCTCAGGAGTTTCTAGTCAAGCTGCACAAGCAAATGTTGCTTCAGGAGGTCACTTACCGTAACCTGTTGCGTAACTCACTATTTGGCTAAGTATCATGCACGTCCTGTCCTTGCCCACTTGGTGGATCCATCTCTCCAGTCTGGTGGAATGGATTGCAGCTATCTTCATGGTCTGGGCCTTTGCTGAAACTGTTGGGTTGCGGTACTGGCGCTGGCTTTCCTGGGCAATGCTTCCCTCTCTGCTCAGCGCAATGTGTGCCATTTCCTGGCATTTTTTTGACAATGATCCCCGGTGGGACTGGGCTGTGACGTTGCAGGGGGCGACGACCTTACTGGGAAACATAACGATGGCGGCAGCTGCAGGCTGGATCTGGTATCGCAGCCGCGCTCGTCAAGCTTCTGAGGAGTCGTAATACTGCCGATGAATATCTTTTTCAGCCTTTCTCTGTTTCCTTACCTGCTCTTTCTTTATTTCCTCACCCGCACCCCTGAAACGCCTCGCATCGCATTGATCGGCTTCTACGGTCTCTTGCTATTTGTCGGGATCACGATTCCTGCAGGCCTTTATGCCCAAAATGTCTATGGCGCGTCGTTGGCGAATGTAGATTGGCTGCACGGGGGAGCAGAATTTTTTTTGAGTTTGTCCAACATCCTGGTGGTTTGGGGGTTTAAGCAGGCGGCCATGCGAACCAAACCATCGTCTCCAGAACCCATAGCTGAATCAGGATCCCTAACCTCAGACACCTGAGCTAGGATGTGTATCATCTCCCTTGATGTGTACACATTTACTGATCCACCGTTATGCCTGTTACTGCTCTGCTGGTTCCGAAAACGAAGCTCAAGCATCCTCCCCTCAAAATCCACACGATGGGGGATCAGGTGCTCCGCCAACCAGCCAAACGGGTTAGCCGCATCAATGACGAAATCCGTCAACTCGCGCAGGACATGCTCAAGACGATGTATAGCTCCGACGGCATTGGTCTGGCTGCGCCACAGGTGGGTATCTCCAAGCGGATCATTGTGGCTGATCCCGCACCGGATCAACCGGACAGTCCCCAGTTTGTCTTTATTAATCCTGAGATCAAGGAGTATAGAGGCTCCACGATTGTTGATCAGGAGGGATGTCTCAGCATTCCTGGGGTCTACTGCGATGTCATTCGTTATTCCACCATTGTGGTTGCGTATAAGGATGAAACAGGCCGTCCTCGTGTGATGCAGGCAGATGGATTACTGGCACGGGTGATCCAGCACGAATTGGATCATCTGAACGGCGTTCTGTTTGTGGACTTGGTGGAAAATATGCTGCAGCTGGACCAGGAATTGCGCAAGCACGGGTTTGATCTACGGGATGTAAATCATAAATCCGCTGAAGCCTGAAGAGAGCCTGTAAAGGTCAGGGGAAGGAGGAACCTGCTTGAGCACGCTTCTCCAGACTTAGTGATGCATCCGCTGGGCCAGGAGCTGTTCTTCTAACGCTGCGATCCGGTTGTAGGCTGCAGTGAGCTGAGCGGTGAGTCGCTGAACCTGGGCTTCCGGCGCAATATCCTGGCTGTACTGTCTGCTGGTGGAACGCGAGGGCTCATCCTGAAGCAAGAAGTGTTGCCCGTGATCATCCACATGCTCAGCAAAACTGTTGTGAGTTTGATGAACAGCCACTGGCTCCTGGACTTCCTGTGCTGCCAATAACATCGCAACAATTCGCTCAGGAACGCCTTCAATGGCCACCTGCAGTCTATCAATACTCACTTGTAGTCGGTTGACTTGGTCCTGGACGGACCCTGTATTCTCAATCATAGGTGACCGAAAACATATACTTCCATCTCTATTGAAAGAGATAATCTTGACAAACAGGCACTTATTACTAAATCATTTAACCTTTCGTTTCATACAAGTGCTGTTCTATCGCCTCATCCGCCGCAATGATCATAAGATTTTCTAAGGTATCGTTGCCTGCGTAAAATTCTGCGGATAAAGGAATGCGGTACCAGGTTGATCTTTAGAAATGCTTAACGCTGAAACGCAAATCTGAAGTCTCTTTTTTCTCAATTTAATGCTGCCAATGCCTTCTTCAGCGGATAATCTCGGTAAAAATCAGGCATTATTCTTTGGTTTTCGTCAGGGATGGAGATGTTAGTCTGTGTAGTTTTTCGAGGTTGACCCAGATCATGGCACGTGCGGGCTACACTCTACCGGTTTTTGCGGTTGCTGCTGCCAGAGCAGCCCTGCTTCATTTACAGGCAGAGGTGAATTCCCCCACTCATGTCAAGCTGCAACTGGGATCCCTGAATTCTCGGGTGGAAGAAGACGTGGAGATCCCTGTGGAGCAGGTGGCCAGAATCGATGCAACAACCGCGCTGGGCATTTGCCGCAGTGATCCGGGGGATAACTTAGATTTAACTCGAAATACTCCGATTTGGGCCTGGGTTCATTTATCACCACTACCGCTGGGAGAAACCCATCTTTTACTGGAGGGAGGCGAAGGGGTCGGGCATTTTGCCAATCACCAGGCTGCCATCTATCGCTATGCTCGCCATCTATTTGAGATCAATCTGAGTCCTCTGATCCCTGCAGAGAAACAGCTGCAGATCCGGATTATTTTGCCGGAAGGGAGGGCTCTGGCAGAGCGTACCTCAAACGCGGCCTTTGGGGTGCTGGAGGGTCTGGCGCTGGTGGGCACAAGTGGCATTGCGCATCCGATTGCCGCCCCCGATTATTTGGAGGAGAGCCGTCAGAGATTACAGGCTCAGGTGCAGCCCGGGGGAACCCTGGTCTTTTGTATTGGCAGTCACGGGGAGATGATGGCCGATCGCCTGGGATTTTCGGTGGAGGCGCGGATCCGCACGGGGAACTGGTTGGGGGCCTTGCTGGTGGAGGCGGGGGTGAGGAACGCCGGAGCGGTACAGCTGCTGGGTTATCACGGCAAGTTGATCAAGTTGGCCGGGGGGATCTTCAACACCTCCAGTCATGTGGCAGATGCGCGTTTAGAGATCCTGGCGGCGGCTGTTGTGCGGATGGGAGGGACAGTGGAGGTGGCGCGGGCGGTGTTGGACTGTGCAACGGTGGATGCGGCTCAGGGGGTGCTGGATCGGGCGGATTTGACGACAGGGGTCTTTAATGATCTGGCTCGTCGTATTGGTGAACGCAGTCAGGAGTATGTGCGCAAGTATTCTGAACGAGATCTGCGGGTGGAGGCCATCCTTTTTGATCGGAGGGGAAACATCCTGGGAAGGACGATGCCTGTTATTGGGTGAGAAAGACCGACAATCCATCCAGCTGCTTCACCGCCCTGCCCAACGGGGTTTCAGTGGCTCCCCCCTCACTGAGAATCTCTAAAGCCCGCTGGATCCCTGCTGGTTGTGCCCCCAAAGGTAGAGACTGGATCCTCGTGTGCAATAGGATTCCCTGTTCTAGATCCGAGCTGAACCGAAGGTCTGGGCGCAGCGTCAAGATCAGTTGATTTCTAGCAGCGGTCATGACCATGACTGGATGTCTCCCTTTGTGAAGCATTGGAAGACGATCACCTCAAGCTCAAACAGTATTCTTAAGAAGCTGACTTTTTGCCATGACTGAGTTTAGGACAGAAATAGTCTGCTTGCTGGGGAAAGGATCATGAATACGGCTGAGTTGCTAGTGCGTTGTCTGGAGAATGAGGGAGTCAAGTACATTTTCGGGCTGCCTGGAGAAGAAAACCTGGAACTGCTGCAGGCGATCAAACACTCCTCGATCCAGTTCATCACCACCCGTCATGAGCAGGGAGCAGCCTTCATGGCCGATGTCTATGGACGTCTATCCGGTCGCGCCGGAGTCTGCCTCTCAACATTGGGTCCCGGTGCCACCAATCTCATGACTGGGGTTGCCGATGCCAATCTGGATGGGGCTCCTCTCGTGGCGATCACAGGACAGGTGGGCACGGATCGGATGCACATCGAATCGCATCAGTACCTGGATCTGGTGGCCATGTTTGAAACCGTCACCAAATGGAATGCCCAGATCGTGCGCCCCAGCATCACCCCCGAGATCCTGCGCAAAGCCTTTAAACGTGCCCAGGCCGAAAAACCCGGAGCTGTTCACATTGATCTGCCCGAAAATATTGCGGCTATGCCCGCCGATGGCACTCCCCTGAACCGTGACAAATCAGACCGCACGTTTGCCTCTTACCAGAGCTTGAACGCAGCCGCAGCTCTGATCTCGCGGGCCACGAATCCCCTGGTCCTGGTGGGGAATGGGGCCATTCGCGCCCGAGCCAGTGATGCCCTGACCGAGTTTGCCACCCGTCTGCACCTGCCTGTTGTCAATACCTTCATGGGCAAAGGTGTGATCCCTTACACCCATCCCCTGGCTCTCTGGTCGGTAGGACTGCAGCAACGGGACTACATTAGCTGTGGCTTTGATCAGACAGAACTGGTGATCGCCGTGGGCTATGACCTGATTGAATATTCCCCCAAAAAGTGGAATCCTAGCGGATCCATCCCCATTGTGCACATCGCAGCCACGCCTGCAGAAATTGATAGCAGCTACATTCCTGAAGTGGAGGTGATTGGTGATATCTCAGATTCCCTGATGGAGATCCTGCGGCGAGCAGATCGGGAGGGAAAACCTGCCCCCTATGCCCTTAGCCTTCGTGCCAATATCCATGCAGACTACAAACGCTATGCCCAGGATCTGAGTTTTCCGGTTAAACCCCAGAAGTTGATCTATGACCTGCGGCAGGTGATGGGACCTGACGATATTGTCATTTCGGATGTGGGGGCTCATAAAATGTGGATCGCGCGCCATTACCACTGTGATCGACCCAACACCTGTTTGATCTCCAACGGCTTTGCCGCCATGGGGATTGCCATTCCCGGAGCGATTGCCGCCAAGATCCTCTATCCCGATCGGAAAGTCGTGGCTGCCACGGGGGATGGAGGTTTTATGATGAACTGTCAGGAACTGGAAACGGCCCTGCGGGTCGGCACCCCCTTTGTTACTCTGATCTTCAATGATGG
>CAYMOX010000087.1:0-11998 GCA_964392245.1 uncultured bacterium
TAATACGCCCAATACTTCTGTACGTAATAATACACTTTTAGGTGAGCTTACCCTGCCACAGCCAAACATACCTGCTGTTTTTCATCACTGATCCCCAGCAGACCATCCTCCCCCCAGCGGTACGCCCGCGAACGCGACTGATCATGGGAAAAATAATCCCAGGCCTCACCACTGGCACTGTAATCTTCCCGCACGGTACCCCACTGCCGTTCACTCAGATACGGTCCCCACTTTTTCCAGGGACTGCTGCCGGTTTTGGTTTCCTGAAGTCGTTGATGCTCAGTGGTCATGATGTCCTCCTAGGTGCAATCAAGAGAAAGCTGGAAAAATTAATGAAAGTAGAGATTCAAATCTGATCTATGGGTTGTCTTCAATAACTCGAATCGCATGTCCATCGGGATCGCGAACCAGAAAACCGCTTTCAAATCCCAGGGTTGAATCCGGTAGCTGGACCCACCCCGAGGAAATGAAGGGAACCCCAGCTTGCTGCAACCGATTTGCTGCCGCTGCCACATCGTCCACCCCCATCGTGATCTCCCAGTGCCAGAGATCATTCGCCTGAGAATCGGGGGGATAGGGACGTCCGGTTAGGGGGGAAAGATAGTCCAGAAACTCAACCCCAACACCTTTCCCTGCGGTTAAACCCGTGATCTGCAGTCGCGCCCCAAAAACCTGATTGAGGTGTTCCTGTTCTGTACCAAAATTAAAGCTTTCCCCTGCCACCCTCAGGCCTAGCAGATCACGGTAGAAGCTAAGACTTCTCTCGGTATCAGTCACAGCAATGGCGGTGTGATCAATGCCCAGGAAGAGATCATCCGTTGCCTCCTGCCAGCGGGGATTGCCCTTGTCTTGCGGAAAGAAAATGATCTCCAGGTTGTGACCATCCGGATCCTGGAAGTAAAAGGCCTCGATCCCTGCGGCAGCGGGAATGGTTTCTGGTAATCGCTGCGGGGCAGTTGACACATGCTGAATATCAAAATCGCGCAGATGCTGATAGGCTGCATCCATATCCCTGACCACAATGGCAATGTGTTGAAACCAGTGAT
This sequence comes from uncultured bacterium, assembly GCA_964392245.1. GTDB lineage: Bacteria > Cyanobacteriota > Cyanobacteriia > Thermostichales > Thermostichaceae > JAAUUJ01. The sequence goes on from CAYMOX010000087.1 coordinate 1,047, forward strand.
CATTGCTGCGAGAGTCGATTGGAATCGGACGGCCTCGAGGAGTCAGGTACTGGATCAGTTCAATAACCTCCTCACCCAGCTGCATCTGCACTACCCGTAGGCGTGCCCCAAACACCCCCTGCAACAACTCAATTTCCCGCCCCATCACCTCCACATCCGAGATCTTTTCAAAGGTTAGGACCTCTGTGTAAAACTGAATGGCTTCACCCATATCCGATACAGTCATACCGATCAGGGGTACATCCCGAACTTGAATAGAAGTGGACTGGGGGGAGGCCACCTGGGCAGAGACTGGATTCGAGAAGAGGGATCCTCTCCCACCCGCAACCAGAAGAGCTGCTGGTAGACCCGAATAGAATCCTGCCGACAGGAGAAATAAAGTCAGCCATGTTCTCAGTTTCATTCCTGACCTGCTTGAAATACGGTGCACTCAATGGATTGATCCGTTATGCAAGGACGCGATGGCAGGCGTTCACAGCCTCCTCCAAGAAGGTTTTCAAGGCAATCTGATCGGTTTCTAAACTCAGATCTCCAATCTCGGATCCGGTCAACACGGCTGCTACCCATCCTGCGGTATGCCAGTGACCCGAAGATAATGTCGGTAACTGATCAGTCGCTGGATAAGGCCAGGGGGACACATACCAGTAGGGCTGATCATAGCTGCCATCACCCGGAGACAACCCCACCCCAATGGTTTGCGCATCTTCACCCCTGCCGGAGAGGGTGATCAGGGTGGCCATATCAAAGTGATGTGGCCAGATGGAGATCGGGGAAGCGCCCGTCTGGGTTTGCACAATAGCCTGCAGTAGGGGTTGGGTGTGGGCATAATATGCTGCCAGGGTACGGCGAGCCTCTTCATCCTCAACGACAAAGACATCCCCATGGGCGAGGGGATGATCTGGGAAGTCCTCGGGATAGTCCAGAAACTTGATATCTTCAGTAGGGACACCCAGTTTGGCCAGTTCCGTTGTGTGCCACTCGAGAGCGGCGGCCATGGTCATGCCATTCAGCGGCAGTGTTGCTAGCGGTTGCAGTTGCTGATTCAAAATCAAACTGGTGAGAGTGACCGGCTCCAGGGCCAGGTAAAAGGGTGGATCCCCCGCCAGCATCTGCCCCATAAATCCTGAGATTTGCGGGTTCCAGTGGATCGTCACCTGACGGCCATCCGGCTGGGGAGTGGCCAGAGCCATCTGCGTTGCTGCCATAAATTGAATGGCGTAGTGCAGTTGCACACGACCCTGACTAAGTGGGGTTGCCTCGTTCATGTATTCTCCTATAGCAGGTGTTGGATCAGGTGATCGCCTACACGCAGGGCGTTGGCAATGATGGTCAGGGTGGGATTGACAGCTCCGCTGGAGCAGAAGAAACTGCCATCCACCACGTACAGGTTATCGATGTCATGGGTGCGGCAATTCAGATCCAGTACCGAGGTGGCGGGATCTTCACCAAACTTACAGGTGCCCACCTGGTGCCCCACCCCATCCAGAGGCAGCTTGCCGGTGAAATAGGTTTTGGCTCCACCTTTGACGAAGTAGGTGTTGTGGCTGTGCACCTGCTCGGCACACTCCATCGACTTCAAAATCTCGATCCAGCGCTGTTCCAGGCGGGCGTAGGGTTCGGCATTGTTCTCCCGATAATCAAGAATGATCTTGTCCCCATCCACGCGGATCTGATTCGTGGGATCGGGTAGGTCTTCCACCGTCAGCCACCAGTCAATGGAATACGTGGCCACCTCTTCAGGCGTGAGGGGAGCATAGGCAGCGGCATTGCCCTCCAGCATGTCTTTATTCACTTTGCCCAGGGTCTGGATCTGGCCCAGGGGATAGTCGTAGCCTGGTTCACCCCAGTAGAAATCATTGATGGAAAGAGTTTTTTGAAACTTGGTGGGATTCGGTTCTCGACTGACACCGATCACGGAACCGAGTACATGTTTCATAAAATTGCGGCCCACCAGACCAGAGCTGTTTGCCAGTCCCTGGGGGTGCTGATCATTGCTTGAACGTAACAACAGTGCCGCTGAATTGACAGCTCCACAGGCGATCACCACGATGTTTCCAGAATACTGCTGGCGAGTTCCATTCACTTCCGCCTCCACCGAGGTAATCTCCCGCCCTGAAGCACTGGTATGAAGTTTTACAACCCTGGCTTCTGTAATCAGAGTAACGTGATCCTGGTTCATCACCGGACGAATGGCGGTAACTTCGGCATCAGACTTGGCCTGCACCAGACAGGGGAACCCATCACAGGTATTGCAGCGAATACATTCACTCAGATAGCGTTGCGCTTCATTCAAGTGAATGCCCACGGGAGTGGAGTAAGGATGCAGCCCTTTATTTTTGAGGGTGTCTGCGATCTCCTGCATACGGGGTTCATGGCTGACCGGAGGGTAAACATAATCCTGACTACGGGGGGGCTCCGTGGGATCCTCTCCCTGCTTGCCATGCACCTGATAAAGCTGCTCCGCTTGAGTGTAGTAGGGTTCAAAATCTTTGTATTTCAGGGGCCAGGCCGGGGAGATCCCGTCTTTATGGGTGTACTCTTCAAAATCTCGTTCCCGCAGTCGAAACAGGGCTGCACCGTAAACTTTCGTATTCCCCCCGACGAAGTAGCTCATGCCGGGGTGAAGTTCCTGCCCTTCACGGTCATACCAGATCTCTTCGTTGTGGTAGCGGTTGGTATTGAAGACGGTTTTGGTATCCCAGTTTTCTTTTTCTCGCGGCAGAAAAGGTCCCCGCTCCAGCACCAGAATGCGCTTGCCTGTGGTAGCCAGTTTGTAGGCCAGAGTTCCGCCTCCAGCACCAGTGCCGATCAGAATCACGTCGTAATGGGTTGCCATAGATCCTCGTATCAGGTGATCAATCGTTTCGGTCCAAAGTTGAGTCATCCCTACAGCAACAGGTGCTGCAGATGCAGGGGGTCTCGGTATTGGGGCAGAGTTTGCCACAGAGCTTTTTCGGATCCCGCCGTGTTCGCCTGAGATAGATGTCTACAGCCAGGATCATGGCCAGCGGAGGAGCGATGAAATAGATCCAGAAGGCTGTCCAGACGTTGGCAGGCAGGGCGGAGGCAAAGGTGCGAGCGGGATTAATACTCATGCCAGAGATCCGGGCAGCAACCGTGATGAAGGTGGCCACCAGCAGTCCAGCAAAGATCCCGGTGTAATGGTGCAGACGGCTGTGGTTGGAGACAATGAGTACCGTCATCATCAACGTAAAGGCCAGCAGGATCTCGGTGATCAATGCCGCGATCTGTCCTCCCAACCCTGGTAGCCCAGGAATCGTGATGATGTAAGCAATCGGAGGATTGGTAAAAGGATCCCGCAGCAGCAGGGCTGCCAGAATGATCCCAACAACACCCCCCAGGAACTGGAACAGGATGTAGAAAAGGGCATCCCAGGGGTGCAGTTTGCCCAAGCGAAAAAAGGCCAGAGTCACGGCAGGGTTGAAATGAGCCCCCGATCGCTTGCCCAGAGGCGAGTAAATGATCGTGATCGCTGAGATACCCATTGCCAGACCCATGCACACATCCCGAACCGTGGCATTGGGGATCCATGCAGGTACAGGGGAGGAAGGGGCGTACAGTAACGTGGCAAAGGTGCTGGCCAGGATCATAAACAGACCCAGTTCAGCCGCTTCCATCACATACTCAGGCCAGTGGGATCGGAGAGCAGACAGCATCAGAATTCCTCCAGGGGAAGAGGGATGCGGTAACGGTGATCAAAGGGAAAGGCTCTACTGTTCCTGGTAATTCCAGGTAAGTCCCCCATCCACAAAAAAGGTGCTACCCGTGATGTAGCTGGCCTCATCCGATGCTAAAAATGCCACCAGTCCGGCCACATCCTCTGGCTTTCCCAGTCGTCCAAGTGGAATATTTTTCAGGAGGGCATTCAGCTTTTCAGGATCATTGAGCAGCTTGGTGTTGATTGGGGTTTCAATGGCCCCAGGCGCAACGTTGTTCACCGTGATCCCGTAAGGAGCTAGCTCAATCGCCAGATTACGCGCCATCATTTTTAATCCCCCTTTACTGGCACAGTAGGCGGTGAAGTTGGGAAACGGCAATTCTTCGTGAACCGAACTGATATTGATAATGTTGCCTGGACGCTTGGTTTCGATCAGGTGCTTGACAACAGCTTGGGTTGTAAAAAACACTCCCTTGAGGTTGACGCTGAGAACAGCATCATAGTCCTTCTCACTCACCTCCCAGAAGGGGGCATGTTTCTCAATGCCAGCATTATTCACCAGAATATCGATCTTGCCAAAACGCTCAATACTTTCAGACACCAGCTGCTGAATATCCTCCAAGACACTTACATCGGCCTGCACCGAGAACGCGCGTTCTTCTTCACAAAAGCCTTCCGCCGCATGGCACTCCCCACCCGCATTTTGCACCTGCTTCACGGTCTCAACAGCGCCCTCTGGATTAGATCGATAGTTGATCACCACCTGGGCTCCGGCCTGGGCTAGACGAATCGCAATCGCCTGACCAATTCCCTGACTGCTGCCCGTGACCAGAGCAACTTTTCCATCCAGTCGCATCCCCTTCCTCCCTCGCTTGCAAGTGTGACAGCCCTTATGTCCACCAGAATAGGGGAAGTTACGAAGGATGTCTGTATGGAAAAATCAGGTTGCTGGATCAATGGGCATGTCATTGGTTAACTTGGCAGGGCCAGAGGAAGAAAGACAGCGGGTGATCAAAACATTAAGCTGAGGTGCTACCCCATCGATATTCAGGATGAAACCGCCTATAAACCCGATCTGATCCGGAGGGCTAAACAAAGTTTCTCCCGTCATCAGGTGCCTTATCCTGCCTTTTCTCCTTATGACATGCATGATCCTGAAGTGGAAGGATCTGAGATCGAAAAAATGCCCCTTTGATTTGAGCAAAAGGGATTCCAACAAAATTCCCTCAACCGCAACCCCGTTTCGAGGGGACACAACTGAGGGATCTGGGATGATACTAGAGATTTGGAGCCTTAACCTTGCTCCACTTCAGTTTCAGCAGCTTCTTCTGTTTCAGAGGCCACTTCTTCTGGGGTTTCTGACATTTCTTCACTCATATCTTCGGTAGCAGCCTGGGCTTCCTCAGCAGTTTCGGCAGCCGTCGCTTGAGCCTCTTCCATGCCTTCTTCGGCAGCAGCCTGAACCTCATCCATGGTCTCCTCGGCAGCCACCTGAGCTTCGTCAGCGGTTTCCTCGACAGCAGCCTGGGCTTCTTCCATGGTTTCTTCGGCAGTCACCTGAGCTTCGTCAGCGGTTTCCTCGGCAGCAGCCTGGGCTTCTTCCATCCCCTCTTCTACCGCAGCCTGAGTCTCCTCGATGTTCTCGTCTGCCGTCGCTTGAGCCTCTTCCATCACGGCATCGGCAGTGGTCTGAACATCCTCAGATTCCTGCTGGGCAGAGGTTACGGCTTCCTCAACTGCCTGAGAGGCGGCTTCAAGCTGCGCTTCCAGGGATTCTATGACCTCTCCCTTCTTGTCAGAAAAATCTTGTGTCAATTCCTCAAACTTCTGCTGCAACGTCTCGAACAGGTTAGCTGCAGAAGCAGGAGCGGTCAGGTTAGCAAACCCACCGATCAGCAGAGAGAAAGACAGGCACAGGCTCATTAGCACCCGAAAGAAGAACGTTTTCATGTTGTGAACTCCTGAAACTTGTCTGGATTGAGATTCCTTAGAGCCTTGCATGATCCCTCATTTAGATAATGTGGAAGCAAAGCCATTCCTTAGCAGAACACAAGTCTTTACAATCTGTCAACGCGTGACGAAATGTAACAAAAGCTTAGAACTCATAAATCTGGTGTCTCCACAGATGCAGAGTGATCTTTTTGTGCTTTCTCAAAAATTTTGTCGGCTAATTTAGTTAGATATGACCTGATCGCTTTACTGTCTCCTTGTGATCAGTACCAGATGACCCTGGGGATCGAAACTAGATATGCAAGGTCCAGTTTCTCAAGTTTTGAGATGCATGAAGAGATGGTGTAGAGGGCAAAAAAATAAAGAGCACCTCTCAAGAGATCTTCACCCTGCGGTTAAATTTAGATCCAGAGTGTTAAGGATAGATCCTGATCTCGGTTAAAAGCCACCTCCCAGGTTGGTTACCTCAACATTTTCCGCTTTGATCGCCTCGTTGGTATTATCAACAATCTCTCCTCCCAACCGGAAAAATCTTCCCTGACCTGCTGCAGCTTGACTGAGGTTAAATCCGGAAATTACATTTTCAGATGCATTGGTAGCAAGAGAGTTCGCATTGAGATTTCCAGGTCCTTCCTCAATCAAGAGGTAGCCATTTCTGCGGTTGCGATTGGATTCAGACCCACTAATTTGAAAGATCAAATTCCCTTCTTTTTCTTCAGCCAGGCTCATTCCCTCTGTGGCATTGGCGGAGGTTGATACATTTCTACCGTTGACAACTAGATTCCCAATATCCCCTTCTTTGAAGGTCATACCACTGATGCTGTTATTTTCGGCCACCACATTGGTTAATCTGATATTAACTGACTCCAGATCATTCTCTTCGAGCAACAAGCCATCTCGACTATTTCTATTCAGGGTTGTGTTGGAAAGGGTTAAGCTAAGATTTCCGTCCCCGTCCTCTTGAATGAGTATTCCCTCCCCAGCGTTCTCAGAAAAATCAGAGTTGGCAACAGATACTGTAAGAGGACAGTCCGCCGTATCTTCCAGCAAAAACCCGGCTCCAGAGTTATCGACCAAATTGATGCCACTCAGCTGGATCGCCACTCGAAACCCCTCACATTCAGGATTTTCAACCTTGACTCCTTCTCCAGCGGCAGCGACGACCGTAAAGTCCTCCAGGGTAAGGTTGGCTCCACTGGAGATCGTTAGCGCGGTTCCCCCTGCCCTTGAGGCATCCAGAATTACCCCATTTCCAGCCAAGGTGAGATTAGCAGTTCCGGAGTAAACCAGCGGAGACTGTAATTCAATTCGATTGATGCGGTTGGGGATCGTGATTGTGGTGGTTCTCGCAGCAGAGCTGGCTTGTTCAAGGGCCGCCCTCAAGCTGCCATCTCCAGAGTCGTTGCCATTGCTGACTGTAATTGAATTTCCGAACAAAAGCCCTGTTGCTGGATCAGTTTCCTCATTGTTAATCAACTGAGTTAAATCCTCAGATCTGGGAACCTCACTCACCAGCGGGCTTTGACTGGCACATCCTAGAGAAAGCAAAGCAGCAACGAGTAGACTGCTACCCATATTGGTCTTGATCATGATTTTCACTCCTCATATGTTTTGCTCAATACACTCATTCAGGCGAACCCAGATGAGAGAAGAGCACGACCCCACCATTGACTGCCCCCAGAGTACCGTAGAACTTCTCAATTACGCCTGAGTATCGGGGCTGAATGTCGGTAGCCAGATCTGGAATGAAACCACCCCTCCCTGAGACTTAACTTGAATCTCTCCTTCTAAAATCTCAATTAGCTGTTTGACAAGATACAGCCCCAATCCTGTGCCTCCCTGTCCCCAGCGATCGGCCTGCATAACACGATAAAAACGATCAAAAATGAATGGCAGATCCTGTGACGGAATGTTGCCTGTATTCTCTAAAGCAAACAAAATTCCAGGCTGCATTTTAGGATTGAAACCCGAAGAGATGTTTAAGTTGATAGTCCCTGTAGAGGCTGTATATTTGCAAGCATTATTAAGAAGTTCAGACATGACTCGGTCCAGACAGTAACGGTCTCCCAAAAAAGTGAATAGATCCTCCGCCAGGTTGACCTGAAATCCTAACTGTTGTTGTTGTGCCCTCAATTGAAAGCCTGGTAGTAACTCCTTTAACCAGGTGTCCAGATGGATCAGACCGAGATCGAGTTTATACTCTCCTGCGCAGATCTTTTGAATCGTCAGAATGTCGGTAATCAGATGAATCTGTCGATGGCATTCCCGCTCCATCAGATCCAGATAATGCAGTTGCCTGGGCGTCATGGGTTGCGTCTGTGCTGAGCATTTGAGCATTTCTAGAGCCATGCGGATATTGGTCAGGGGAGAGCGTAATTCATGGGATACCGTACTCAGAAAATCATCCTTGAGGCAGTTCAGGCGTTGGGTTTCTGAGATATCCCGTTGGATCCCTAAATAATGGGTGAGTTGACCCGAGGGGGCAAAGACGGGAGAGAGAGTCAGCTCATTCCAGAACAACGTGCCATCTTTACGGTAGTTGCGCAGATGGACGCGGCACTCCTGCTGGTGTTTCAGCGCTGACCTGATGGCGTCAATGGCAGTCTGGTCCCGATCCTGTCCCTGCAGGAATCGCAGGTTTTTCCCGAGAATCTCGGATGCATCGTACCCTGTCAGGCGCTCAAATGCCGGATTGACATAAATTATGGGGTAGTCGGAAGCTCGAGCGTCCGCGATCACCATCCCACTGCCGCTGGCCCAAACGGCCTGTTCCAGGATATGCAGTTGTTCTTCTGCCTTTTTCTTCTCGGTAATGTCGGCAAAGATCCCTGCCACCCCTGTGATCTCTCCTGAAGCATTACGCAGGGGAAACTTAATGGAAAGGCAATGACGGGTTTCTCCATTGGCAATCTGAGTGGTTTCTTCAAACTGCATGGCTTGGCCCGAATCCAGGACCTGCTGATCATTAGCCTGTAAAGCTTTTGCCACCTCCGGTGAGAAAAAATCATCCTCTGTTTTTCCGATCAGTTGGGGGCTTGGGGTCTGCGAGGTGAGTTCCTTATGGCGATTCACCCACACATAGCGATGGTGTCGATCCTTAATCACGATTCCCATGGGGGCATTGTCCAGAATGGTCTGCAGCAGATGGTTGCGGGATCGCAATTGCTCCTGTTCCAGTTGTCGGACCTCTAGCTGGAGTTTAAGGCGGTGTTGTTCCAGGGCAATAAAGCTCAGATCACGGGCGCAGGATCGAACCCATTCATAGCTGGGATCGGAGAGTGAAGTCCCACAGGTATAAAAACCGAGCAGACCCATCAAGTTCTGATCCTGAGAAAACAGGGGCAGCCATTCACCGCTGATCACGGTAGCGTTCAGTCTCAGGCTGGCCATGGGAATTGACGTGGAGGTCATTGGTTCTACCCTCAGGCACTGGGACCATCCCTGATGATTCAGTTGCTGCAGGAGACCAGGGTTTAGATCAGGGATTCGTGAGGGTGTTAATGCCAGGGCTTGGTCTTCACAAACACTGATCGCTCCTACAATCCTGGGGATTTGAGTTTCCACCCACTGCAACACCTGCCTCAGGATCGATTCCAGAGGGACCCCGGAGGCGATCAAACCTGGAATCCAAGAGGGATACGTCAGTGGCACTGGCGTTGGAGACATGAAAACAGGAAGCAGTTTACTCTTAGCCCTCTTTCGTCATTTTCAGGAGGATAGGAACGATGTAGTACGCTAGACTCCTCAACTGGCCATGACTCTACCTCGTCCGGTGCTTCCTACCCTCCAAGTCATTGATGATTACTCCGGAGCCTACCGTTACTCTTTCCAGAAGTCAAGAGCTTCGAGTTCTTAAAACTGATCCTCCTGGGTTGACTTTCACCCATTAAGCGGAACACTTAACCTGCAATTCCTCAACACGTTGGGGTGGAAAACTATCGGTCTTTCCATCATTTTCTCACCCAGTCACCCTGGTCACTCCCCACTTTACAAGAACAGCGCCTCCACCTGACATGCATACACGGAGAGCAAAGATGAACTGGGATGGTCTGATTATCGATTAACGCATTATAAGGATATTAAGAAGTGGCGGGAGCGAGTATATCACGCACTATTACTAATCAGTATAGCCTGTGATGAAAACCGGAAAGACAAGCAAAGACTTAATGAGAAAGAGCTCAAGTAAAATCCGAGATGGGAAACGGTCAAAAGCCGGAAGAGCCAACTGAATAACTTACATTTACTGATTGATTCATGGACTTATCTAAGCAGTCTAACTCATTGGTAAAAGTATACAGCATCCCTGAAATATCGATAGGGTTATCCCAATTGATCCAGAGGCTCAATCTATATTGAGGGCCAACGATATCGATTACAAATCTAGTCCCTCCTGTCTAGAGTGACAAAAAAGGGATACTTTAGCTCTTACCACCTGTTCCTAATTGACCAAAAACATTAATCTCAAACTGGAAATTGATGTTGACCATATTGCCTGTGAACTCAGCGGGCAAAGGATTAAAGGGGGCTGCATTTTGAATAGCGGCAATGGCTGCGTTGTCCGTGGGTGCATGCCCCGACGATTTGCTAAGTCTTACGTCCAATAGTTCTCCATCACGACCAACATCAAAAGCAAGGATAACCAAATGACTTTCCCCAACTTCTGCTGCAGTCCAATTTGCCTCCACTTTTTGCTTTAGTTTTGCTAACCAAGGCCCCCAATCCACATGTCTGGAGGGCTCCTCTCTCAATTCCTGCTCCCTGATCTCCGTTTGCAGGGCGTTCTTTTCCTGTTCACTCTGATTTCGCAGCAGAGCCAGGAGTCGATCCCGATAGTCCATCAGAGTTGCCCTGTGACTGGGTTCAGCCTCTATCATGCGGTTGATGAGTACAATCGCTTCAGCCCAGTTTTCCTCCTGAACTAAAAGTTCTAGTTCGTCCTTGAGATCTTCATCAGCAGATCCCGATTGCGCTAGCAAATTTCCACCCAGATCCTTCAGTCCATGAGGTTGGGCGGAGACAGCCTGGTTCCCTGTACTCATGAAGACAAATGAACTCATAACGCTGAGCACAGAGCTGCTCCTAGCTAGATTGAAGAGCATTTCTCCCCTCCCCGTCGTTGCTGAAGATGCCAAAATTATACTGTTAAAGCTTACAAGCTGGTGTCCTTGCACTTACGGAAACTCTTTGCAATTTCGTTACATGATTGAGACAAAAAAAGATCCGCAACTGAAATCAGACTCAAGAGAAGTTTTCCCAGTGATGAATCTTTAATGAAACTGATGTATTTAGCATTGAGGGTGATCTCCCAGAAATGGACGATGCC
>CAYMOX010000088.1:0-11970 GCA_964392245.1 uncultured bacterium
ATGACCTTTCCCCTCTTGCTGATTCTACTAGGTCGCCATTTAGCCATTACGAGAGACTACTTGGAAGATCTCCAGATGGAATACCACTCGAAGGTCAATTAACCCAACCATCAGAACTAACGACCAGCTCATTGGAGGCTATAGTTACTTCTATTTTATCTCTGATCTAAGTGTTTATGGAGTTACGCAATGAGCAACACAAATCTTAGTTCGCTAACTTGTGCTTTCCAACGCCTGAAAAATATAGACTGGTCATACATTGATTTTTCAGAGAATTTGATTTTTGGTGTGGAGCTTTTTAGGGAATATCTTCGCAGGATGGCGTGTTGGATTACTTTTCTAAGAGATAATGGAGCAGAAAATATAGACAGCTTTTCCTGGTTTTATTGCGACATTGCATCACTATTAGTTCCTGAAATTGAACTGCCTCCACATATTATTGATTACTTAAGAGATAATGTCAAAGCAAGTAGCGATCTGAAAACTTGCCTCTCTTATCTCCACTGGAATGCAGTTGAAGAAAAAACTATAAAATCTTACTTGCTCACTCTTCCTCCACCTTATGAGACAGCGATAATGATGTATGAAAGAGGCTTTTATTTTAGGGAAGAATCTGATGGACTCGAGGTAAATCGTTGTCTATTGCCAAGGAAAAACATCCAATATTACTTGAATCTCGATCCGCTTGAGTTGGAAAGATAAATGAGTCTAATACATGTAAAATTAATTAAATTACTGGAGAGTGAGAGGTTTCTTGAGTTTACTGTTCAATGCTCAGGTGCCCTAATGGCAAAAGGCTGGCAAGATGCAGGCAAGATAATTATAGATAAAGAAATGCGAAACTATAGCTTCTATCCTTCACAAGCTTGGGAAAAGGAAAAAGTTCTTCCTCCTTCCATCTACGCATTACCTGAAGATCAAAGAGAATTGATCAGAAATGAAAGATACAAAGATTTCTGGGGTGAGAGCTGGGCTTTATTCATTCATGCAAGAGTCCAGACAATAATTAATGATCTGCCAGATGATCACACGCAAGGCTAGGGAATCAACACTATGAAACTCACCCGCAAATCGATCTTACAGAGTCTGAATTGGGTAGCTAGGGGAATAATTACAGTAATCTTATCCTGTTTAGTCGGCTGTGGTGGATCTACCAGCATGTCGATCCCTCCTAATCACAGCAGCAGCACTATAGTCTCAGATCAATCAACAACCCTTAACGCAGCGATACTCACAGAGCTTGATTTGACTGAGCCGGTCTTACTTGACTCGAAAGTTATACCAATGCAAGCAACTGACCAGTATTGGATCGGTTGGCGTGACTCTGGGCAGAACTTAATTGCTTTATCAAGGGTGGGAACTCCTGTTGATCTATCAGGATCAGAGCCGTCATCACAGCTTTCTACTGTCATTCGTCAGCAGGTGAGCCTCAATAATGAAGATGATAACTCAAATGGATTGGATGACTCACCCACTCCACCACCACCAAATGACGGGCCACCAAATGATCCTGGTCCCCCTCAAACTGGAGGAGACGGATCCTCGAATGATTCTGTTATTTCTCCCACTGGACTTGATTTAATACCTCTACCTACTTTTATTTGTGTTGAAAATGAAAGAAGAGAGCTAATTGTAACCGATGTATTTATCGAGGGCGGCAGTGAAACAAATGATGGTGAAAACGAGACTTTGATTGTTCAGGATGTTTATCAAGAGACAGAAGATGGAAATATTATCATCGATCAGAATGGGAGTCGCCCACCTGTAACAATTAATATCTCAGTGCCCACAGGTAATTCTACAGTGACAAACCCGGTTGGCAGAACTGATGGCCAAGGCAATTATCTGACAACAGTGACATTAAATGAGAATCTTGGTAGAGCTGAGTTTAATATTCGCGCGAGTGTTATAACTCCAGAAGGCCTGCCGCTGTCAGAAGAAAGGGAAGTTGATCTAGAAGATCCTTGTACATTGGAGGATCTAGACGAAGTTTTTACATGTGCTGAAATTAGCTTAAATCTTATTGTATTTAATGAGAGTATAACAGAAGAGGGAGTGGTTAATGAAATATTTGTAATAGTAGATCCTACGGCTAGAATTCCTTCCGAATCTGGATCGCAAGAATTAAGAGATGCTGATGGAAACTTATATCCAGTGGATATTGAGCTTGAAGCAAAAGCTGATAGCTTAACTGTAAATAATGGATTCGGTACAACAGATGGATCTGGAAATTACTCAGATGCAACATATGTCCTGCTTGAGGATCGGGGTGAAGGGAGAATTTCGATTACAGCAACTCTTACAACCCCTAATGGGCAAATTTTCCAGAGACAACAAGATGTATTTATTGTCGATCTTTGTGACGAAGGAAATCCCTCAGAAGCACCCTGTGATGAGGAAGAAGATAACAGCTACTCAGATCCCAACTACCGCAGCTTCGATGGCCTCTACTCTTGGACCAACTCTGAAGGCGACTTCATCATGGCCCGCACTCTTGATGATCAAGTCGAGATCCAGGCTCGGCAAGAGCAACTGGGTGATACCAACGGGGATTCCCGCAATACTGACTTTGCCATCCGTGATGGATCTGATGTTCTCGAATTCAATCTTGCTCAGTCTTCCTCTGCACCGGGTCTCATCCTCGCCAATGGTCAGCTTCTGGATCTGACTGAGAATCCCTTTGCCTTTAACTCTGGATTGTTTGTCACCTATTCTCGCTCCGCCTTTGGAGGTCGTACTGTTCCTGTTTATCGGGTTCGCACCTCTACCGGAGATACCTTCCGCATTAGTCCGCGATCACTTTCTTTAACTCTCGGATCCAGAATTGTCTCCAAAGGGCAATTTGAGGGCATCCTCGGCAATGCTGATGGCGATCCTAATAACGACTGGACACCCCGTGGGGGATCTCCCCTGGCTGTTGGGGATTACACCACCCGTGAATTTGGCGACTTTATCGAATCCTGGCGGGTGAACGGGGATCAGTCTCTATTTGCTTCTCCCTATGGCAGCTATATTGTGGACTTCAGTGACTGGTGGTCCAACCGACTCTCAGCAGATCAGTTGCGGGCAGGCTTCCAACTGTATGAACAGCTGTTTGGCAGGATTGATAATTCCTTCCTGGCTTTCCGCTTCGCCGTGGATCTGGCCGGAGGACTACCTGCTATTGATCTCCAGGATCTGTATGAACGAGTACGTAACCTGCAGGAACCCCCTCCCATTCCACCCATTGATGCGGATCTGAATCTGAACGGCACACCAGATGTGCAGGAACCTCAGCTTTGGGTCTTTGATAATCTGCTGAGTGGAGATGAGCAGCAATGCATTAATGAAGGGGGCTTTTTCAATATTGAGACAGGCGTATGTCTTCCAGGGTTCCAGACATGCCAGGACTCCGGTGGGTTCTTTAATCAAAACACAGGCGAATGTGTCCCTGGCTTCCAAAACTGTCAGTTTGCAGGTGGGATCTTTGACAGAGAGACAGGAGAATGCAGCTTTGAGAATATTGACTGTGAACAGCGAGGGGGAGTTTACGATCTGGAAGCTGAAGAATGTAGCTTTCCCAATTGCCCTTTCATAGATATAACTGCTGCTGATCTGCGGCTTGATCCGATCTCTCCGATTGGGGAATTTCCCTTCAGATTCTTCGCTCTTCTGACAGACCCAATCACAAGAGATCTACTCTTTCCCTTTGGTCAGCAACCCCCAATTCCGATCTTGGACTACATTGCTGAAGGAGGATTTGGCGATGGCCCTGCAGAGCCCTTTGCCAATAACTTTGGAGAGATCATTCTATTAGGAGATCCAGAGACTCTCCGACTAACTGATGAATGGCGGATGCGTATTGGCTGTGGTCCTGTAGTGTTTGATATTGCAGGAGGAGCTTACATACCAGAGGAACCGCCTGAGGATGAGTCTATTCTGGATGAGCTGATCTGCGATTATCCAGCTGAGATCATTGAAGATTTCTACAATCGTCCTGACTTCCGTTACTGTGACTTCATGTAAGATTCAAGTGGCTGTTAATGCGCCTGGTTGGGGCCACTGGACACGGATGCTGGCGATTATCGCCTATCTCCCTCAGGTGCAGTTCTATTTGTATAATCGGCGGGTGCGTATTCAGATTCCTAGCTGGATCCGGAATGTCAAACAGGTGAGTTCACTGCAACTAGGGCAGCCGATCCTGTGTGAACATGGCTGGGAATCGGCACAACCTTATCAGCCTCAAGACTTTTCCCAGAGTTTCTGTATCCGCAAGATCAGCCGCCAAAAACCAGATATCGCGGGATATGATGGCCTTCTTACCGTTTCGGATCTGGATCGGGAGGGAGACTTCCCTGCGGTGGTCCTAGAGACTCCTGCTCTCAAACAGCCCTTTGCCAGTCATGTGATTGCTAGTAGCGAAAAGCAAAACCGCCAATACTTGGCTGAGCTTTATCCCGATTACTCCCAGGAGATCGTTTATCCCCTCACAGCCTATCGGCTTAGCCTAGAGCATGTCGTGGGGATTGCTGGCTACAACCTGTTTTGGGAATGTGCATATTACAAGATCCCCTGTCAGTTATACCGATCCCAGTGGTTCAATGATTCCCATTGGCGATTGGATCAGCTGGGGGAGCATCCCTTACCAGAACTGCCGCAGAATGGTGCCCCGCTGGTGGCCGCAGACTTTTGGAAACAGTGGCAAAGGCAGAATTCTTATCTTCAATAGATTTCTTCGATCTACAGAACCTGAGTTGACGTTTTCTGGGCCCATTAGATCAGCGCTCATCACCCCTGGGATTTGGTAAGCTTCTCTGCACAGGTGATGATCAAGGACCGTGGTGTTGCAGCAGCTCCATCCTCTCCATCTCTGGCGGAGGAAAAATCGTTACTATCACCAGGATCTGGATGCCCTGCATCAGTTCCTGATCCCCCCTGGCAAACGGGTATTGGAAATTGGATCGGGAACCGGCATCCTTCTGAATGCCCTGCAGCCTGCCTATGGCCTGGGTCTGGATCAGGATGCTGAAGTAGTGGCACTGGCAAGGCAAGAGTTCCCGCATCTGCATTTCTGGGTGCTAGATGCCCATGATCTGCAGACCCGTGATCTCAAAGAACCCTTTGACTACATCATTTTGGCAAATACGGTAGGGAGCTTAAAGGATGTTCAGGCGGTGTTTGAGCACCTTCTCCCCTTCTGTCTGCCCAGCACCCGTCTGGTGATCTCCTACCACAACCCGCTTTGGGAAGGGATCCTGCAACTGGCCTCCCGACTGGGGCAACGCATGCCCATGCCTGCCACCAACTGGCTCTCGCAGGGGGATATCAGCAATCTTCTGCATCTGGCCGGGTATGAGGTGATCAAAACAGGGAAGCAATTTCTTTTTCCCCGCAAGGTTCCCTTCCTGTCTGCGGTCTTTAACCGCCTCCTGGCCCCCCTGCCCCTGATCAATCGCCTCTGCCTCACGGAGTACATTGTGGCTCGACCACAGCCTTCTAGGGATCACACGTCTGTGCAGGACCTCTCCTGTTCGGTGATCATCCCCGCTCGCAACGAGGCAGGTAATATCTGGAACTGTGTGCGCCGCCTGCCCCGGATGGGGAGCCGTACAGAGATCATCTTTGTGGAGGGCCATTCCAGTGATGACACCTGGACCCAGATCCAGAACGTGCAAGCCCAATTGGCAGATAGCCATGAGATCCAGGCCCTACAACAACAGGGAAAAGGAAAAGCTGATGCCGTCCGACTGGGCTTCGCAGCAGCCACAGGTGATGTTTTGATCATCCTGGATGCTGACCTGACCGTGCAGGCAGAGGAGATGACCAAGTTCTTTCAGGCGATTGCTTCAGGACAATGTGACTTTGCCAATGGTTGCCGCCTGATTTATCCGCTTTCCACCACCGCCATGCCGACCCTGAATCAGTGGGCTAATCGTTTTTTTGCGGCGCTTCTCTCCTATATTCTCGGGATCCGGATCAAAGACTCCCTCTGTGGCACTAAGGCATTGCGTCGCAGTGATTATCTGGAGATTGCAGCCCAACGGCACTTTTTTGGAGACTTTGATCCTTTCGGTGACTTTGATCTGCTGCTGGGTGCGGTGAAGCAAAATCTCAAGGTGGTGGATATTCCGGTGCGCTATTATCCACGGGTTTATGGGCAGTCGAATATTCAGCATGTGAGGGAAGGGATCCAGCTGCTCAAGATCTGTGGCTTTGCATTCCGCAAGTTTAAATGGATCCGGACTGCTGCCGTTTCAGCACCCCCAACAGCCAGTTTGCCACCGTAGCGCGGCGGGTCTTCTGGGGGGTAAGTTCATGCACCTTGTAGCCCGAGAATCCCAGCTGCGTTTTCAAAAGCTGCTTATCTTCCGGCGGAATGGATCGGGTTAATTTCACTACATCGGGACGATTGGCAATGAAGTGGGGAATGGAATCGCTTTTCCAGGCAGGATCGACGTGGTCCTTGCGCCATTGTTCCTGGC
The DNA here is from genome assembly GCA_964392245.1 of uncultured bacterium. Classification (GTDB taxonomy): domain Bacteria; phylum Cyanobacteriota; class Cyanobacteriia; order Thermostichales; family Thermostichaceae; genus JAAUUJ01. Next base: position 6,462 of record CAYMOX010000088.1, read on the forward strand.
AGGGATCGTACTCAAATCCCAGGGATTGAAGGGCAAGATTGTTGACGATTTCATCATCCAGATCACCATCCAGAATTGCCTGGATTGTGGTGAGATTGAGTTCAGGAAGATCCATAGCCAAAAAATCTGAGCTGATCAGGAATCTTATCAGCCCAGACGCGAGTTATGCCAAGTCGTTAACCGATGTTTACTTTCACCACTTTACTTTTCTCAGACTCGGCCTTGGGTAAGGTGAGGTTGAGAATGCCATCGGTGTAGTTTGCGGTAACATTCTGATGATCAATGCGGTTCGGTAGAGGAATCACACGCTGGAACTTGCCGTAGCGAAATTCAGTGCGAGTCATGCCCTGATCTTCAGATTTGATTTCAGACTTGCGCTCACCACTCACAGACACGGCTTCAGCAGTAACCTGGATATCCAGATCTTCTTTTTTCATGCCGGGAAGCTCGAGCTTGAGCAGATAGGCGTCAGCAGTTTCTTCCAGTTCAGCAGCAGGAGCAAATGTGGTGGCAACGCCCCAGCCTCGGCGCTGAGTGGGAAAGAAATCATCAAACAAGCGGTTCATCTCTTGCTGTAGACCTTCGACTTCACGAAATGGATCCAAACGAACAAGTGCCATAACCAAACCTCCTGGGATGAATCGGTACTCAGACACTAATAAAGATTCGGGGGACTGTGGGAATTTGATCCCCCTCTTCAATTCCCATGGTAATGAGGCTGAAGAGAGGCATAGGTTCGGCTTTCTGGAGCAGAGAAGTCGTGATTGCCGAAGGGGGGATTCTAGAGTCCCCTTTCCCGCAACTTGTCCAGATCATAGGGAGGTTTTTCTTCCCAGTTGAACTGTTGCAAAAGGGCGGTGAGGAGAGAGTGAAGATGTTGCATGATTTAATCTGAGGGTGATACCACTTTTGTTCTATTCAAACAGTCGTACCTGATAGACTTTGGATCCAAAGCTTAAGTCAGGGCAAGCAAGACTGAGAAATCATTCAGCCACATCACGGAATCAGTTACTGATCTCAGCACAGTGGGCGGGTAGGGTTTGAGAAACAGTGCAACTGTAGCTACCCTGATTTACCGTATAAATGGAAGAGGTTACTCCCGATCCACGACTGGCTTCTGTAGTGGTGGTAAAGCCCTCACCCGTGGAAGGGTTGTAGAAGCGAGTGGTCCCTGCATAGGTTTGCGTGGAGGCATCGTATCCGGCAGCATGACCATAACGGGCTCCGGTTTGCGAGTCATAGCCACCGCGGATCACGGCAGCATTTCCGGTCTCTGGATTGTACCCTCCTACTCGCAGGCGTCCACTGGCATTGGCTGCAGAACCAGGGAGCAGATGAATGACCGAGAGGCTGAGGATCGTGGTGAAAGCGAGAGTGGATAGTGAACGCATGGGATCAACTCCTGTAACTTCAACACTTTCATCATCACGAAATTACCCCAAAAATCCGAGTGACCCGGGTCCAGAAGAACTATGACCAAAGTCATCAGATCGGTCATGCTTTTCAGTTGCTCTGCGCCAGCTGCTGAGCCTGCCATTGTTGCACCTGGGCAAAAACGGCCTTCGCCTCCGAAGTCCCGATATACCTCCAGTGCCAGGGTTCATAACTCACCCCCTGAAAGTTTTGTTCGGGAAACGACAGTTCAAATCCATAGTCCCCAGCATGCTGATCTAACCAGCGAAAGGCAGGGGTTTGGGCAAAACTGTACTGCACATGGGTGGCGGGATAGCGTCCATCCCCAATATCAAGGGCAAACCCTGTGTGGTGTTCACTGTGTCCTGGAGGTGCAGACAGACGGCGAGCGGCAGCCTCTGATCCCTGGCGGGCAATCTGTCGGTGAAACAACATGCGCTGCACAGCCAGGGTCCGAAATCCGGAGAGAGGCACCAGTTGGATCCCCTCCTGGGAGGCATGGGTCTGCATGATCTGGAAAGATTGAGCAGCATCCCGATGTAACATCACAGATCTGCTGCCTGGCAACGCATCTAGAAAAGATTCCACCACAACCGCATAGGGAAAGTGGTAAGGGAACCAGGGGAAGACGCCGGAGCTCTCGGGGTTATAGAGAACGGTTTGTGAGGGAGCAGGACTGGCTGCAACTGGATCTAGAGGAGGAGTGACCGGTCGCAGCGTTCCGTTCTGATTCTGAAGCAATTCAACCGTCAGCCCCATCTCCTGCAGGGAAGTCTGTCTCTGGGCCGCTAGATGCAGCTGTGGATATTCTCCCACCATGATCAGGGGTTGATTGCCTTCGTAGACCAGATACGCTCCTGGAGCTTCTGACTTGACCTGATCCAGGATCGGGATGACCGCACTTTCGTCAGCAGGCTTGACTCTGAGGAGATAAGGGGAATTAGCGTAAGCATTCTGGGGTAGGAAAAACCCGTACACAAGGATCAGAAGCCCGGTTAGACAACTGATCACCCCCGGGATCCATGCCTGGCTATAGCGATTCATGCCCTCGTCCCTCACACATCCGTAACCTTCTGCTCAGGCTAACCAGCATCTGTAGGGCAAGGCTATTAAGTTTTTGAGATCAGGGGGAGGGTTGCAGGCTGGCAATTGCGGTTAGCATCCCCCGCACCTTGTTGAGACATTCCTCCTGTTCCCGCTCTGGATCGGAATCCGCCACGATCCCTGCTCCTGCCCGTAGGGTGACTTTTTGATCCCGAACCCAGAGGGTGCGAATGGTGATCGCCGTATTCAACTGACCACTGAAGTCGTAATAGCCATAGGCTCCAGAATAGGGTCCTCGGCGCAAGCCTTCCAACTCGTAAATGATCTCCATGGCCCGGATCTTGGGCGCCCCTGTGACGGTGCCAGCAGGGAAGGTTGCCTGCAGCAGATCCCAGGCGGTCTTGGTGGGTAGCAATGCTCCGGTGACTTGACTGACAATGTGCATGACGTGGCTGTAGCGTTCGATCGTCATCAGATCATGCACCTGCACGGTTCCGGGATGACACACCCGCCCCAGATCATTCCGCCCCAGGTCCACCAGCATGATGTGCTCGGCTCGTTCTTTAGGATCGGCAAGCAGGTCGGCTTCCAGCTGTTGATCCGCTGTTAGGGTTTCTCCGCGAGGCCGCGTCCCCGCAATCGGGCGCACTACCGCCATCCGTTGATCCTCCTGCAGGTTAAGACGCACCATCACCTCCGGACTGGATCCAATCAAATAAAAATCCTCAAACTGCAGGAAAGCCATGTAAGGAGAAGGATTGATCTGGCGCAGGGAACGGTAAAGACGAAAGGGATCCCCGGAGTAGGTGGCGTGAAACTCCTGGGAAAGCACGACTTGAAAAATGTCTCCGGCTTTGATGTAGTCCCTGGCTTTTTCCACCTGCTGGCCATACTGAGCCGGATCGGTGCAGGCATGATAGGCCACATCCCCTGCCGCAGCGGCCCGCCAACCCAACACCAGATCGGCTGGAGCGTAGGAGGACTGCAGCCTGGTAATCAGGGTCTGGATCCGTTCCACTGCTCGGTTGTAGGCTACCTCGGGGGAGTCAAGACGTAAATCGGCATAGGCCACCACCCAGATCTTGCGCTTCACCTGATCAAAGAGCAGGATGCTGTCCACCTGCATAAAAATGCCATCCGGCGGGTCTCCAGGACGGCAGGGGTGAACTGGGACTCGAGGTTCGATCCAGTGGATCAGTTCATAGCCCCAGTAACCAAACAGGCCTCCAATACTGCTAGGCAGTTCTGGCAGATGCACAGGATGAAAGGGGTGAAGACAGGTTTCCAGGATGTGAAAAGGATTGCCCCGATGCGTAAGAGTGGTGCCATCCCGAAACTTTTGCAGACTTTCTGCCCCCCGCACCTCCAAAACCCAGAGGGGATCGGAGCCTAAAAAGCTGTAGCGACCGATCTGTTCTCCTCCCTCCACGGATTCCAGCAAAAAGTTGTAAGGTTGTCCGGCACAGACGCGATACCAGGCAGACACAGGAGTATCCAGATCCGCAATCCACTCCTGATACACCGGAATAAAGTTTCCCTGCTGGCTAAGCGTTAAAAACCGCTGGAAGTCCAGATCCACCATAGAAGTCCACCATCTCCCCTTTCCCAATCTGTGCTTGCCACCCCGGAGGTTGGATAGCCATCCCAGCATCCAGCACTTCCCCAGTCTTGGCAAGCCATCCCTCGATCCTGAGGTGCAAAGTTCAGGCCTCCCCACGGACGGGAAAAAAATTGGAGATTCGTTCAGGATCCGTTCCCCCTATAATTCCCGCTGTAGATGTATCAGGGCAATAAATTAGGGTTCCAGTCCCAGATCCTGTAGACGTTGCTGCAGTTTTTCCAGCTGCTGTTCTGCCTGTTCCGCCCTCTCTTCAGGGCTCGGCAATAGCACACCCTCTGGGGAGAAAAAGCGCAACTGGCTCTCATGAATTCCGACGTACAGCTCCAGCTGTTGGCTCCAGCGCCAGCCTTCCTTGGTAAGAGGGATCGGTTCGTAGGTTCCCTCCTGCAGGCGAAACGCTTCAAACTCAAGGGTAACGGGGTGAAACCAGAAATACTCTGGGGTTTGAAAAGTGTCCTGATAAACTTGCTTCTTTTCGGTCCGGTCCTGTTTAGCGGTGCTATCCGAAAGCAGTTCAATGATCAGGTTAGGATACTTACCACCTTCTCTCCAGACCATCCAGCTTTTGCGGGGTCTGGGATCTGCATTCAACACCACAAAGAAATCAGGCCCACGAAACTGTTCTGTCGTTTTCTCCTCACCACTGAAAAAGATAGTTATATTGCCCGTGACATAGTAATTTTGACGATTGCGCCACCACCATCTCAGGCAGGCAATTAGGAGCATGATTTGCTCACGGTGGAGATCACTATCCATAGGGGGTTGATGACTTTCCCACTCTTCCTTTCTAAGGATATCCACATAAGGATCTGGTAGCTGGTGAAGACTGGTGGGCATGGCCATTCAGGAAAGATGGTTTGGCCTCAGTGTAGCTTGGGGAGAATCGCAGCATCCAATCTCAGCAGCGGCCACGAGAAGAGAGCCTTTCTATTGATGCTTCTGATCCATAGCTGAATCTCCGTGCAGATCCCGTTTCAAGCTTGAGGCTGAATAGTAGCAGGACCAAACCGTTGCCACTGGCTGGGTGAGGGGGTGAGGAACTCATAGGACCCTGCTGATTGTCCTGCCACCCCTGTGATCGTGATATCAAAAGAGATTGATACCCGCAGATCATGGGTTTCGTTCATAGTCACCGCATGGCGTTGCTTGGCAGGAAAGATCAGGATCCGACCTTCGACTGGGGTGTAAGCCACCTGGAATTGATTGAATTCATTCCACTCCCGGATCACCTGAGTATTCTCACTGCCCAGGCCAGGACAGACTTCATTCAGGCGAGCATCATCGATAAAGACCAGTTCTCCCACATCCAGATCATCGGTTGGGGGGACGGCCACATAGTAAACCCCACTCACATGAGCCGTGGGATGGTTATGGGCACCCACCGCCTGCCCCCAACGGGCCACAATCGGCCAGGATCGCTGGATATACAGT
>CAYMOX010000089.1:0-11456 GCA_964392245.1 uncultured bacterium
CATCTCTTCAATTTTACCAAAAAACTCCCATTATCAATTAATCGAAGTCCCCATATGGGACTCCATGAATATCATTTTTACCTGCGCAGGCAGCACGTCAAAAGAAAAAGGCGAAAAGCGTCAGACCCACGCAAGTCAGGGATTCCAGGGCGTGTGGGGATTGAGCATCGCCCAAAGATTGCCGATGAAAAAACTGAGATTGGCCACTGGGAAAGTGACACCATCATTGGAGGTAATCATTGTGGTGCCATCGTAACTCATGTGGATAAGGCGTCGAAATTCTTGCTCGCTCGACTGGTTAAGAAAAAGACGTCATCTGCGATTAATATAGCAACCCTAGAGCTCTTTGAAGAGATTCCTTCAAAAGCAAGAAAAACAATCACGTCTGATAATGGCAAGGAGTTTTTTGGGCATCAATTATTGAGCGAAGAGCTAGAAGTAGAGTGGTATTTTGCTCATCCATACAGCTCCTATGAGCGGGGGCTAAATGAACACACAAATGGGTTGATCAGGCAATTCTTCCCTAAAGGAACAAACTTCAGGATTACAAAGCAAGAAGACCTGGAAAAAGTTGTTGATTTAATCAATAACCGACCGCGAAAATCACTTGACTACAGGACACCCGCAGAGGTATTCTACGAGTACCTATCAGATGATGTTGCACTTCATCCTTGAATAGGCCGCTCAGGAACTTGTGGTCAAGCACGACTTTTCCCTGCCAGATGGAACAACTCAGCAGGTGAGGGGAAGACTCGATAGCCTAATCTATGACTTTGATCAACATCGCTTATGTGTGATCGAGTATAAAACCTATCAGTCAGTGGATCCTTCGGCCCGACTTGCTCAAGCAGCCTTGTATAGCTACATGCTTCAGGAATGTGTGGGAGTACCCATTAACTCTGCTGTCTTTAGCTTCTTCCCAGATCTGAAAGAGCAAGTTTATTCTTGGGAACAACTCCAGTCAGCCATTCATCAATTGATTCCGGTAAAGCTCCAGCAAATGAAAGAGTGGCTGGAATGGGATCAGGGAGAAGACACCCCCCCGCCGTTAACATCCCAGCCCACGTACCTATGCCCAATCTGCCCAAAGAAGAAAAAATGTCAGTCCTATTTTGAGATCGAGATAGAGCAGAAAATAACAATTCTTGAAGAAGCGATTACTCCGCTCCCATCAAAAATTACTATCCCATCTACCCAGAATCAGTCTAATGAAAAAACGTTGCGTGATACTGAGCTTAACAAAGTAAATCAGGATCAGACAGGAGAACAATTAGTTGAAGTTCTCAATGCTTTCGGTATACCTGTGGATTATCAAGGTGCTTCTATAGGGCCTGCCTTTATAAGAGTTAAAATTAAACCTCAGATCGGAATAAAGGTCAGCTCTATTCTTAGATTGTCAAGCGATTTACAGGTTCAACTAGGATTAAAACAACCACCACTTATTGCCCCCCAAGCAGGCTACGTTAGTGTCGATTTACCTAGAGATGATCGACAGATTGCTCATTTTGATAGGTATGTGAGTAGGGATACTACAAAGATAGATGAGAAAGTGAAAGTTGCGATTGGAGTTGATCTTAACAATCAGCTTATTGAGGCTGAACTTTCTGATCCCAATACATGTCACTTATTAGTTGGTGGAACCACTGGGAGCGGAAAAAGTGAATTTCTGAAAGCAATGTTACTTAGCCTGATCACACGACACTCACCTGAAGACGTCAAAATTGTACTGGTCGATCCTAAGCGAGTAACATTTCCCGACTTTGAGACAAGCCGCTGGCTATATCAGCCAGTTGTCAAGGATACTGAAATAGCTATTTCACTGATGGATGAACTTGTTCGTGAAATGGAGCATCGATACCGAAAATTCGAAATTCACAAGTGTAATGATCTAGCTTCTTATCAGCGCTCTGCAGCTTCTGAAACTAAGATGCCTCGAATTGTGTGTATCTTTGATGAATATGCTGACTTCATGGCCGAAAAAGAAGTTCGCAACTCCTTGGAACTCAGTATCAAACGGCTTGGTGCAATGGCTAGAGCTGCAGGAATACATTTAATCATTGCAACCCAAAGACCTGAAGCTCAGGTGGTTACACCGTTAATTCGATCTAACTTGCCTGGGAGAGTTGCTCTCAAAACTGCAAGTGAAGCTGACTCATCTATTATTCTAGGAGGCAAAGAAGGATCAGCAGCTTACCTTTTGGGCAAAGGTGACTTACTATATCAAGGAGGTGGCAGCTTACTCAGACTCCAAAGCCTATTCGCTTCACCAGAAGACATACCAACATAGCTTTTATGTATTATTTCTATGCAAAAAATTATTGGTCTTGATGATAAAGCATGAAAAGCTCAAGAAATTCTAGCTTCTGGGTTGATTTGCGATCATTTACTTTAAGAATTGATCAATGACTTGATCGAGATCCCTGAACGATGTGCTGTTATAGCGCCAACCGCTTCCAAATACGATCGTACTCTCAAGACATTGATCCCTAGATCCTCAGGAAAAACCTGTAAAGCTGTCGTATTGTCCTCAACAGCAATCAAGAGTGGGGGATGCTTTCTAGAAGCCAGATGCAAGATCCCTGTCCCTCCAAAAGCTGACGCCGGACTGATCACGACATCCACATCTTCGACCGTTAGATCCCCTGCTCTCAAAAGATCTCCACACTTTACAAATTGGGGAGCGTAACTCAATCCAGCCAACACCGACGGTAAAAACGTGTAGCCCACCGACTCAGCCGCAGCCCGAGGATGGACTGAAACCTACTCCCCCATCCGAAACGCAGGAGCATGCGCCGCAGGCATCCCTAACTCCCGCACCACGAGATGACCGATCATCGCCTCCACCCCCGCCCGCTGGTCGCAGACACCAAAATCCAGATCATCCGGAAACCAGGCCACCACCGCAATTGCCGTTGCTCCTTCCCGGATTAACTGTTCGGCCCCCGTCAATAATGCCTCTGGATCCGCCAGGGAACCTTGACTCGTTCCGGTAGGCGTGATCAGCATTGATGCGGCCCGCACAGGAGATGGCTCGTCAAAGCGCCACATCTGGTTTGATCACGCCAGGATTGTGGGCTCACTCGACGGGACTCCGCTTACCCAGGATATAGAGGCCGCTTCCAGAGGGAGGATGAATATATGTGGTGTTTTCCATTGTCGTTCTTCGATCATGAGGTACTATATATGGTGTAAAGCCCAGGCTTGCTTGTGCACAGCTGGCTGTACTCTGGAACTCTGCGCTCTCCCTAATTATGGATACACCTGACGATCAGCTCAAAACCTTGAAGATGCGCGTTCGTAATCTGGAACGATCTCTATCGGAATCGGAGGCGCTATCTCTGGAGCAGATCGAGTGTACTCACCGCCTAGAACAACAGCTGGTGGAAGCCCGATCCCTGGTGGAGGAGAAGGAACAGACCTTAGCCAGATTGCGCCAGGAGATCCAATCTCTAGAACAGCGACCCTCAGAGGAAGCTTACCGCCTGCAGGAGCAGCACATTCAGGAACTTCAGCAGATCATCTGGGATCTGGAAAAGCGCCCCACCCACGAGCATTATCGAATTTTACAACAACAACTCTCCACTTCCCAGGCGGAGATTGACATGCTCAAGATGGAATTGGAGCGGCGCATTGATCCGAATAAATTTTTCCAGCTGCAGCATGAATTGTCTGAGCTGAAAGACTATGCCAACCAGTTAGGGGAGTTTGCTGCCCGTTTACCTCAGGTTCAGCTTCAGCATGCCCAGGCCCAGAAGCATAGCCATGAGCTGCAGTCTGAACTGAATACTCTAAGAGAAAAAGTGGGGGAACTTCAGCAACGCCCCAGTCTGCACGAGGTGCAAGCCCGAGAGGAAGAGTTGCGGCAAGCTCAGCAACGCCTGCAAGAGCAATTGGATGCTGCCCGTAGGGAACTGGAGAAGGTCACCTCTCAGCAGCAATCCGATCAAGCCTGGCAGCAAAAGATCTCAGCGATCAGAGCGGAACGGGATGCCCTGATTCGAGAACTGGCCCTCAGATCCAGTCATTCATCCCCTGGAGAATCACCAGAGATAGCCACTTTAAAGCACCACCTAGCCCAGGTCAAGCAGGAACTGGCTGAGCGTCCAGATCCGGAAACGGTTGAGCACCTGCAAACCCAATTGGAACATCTGCAGGCCAATTTAGCGACAAGTCAGGTGGAACAACGTTCAACACTCTCTCAGCTGAATGCTTTGCAAAATGAACTGGCCGCTGTGAAGATGGAGCGTGAGCAACTCAGACAGCAAACAGCTGCTTCCCTCCAGGAAGATGGTGCTCAGGTGGCTCAACTAGAGCAGGAGCTCGCCAATGCCCGCTCTCAACTTGCGGAACTGCAAAATCGGCCTACTCAAGTGGAGGCGGATCAGTGGCGGCAGCAGCTTGAACTTTTCCAAGCGCGCTGGACTCAATCCGAGAAACTGGCGGAGCAGTTGCAGCAAGAAGTGGTTGCTCTCAGGTCTCAGCTGGCGGAATCTCGTAAAGATGAAGATCGGTTCAGCGAATCTCTGCTTCAGGATTTACGCACAGAAATGACTGAACTGCAGGAACAACTCAAGGACTTGCAGGTAGAGCGAGAACGTCTGGCCAGGGAATTGGAGAATCGGCCTCAGCCTACAGCCCTGCAGGAAGCCCAACGGCGACAGGAACTGGCAGAAGCCCATCATCTGGTCAGTAAACGCCAGATCGAGAAACTGCAGCGTCAGGTTGAGGAGCTGAAGGCCGAATGTGTTCAGGCGCATGCCTATGCTCAGACCCAGGAAAAAGAAGTGGCATTTCTAGAGGGCATCAAAGAGGATCTGGAGAGTCGCCTGGCTTCTCTGGCCCTGAGTGGTCAGCCCTCCTCCTCAGTCAAGGCAGAACTCCCCGCCACCAGGTGGTTGGGAACGGAACGGCCATCGGTCGCCAATTCCGTGGTTGCAGCCCGTATTCAACCCAGCGAGCCCAACACCGTTCCCTATCCTGAACCCGTAAGTCCTCCTGCCGCTTCCGCAGCTTCTGGCACTCCTGGGATCCCACCCCTCACCCTCAACAGCGAAGAGCAGGCCAGTACGCTTCTACGCCATCATCTTGCAGGTTCACCTCGCTCCTCCCGTCGCAAAACCATCGAGTTGCCTGCGTTCGTCCAGAGGAGGTAGAGATCCTTCAGGCATGACGTGGCTTCAGTGACTCATATCCCGCGACGATATCCAGAAGTTCTTCCGTGATCTGGTTTTGCCTCAGTTGGTGAAATTCTGTTTGTAGATCTCCCAACCGCTCACCGATATTGGTTTCGGCCTGTTGCATGGCGGCTAGGCGGCTAGCATGTTCACTGGCGAGTGATTCTGCACAGGCACGGTAGAGACTGACAAAAAAGATCTGGCGAAATAGAGCTGTCCAGAGGTGTGGGGTTGGTAGGGTCACCCAGGGCTGGCAATGTGAGGGCCAGGGGCGTTTCTGTAACTCCCTCAACCACTCCTGATCCAGGGGGAAGATCTGAACAGTGTCGGTAATGTAGCCCGCCCCGCCTGTGGGACGGTTATAGATCAGGTGAATTTGATCCATTTGGGCAGGATGGTTTGAGAGCGTGCCTTGGGGGAAGCACCATTGTTGTAACTGCTGCAGGATTTCATAGACAACTGCAGTGATACCTGAGAGAGAGCCGGGGGTATTTAACCTCAGTGCAATGGTCTCTTCTTCATCCTGGAGACGATTGACCAACCGCTCTCCCACACCAATCAGACGATAGTGAGTAGTCTTTTGGTTCTGCAGAAAAGCTTTTACCCCCTCTACCACCAGCTCGTTAAAGCGTCCGCACATCCCCTGATCCGAACCCAGGATGACCAATCCATAGTGACTGGCAGGGCGATGTTTGGGGATATCGAAACTTGATTGATTTTGCTGCAATAGCACCTGCAAACCCATTTCCAGAGTGTGATTGTACTCCGCCAGGGATTGCACTGCTTTTTCGTACTGCCGGATACTGACCATAGACAGTGCTTTCATGGTTTTGACCACAGATTGCAGTTCCTGGGCAGTGGCAATTTTGTTCCGCAAACTTTCTGTTGTAGACATCGTTACCCTTCTCATGGGTCAGACTGAGGGGCAGGATCAGGGAATAGCAAAGTCACCACTGCTCTGGCCGATTCCAGTAAACGGTACCGATCCTCTGGTAGCAGCGGTTCTCCAGCCCTGATGCGCTGATCAATGTCAGCATGCTCCTGGGGCACCTGTTCGGCAATCCTCTCCCCAGCTCTGCGAATGGTTTCTAAAGGCAACGAATCCAGAAGCCCACTGGTCACCGCCAACAACATACTGATCTGAGCCGTGGGGGAAAGGGGTTGATACTGGGGCTGTTTTAAGATCTCCCGGACTCGCTGTCCCCGATCCAGTTGCTGTTGCGTGGTGGGATCGAGGCGAGTGCCAAAGCGTGAAAACACTTCTAATTCCTCAAACTGAGCATAGGCCAGACGCAGCGCGGCAGCCACGGAGCGATAGGCAGGTAATTGGGCTTTGCTACCCACCCGCGACACGGAGCGACCCACATCCACTGCAGGCTGGATGCCTTTGCTGAATAGATCGGGGGTCAGGTAGATCTGGCCATCGGTAATGGACACCAGATTCGTGGGGATATAGGCGGACAAATTCTGGGCTTCGGTTTCCACGATCGGCAGTGCCGTCAGGGATCCCCCTCCCAAGTCTGGACGCAAATGAGTAGCCCGCTCCAGCAGACGGGAATGAATATAAAAAATGTCGCCCGGAAAAGCTTCCCGTCCCGGAGGTCGTCGCAACAGGAGGGAGAGTTCGCGATAGGCACGGGCATGTTGCACCAGATCGTCGTAAATGATCAGCACATCCTGACCCTGCTCCATAAAATACTCAGCCATCGTGGTGGCGGCATAGGGAGTGATGTACTGCAGTCCGGACGGATCATCTCCTGAGGCGATCACCACCACGCAATAGCGGAGGGCATGGTGTTCCCTCAGTTTGGCCAGCAATCGCGCCACGGAACTGCTACGTTGTCCAATCCCACAGTAAAAACAAATCACCCCCTGATCCGCCTGATTGAGGATGGTATCCAGAGCAATGGCCGTCTTTCCCGTCTGCCGATCCCCCAATATCAGTTCCCGCTGTCCCCGCCCAATCGGGATCAGGGCATCAATCACCTTCAGTCCGGTTTGCAGAGGATCAGAAACGGGAGCCCGATCCAGAATCGCAGGAGCCTCTCGCTCGATCGGTCGCCGTTCCTTCAGTTGCAGCGGTCCCTGTCCATCCAGGGGTTGCCCTGTGGCATCAATTACCCGTCCCAGCAGCGCTTCTCCCACCGGAGCATCCATGACCCGCCCTGTGCGCCGTACCTCGGATCCCGCCTGCAGCTTCTCACTGCTGCTCAACAGGATGACCCCCACCTCCTGCGCATCCAGGTTAAAGACCATGCCCAGGCTTTGATCGGCAAACTGGATCAGTTCCTCCGCCTGTACATGGAACAAGCCACTGACCCGTGCAACGCCATGCCCCAAACTGCGAATCACCCCCACTTCTTCTGCCTGTAACCTGGCCTGATGGGAGAGGATGGTCTGCTGGATCGTCTTGAGGGTGGCTAGCAGATCAGTTGTGGGAGACGGGAACGACTCAGCCATCAGCGATGATCCCAGGAGATAGAGGGGAGATCAGCGTCGCGGTGAGGCGATGATCCAGATTGCCCAGATAATCAGCCGCAGTCCAGGAGAGACGGTGGCTCACAGTTCGCAACTCCACCCCACAGATCAGGTCAGGCTGAGTTTCAACTACCAGTGGGAGGGCTACTCCTGCCCAGGTGTGGAGGGCAATGATCAGATCCTGCTGGGCTGTTTCTCCCAGATCAAAAGCGGTGCGGATGAGGACTGGCTCAGAACTCTGCTGCATTTCTTCCACCAGTTGCCGTCGTTCCTCGCCGTCTATGTTCTGAAGATGGGTAAGAAAGCGTTGAATCATTTGCTCCTCCAGGGAGCGGTTGGCTAGATCTTGAAGCATGTGGCCCAGCATCTGCAAACTCTGGGTGGCCATCTCCCGCCGTAAACACTGGCGAAATTGCTCTTGCTCCTGGATCAGAGACTGGTGCCAACGCTGCCGTTCCGCTTCCGCTTCTTTCTCCACCTGCCGTAACCCATGCTGCCGTTGTGTCTCCACCTCCGACCGGATCATGGCCAGCAGTTGCTCCCGTTCCGCCTCCAGTTCCCGTTGTTCTTGACGGTAGTGTTCTGCTTCGGCTTCTGCTTGCTCGGATTTCTGGGCGGCCTCCTGCAGACGCTGGTTAATGGTTTGCTGTCGCTGCTGCACGGCTTCACGAATGGGTCGGTAGAGAAACCGTTGCAAAAGAAAGACCAGCACCAAAAAATTCAGGATCTGAGCCAGCGTCGTAAAGCCATCAATCAGCACCGTTTAACCTCCGGCATGATCCACAAAGTAGGACCAGAAGGGATTGGCAAACACCAGGATCAGGGTAATGACAAAACAGTAGATGGCAGTTGATTCCACCAGTGCCAGCCCCACAAACAGCGTGCGGGTGATGGTACGGGCTTCATCGGGTTGTTGAGCCAGGGAACTGAGGGCCTGAGCCAGCGCTTTTCCCTCCCCCAGGGCAGGCGCTACCGATCCAATGGCAATGGTTAACCCTGCCGTCACAATTGAGGTCATGCCAATCAATGCCAGTTCACTCATGCGGGATCTCCTTGCTGTCCTGTACACGTGTAGCCGCTGCAATATAGACCATGGCCAGGATCGCGAAGATGTAGGCCTGAATCAATCCTGTGATTAACCCCATCACCTGCATCACCACTGGAAAAAAGAGCGGCGCAATAGAGAGGAGGATGCCCACGATCATGGTACCGCTCATCACATTCCCGAAGAGACGAACCGCCAGGGCCAAGGTGCGGGAAAGCTCCCCAATAATGGTGAAGGGCAGCATCAGGGGGGTCGGTTGCAGGTACTGCTTGAGGTATCGCCCAATCCCCTGCTTGCGGATCCCAAACAGAGGCACGGCAACAAATACACAGATGGCCAGCGCGGCGGTGGTGGAAAGGGATCCCGTAGGCGGTTGAAACCCTGGCACAACACTGAGCAAATTTGAGACTGCAATAAAGGTGAAAAGGGTACCGACAAAAGGGAGATAGGGTTCTGGATCCTGCTCACTGATTTCCTGAATCTGATCCTTAATGGCATCCACCACCATTTCCAGCACCGTTTGACCGATGGAGATCTGGGGAGAGGCGGAAAGGCGGCGGGTCATACCCCAGGCCAAGATCACCAGCAAACCCATCACGATCCAGGTGAATAGCAAGGTGGCGTTGAAAACTAGCGGTCCCCAGGTCCAGTAGACTGTTGTGTCTGTCGTCAGATTCATGGGCTCACCTGGCCTCGATCAGTTAGGACTGGGGGGAGTCAGGGAACGAATGACCAGCAATCGTACGATCAAGAAGCCAGTCACGGCCATGGCCAGACTGAACACCTGCTCCTCCGATCCCTGTTGCTGGATCATGATCCAGTAAAAAACCAGGCCACAGAGGCACAACCGCAGGACAAAGCTGCTGCCAATCCACAGATAGGGATGAGAAGTGGTTGTTAATCGCTGTACAGTCCACCACAGTCCGGCAAAGTAGATCAGGCCCAGACCAATACCCTCCAGGAGGCTCATCCCTAAGGAGATCCAATCCCGACTCTCCATTCTTAATCCTCCTCACTTTCCTTCTGCACCCAGTACCAGGCATTTAGACAGCCCAGAGCCACCCCGATCACCAGCAACATCAGGGTCCAGCTATAGGGACTGGACATGTGCTGATCCATCCAGATCCCCAGGAAGATCCCCGCCAGGCTGGGAATAGCCACGGACCAACCCACCACCCCAAACAGACCCAACCCATACCAGATGCTCTTGCGGCGCTGCTGGGCCTGGATCCGGCGACTAGCCTTCGCGGCAACCTGCTGGATCATTTCTTTCTCGCTGTTGGAGAGGTGAGGTTTGCTGGCCGGATCCGATTCGGAAGGGGCATTCATGGCTTCAGCTCCAGAAAAAGGCGGGCAAAGCTTGACTCCAGTTTGGCCAGAGCGGATCGGGTTTGTCGCTCCTGATCATCCAGCTGCCGAAATTCATCCTCCACCAGGGCTTGCAGGGTAAGCAGATCCTTACCGGCGATTGCCTGTCGCGTGGACACCCGCACCTCCTGACCGCACTTGATCAACACCCCTTCACCCACCGCCAGCAACTGCTCCTGTTTCTCTAGATCGATAAAGGACAAGATCCCTGGCACCAGGATCGTGAAGAAGTCAATGTGACGGGGCAACAGACAAAAAAAGCCATTCTCCGCTTCGGCGATCAGCTTGCGAATCGGCTGATCAATGAGAATCTCTGTGGGCAAGATCACCTTCAGGTGCATACCCTTACCCTAGCCTTTTACCTCAGTAATCGCTCCGATCATGTAGAGAGATTGCTCAGGCTGATTGCTAAATTCGTCATTAAGGATCCGTTCACACCCCTCCAGCGCATCGTTGAGATCCACACGCCGCCCCGGTAAGCCCGTAAATTGTTCCGTGGTGAAAAAGGGTTGAGTTAAAAACCGTTCCAGCCGCCGTGCCCGGTAAACGATCTGCCGCTGACTGCTGGCCAGTTCTTCCAATCCCAGCATGGCGATAATATCCTTCAGCTCCTCATAGGTGGCCAGGGTTTTGCGCACCTCCTGAGCAATCTGGTAGTGCCGTTCCCCCACCACCGAAGCGGTCAGGATCTTGGAGCCCGACTGCAGGGGATCCACCGCCGGATAGAGACCCTCACTCACCCGCTTGCGCGAGAGCACGATCGAGGTGGAGAGGTGAGAAAACGTATGCACTGCTGCCGGATCGGTGAGATCATCAGCGGGCACATACACCGCCTGTACGGAGGTGATTGATCCATCTGCGGTGCTACAGATCCGTTCCTCCAGCCCCGCCAGTTCTGTGGCTAAGGTGGGTTGATAACCAACCCGAGAGGGGATCTGACCCAACAGCCCCGACACCTCTGCCCCTGCCTGAATAAAACGAAAGATGTTGTCGATCAACAGCAGCACATCCTGGTGGGCCACATCGCGAAAATATTCCGCCATCGTTAAAGCGGCATGGCCAATACGAAAACGCGCTCCTGGCACCTCATTCATCTGACCAAACAGCATGATCGTATGGGGTAAAACCCCCGCCGCCTGCATTTCTCGGTAGAGTTCCTCCGCCTCCCGACTGCGTTCCCCCACACCACAGAACACACTTACTCCCTGCAGCTGGCTGACCACGTTGTGGATCATTTCCGTGATCAAGACGGTTTTACCCACCCCCGCCCCTGCTCTCGCCAGAGGCGCGCCTGATGCTGTGCGCAGCGTCCGCTGACCAGCGAACAGCTAGAAACGCCGCTGGACTGGCAGCGCGTGTACGATCTCGCGCAGCAGCACCGGGTGTATCCG
>CAYMOX010000090.1:0-11140 GCA_964392245.1 uncultured bacterium
CATCATCTCTTCAATTTTACCAAAAAACTCCCATTATCAATTAATCGAAGTCCCCTCTAGTTTCTTTACCTGAAACGGTTTCTGATTCGAGAAAGCTTGTGAAGACAAAAATCCTTGATTTTGCTCAACTGCATTCAGGCCAAATCGTAGTCACAATTACAGATCAATGGATTGATCAGACTTGTTCAGAACCAGCTGAACCCAAAAAGAGACCCAAATGAAGGTCATGATTCTCAAGGGAGTCTTCTCTAAAACTTGAGAGCTGGTCTCAGTGATATGTCAGTGAATTCTCAGCTGTGGAGAGAACTTTCACCGATATGATCACGGGGGTGGACAGGCGATCAGTGTGATTGAAAAGGATTGCACGGGCAAAGGCAGCCTCTCAGTACCTGCAAATTTATTCACACTCAAGGTTTCAGTGTCCCAGGATCTGGATTCAACTGGGAAATTCATCGGTGGATTACTCATGAGTCATGAGCTATGACTATTTGCTTTGGTAAAGATATTGCTGCAGATTTCCCTCAGGCCTGCGCTCGAGAATGGCTGGTAAGTAATGGCATCGGTGGCTATGCTGCAGGCACTCTGGCCGGTCCCTTAACTCGCTGTTATCACGGCTTGCTGGTGGCGGCACTGCAGCCCCCCCTGGATCGCATGCTTCTGGTCAGCAAGCTGGAAGAGGAAGTGTTCTATGACCAGGCTGCTTATCCCCTGTTTACAAACCAATGGGCTGAGGGCGAGATCAATCCCCAGGGCTATCGATATCTGGAATCTTTTCAGCTGGAGGGCACGATCCCTTGCTGGACCTATCGCCTGGCCGATGTTCGCCTGGAGAAGCGGATCTGGATGCAGCCGGGGGAGAATACCACCTATGTGCAATATCATCTGCTTCAGGGCAGTGCACCTGTCACCCTCTCCATCCGCCTGCTGGTGAATTACCGCAGCATGCACAGCCGGACACAGGGGGGTTCCTGGCAGATGCAGGTTGAGCCTGTTGAGCGGGGGATCAGGATCGTCGCGTTTCCAGAGGCTGTGCCTTTCTACCTGCTGTGCCAGCGGCCAGCTTTTCAGCCTCGTCATACCTGGATCTACCGCTTTCGTCTGCAGGTGGAGGCGGAGCGGGGACTGGAGGCTTTCGATGATCACCTGGAGGCTGCCTACTTTTCCACACCGCTGCAGGTAGGCGAGACGGTCACCCTGGTGCTGTCAACCCAGCCACAGCCCAATCTGGACGGAACCCAGGCGCTTAACAACCGCCGGACGTATGAGCAGCAGCTCCTGCAGCAATGGCAGGCTGCCGCGGATCAAGTCACAACCCAGGCCCCCGATTGGATCCAACACCTGGTCCTGGCGGCGGATCAGTTTATCGTCCAGCGCTCTCTGCCTGAAGAACCGGAGGGGAAATCGATTCTGGCTGGCTACCATTGGTTTGCAGACTGGGGACGGGATGCCATGATCAGTTTGCCTGGGTTAACCCTGACCACCGGGCGGGCCGATATTGCTCGTCAGGTGCTGCGCACCTTTGCCCGTTACCTGGATCAGGGGATGCTCCCCAATCGCTTTCCTGATGCAGGCGAGGCTCCAGAGTATAACACCGTCGATGCCACCCTCTGGTACTTTGAGGCCCTGCGCAGCTATGCCACCATCACAGGGGATCACGAGTTCATTCACGAGCTGTTTCCAGCTCTGGCAGAGATCATTGACTGGCATCGGCGGGGCACCCGCTACCAGATCCACAGGGATGCGGAGGATGGTCTTTTATTCGCTGGAGAGGCGGGCGTCCAACTGACCTGGATGGATGCCAAGGTGGGGGACTGGGTGGTGACCCCTCGCATCGGTAAACCTGTTGAGGTCAATGTCTTCTGGATCCATGCCCTGGGACTGATGACGCAATGGGCTGAGCAGTTGGGCCAGGATCCGCAGGATTACCGGCAGATGCATGAGCAGGCTGTCGCCAGTTTTGCTCGTTTCTGGTGCGCTGAGGGGGGCTATTGTTTTGATGTGCTGGATGGTCCAGAAGGCCACGATGCCAGTTTAAGACCCAACCAGATCTTTGCGGTTTCTTTCCCGGCTAGCCGCTCGATGCCACCCTTGCTCACCCCGGCTCAGGAAAAAGCTGTGGTGGATTGCAGTCGTAAACTCCTCACCTGTGTGGGATTACGCTCCCTTTCACCAGATCATCCCAGCTACCAGGGGATCTACATCGGAGATCAGGTCCACCGTGATGGAGCTTACCACCAGGGCACCGTCTGGGGCTGGCTTTTGGGTGCCTATGCACTGGCCTACTGGCGGGTTTACGGGAATGCTGCAGCTGCCCAGACATGGCTGCAACCAATGGCTCACCACCTGAGTGATCACGGCGTGGGGAGTCTGAGTGAGATCTTTGATGGGGATCCGCCTAGTCGTCCCCGCGGGTGTATTGCCCAGGCCTGGACGGTGGCCGAGATTCTGAGAGCCTGGACAATCCTGGAAGAGGCTCGGTTGTTGTCTCTGGGGAGTTAAAAAATTCTGCCTGCGAAGCGATTGCCACCCAGTTTTTTGAAGGATTTCCTTGCCTTTTATGGATTTTTGAGGAGCAGCGCTTGCCCTAGCTGGTGTAGCACAAGACACGATTCTCAGTAAAATTCCACATCTTATAATTTTCTTAAGCCTATAGCCCCTGTTGGGCTGGCTCTATATCATGACGGTTGTGGGGTTTGATACGTCACGGTCAGAAGGAGTTAATGTCTTCATTGGATCAGGCAGTTTGCACTGATCACTGCATCATCAGCTCCTAACTTTGATGTAATTAGGATTTTAAGGCGATTCAAAGCCCTAAGTTACTTCTTAAAATTGAGGTTTTGGCCATGACCCAATCGTCAGGTGGAAATAGTGCAAGCAAGAAGGTTGCCGCAGGAATTTGTGGGATCTTGCTAGGAGCCCTTGGTATTCACAAGTTCATTTTAGGGTACACCACTGAGGGTGTGATCATGCTTCTGGTCTCGATCCTGAGCTGCGGAATCCTATCCCCTGTGATGGGTATTATTGGATTAATTGAGGGCATTATTTACCTGGCAAAAACCGATGAGTTGTTTGTCAATACCTACGTTTTAAATAAAAAGGGCTGGTTCTAGGCGGTTTTGAAATTTGCAGGCGATCTCTATCCGCTTATCAGGGAGCGGGGATGCAGTTCGACAACCGTTTCTTTTCATCAGTTTCATGGGACGTTCTCACCACTTTTATCTGTCTCGAGGGTTGGGATTAGGGTTGGGGGCAACTCCACTCACCATTGCAGTCCTCTCCATTCATGGGGAGCACTTCCCTCTCCCTCCCTGTTTGTTTCTGTCGCTGAGCGGCATTCCCTGCCCTACCTGTGGCATGACTCGATCGGTGATTGCCACGGTGCAGGGTCATTGGGGGGAAGCACTTCGCTACCATGCCTTTGGTCCTGTACTGCTGGGAGCTCTTGGCTTGCTCATGCTGCACCTGGGTTTGGAATTAGTGCGGGGGAAATCCCTGCAGTGGCCCTGGCCAGCAAGGTGGTTCCGTCCCCTCAGTTTCTGGATCCTACTGCTGGCCTATTTGAGCTATTACGGGGTGAGACTTTCCTTCTGGCTGATCACTGGCAATTTCGATGTTGCCCGATTCTATGCCCCACTTGGCAGCAGTTTAAGGGCAGTGATTCAATGGTGAACAGGCAGAAAACTGGGTTAACCATCTAGAGTAGAAGATGAAACCAATCACTGGAATGAAACGTAAAAACCAGATCGTGGCCCTTGCCCTCTGCTGCCTTGGGGCTCTCTCTGCAGGAGTGTCTCCAGGGTTGTTAAACCGAGTCGGGGTTGATCATCTCCTGCAATTTTTTCTGATATTGACACCGATTCAAATCATTGCCTTGATCTACGGTTTGTGGGGACAGCATCTTTTCTCACGTCGAACTTCCCAGAGCAAGTACTAGACTTTTTCCCTTTGTTTTCCACCCCGATCATTTGCAGTATTTATAGGACTGTCTCAATTTTTCTGGATTTGATCCCAGCGGATGCGTGACATTGGCTCACAAACCACCGTAGCCTGAGGATCACCTGCAATTCATGGAACTCACCTATGCACGCGGAGTGGCACAACGCAAAGGCCTACGAAGATATTCTCTACGACAAAACTGACGGCATTGCCCGCATTACCATCAACCGTCCCCACAAACGCAATGCCTTCCGCCCCAAAACTGTGATCGAGCTCTATGATGCATTCACCAATGCCCGCGAAGATCCGCGCATCGGGGTTGTGCTGTTAACGGGGGCCGGACCTCACACGGATGGCAAGTATGCCTTTTGTGCTGGCGGAGATCAGAGCATTCGGGGGCAAGCTGGATATCTGGATGAGGAGGGTGTTCCCCGGCTCAATGTCCTCGATCTGCAGCGGCTGATCCGTTCGATGCCCAAAGTGGTGATCGCCCTAGTGGCGGGCTATGCCATCGGCGGAGGTCATGTCCTGCATGTGGTTTGTGATCTGACCATTGCTGCTGACAATGCCATTTTTGGCCAGACGGGACCGAAGGTGGGCAGCTTTGATGGCGGATTTGGGGCCAGTTATCTGGCACGGATCGTGGGGCAGAAAAAAGCCCGCGAGATCTGGTTCCTTTGCCGTCAGTACAGTGCAGCTGAAGCGTTAGAAATGGGATTGGTGAACTGTATCGTTCCGGTGGCCGAGCTGGAGGCGGAAGGGATCCGCTGGGCTCAGGAGATCCTGGAAAAAAGCCCTCTGGCGATCCGCTGTCTCAAAGCTGCTTTTAATGCCGACTGTGATGGGCAGGCTGGGATCCAGGAGCTGGCAGGCAACGCCACCCTTCTTTACTACATGAGTGAAGAAGCCCAGGAGGGCAAAAATGCCTTTCTGGAAAAGCGAGCCCCGGATTTTCGCCGTTATCCCTGGCTGCCTTAGGGATCAGCTCAGCACACTGGAGAAAAACTCCACGGCCTCCCGCAGACTCTCCAGAAAACTGTCGATCTCATCCTGAGTGTTGTAGAGATAAACACTGGCCCGCGCAGTGGATTGCACCCCCAGATAGCGGTGCAGGGGTTGGGTGCAGTGGTGTCCTGCCCGGATCGCCACCCCCGCTTCATCCAGCAATGTGGAGAGATCATGGGGATGGACGGCTGCTGCCGAGAAACTGATCAGACCTGCCCGGCCTGTTTTGGGTCCGTAGACCGTGATCCCAGGAATGGTTTCTAAGCCAGCCATCATGGACTGCACCAGCGCCTCTTCGTGGGCGTGAATGGTCTCCATGCCGATCTGGCTGAGATACTGAGCCGCAGCCCCCAACCCTACCGCCTGACTGATGGCTGGGGTCCCCGCCTCAAACTTGTGGGGGACATCCGCATAGGTGGCGTGATCCAGAAACACATCCGCAATCATTTCGCCCCCACCCAGAAACGGAGGCATACTGCGCAACAGATCCAGCTTGCCGTAGAGGACACCGATCCCCGTAGGCCCACACATTTTGTGACCAGAGAAGGCCAGCCAATCACAGTCCATCGCCTGCACATCAACAGCCATGTGGGGCACACTCTGGCAGGCATCGATCAGCACCCGCGCCCCTTGGCCATGGGCTAAGCAAATGATCTCCTCCACCGGATTGATGCAACCCAGCATATTGGAGACATGCACAACGGCCACCAATTTTGTCCGCTCTGTGAGTAGGGTCCGGTATTGCTCCAGATCAAAGGTGCCTTCCGGGGTCAACCCGACAAATTTGAGCACAGCCCCGGTGCGTTGGGCCACCAGTTGCCAGGGGATCAGGTTGCTGTGGTGCTCCATCACCGAGAGGATGATTTCATCTCCAGCCTGCAGGGTGTTCATACCCCAACTGTAGGCCACCAGATTGATCGCTTCACTGGCATTGCGGGTGTAAATGATCTGTTGCGGCGACGCAGCCCCAATAAAGCGGGCCAGAATGCGGCGAGCCCCTTCATAGGCATCCGTTGCCTCGTTGCTAAGGGTATGCACCCCACGGTGTACATTGGCATTGGACTGGTGATAATAGCGATCCATCGCCTCCAGCACGGCTTCTGGCTTCTGAGAAGTGGCAGCATTGTCCAGATACACCAGAGGTTTGTCATGGATCTGGCGCTGCAAAATTGAAAAATCAGATCGCACTTTCGCAGGTAAATTGAGGCCGGAATCCTGGATAGGGAGGGTTGTCGCCGTCATGTTGAATGGTGAGGAGGGAATCTTAACGTTACTAATTCTCAGTATGGCACTGGATCTCGCTTCAGAGCGGGGGACCCGATCAGGGCAGCGGTTAACATGAATCTAACGCTCTTCTAACGCACTTAAAGTCTCCAGCATTGATAGTGAAGTGAAGAGTTTGACCTAAACCAATCCTCCCCACAGGAGATGCAAGATGGAAGCCAACACCGTTGTGGTCACCCTATTTCGTTGGGCTGGAGCCTGGGGGCCCTTTAGAGTCAAAGTCCCCTGTGGTGAATGCTCTCTGACTCATGATGTTCTCCTTGATACGCTGGCCACAGAACTGGCAGGGGTCCCCATCCATCTGGATATTCGCGACTGGCTCAGCGAGTGGTGGAAACCACTGTTCAGGGGGGGCTGGCATGCTCCGATTGTCGTGGTGGATGGTCGCGTGATCAGTCAGGGCCGTGCTCTGAATCGTGGGGTTTTAACCGAAGCAGTGATCGAAGCCTATTCCCGTCATCATCCTGTGGTGGGGAACCATCTTTTCGGCAAAGAGAACTGCCCCCATTGCATACGGGCCAAGAGCTATCTGGAAAAAGCTGAGATCGACTATACCTATCATGACGTGGTCCGTAATCCTCGTGACATGTATGAGATGCTCGCTCGTGTGAATCCGATGTTGCCGCCGAAAACCCCAATTACGGTCCCCCAGATCTGGCTAGGAGGAGAATACATTGGTGGAGCCGATGAGCTGAGTGGGATTGTGCAACAACAGGTGATGCCCAACTATGAACGAGGTCAGTGTTCCCTCTCCCCCACCCCTCTGCGCCGCCCCCGCCCGGGCGTACCCGAGAAACTGATCGCTCTCAAGTAGTCTCACGATGGAAATCTTCCCGATCAGCCACAACAATCACGGCACTGCCCTGCAATTGGCCGGAGCGCAGATCCTCTAACGCCTGGTTCACCTGTTCAAGGGGATAGAGGGTGGTGTGGGTTTGAATTCCCACCTTAGGGGCCAGCGCGAAAAAGGACTCTCCATCCTCACGGGTGAGATTGGCAACGGAACGCACCTGCCGTTCTTCCCAAAGAATACGGTAGGCAAAACTGGGGATCTCACTCATATGAATCCCCGCACAGATCACCCGTCCCCCCTTATCCACGGCCCGGAGCGCTGCAGGCACCAAGCTGCCAACCGGAGCAAAGATAATGGCCGCATCCAGAACCTGAGGCGGAGACTCATCGGATCCTCCCGCCCACACGGCCCCCAGCTGGCGGGCAAACCTCTGTCCCTCCTGATCACCAGGGCGTGTAAAGGCATAGACCTGCCTCCCTTGATGGCGGGCTACCTGAATCAGAATATGTGCCGCTGCTCCAAAACCATAGAACCCCAGGCGCTGACCATCGCCAGCCATCCGGTAGGAGCGAAAACCAATCAAACCGGCACAGAGCAGCGGAGCCACCTCCATATCCGTCAGACCCCACGGCAGTGGGAAGCAAAACTGCGCATCCGCCACCGTGTACTCGGCATAGCCTCCATCCAGGGTATAGCCCGTAAGTTGGGCCTGATCACACAAATTTTCTCGCCCGGAGCAGCAGAATCGGCACTGGCCACAGGTTCGTCCTAGCCAGGGAACGCCCACCCGTTGTCCTTCCTCAAAATCCGACACCTCCTCCCCCATCTGCACCACCTGTCCTACAATCTGGTGACCCAGGATCAGGGGCAGTTTGGGATGGGGCAGCTCACCATCGACAATATGCAGATCGGTCCGACACACACCACAGGTATGGACCTTGAGCAGCATCTGGGTGGGTCCAGGTTGTGGCTGCGGTAAATCCTGCAACCGTAATGGCTGACCGATTGCCTCTAAAACCATAGCCTGCATAACACAACCCGATCCAACAACAAAAAATTGTATAGATTTTCGTATGATCTTTTCTGGCACAAATGATAGACAACCCGAGATGTTTTTGCAAATCACAACGGCAGATAAAGAAAGGTTGCGCCCTCTTGTAGCTCTCAATGCAAATGATTACTCTAAACATATAAGGGTTCTGCAAGGAGGTTGCTATCCCAGTCTCTCCCTCCAAGTGGAATAACAGTTTGGGAATATTGTTTCTGCCTTTGGTGACCAGTGATAAGTTAACAGATCTTTCCCCTGTTACTTCCACGTCTTCTTTATCATTTGCCCGACTCTTGAACCCGCTTCTCCATGATCAATGACCATGGGAGTTTAGCAAGGAAATCGGAATCAATCCCTTTCTTTGAGTCTCTATTCAGTAAGTTGAATACCGTGAGAATGCTGTGTTCGAGTCCGGGCTTTTCCCGGTTGCTAGGACAATGTTCATCGTTGGCTGAGCTGGAAGTTGGTGGATAAAACTTCGAAAAACTTGCCGACGCTAAGCCAGATCAAGTTGATCAGTTAGACAGCCATATCTTGTATGGAGGTGTTTATGCTAGGGTTCGTATCCCAGCTTGCAAACGCAGTGGCTCGTGTGTTTGCTCCCGCGACTCCTGGCTGGATTCCTGTAGGCTACCAACCCATCACCGATGATGTGTATCGGCCCCGTGGATCCGCGTGCTATGCCAGCGAACTGGATATTATTGAATAATATTCAAGGCTGAAACGTAGCATGGTAACTCGGCCAATCTTCAAGTCCTGTGATCGGAAGTTCATTCTGTTAACGACAGTGACCCGCATCAATTGAATAGGTTAGTTACAGACACCGGAACGGTGGATCGGATGTGAAGCGTGCACATCCCTGCTAAAAACCAAAAGGCCCCTGGGGCTGAATGAAGGTGAATATAACGGCAAAGCGGTGGCAGTGTCTGTCATCGCTTTCTGCTGTTAACCGATCCATCCCTTGAGCAGATCTATAATCTTCGGGGGTAGTTCGTCAGTATTGCCGTAGGATTGCTGTAGCTGCCCGCTGACTTCTTATTTTCTTTCAGGCATATCCCGCAATGCAGATCAGCCCTATCAACCGCCGCACCAAAATTGTTGCCACTATTGGGCCCGCCAGCTCTGAGCCTGCGGTTCTCAAGGAGATGATCACCGCTGGGGCAACAACACTACGGTTAAATTTCTCCCACGGCACCCATGACATTCACCGCCGTTGCATTCGTCTCATCCGGCAAACCGCCATGGAGCTGGAGGTGCAGGCAGCCATTCTGCAGGATCTGCAGGGGCCCAAAATCCGTCTGGGGAAATTTGCCGAGGGTCCGATCACTCTCCAGGCCGGAGATCCCTACATTCTCTCCAGTGAGGAAATCCCTGGAACCCAGGAGCGCAGTTGGGTGACCTACGACAAACTGGCCCAGGAGGTCCCAGAAGGCTCCACCATTTTGCTGGATGATGGTCGGGTGGAGATGCGCGTGGAAGCAGTCGATCCCACCGCCGGAGAACTCTTCTGCCGCACAATCGTGGGGGGGGTACTCTCCAACAATAAAGGGGTCAATTTTCCCGGGGTGCGCCTCTCCATTCGCGCCGTCACCGACAAAGATAAAGAGGATCTCCGTTTCGGCCTGAATCAGGGGGTGGACTGGGTGGCTCTCAGCTTTGTGCGGGAGCCCTCCGATGTGCTGGAGCTGCGGCAACTCATGACCATGATGGGGCGACGAGTGCCGATCATCGTCAAGATCGAGAAACACGAAGCCATTGAACAGATGGAAGAGATCCTCTCCATTAGCGATGGGGTGATGGTAGCCCGTGGGGATCTGGGGGTGGAATTGCCTGCAGAGGATGTGCCCATCCTGCAGAAGCAGCTGATCCGCATGTCCAATCGGTTTGGCATCCCGGTAATCACCGCCACCCAGATGCTGGACAGCATGGTCAACAGTCCCCGTCCTACCCGTGCCGAGATCTCGGATGTGGCCAATGCCATTCTGGATGGGACCGACGCCGTCATGCTTTCTAATGAAACTGCCGTGGGTAAGTTTCCGGTGGAAGCCGTGGCCACCATGGCCCGGATCGCGGTGCGCACGGAACGAGAGGCCTATGCGAATCCATCTCTGCGGCGACAGGAGATCCAACCCCCTCAGGCGGTTCCCCAACCCCACAATGGCTCCGTGTCCGCCATGCGCATCATGATCCCGGATGCGATCAGCCGTGCCGTTGCTGATATTGCCAGCAAACTGGATGCCGCCGCCGTCATGACCTTGACCAAATCTGGGGCCACAGCTCGAAACGTTTCCAAATTCCGACCTGATATCCCGATTCTGGCGGTGACTCCCGATGTGAATATCGCCCGCCGCCTGCAGGTGGTCTGGGGAGTAACACCGCTCATTGTCCTGGATCTCCCCTCCACCCGTCAGACGTTTCAATCCGCTCTCAATCTGGCTCAGGAGGAGGGATTGCTGAAGGATGGCGATCTCGTCGTTCTCACCGCAGGTACCCTTCAGGGAGTGTCGGGGTCTACGGATCTGATCAAGGTGGATGTGGTCAAGGCGGTCGTGGCCAAGGGGATTGGCATTGGCAAAGGCCAGGTGAGTGGTCCAGCCCGGATCATTGACTCGATGCTGGATGCAGGCCGTTTAGCCGCTGGAGACATCCTGGTGGCTCGTTCTACCAATGCTGACTGTGTGGAGGCGATTAAGCAGGCTGCTGGGGTGATCACCGAAGAGGAGGGGATTTCCTCCCACGGAGCGGTGATTGCCATGCGTCTGGGCATTCCGGTGCTGGTGGGGGTGAAGGACGCCACTCGCCTGATCCGCAATGGGGCGATCGTGACGCTGGATGCAGAGCGGGGCCTGATCACGTCGGGCGGCGATGGCCCCGGATTTTAAGGCTCAGTCCAGCTCCCCCGCATAGATCTTCATGAGGGTGCGCAGAAAAGCCACGGCCTCCTCCTTGCGCCGTTGAAAAGAGTTGCGACCGATGATCGAGCCATTTCCCCCGCCCTCCCGAATAGCGCGCACTTCTTTGTAGGGTTTGCTGAAAAACGTGGGTAGATCAGGATGGAGAATAATATTTTGACA
>CAYMOX010000091.1:0-10732 GCA_964392245.1 uncultured bacterium
TGTGTCATGACTCAAAAATACACTTGATCTACACTCTCCCCTGCGGAATATGGGCCAGAACATCTCCTGGATCTTTTGGTTTACAAAGATACATCCACAGAATCTGTTCAGTTCGCAGAAAGCCCTGGAATTCAACAGGAGAGCCATCAAAAGGAGAAAGTTCCTGCCTTTATTCCCATTGCCCAAGAGATCCTGAGCTCACAGCTCAAGCAATTGAGTGTTTACACCCCAAAGATCCAGAAAAATCGATC
This sequence comes from uncultured bacterium, assembly GCA_964392245.1. Lineage (GTDB taxonomy): Bacteria > Cyanobacteriota > Cyanobacteriia > Thermostichales > Thermostichaceae > JAAUUJ01. The sequence continues at coordinate 252 of CAYMOX010000091.1, forward strand.
GAAAGCCAGGAAACCTAATAATAAGCATGGTAAGGGGTTTAGTTGAAATGGGTGCTCAGATCCCTGGTCCTGTTTTGGGGATCTCAGATATTGATGAGGATTCTTTGGTCATCCAAACTTAAGAGAATCAGCTTCTGGGTTGAGGATCGCCTAACTTTCCAGGGATCTTAACCAGCCAAAAAAGCTTCGTAAAAAGTTTTGTAGCCCCTGATTCTTAGCATACTTTTGTTTACTGAGCTGCAGAGCCGCCTTGGCATTGACTTCTGAGAGTGTGGGATAAATATGGATCCCGGTCAGGGCAGACACTGGCAATTTGTAGTTCATGGCCAGCACGATCTCGTGCAAGAGCTCGCCCGCTGAAGGTCCCACGATCGTGGCTCCCAGAATCTGACCATTCTGACGACAGATGATCTTGCAAAAACCCTCGGTCTCCGCTTCCGCCTGACCCCGATCCACCTCAGCAAATTCATGCTTGAGCACAGCCACATCACTGCCGTACTGCTCACGAGCTTCGGCTTCCGTTAACCCCACCCGAGCGAGTTCAGGATCGGTAAAGGTGGCCCAGGGGATCACCCGGTAGTTGACTTGACTGCGCAAGAAGCCTAGGAAGCTGGGAATCAGAACAGCATTTTTCAGGACGGTCACGGCCTCAAACCCTGCCACATGCGTAAACTGGTGGCCTCCGATCACATCACCACAGGCAAAGATGCGAGGATTGGTGGTCTGCAGTTTGCTGTTCACCTTCACGCCCTCAGGGTCGTACTTCACCCCAGCGGTGTCCAGGTTTAACTCTTCCACATTGGGAACCCGACCCGACGCCACCACAATTTCATCAACAGCGATCCGCTTACCACTTTTGAGGAGCAGATGCTTTTTACCCTCATGCAGTAAGGCCTGAGCCGCTCGATCCTGATTGATGATGGCAATCCCTTCGGCCTCTAACTTCTGCTGCACCACCCGAGCCGCTTCCGGATCTTCTTTAGGCAGAATTTGGGGTTTACTTCCCCCGATCAAAGTGACGCGCACCCCCAGGCGAGCCAGAGCTTGACCCAATTCACAGCCGATCGGTCCCCCCCCGACCACTGCCACGGACTCAGGCCGATGCGTCAGATCAAAAATCTTTTCATTGGTCAGGAACCCCACCTCCTGCAACCCCTTCACATCAGGGATCTGGGGTCGTGATCCGGTGGAGATCACAAAGGAGCGGGCACGGTAGCGGGTACCGTTAATTTCAAACGTGTTGCGGTCCACAAAGCGGCCACTCCCAAACACCAGCTCCACCCCCAACTTGCGAAAACGCTCTGGGGAATCCGCATGATTGGCAATAAAGTCCTGGGCTCCCTTGATGTGGTGATAAACCTTCAGGTAGTCGATGGCTAAGCCGGAACCATTGATCCCAGAATTGAGTACTAAACCTGACTGGACTGCCTGTCGGACCTGATGGGCCAGGTGGGCCACATGGATTAAGGATTTACTGGGGACGCAGCCGTACCAAAGACAGTCTCCGCCGATGCGGTGTTCCTTTTCCACTAGCAGAACCTTTGCCTTTAACTGGGCAGCAGCACTGGCCACGACAAGGCCGCCGGAACCTCCACCAATGACAATCACATCATAGGGAACTGCCATAAACCACCTGTGTCACGTGATGTTTCTGCGGCTAATTTACGACATGTGTCTGAGTCTAGGCTGAATCTGGGTTGAATCCCCACCCCGTCTAGATGAGAGGAGACTAGGGTTGATCCCACCGTTTGGCAGCGGCAGTAGGAGTGAGCTGGATCGTAGGTATCGTTGGGCTGCTGAGATCAATAAAATCAATCTCAGAAGGATCATAATTAAAATAACTTTTTAGATCCCGCATCTGGTTGAGGGTTGCAATCTGGTCCTGGATCTGATCGGTGAAGACACCAAAATGAACTTTGCCAATGGCAGTTTCCAACTTCAAGGTATCTCCAGACCAGTCGATGCTATGAATTGCAATGGTGGATGCTTGCAGAAGATTGAGAAGATTGGCCCATTTCTCCGGAGACTGTTGCTCACACCCAAAGAGGGTTAAAGATGGAAGGGAAGGATTCTGGATCTGGGTGGGGGAAGGGGGAAAGGAGAACCAATATCCCTGACGATCGACAAAACCGGATATACCATTCACGGTGCAACGGGCCACGGGCTGTCGCTCCTCCACCTGAATATCCAGTCCAGCCGGGATCAGGCGACGGTGAACCACTACTGAGAGAAATAGGCTGGCACGGGAAGATTCCAGATCACTGGCTACGGGCAGGCGAGGCTGGGTTCCCTGCAACAAAGTCTGCTCCAGGGCTTTCGGTTGGATATGCCAGAGATTAAGGGGCAACTGGAGAGAGAGCTGGTTTTTGATCTGCTCATCACTCAGCAACTGGTTGCCTTCCACTGCAATTTGATCGAGATTACGCAGTTGCCAATAGGGTTGACGGACCAGCAATGCCAGGGTGCTGAGTAAGGCGATGGTAGCGCTGAACCGCCACGAACCCATCCAAAAGTTAGTCCGACGCCGCTGCCGTAGACGTTGACGCCTTTGCACAAGTTCTTCGCGGGTGGGTGCTGCAACCTGGGACATTGCAGAAAAGTCCTCTTCTGGGAATTCGCGGACCCATCGCCCCTTATTCAACCATAAATATCCGGGACTGGCTTGAACTTCAGTAGTCAGGAACACGTTTGATCGGTCTGGTGACTTAATCGACTGCTTCCAGCTGATCGACACGAAACCAGATGGGAGGAGTGGGAACCACGCCAAACTTCACTAGAGCATAGTCATCATTCATCTCCACCACTTCGCCTTTAGCGGTGAAGACATAGTCGGGAATTTTCGGATCGTTAGCCAGGGCTTCCAGGCTGTTGTCCATCTTTGCGCGAACTGCTCGCACCAAACTTCCCCGCTTCATTGCCATAGTGATGCTAGCCCTTCGATGAGTTACTTCACGAACTGAAACACATGTTACACAAATCGGTGACGGAACTCAAAGGTTAGATCCACACGTCCACGGCGAAGCATGGCGGGATCCAGTCGTTCTGTTGTATTGCAAGTGAGGAGCACCACCACTTGGGGTTGCAGCACGGTCTCACTCATATCACGCACGCTTTGGTAGAGGGTGCCATCCAGCAGGCTGAGGATGTGTTCAGTTTTGTTCCCCAAACGGCCTGCTTGAGAAGCCCGATCCTGAGCCAGGTTGTCGGTTTCGTTAATGATCAGGCAGATATGCTCCAGATACCCCGGTGGCACAAAATGCTCCACGGCATCGTGATCCAGAATAAAAACCACAAAACCTCTGGGGGTGAGAACCTCATGGGCCAGGGCTTGCGTCCAGGCTGTTTTCCCTGTGCCCGGTTCGCCGTGAACCAGCACCGCGAGACGTTGATCCGTCAGGACCCGTCGTTGCACCATGTCGGTGAAGGCCTGGATATCTTCAGGAAAGCTGCTGAGGGGAAAGGCGCTCTGGACCTGACCCACCTGGCTCTGATAGCCACTGAGCATCACGGCCAAATTTTTGGTGGCCTGCTTGACCCAAGGCCTAAGATCCTTGCCAATGAGAGTCAATTGTTTCTGACTGGCTTTCATGCGGCGTATTTGTAGCCAGATATCCTGCGTCTGCCAGTAGGCAGAAACCAGGCCCAGGCTTTCCAGTTGCTCCCAGCCAGCAAACCGTTCGATGGGATAGTAAAAGTGACGATCAAAAAAGGTCTGCAGAATCCGATCCGGAGGGCCAAGGGCGGCCAGAACCTTCAGCACCGTCACTTCCTGCAACCGACTGAGAACATAGTGGATGGGGATCTGATCCCTACCAATGTCCTGAATGACCGGCGATTCACTACTTAAAACCTGATGATAGTGGTAATCCGGACCGGCAGGCGGAGGGGTGATGAAGTCCCAGAATTCACTCATCTCATAGCGGCTATTTTCAGAAAACACATGCAGCAGATTTGCCCACCATGTGTACTCTTTCCGTCCTAAAGCATCGGCCACATCACTGCAAACATCCAGAAGCTGTTGAGTCAGTTCCCAGGGATCACGGCTGATCAGTTGCCAGAGATAGGGAAGATCCAGTTCGCGGTAAAGGGGACGCCATCCAGATCCCAGCAGGGTTTGACTGTTGGACTCGCGGTAGGTGGCGGACTGATTGCGACTGTCGGAATACAGAGATGACATAGCCAGGGGACCAGACAACAATGAGAAAAAATGAGATCAGTCAAGGGTTAAGAATAATTTCTGTTTCTGAGATGGCATCAGCTTGCCATGCCTGCATAGAATTCAAGGCCCAGATCTGCTCCGCATAAGCTTGCTGCAGCGGGGGGAGGATCACGCCATAGGTCCGAAACCGCGAGACCACAGGAGCGTACATGGCGTCGGCAATGGAAAACGAACCCAATAAAAACACGCCCGCCTGACCAAACCGTTCTCGACAGTCCTGCCAGATCTGGAGAATCCGATCAATATCCGCCTGCACACCCGGGGCCCGTCCAGTTTCCGGGTAGGTGGAACGCAGATCCATGGGCATATGGGTGCGCAGCTTGGCAAAGCCGGAATGCATCTCGGCACTGACAGAACGAGCATAGGCTCGAGCCATGGGATCAAGGGGCCACAACCTCGCAGAAGGAAAGCACTCTGCCAGATATTCAGCAATCGCTAGAGAATCCCAGATCACTGTTGAGCCGTGCAGAAGCACCGGCACTCGACCGGAAGGAGAATAGCGGGCAATCGCCGCATGAGTTGTTGGAGTATCGAGGGGAATCCGGATTTCTTGAAAGGGTTCTCCCGTTTGCTTCAGGATCAGCCAGGCCCGCAGCGACCAGGAGGAATAATTCTTGTTGCCGATTACCAGAGATAGATCAGGCATGAATCAAAAAACACAGTGATGGGATTGTGCACATGATATTTCAAGCTGAGGATCTTGCATTTTCTAGAAGCTGTGGCCCTTGCGATCGGGTCTGGTCCTTGTTGAATAAAAGCGGGAGAACTTGTCCAGGAACGCCAGAGTCATTCTCCCCATAAGTTACCCCTTCACACAGATCACCTGCTTCAGGGTGGCTACTACTTCCACGAGATCCCTTTGCTGTGCCATGACCTCGTCGATGGATTTGTAGGCCCCTGGAATTTCGTCCAGGACACCGGGATCCTTGCGGCACTCCACTCCCTGGGTCTGTTGGACCAGATCATCAAGGCTGAAGTGGCGTTTGGCCTGGTTACGAGACATGATTCGTCCAGCACCATGGCTGCAGGAGCAGAAACTCTCCAGATTGCCCTTACCTTTGACGATGAAGGAGCGGGCTCCCATGGATCCTGGGATGATGCCGTAGTCCTCGGTTTGAGCACGGACAGCCCCCTTACGGGTGACGTAAACTTCTTCACCAAAGTGCACCTCTTTTTCGGCATAGTTGTGGTGGCAGTTCACCGACAGCAAAGGCTTAAAGGGTTTCCCTCCGGCCATATGCTTTTCCACCACTCGTTTCACACGGTCCATCATCACGTCGCGGTTGGTACGAGCATACTGTTGAGCCCATTGCAGATCCCGCCAGTAGGCAGCAAACTCCGGTGTGCCCTGCACAAAGTAGGAGAGATCGGGATCGGGCAGTGAGGTGTGGCTGAGGCGGGCCAGTTCGCGGGCTGTGGACATATGGCACTGGGCCAGTTGATTCCCGATATGGCGGGATCCAGAGTGCAACATGATCCACACCTGCTCCTCGGTATCCAAACAGACTTCGATGAAGTGGTTGCCTCCCCCCAGCGATCCCAGCTGACGGCGAGCCTTGGTCTCCAGATCCTGAACCCCAGCATGCAGGGTCTGAAAGTCGCGCCATCCCTGCCAGTTTTGCACTTCCTTTGTGGCCTCGCGGTTTTCGGAAAATCCGGTGGGAACGCTGGCCTCAATCTCAGTCCGGATCTTTTTCAACTTGCCCTCCAGCTGAGGGGCTGTGTAGGGAGTTTTGATGGCATGCATACCACAGCCAATATCCACCCCCACCGCAGCAGGGATCAGGGCATCGCGGGTGGCCAGTACCGATCCCACCAGAGCCCCTTTGCCCAAATGCACATCCGGCATTAACGAAATATGCTTGAACACAAAGGGAAGCGAGGCCATGTTTTTGGCCATCTTCAGTTCCTGGGAGCCCAGAGCATGGTTCGCCCAGGAGTAAACAGGCGTTGGAGTTGTAACATCAAGGGTTTGGTAGGTCATCAATTCACTCCCGATGGTCCTGGGTTCGATCCCGAAATTGGAATCGAGGTTACTGACAGATCATGAGCCTGAGGCCCATTGACTGCAATACGCATACTACATCGGTAGTATAACCCAGGTTCTGCTGGGCAGCCAGACTAAAGCAGGTAATCCAGTTACTGATAAAATGGCCCGTATTCTCTTATCCCCGCATCTTTGCCATTTCAATCGGGAAACTCTGGATCCGGCGTCACCTGCACCGACATCTGCCGCAGGAGTCTCAACGCTTCCTCTCGTCCATCGATCATCTCATTTCCGGTGATCCAGTAGGTGGCAATCCCCAGATCCTCCAAAAAACTGATGTATTCCCCCTCCGGAGGCCGATCAAACACCGCCGCTTTTCGCACCGGATACCCCTGCGAGAGCCACGGAATTAAAGCAAACCGTTCATAAAACAACAATTGTCCCACCACTTCCTGGATCGTCTCGGAGGAATCCTGCTGGTAAAGTAATTTCACCTCCGCCAGCAATAAACAATCATCTCCCACGGCCAGGAAATCAAAATACTGCTGATCCTCCCGCACCTCCAACCCCGCCAGTCGAAACCAGCGCCGAAATTGATGCAGTACTTCGTTATGGCGCGGGCTCCGTTCCAATTGCCGCCGCCGCCGCCGCTCCGCCAACAAAGGATCACTGCTGCTGCTCCCAGCCAGACCACTGGATCGGAACGCAGGCTTCTCATCAGGATCGAGAACAATATGCCCTCCCGCAGGTTGATGCAGTAGGGGAGGCATCTGTAAATCTGCTGGCAGAGTCTCCCAGTGGGGAGGAGGCTGTTCCGCCTGAAGCAACAACTGCCGATTCAAACCGCTGTGAGGATCAAGATCAAATAGCACCCGAAACATCGAAAAGGAAAAATTCAGATCCAGGCGCAGATGTTCGGGTGTCACCTGATTGCGCCCCTGTTGCAGTCCCGGATGACCGAAATAAAGCATCACCAGCACTGGATACACAGGTAAGGGTTGGTGCAACGGCACTAGCATCGCCCACATCTCCTGGGTCCACTGGGCCTGCATGATCTCCGCCTGTTTTCCCTTCCCCACCACCTGCAGCATCTTGGGCAGCCCCGCTTTCCACCCACAGGGATGATCATCAAATCCACAGGTCTGCCGACCCTGATCCACCATCAGCGGAAATTGCCCATCATAAAGACGAAAAGGACAGAGATCCCGATCCTCCGCCAAAAATGACTCATCTCTCCACAGGTGAGCTGCTAGGGCATGGCATCCGATCCCCTCCTGGCTATTGCAGGCTTTCATCCAGCGCCGTTCCGTCAGTTTTCCCCCGACCCAACTGGGAGCCAGAGGTCGAACCAGCCCATTCTTTCCCTGGTTAAACAACGGCCAGATCAGATCAGAGGTGGCCGCATGCACTGCCCCCTCAGGCAAACGGGGCAAATCATGGTGGGACTTAGTGTAAAACGGATCACAGATTTCTTGCGCCACCTGTTCAATGGGCATGCCATGGGCAGCTCCAATCCAGGGCAACTGAGGACGATCATCCTGAGCAGGATGTCGAGCCCGGTGATATTGAATGGCAAGGGCTACCTCTACCCCCACAGGACGCAGCTCCGGTGTCAACTGCCTGTAACACTGCAGCAGCCTTGAGGCCTGCACAAACAGGTCATACCGATCCACGGGAATGGCTACCGTTGCTGTCATTCCACCTACTCTGCACCTGCAGGCTGGGTCGCTATTCAGACCTCAGTGTAGTTGAGAAAGTTGGTGGAGAGCAGAAACGATCCTCTTCGTCATAGGATAAACTGAGGTCGTCTCTCCCGTTTGGGCTAGAACTACCGAACTGGGTACAGTAGATTAGCAGTCATCAACACAGGTAGGAACCACCATGTCCAAGGGTTTTGGGCCATTCGGCAAAATTCAGGAAGCTCTGAAAAAGGCGCAGCAGGTCCGCGATGGTGCCCAGCAACTGCAATCAGAACTGGAAACGATGGAGATCATTGGGGAATCCGGCAACGGTCTCGTCAAGATCACCGTCAACGGCAACCAGGAACCTCGCAAAGTTTCCCTCGATCCCTCGGTTCTCAACGAAGCTCCTGATGTGGTGGAAGATCTGATCCTCACCGCCATGGTTGATGCCTACACCCGCTCGGCGGAGACCATGCGCCAGAGAATGGAAGAACTGACAGGGTCCATCAACCTCCCCGGTTTAGGCCTGTAAATAACTTGCTGAATTTTTAATGCTTTCGGGCCTGGGATCTGATCCTGGGCCCTGTTAAGCTGGGTAGCCTGGATAGACACACTCTATGTTCACACGCCCTCTCACCCGTTTAATTGAGGAATTGCAACGCTTACCCGGGATCGGACCCAAAACAGCTCAGCGACTTGCACTTCACCTCCTCAGCCGTCCCACCCTGGAGATCGAGTCTCTAGCCCAGGCCCTCCTGGAAGCTAAGCAACGGGTCAAACATTGCTCCACCTGCTTCAACTGGTCTGCTGAAGATCCCTGTGAAATTTGTCGCTCGTCTCAGCGAGATCAGAGTCTCTGCTGCGTTGTGGCAGACCCCAAGGATCTGATTGCCCTGGAAAGAACCCGCGAGTTTAAAGGTCACTACCACGTCCTGGGTGGAGTCATTTCCCCTATGAACGGTGTCACCGCTGATCATCTCCACATCCGCGAATTGATCAAACGTGTGGCTCAAGGTCAGATCTCTGAGGTGATCTTTGCCATCAGCCCCAGTGTCGAGGGGGAAGTCACTATGCATGTGGTCAAAGATTATCTGCGCGAGATCAATGCTTCTCTCCGCATTACTCACCTCGCTTTTGGTCTTCCGGTTGGCTCTGATCTTGAGTACGCCGATGAGATCACGCTCTCCAAAGCCCTGGAAGCCAGACGAGATCTGTAGGGTTCGCGTTGCTCTCTCAGCCGATTTAGTGTCAGAATAATTGCCTGACCAGCACCTGGAGAGGTGGCAGAGTGGTTGAATGCGGCGGTCTCGAAAACCGCTATGGCGGCAACGTCATCGAGGGTTCGAATCCCTCCCTCTCCGCTCCAGATAAGGATCGCAGCGATTAGCTCTCAAACGTCATGAGGGCTTTTCGGCTAAAATTGTGCCTAATTTCTGGCAGATTTTGGTCGACTAATGGCAGAACGGAAAAATGCGGCGGACTCGCAGGTCTCGCAAATTGATGCCGAGATCCAGCTGGTCAATAAACAATTGAGCAAAGTCAAGCTCTACAAGAACAAGCTGGGCACCAAGTTCATGTTGCGGGGATACTTCCCTCCTCACCCTGGTCGTCCTGAGAATAGTCGGGAGAGAAGGGCAAGCCTGGCTCTTGGGATCCGTGTCAGTAAGCAGGGGCTGAAGGCTGCCATTGCAGCAGCTAAACAGGTGGATGGACAGCTCTTGCTGAATCAGTTTGTCTGGGATCCATGGCTGAAGCCGAATGAGCGGATCCCTGAGACGATTGGTGAGTGGGTTGAGCGGTTGGAGAAGACCCACTGGGAGAAGACGGCCAGGACTCCTGACAAGGAGATCTGCTGGAAGAAAGACTATCAATGTGTGTTTGAGCGTCTTCCCAAGGATCAGCCGTTGACGTTGGAGCTCCTCAAGGAAGAGATTCTGAAACAGTCGGAGGCTGGATCTCGTACTCGACGACGCTGGACATTGGCCTGTGGCAAACTGGCAGATTTTGCGGGTTTGGATGGAAAGGTCTTGAGAGGGTTATCGACTTACAATCCAGTGCGATCCGTGAAGGGGCGGGATCTGCCCAGTGATGAGGTGATCGCTGAAGCCTTGACTCTCTGCAAAACTCCTGGGTGGAGAGTGGTCTACATCCTCATGGCGGTATTTGGGTTGCGGGATCATGAGGTGTTGAAATGTCAGTTCAATCGATTGGATGATGATCCACCCTTGATCGAGGTGCCGGAGAACACGAAGACGGGGGCACGGTTAGCCTATGCCTGCTTTGGGGATTGCTGGGGGGATGAGTTCCGGATCCGGAGTAGGGATATTGTTTTGCCCAGGGTGAAGAATATCGAAACCTCCAGTAATCTTCACCTGGGTCGGAAGGTAGCCCAGGAGTTCTATGAATGTGGCGTGACTGCAAAGGTGGGCAAGGTCTACAACCTGCGTCATGCCTGGGCTAGGAGAGCATTTGAGCATGAGTGGCCTGTGGAGTTAGCAGCCCGAGCGATGGGACATGATGTAAGGGTGCATGTGGATACCTATCCCTCTTTCGTCAGTTTCAGTAGGATAGGATCGATGTAGTACGCTAGACT
>CAYMOX010000092.1:0-10240 GCA_964392245.1 uncultured bacterium
AGTCTAGCGTACTACATCGATCCTATCCTACTGAAACTGACGAAAGAGGGATAGCAACCCAGCTGTGGCCCAAGCGTTTGATCTCTCCTCAAAAGCACCTGGTGAGGAAGTCGGTAATTTCTCCGTGTTTTCCCGTGCCAAGCGTCATGGGGATCAGCGCTCCTTTGACCAGCTCATACCGGGTGTCGGTGCCGTTGGTGTAACTGAGATAGTCTGTGAGGGTCAGGCGCTGGGTTATGGTGGCCATGATCAGATCAGTGGGAGATTAGCTGTGATCATTCATCCTTGACTTTTCGAAAAGGAAATACAGCGGGGGCAGCCAGGAGGAGGCTCACAGAGAGAACCTTGACTGTTCTATCATTGAATTTTGAACCCAACCCCCGAAAGATAAGATCCTGAGTCAGATTCTCAAAACTTTTCCTGTTCGGGGGATGTGAGGTGGTTCTGTGGATCTTGAGAGACAGACCTATTTTTTCACTGCGTCTTCAGATACTTCCATCATCCGCTCAGTGACCTGAAAAGACTGATTCAGCGACTCGATCCGTTCTGCCTGCTGGTTTTGGGTGCGATGCTCCAGCCACTGGTTGATCAGCTGATCCAGGGAGAACCAACCGGGGCCATTTACGGTCAGGAAGAGGAAGCAGGCAGCGTAAAGAACCGAGAGTTCCAGGTAAGGAATGCTGAAGCCCGCCACTTTGATGTGGTGAAAAATAGCCACCGCCATGGTCGAGAACAGGCCAAGGGCAGCGGCGCGAGTTACAAATCCCAGGATCAGGAGCATTGAACCCACTAGCTCAGTGTAAGCAGCCACATAGGCAAAGAAGACCGGAAAGGGTAACCCGATCACTTCAACGTAAGCAGATGCGAATCCTTCAATGTCGGCAAGTTTGTCAAAGCCGTTATGAATCATCACTGCACCGGCGATCCCTCGAAAAACCAGAAGGGCAACCTGCTGCCAGGTGGATCGGGGAAGATTCGGTTGAAAAAAGGTTTTTAAAACGGGGGTGAAAGCTTGGGGGGGTGCGAACATGGGTGCGATACTCCGTGCAATGCAAAGGGGATAACGATCCTAGACACCATAAATTTATATAAAGCGTCTGTTAATTATTGTAATCATCTCTCAGCTGATCGGCCAGAAAGGGGTGACTGTGTCCTGGCGGTCCAGAAGGAGATGTTGCAGAGTTGAGATCAGGAGAGCGGGGAGATCAGATCTGTTGGTAAAGATGAGGCCAGCCCGGTTAAATGGGTTTGCAGGAGGTTAAAGGCCCCATCCGAGATCATCTGCACGGAAATGGCTAGGATAAAAAAGCCAAGGATGCGGTTAAAGGCCCCAATGCCATGGGTGCCGAGGGCATGAATGATCGGTTTGCCAGAGCGCAGACTGAAGTAAAGGCTAAATCCCACTAGAAAGATGCCCGCCATGCAACCCAGATACTGCAGCCACTGCAGGGTGGAAGGGGCCAGATCAATCACAATCCCGATGGCCCCCGGACCACTGACAATGGGAATCGCCATGGGAATTAAGGAAACATCGGTGCTCTGCATGGCCTCCTGATTTTCAGGATCTGTAAGGCGTTGGCGGACGGTGAGCATATCCCAGGCGGTTTGTCCCACCAGCAGCCCTCCGGCAATTTTGAGGACACCTATCGAGATGCCAAAAAAAGACAGGATCAGGGGTCCTGTGAATAGAAAAACAATGAGAACGACAACTGAGTAGAACGCCGTCTGTCGTGCCTGCCAGATTTGCTCATGGTGGGGAAGATCAGCGGTGAGACTATAAAAGATTGGCACTGCCCCGATTGGATTGGTGATCGGAAAAAGCGCCAGAAACATGGCCAGAGCGGTGGTGGCAAACTCCTGCATCGAGCCTCCCTACACCAGGGTGCGAGCATGACGGAGCCGATAGCCTGCACGCAGAAGTTTGCGGTTATCCACTTTCAGACTGTGGCTTCGAAAACTTTTCTGAGAGGGATCCCAATGGATGCGGGGCAGGTGATACTTGCGACAAATTCGATCTGCCAGAGCTCTGACTGAAAGTTTGCTGTGATTCACCAGATTGTAGATCCCTCGTAAAGATTGCTGCCGAGCAAAGTCGATGGCCGCAACCACATCTTCTAAGTGGATCCAGTTCACGATCCGGTGACCGTTTCCGGGCAGAGTTGATCCCGCCAAAGACCGAAATTGTTCTACCAGTTCCCGCTCCGGACCATAGATCCCCCCCAGGCGAAGGATACAAATCTCTCGGGTCGAGGTGGCCGCTTTCTGCAATAGCTCCTCAGCTTCAAGCAGGATTTGTGCCTTCCCTTGAAGCACCGCTAGCTGACTGGTTTCTTTGACCCACCCTCCCCTGTGATCCCCGTAAACACTGCAGCTACTGAGATAGATCACCTGGCGCACTTGCGGATGATCGGGCAGAACTGCCACCAGATTGCGGATCGTTTGTAAATAAGTGGCTTGATAGGTATCGAGATCTGCTGGGTCTGAACCCGTTGGGGCAACACAGACAACCAGAGCATCCTGTTCCTGCAGCAGTTGATCCATGGCCTCAGGATCGTCTCCTTTCATCACCAGTACCCGATCGGCAAACTCCTCTAGAATCGCCTGTCGCTCTGAACGGGTTGTTGTCACCGTGATGGAATACCCTTGATCTTTCCAGAAGCGAGCGAGATGGGAGCCCACATAACCACAGCCCAAAATCGCCAACCGCAGGGACAATCGCTGGGCAGAGAAATGACCGGAAGAATTCTGATCTGCCGATGGGCGAGGGAGAAAGACAAGATCTGAACTTGTCAATACACCCTCCTGCGGGTTCTCAATAGAAGGTGAAGTTGTTGTCATAACGCTCGCTCTGGTGAAAACCAACGTGGATCGGGTCTATCCCCATGACCGACTCCTCAGACCAACATGCTTACTGCAAGGAGCTATCGTAAATAAATGTAACAAATCTATTGACTACTTGAGCATAGCTCTTTCTTTTTCCGAACGCCAAGCGGCTCAATGGAGGTTGACGGCGGCGGGCAACACTGCTTGTGTCTGGAAGAAGGGGGCTGAGGGTAGCCCGTTATACCAGTTATGGCGGGAGTTGGGTGTCGAATAGGGGCTTGTTGTGAACTCTTGTTAAGTTATATTAGAGATCACAGCCCAAGTCGGGAATGATCCTGTAGTGGATTCGATCCGGCAAAGGGTTGGACTCACAGCCTGTTCAAGGGCTAACGTTGGGATAGTAAGACAAGGGTTATGTTTATACCTCCTGGGTTTGTGAAAAAGTCAGTGGATACAAGCTTGGGGAGGCTTGTCTACTACTGTGCAGAGGATCCGCTCTGGACAGAGGGGTTCACCCAGGATCTTTCGACTGAAACCTTATTATTTCTCCATGGCTTCGGGGGGGGGTCGTCAGCCTTTGAGTGGTCCAAGGTGTATCCGGCTTTTGCAAGCGACTTCCAGATCCTGGCTCTGGATCTACTCGGATGGGGTCGCTCCGAGCATCTGTCTCGTTATTACAGCGTTGGCGATTATGATTCCAGCCTGCTCGAGTTCATTCAACGCGCTTGTCAGCAACCCGTGCATGCGATTGCCTCCTGTTTGTCAGCTGCCTATATTGTTCGAGTCGCGGTTGAGCATCCCCAACTGTTTCAGTCCCTGATCCTGTTTGCACCTGCAGGGTTATCGGATTTCGGCAGGGATTACACTGGCAGCTTTTTTGCTCAGCTGGTCAGTACCCCGGTCATTGATCGCTTCCTTTATCAGACAGCCATTGCCAGCGATTGGGGTATTCGCAACTTTCTGGAGAAGCGAGCCTTTGCTCGACCCGAGCGAGTTACTCAGGAAATGGTCAATGCCTATCTGGCCAGTGCTGAACAGCCCCTTGCGGAATACACCGCTTTGTCTTTTGTTAGAGGTGATCTATGTTTTGATCTGGCTCACTATGTACCCAAGCTCAAGGTTCCGACCACGATCTTGTGGGGGCAAGCAGCCCAGTTTACACCTCCAGAATTGGGGAAGCGTTTAGCCGAATTGAATTCGGAAGCGATCCCCCATTTTCGGATCCTGGATGATGTGGGACTGATTCCTCAGCTGGAACAGCCTGCTGTCACCGCGGGTCTAATTCGCAAATACCTGATGTTACTTCGCAAGCACAGAGAGCTCCATGAAAGCAGGTTCAGTTGATCGCGATCTCGTTCGCTCCTACCTTCAAGAAATTGGCCGCGTCCCTCTCCTCACCCATGATGAGGAAATTATTCTCGGCAAAAAAGTGCAGTACATGCGAGGACTGGAGCAGATCCGCGCATCCCTGGAGGAGTCCAGCCAGCGGGAGCCTACCCAGGGGGAGTGGGCCCAGGCAGCAGATCTGTCGGTGTCTGAACTGAAGCAAGCGCTATCGGAAGGCAAGGCGGCCAAGCGCAAGATGATCGAAGCCAACCTGCGCCTGGTGGTGTCGGTGGCAAAGAAGTATCTGGATCGGAATTTGCCGATGCTGGATCTGATTCAGGAGGGCACCATTGGTTTGCAGCGGGGAGTGGAGAAATTTGATCCCACCAAGGGTTATCGCTTTTCCACCTACGCCTACTGGTGGATCCGGCAGGGTATGACGAGGGCCATCGCCGAACAGAGCCGCATGATCCGCTTGCCTGTGCATGTGACCGAAAAGCTCAACAAGCTCAAGAAAGCGCAGCGCAAATTGGCTCAGCAACTGGGTCGAGCTGCCACCATTCCCGAACTTGCCGAGGAGCTGGATCTGAGCATGGATCAGGTGCGTACTTATCTGCGCTACTCTCGTCCTGCCAAATCTCTGGATGCCCCCGTCGGTGATAAACAGGAAACAGTGCTAGGGGATCTGTTTGAGGATGAAGGTCCCCTCCCCGAGGACTACGCCACGGAATCCGCAATGAAAGCTGATCTGCAGGCTTTGCTGGCAGAACTCTCGGACCAGGAACGGCAGGTACTGATTCTTCGCTTTGGCCTGGAAAGTGAACCCGCTCTCACCCTGACGCGGATCGGGGAACGGTTGCACCTGAGTCGCGAGCGAGTGCGGCAGATTGAACGGGAAGCTCTGAAGAAACTGCGCCGCCACAAAGATGAGATCCGTGAGTACCTGGTGAGCTAGCTAGCAACTCCGGTTTATCCCTCAATGTCGGTAGCCATAACCTTCTGGATCATGCCTTGAGTATCAGCACGAAACTCGGCAATATTCACACGGCTGAGGAGGACAACCGCCAGGATCATCCCTGCTGCCTGGGTGCCAAAAACCAGGGCAAACGCCAGCACCTCTTGACCAAATAGCTGCTGTCCCAGGGAAAGAATGTTTCCTCCTAAGACGGTTGCAACGGCCCGCGCCCAGGCTTGAGCCAGACCCCAGGCCCCGATGAAAGTTCCGGCGGTTTCTGCTGCCGTCAGATCCAGCATTAAACTCAACGCCCCTGTGGTGGTGATCCCCGAGGCCAACCCAAACAACAGCAAGCCCACCTGCAACGATTGCGGTGTCCCATTCCATCCCGCCAGGATGATCAGGCCAAAGCAGGCTGCGACGGAGATACAACCCACCTGGGCGGTTTTCTGTTTGCCGATGCGAGGAGTGAGCAAAAATCCCGTCAGTCCAATCCCCAGTAGCGTTCCCATGCCCCAGAAGGCATTGAGCTGAGTGGTTTGGGAATAAGACATGCCAAACACCAGGGCTCCATAAGGCTCCATCACGGCATCCTGCATAAACAGGCTGATGGTCATGGCCAATAAAAAGGTGAAAAAGATCCCTGTTTGCCGACTAGCAGAGAGGACTCGCATCGCCCGCGCAAAGGTGATCTGATCCTCCCTTTCCACTAAACTGGAGCGCAGCCGATAACGGGAATAACGGTTCTCCACACCCCAGGTGGCTAGGAGGGCTAGAGCAAAGACCACCAGGGGCACGATGATAAAAACCTGGTTGATCCCCGCCTGCAATTCTGGGTAAGGAGTCTCGTTTGTCAGCTGCTTTAAAAGAATACTGATCAGGATCGCGCCCACCACAATGCCCACCATCAGCATTGACCACACCGTTCCCACCAGACGGGGGCGGTCATCTTCCTCAGAGATATCCACCAGCAGCGCGGCAAAGGGTGTAGAACTGGCACTCAACATCAGGCCATAGAGAGCAAAGGCACCTCCCAGCAGGATCGTTTTCATCAGCGTGGGGGTGGACCAGACCCACTCTCCGTCAGCAGCAAAAAGAACTTCTTCTCCCAGTAACCACATCAGCTGCACCGAGATAAAGGCCGATAGCCCAAACAGGATTGATCCCAGCCAGACGTAGCCGGTTCGATGCAGACCTCGCAGGGGCCGGGCATCCGACAGCTGACCAAAGAAAACCCGTGAGGGAGCCACGAACTGATGCATAGCAATCACCGTGGCCGCCACGGCGGCGGGGATCCCCAGGTTGCCAATCATGGCCCGATTCAGAACCCCTAAAAATAACACCGACATCATGCCCAGACCCATCTGGAAAAGGCCTAGACGAAACATGGTGAACACGGAAATGCGGGGATGAGAAGGCGTCACATCTTGGGTCAGATCAGAGGCGATATCCATAGGACTCTACTCAGCGATTTCAACAGGCTTCAGGGAGATTAACCAGTAACGGCAGTCTGGAGGCCACCAGCCGATCCATCCACCCCTGTAGGTAAGTGCGGTTGGCAGCTTGCTGGTCGGGAATCGAGGTATCTAACGGGAAGGGAGCCAGACCACGGATCGCAGCCGTGGTGACGCAAAACATGGACTTGATAAAGCTCTCACAGATCTGGACTCGCAGGTCATCCATTCCCCGTAGACTGCGGGCATAGTGGGCGTGGAGATAGTCTGGCAGGTAATGGCGCATGTCCTGCATCAGCAATGTGGGGGGAATACCGGCACTGCCAACGGGAAGGGGATCCGCAAATAAGGCTCCATAACTAAAATCCGCCAGATTAGCCGAGACCTGGCCCGCCTGAGCGTTGTAGGAAATGTTGCCCATGAAGGGAAAAGAGCGAAAGAAAACCGCCTCCACATAGGGCACCGCTGTATCCATGAGGAAGGTGAGTCCAGCACTGGCAGGGATCAGCTCAAACGGTTCTCCCTCTATCACAGGGGCATAGGTAATCGGTTGATTCGCAGACTTCACCAATCCCGCCAGGATATGATCCACCACCTCAGGAATGCTGGTAATCTCGCCCCGGTCGTAGCGATCCGATAGCTCTAGAAACATAACGCTCATCACCCGCCAGAATTGCCCCAGGCCGCTGGTGTAGGCGGATTGACGGATCTGTTCAGGTAAGAAGTCTGGGAAGAGACGATGCAGGCCCAGGATCAAAATATTGCCACGGCACTGCTTTTGAATGGCCGATTCACACCGTTCCTGAAACTCGGGGGTATCTAGATAAGCATCCAGTCCGCCCCCCCCATGCAGCAACATGCAGCGCATGCAATACTCGGCATATTCGTAGTTGATGCGGTCATGGCACCAATGCCGCCAGAGTTTAGCTGCGGTGATCTCGCCGTTGAAGTACTTAAAGAAAGGGAACAACACCAGAAACTGGTGATCCGCCATGTAAATCAGGTTACGCCAGTAAGCATCCAGAACAATGCCGTAGCTTTTCAGCACTCCCACCACTTCCATGACATGCTCAACTGAGTCAGGCAACAGTGCCTTACCCTGCAGGAGCTGCTGGATCACGGCCTCCAGGGGATGAATTTGAGTGGGAGAGAACTGGACTGATGTGGCCATAGAACTTACCTGTGGACGGAGATCTGGAATCAGGGACTCGCAGGTGGTCCCTAACCGATGATTTTCCATCACTCATTGTAGTCGCGTGGTGCCCTCAATGCAGACCCCCCAAGGATCCTGGGTGTCTTTAGCTGAAGTTCAGATCAAGGGTAGCTTGAAGAACTGAATTGCAATGAGATTTCGGAACAGCCAGAACAGCTAGGGGACTGCCTGCCTGAGCTTCGGCTTCTCACCCTTCAACAACCTCCTCACCAACCCACTCTCTGTAGAGGAGGCGAGCGGACTGCTCTAGGAGCTGGATCCGGCGGCGGTTGATCTCGATCAGATCGTCGTAGGTGGAGAGGACATTTGCTATCTTCTGTTGTTCACTTGGCTCAGGATAAAGAACTTTAACTGTGTATACAAAGTTCCTGTTCAATGAAGGTTGAGCAGCACCAGAGTTTAATGATGACAGATTTAGTTGACTCAATAGGTACGCAACAAATCGCGGATGATCACCTTTGAAATCGGCAACAAATAGACAAGTGTTGTGAGGCCAATAATCTTGATCAATATAGTTGACTCTTCCAATAGAACCACCGCTCCTTCCAATCGTAACCCCAGGGCCATGAACTCTTGCTTCGTTATGAAATCCATTAGGGCCAGCTGCACCAATTACTGGAATATCTCCCACTTGTCTTTCTCGTTCAGGAAGATCATATCCCCTCTGAAGTGTCACTAAATCTCCGACTGTCCCCTTTTTGTGTCCCACACGCTAAGCCCCCAAAAACCTCAGAGATTCTATCCGTAAATCCCTCTATTTGTATTACTCGTAAATTCTCAAATTTGATTCAGATCTTGTCACGGTCTCTACTGTTTTTCATTCATCGTCATCCTACTCTTTGGTCAGAGATAAGAATACCTAAGGGGTTAAAATCTGAATACCTCGAAAGGGATTCAAACTTAATAGATCATTGTCACCTGAAATAATCATATCTGCATCGCCATTCACTCCCACCTCAAGAAACTTGTCATCCTTAGGATCGCGGCAAACCACCACCGTTTCCTTCACCTCCACTGACTCCGAACCCACCAAGACCTTAGACAGAAAGATCTGACGTTCCTCCCTAGAAATATACTTGTCAAACCGCTTGCGACCCAGCACCTCCTTAAGCTCCAAAACTGTAGCCTCCGATCGCAGGATCACTCCAGATCGAAACACCCGCTCTACCACCTGAAAAGGAGGGGAATTCTTCAGAAGCAAAGCACTAACCATAACATTCGTATCCAGTACACACCTAGGTTTTGCCATCACTCCTGCTCATCGGACAACAGATCCGCCAAGATCTCCGGAGTCATCCCCCGTTGCTCAGCCCGACTCCCAATCTCCGCCATTACCTGAACTAGATCCTGAGCCGCCCATCCCTCTTTAAGCAGTACACCTACCAACAGACCCAATGCCTGCCGCTCAGACTCACTCGCCCGCTCAAAAGCAGATTGGATCTCTGGATCAACCGGGATCGAAATCATATTCATAGCTATCTCTTTTCCTAGATACCCAACTCCTGAAAATTCCTAGAGATCTGAATCGCCAACTCCATCGCCTCCTGATTCAACCCCTCCCCTTCCTCCTCCGGAGCCACTCCCACGTAACGCCCAGGCGTCAAACTCCAGTCACTCCCCTTAATCGTCTCCCGATCCACCAAAGCCACCAACCCCTCCACAAACGGCTGGATCACCTCCAGGATCCGGAGCAACGCCCCCGTATACTTCTCCAACGGTTGAGCCTCCAGCAGAGAATCCTTTTGGGGCAGATGAAAACAAGCCTCAGCCACCATTCGCCCCAAATATTCACGGATCAGATCCAGAAACCGATCCTTCTCCCCCCGATACAACCACACAATCGCCAACAGATTCTGCAACTGCTCCAGACTGAAATCATAGATCTTGCGTGTCACCTTCCGGTAAATATTCCGCGCATCGATCATCAACACCTTGTCTTGAAACTCCTCCAGCTTAGCCCGATTCAGGAACCACAACTCACAAGGCACCGTGCGGGTATAAAAGAAATTCGATCGAATCGCGACCATAATCTCCACATCCCCCGTCTCGATCAGTTTCTGTCGTACCTTCGCCTCATCCCTTCCCGCGCTGGAAGCCTGAGACGACATGACAAACCCAGCCCGTCCCCCCTTATTCAAATAGGAGTAGAAATAGCTGATCCAGAGGTAGTTACCATTAGAAACCTTCTTATTCTTATTCACCCCCGGCAATCCAAACGGCAACCGTGGATCCGTCCTCACCTTATCCTCATCCACCTCATCCACATTGAACGGCGAATTGGCCATCACATAATCGGCCCGCCCCACCATCTCCAACGGATCCTCGTAATAGGTGATCGCCTTCTGGATATCCCCTTCCAACCCATGCACCGCCAGATTCATCTT
The DNA here is from genome assembly GCA_964392245.1 of uncultured bacterium. Taxonomy (GTDB): domain Bacteria; phylum Cyanobacteriota; class Cyanobacteriia; order Thermostichales; family Thermostichaceae; genus JAAUUJ01. The sequence continues at coordinate 10,156 of CAYMOX010000092.1, forward strand.
GGCCAACCGGATCGTAGTTCCGTTCTTCTCTAGCAATCGCAGATGACGTATGAGAGACTGGTCTGTAGTGTCAACTTAACCTGTC
>CAYMOX010000093.1:0-10143 GCA_964392245.1 uncultured bacterium
GTCTAGCGTACTACATCGATCCTATCCTACTGAAACTGACGAAAGAGGGATACTACCTCGAATCCAACAGGACATACCCATGACCCAATTCCAACTCTTTGACTCCGTAAAGCTGACAGAGCCGATCACTTTGGGGGAGGGAGTGTGATGCGCCGCTCTCTAACTGACCTTAACCACCCATCAGATCTTTGCAGGCGATATCTGAGCTCAACACCCTCTCTGACACTGATCCTCACCCGCTCTAGACCTGCGTGAGCAGGGGATAAATAAGCAGATCTTTAATAGTATTGAAAGCTCCGAATCCAGAGCTGCGCTACACAGCTTCACTCCCCACAGCCTCACTGATCCTGCGATATCCTTTCGCCTCCATCCGTTCTAGCAGTCCCTTCAGGATCCTTCTCACCATCAAGGGGCCTTCGTAAGCCCACCCTGTGTAAACCTGGATCAGGCTTGCTCCAGCACAGATCTTCTCCCAGGCATCTGCGGCAGTAAAAATCCCTCCCACCCCCACAATCGGAATCTGCCCCTGCGAAGAGCGATAGATAAAGCGGATCACCTCAGTGGATCGATGGCGTAACGGAGCACCACTAACTCCTCCTCCTTCCTGGTCAGGTTTTCGTCCTGTGGAGGGAATGATCTGAGTCCGCAGGTGATCCCGACTGGTGGTGGTGTTGGTGGCAATGATTCCAGACAGATTTAAGTCCAGCGCCACGGCTATGATCTCATCCAATTCCTGCCAGCTCAGATCTGGAGAAACTTTCACCAGTAACGGCAATTTCTGGGAATTATGATCCTGCATGGCGATCAACAGCTGGCTTAACGCGCTGGCAGTTTGCAGATCTCGTAATCCTGGTGTGTTGGGGGAACTGACGTTCAGAACAAAATAATCCCCCCAGGCCTGCAACTCTTGAAAAGACTGCAGATAATCCGCCTGAGCTTCTTGCAGAGGTGTCACCCGAGATTTTCCCAAATTGATCCCCAGGGGGATCTGGCGAGATTGACGAGACTCGATCTCCTGCAACTGCCTGGCCAGTGCCGCCGCTCCCTGATTGTTAAACCCCATGCGGTTAATCGCGGCCTGATCCTCGGGCAACCGAAAGAGGCGGGGTTTCGGATTCCCAGGCTGAGGGTGCGCTGTAACGGTTCCTACTTCCGCAAAGCCAAAGCCAAGACTGGACCAGATCCCAGCGGCCAGACCGTCTTTATCCAGCCCTGCAGCCAGACCCACAGGATTGGGAAAGTGGAGGCCCCAAAGGGTTTGTGTGAGGCGAGGATCCTCTAGACAACAGGTTCTCTGAAGAAGTTTCAAGATCCAGCTAGACGGTGGCTGGTGGCGATGGTGATCCAGCCAGTTAAAGGTGGCCAGGGTTTGTTGCGTTACGGTTTCCGGATCGGCTTTTAACCCGCTAAACAGGAGGGGGCGCAAGATCTGCTGATAGAGTTCCACGGATCCACCTCCCCGGCTGTTGAGCCGCACTCAACCTCACTCTAACTCTGATGCAAACTGACCAGTGTTTCTAGAAAGAAGTCAACTGTTTGTTGTTTAACCCACCCATGGGCAACCAGAATTTCACCCAGTCGCGATCCGTTATACTGCTGCAGCTCCAGGGCTTGATGCAGTTGATCTGAATGGATCAGATGAGCCTGTAAAAGACATTCCCCCAGGTTATAAGCACTAGGACGTTGACACACATAGGGCCAGCAATCAATAAAAAACTCAACGGTTTCTTTCTTAATCCATTGGCGAGCCACGAGGATCTCTCCCAACAACCCATCTTCATAAGACTGATCACAGAGTGCCACCTGTAACTGAGCCTCAGTGATCAACCCCGCCCGCTGAAGTGTTGTCCCCAGAGCCACATCAACCTCAACTGGTCCCTGTCTTGAACTCTTATCTCTACTCTACGCATGAATTGTCAAAACTTTCCTGGTTACCATGGAAATACACTGATTCTCTCCAACCTTTGCAGCCTTCATGACTCCTGAAATTGCCGATCTGCGTAAAGACTATCAACTCCGCACCCTTGACCAAACGGATGTCAGCCCGGATCCGATTGAGCAGTTCCAGCGCTGGTGGCAGGAAGTCTTGCAGGCCGAGCTCTCTGAGCCCAATGGCATGACCCTGGCAACCGCTACCCCTGACGGCAAACCCTCCGCTCGCATTGTCCTGCTCAAGGGATTTGATCAACGCGGATTCGTCTTTTTCACCAACTACCTCAGTCGCAAAGGCCAGCATCTCACAATCAATCCCTACGCCGCTCTGGTTTTTTGGTGGGAACCCCTGGAACGGCAAGTGCGGATCGAAGGCACCATTCAACCGGTCGAAGCCGCAGAATCGGATCAGTACTTCTATAGCCGTCCCCGCAACAGCCAGCTAGGAGCCTGGTCTTCACTCCAAAGCCAGCCTATTCCCAGCCGCAGCGAACTGGAGCAAAATCTGGAACGCATCCAACAACATTACCCGGACCAGATCCCCCGTCCACCCCACTGGGGAGGCTACCGCCTGCAGCCCACGCAGATCGAGTTCTGGCAGGGACGTCCCAGCCGTCTCCATGATCGGTTGTGCTACACCCTTCAGCCCGATCAAACCTGGACGATCACCCGCCTCAGCCCCTGATTAATTTGCTTCAGGCACAGGCGTAAAAATCGCACCCTCCTCATCCGAGCCAAAGCTCTGGCAGCGCAACGTCCCCCAGCGAAATCCATAAAGGGCAATGTACGCACACATAAGAGCATCCACCTGATCCTCATAATCCTTGAGTTTCCGGCCCCGCAAGAGCTTCACCTCCTGTTCCAGCAGCTTCTCCTGTCCTCTCAGCCACGGATCTCGATCCTGCAATGTGCCAAGCAGGGTTTGATAGCGCTGCCATTCCTGCACCCGTTCCGCCCAACTCCGCTGCGGTTTCGCTTTATAACGCAGGATCCGATCCAGGCCAAAAATCCCCACCATGGCCGCATGCGGGAAAACCTCCAGGATCTGTCGCTGCCTTTCTTTCTGATCAATCATTGACAGGAGAGTGAACCCCATCTCTGCTAAACCCTTCACGAGTGCCTCCCCCCGCACCACCCCCTCATACGCCAACAGTTGTCGATTGGCAGGATGCGTCATCGCCTGATAAGTACGAAACATACGGTTCAGATCCCGCTCGGCGGTACGGCTACCCTGTTGATTCTGAACCCGAAGGGGAGCATCAATCGCAATCACCGCCCCCTCCTGATCCACATGCTCCTGAATGTAGGCCAGGATCTCGTCATCCCCCCCGATCAACCCCACCTCCACCACCTCCGCCCCCTCCGCCCCCCCCTGCAGAAGCGCCACCCCCGATCGATTTCGCGGTGACCAGGCCAGATCTAAACCCAAGAAAAACATGGGGATCCTCAACAGTTGCAAACATCAGCACTTGCCTGCGATCCATTCTCCGCACGACTGTCGGTTCTGCACCATGTAGCCAACAAGACTTCCCCAGCTGTTTTGTATCAGAAGGCACAAAATCTGACTCTCTTCCTCCTTAGGATGTGTTGAGCCAAAAACCGTGTGCCCTATCTAAACTCATGCTCTTGCTGGTGCAGTGGGTGGGGACAGTAATTCGCAGCAGGAAGGAAGGAAGGAGACAAGCATGGCATCAACGCCCCAAGAAGTAATGCAAATGATCCGGGACAACAATGTCCAGATGGTGGATCTCAAGTTTATTGATCTGCCAGGCATCTGGCAGCACTGTACTTATCACGTCAGCATGATCGATGAGGAAGCCATTGTCGAAGGATTAGCTTTTGATGGCTCCAGTATTCGCGGCTGGAAGACCATCAATGAATCCGACATGTTAATGGTGCCGGATCCTGCCACCGCCTGGATCGATCCTTTCTGTGAAGTGCCGACTCTGAGCATGACCTGCAGCATTCGGGAGCCCCGTAACGGTCAACCCTACAGTCGTTGTCCCCGCTTTCTGGCAGAGCGGGCTCTGGCTTACCTGCAGGAAACCGGAATTGCCAACATGGCCTACTTCGGACCTGAACCTGAGTTCTTCATCTTTGATGACGTCCGCTTTGATCAGACCCAGAATAGCGGCTACTACTTCGTTGACTCCATCGAAGGTCGCTGGAACTCAGGTCGTGAAGAAGCAGGGGGCAACCTGGGCTACAAACCCCGCTACAAAGAAGGCTACTTTCCGGTGCCTCCCACCGATTGCTATCAGGACATTCGGACCGAGATGCTGCTGACCATGGCTAACTGTGGGGTTCCGATTGAAAAGCATCACCACGAAGTGGCCACGGGTGGACAGGGAGAATTGGGCTTCCGCTTTGCTCCTCTGACAACCTGCGCCGACTACCTGATGATCTATAAGTATGTGATCAAGAATGTCGCTCGCAAGTACGGCAAAACCGTAACCTTCATGCCCAAGCCCCTCTTTAATGACAACGGCACCGGCATGCACACCCACCAGTCCCTCTGGAAAGATAATCAGCCCCTTTTCTTTGGCAATGGCTATGCCAACCTGAGTGAACTGGCCCTCCATTACATTGGCGGTCTGCTGCGCCACGCCCCTGCTCTCCTGGCCTTCACCAACCCCACCACCAACTCCTACAAGCGCCTGGTCCCCGGCTTTGAAGCCCCCGTAAACCTGGCCTACTCGCAGGGGAACCGCTCTGCCTCCATTCGGATCCCTGTCACCGGTACCAATCCCAAGGCCAAGCGTCTGGAGTTCCGCTGCCCCGATGCCACCTGCAACCCTTACCTGGCCTTCGCCGCTATGCTCATGGCAGGGATCGATGGGATCAAAAACAAAATTGATCCGGGTCCCTCTCTGGATCGGGATATCTATGACATGTCTCCCGAAGAGCTGGCGAAGATCCCCTCCACCCCCGGTTCTCTATTGGAAGCGCTGGAGAATCTGCGCAAGGATCATGACTTCCTGCTGGTGGGGGGTGTCTTCAGTGAGGATCTGATCGAAACCTGGATCGAATATAAGATCGACAATGAGATCAACCCTATGCGTCTCCGCCCCCATCCTTACGAGTTCTCTCTCTATTTCGATGCCTAGAGCACTCTCAGAAATCATCTGCTTCTGAGTTCCACTCTCCCCTTGTTCGCTGAGCAGGGGGTTTTTGATTCCTCCTGTAGGGGAACAGGGATGCGGTAGGATATTACCACTTGCTTACCGTTTAATTTCATGAGCACCGACACGCCGCAGATCCATACGGTGACGGCATTCTTTGAACTCAGTGCAGGAACCTGGACCCACCAATACACCTCCTACATCCTGCCCACCCGAGGCCAATCTCGAGGCGGCAAATCCACGATTACCCTCACACCCCTATCAGCACAAGATCCACAACTTCAGGATCTGCTCCTTCTCAGTCCTGGATCCCCCGGCTCAGTCTCCGCGCTTCAGGCGGCCTGGCAGGGACAACAGGATGAAGACACCACTGCTTATCAGGGATCCAGTCTTCTGGTCTTACTCCTCACTTCACCGGAAACCCAACAGGGAGAACTGCTGCAACACCAGCAAACCCCCACAACCTCCTCAGTCCGGGGACATTTTCTCTTATGCCGTGATGGGGTTCTTTCTCTGCAGACTCAGATCGGTGCAGTCACCTGTGAAGAACGGATCTGGTTTGCCAGCGAAAACCTGCGCCTGCGCACCCGCCTGCTCCAACACCAGGGAGGGTACAGCATTGCCTCTTTTCACTCCGAAGTGCGGAAATTGAATGCGAAATAGATAGCAAAATTAGGTCACAGGCTGTCCTTGATGCACGGTCTTCACCCATTTCAACTTTTTGGGCTGCACACACATTCGCACAGTTGTTACCACCATCACAGGGATCCAGTGACTCATGTAGAGCATGGCCATCAGGGAACGCCGCACCAGCTGCCAGCCACGGAGTGCTTCGACCTGCTGTAATCCAATGATCAATCCGATCACCCAAACACCCATAATCACCACCGCAAGTGGGGTGAGCACCGAGTAATGGGAATAAAACATCATCCAGCCAAAATCAGGGATTAACCCAATAGGCATCAGGTACAGGATGATAAAGGAGGAAAGGAGATCAATCGTTTTGGCCCGACCCATGGTGTTCTTCACAATCCCAGGCCAGTAGTCCAGGTAGCGTTGATAGCCCCCCTCCGCCCAGCGACAGCGTTGGTGCCACAATCCTTTCCAGCTCAGCACCCCCTCCTCCTGAATGGGAGGATCCGCCAGAAAAGCAATATCCACCCCCGCTAGATGCAACTTGAAGGTTAAGTCCAGATCATCGGTCAGACTCCCTTCATTCCACCCCCCACACTTCAAGAGCACGTCTCGACGGACCAGCTGTCCGTTTCCCCGCAACTCCCCAATGCCATGGGCCAGGGTGCGTTGTTGCTGCCAGTAACTATCCAGGATCATTTCGGCCTGTTGATTCCTGGTCCAGAAGTTCGTGCTGCGGTTGGAAATTGCCTTCCGTGTCTGCACTGCTCCGACGGGACGCTCAGGACTTAGGGGCGTAAAAAACAGGGGTAGCGTCTGCTGCAAAAAGTTGGGGGGAACCTGGGCATCGGCATCACAAACCAGAATGATATGGCCTGTGGTGAGGGGGATCACCTCATTCAGGGCTCCAGATTTTCCTCCTCCGGCTCCGGGTAAACGCTTGTGGATGTGGAGCATGGGTAGCGTGGCCACAGCTGCCTCTAAAATCGCCAGCGTATGATCAGTACTCCCGTCATCAACCACCCAGATCTCCAGAGATTCGCAAGGATAGTCCAGATTGGCCAGACTCTCTAATAGATGAGGCAAGACTGCACTCTCATTCTTGGCCGGAATCAGAATGGAAACCTTGGGAAAGGCTGCAGGATTTAGAAACTTTAACCCCGTCTCAGACTGGTCTCTCGCCTTGTTTTCCGATTCTGCCCCAAGACTCATGGGCTCTGCAGTGATCAAGCGGCTCACATGCAGAGAAAGCAGTAGAGCCAGACCCACCACTCCCCAACGGAGGACTGGGAACAAGTGAATCAGACTGACCAGGGTCCAAACCAGAATCAGGACAATCGCAGCCTTCAGCCTGCGCCGCTCGGCTGGGGAGAGGATCCATGGGGGCAATTCCAGCTCTTCCAGGATCTCATAGTCCATCCAGGTGGACTCAGGCATGGTAGGGGCCTCGGCTGATAGGAATCTGAGAAACACTTCATCCAAAAGGGGCCAGGAGAAACCGATCTTCCCTAAGGATTCCCACGAATCTCCTTAATCACACCGTCCTCCAGCAGGATCTCCACCCGCATCTTCTCCACCATATTGTCGCCCTGCTGGACTCGAAAGAAGCTCTCGATATTGCCCTGTAAAACCTCTTGATTCAGCTCCAGGTTGCTCACCTGACTGTACTGTTGCAACAGCTGGTTCTTCTGATCCAGGAGCTTGATTTTTTGTTCATTCACCTGACTCTTAATCTGCTCGATCCGCTGGGTAGTCTGGGGTCCGACTGGCTGCACAGACTGCTTCTCGATCTCCGCAATCGCTCGCTTGCCCTGGAATTCCAGCTGTTGCATTTGCGTGTCTAGATTTTGTACCTGCCGTTGGATCTGCTCCTGCATCTCTGTTTTCCACTGCGAGGTCACCACAACCTTGACAGGGATATTGCGCTTGAGCAGCAACTGGGGGCTTGCGTTCGTTTCTTCCATAAGTAGCGTGGGAAGCGTAAGGACCGATTCTATGATCAAAGTTTACAGGATGTTTCGCATCTTGTTGCTTTCAGAGTCCGCTGACTGAAGAAGATGGTCTCATCCGAAACGCCTACCATCCTAAGGGGTAAGGGTCCCCATGGAAAAGATATCTAGACAGATCCCCTTTCCCTATTCCCATTCGTGTGCTGCTATACCACCAATTAGCGCTAAGCTCAAATCACCGTCCCTTCACCTGCCCTCCTCATTTATGGCCTCCTCCCTGCAAGAAATCATGGTTGAGGTAGATCCCTTTCAGTGGTTTTGCCGCGAAGCCCTCCCTCAAACCCCAGAGGATCGTCCCCCGGTTGTCTTCCTTCATGGGCTCCCCTCGCAAAGCTATTCCTGGCTCCCAATACTCAGTGACCTCGCGGATCAGGGATTCCGTGCCTTTGCCCCCGACTGGTTGGGATTTGGCTTATCGGATAAACCCGCTCCGTTTGAATTTGACTACAAACCAGAATCCTACCTTACTGCTCTCCACCTGTTTTTTCAATCGCTCGAACTAAAGCGCTTTTCCCTCGTCGTCCAGGGCTTTCTAGGATCAGTTGGTCTGCAGTATGCCTTGAGACATCCGGATCAGATTGAACGGCTTGTAATCTTGAATACCCCTCTCTTGAAATCCGCTCGTCTCCCCTGGAAAATTCAGCAACTGGGGCTACCCCTGATTGGAGATATGCTGACCCAGGATCCCTTATTGGTGGATCGGACGCTGGAAGGAGGTGGGATTTATCAAGTTCCCGACAAAGATCTGGATGTCTATCGCCGCCCCTGGCTGAAAAGTTCTGCTGCAGGCCGCTCTCTACTGGCAGCGATTCGCAATCTCGAGCTCCCTCAATCCCTGGCTGAAATTGAAGTCGGGTTCTCCACCTGGACCAAACCCACTCTGGTGATCTGGGGTCTGGAAGATCCCTGGCTCTCTGTTGAAATGGCGGAAACGTTTGTCAACCTCATCCGATCAGCCAATCTGGTCAAACTGGAGCAACTGGGGCACTACCCTCAACAGGACTGGTACCAGAAAGTGAGTGAGGTGCTGATCCCGTTCCTGCGCAAGTTGATCGTCTAGAACTCAGGATCTGTGGCAAGAAGAAAGTCACTGTGCTAGCGTAATATATGCTTGACGATTCGGCACAGTAGCTCAGTGGTAGAGCAGGGGACTCATAAGCCCTTGGTCGCGTGTTCAAATCACGCCTGTGCCATCTCTCTCTAACCCCTATCTTACCGTGTGTATGCCCCTCTGGGCAAGGATCCTGCCGATTTCCACCCTTGGGTGACCAGGACCAGGAGTGTTGCCAGATGTCTCCTGATGGAGCTGGATGTAGGTGCGTATTTAGTCTGAGGTTTAGTCTAGACTAGATGGCCATTAGGGGCTTGTCGCCATTTCGGGCAGAATCAGTGTCATATCAGATAAGTTTTGTTAAGCAGCTCACAGCACTTTCCCTCGAGTCCTCGTTGGTAGGAGTAAGTAGTCCATGATTCTGTTGATCCCTACTCTACTCAGCAATATGGAGACAAAGAAAGGTGCTTCTGAGGTGGAAAATCTTGGGTTGAAATATAGTTCAGCTGAGGGAGTCACCCTAGAACAGCTTTGTTGCTGTACCCAAACCTATGCCAGATTTGCTGATCAGATCAATCCCTGGCCACAGCAATCAGAGAGCCTCACGGCGTTGCAGGATCTTTGTGAGTGCATCCTAGATCCCATCATTGATCACTTTGGGCTGGAGAACTTCTGCCTGACCTATGGCTTCTGCTCTCGGGACCTGCGTAAATTTCTGGACAGAAGAGATCCGCTTACAGGTAAAAAGTATGGACGGATCGATCCCTGTCGGGATCAGCACATGGCCCATGAACGCAATCGGAATGGGAAGCTTTACTGTGATCGTCTAGGAGCTGCTGCTGATTTTTGTATTCAAGGGATAGGTAGCTCGAAGGTGATTGGCTGGATCCTTGAACAGCAACTCCCTTTTGATTCCATCTATTTCTATGGATCAGATCGCCCGATCCACATCAGTTATGGACCTCAGCACAAGCGGAGCATCTGGACATTTACGGAATCAGGGCAGCCTACTCAAAAGGGGATTGAGACATGGATCCAACTTGGCAACTATCCTGTTCATTGAAAAAGTAAGGATTGAAACTCACGAAACTTGCTTTGATGCTTTTCTCTTAAGGACCAATCCTCAATTTTTTCTAAATCAACTGGATGGCGACGTGCAACCAATAAAGCCTGATCCAAGCATTGCCGATCATTCCAGTGGTAAAAAGCAGCTAGACGATCCATTACACATTGGGTTGGACTTAAGATCTGAATCACGCCCATATCAGTTGGTAATTCTGACCAAGCCTGGATATATTCATCTCCAATCATCAGAGGACCTGATGGAAACTCAATAAAATACGCCAACTCAAAAATGAAGTGCATTACTCAGGAGGGCCTTCCCTAGAAGGACTCA
>CAYMOX010000094.1:0-9553 GCA_964392245.1 uncultured bacterium
AGGACCTTTTTTCTACACTTGAAGGTGAAAAATGAGGATTAATCGAGGTGCCTTTGATAGAGTCCGGGTCTAACCATCCTTCTGATTCTCGATTAGCCACTTGGAGCATGACTCGCGACGTTTCTTCATCCGCTTCTCGCCATTGTTTGGCTTTGAGATAGGTTTCTAACTGAGTGTAATCTACTGGCTTGACGGAGCATGCAGCTGTTGCACAGGCGATGAGTACTCCCGCCATCAGCGTCATAACAGGATGGGTTGGCATTGTTAAGACCCTTAAAAGTGATCATTAATTCAAATAGAATTTATCACAGCTGGGCTTTCACCGTCAGTGCAAGTTTCCCCTCTGATTCTCGATTCGCTATCCTGAATTAAAGCTGGTTATGGATAGGGGGAAGCGATGGAATTAATGCTAAGACTTCTGCAAGAAGTTAGTCAATGAGCCCATCGCCAAGGCATTTCAGCAGAAGAGTTTATCCTGCAAACCATCACTGATCAGGTCAATCAACTAAGGTGGATCAGTGAAGCTATGAAATTTGTCAGGCTAAGCTATGATCAACGGAACTCGTGATGGGGAAAATTAAGTATGACAGATGAGGAAGTTAACGCCAAATTCTCTAAGTTGCTGGATGCACAGCTTCGTTCCTGTCGCTACACCCCTGCTGTCTTAACGATGTTATTGCAGATCTGTGTGATGAATTTTCGGAGCTGGCCACGGCTGCCGAGATCCAGCTAACCCGACAAATACCTGATCTTGAAATTTATGTATTGGGTCATGACTCTCAGCTCTACCGACTGGTCTCCAATTTAATTGCAAATGCGATTCAATTCACCCCTGCGGGAGGGTCCATATTCGTAGGTCTGGTTTGAACGCTTTGTCCGGGTAGAATCCGATCGCTCCCGTAAAACTGGAGGGACTGGATTAGGGTTGGCAATTGCCCGCGCTATTGTCCAGAGGCATCAAGGCCAGCTTACACTTCAAAGCGAACCTGGTAGGGGGACCCTATTCAGCGTTTCTCTTCCCTGTATTCATCTGCATCCGCGTCAAACTCAACCAGTTGACTCTCCAGTTGACAGGAGAGTGTAGTCTGAGCATGGCTTTGTAAGGAACGTGATGAAGACAAAATACTGGGTTCTTCTTCTGTCTTTAGGAGTTACCAGTGGAACACTGGCACTTTCTTTGTCAATGGGCCACCACACCCAGGCCCAGCTGTCCTCCCCCATGAGCAACCACCGCCAGGATCATCAATCCCAACCTGGGGATCGAGAAGATCACTTCGGTTTGGGCCATCCCAGCATGAGCCTTGGGCCAGCAGACCAGCAATTTGATCTGCGCTTTATCGATGCCATGATCCCTCATCATCAGGGAGCTGTGGTCATGGCAAAAGAGGCGTTACAAGGGTCCCAACGACCTGAGATACAACAGCTAGCTGAAGACATCATTGCTGCCCAGGAAAAAGAGATCCAGCAAATGCAGGCTTGGCGTCGGGCCTGGTATCCCGAAGTGTCTGCGGAACCTCAGATGTGGAATGAGGGTGATGGGCATATGATGGCGATGTCTGCGGAACAGATCTCAGCCATGATGATGTCAATAGATCCGGGAGATTCAGACAATCAGTTTGATCTCCGCTTTATCAATGCCATGATCCCTCATCATGAAGCGGCTCTGGTGATGGCAGAAGCAGCATTGAGTAACTCTCAACGAGAGGAGATCAGGGAACTGGCAGCAGCTATCCTTGCTAGTCAACAAGCGGAGATCCAGCAAATGACTCGCTGGCGTGAGGAGTGGTACCCGCGCTAGCGTGAGAGTGAGTGCAAGTTGCTCCTGAATGTACTTGATTACCGGTGTGAGTCAGGGCCAGGATCCCCAGGGTTTGATCCTCAAGCCTTGACCAACCGTTCCCAGCCCAGAGCATTGAGATTGGCATTACGGCGCAGAGGGCGGGTGGCCAGTTCCAGCACATCCAGCGTATTGGTGAAGCCATGGATCTGGGCGAAGGTGAACTCTACAGACCACTTGGTGGTGACACCGCGAGCCTCCAGAGGATTCGCATGGGCCATACCCGTGATCACCAGATCCGGTTGCAATTCCTGGATCCGTTGCAGCTGATTGTAGTTGTCGGGTTTTTCCACAATGCGAGGGTAGGGGACTCCCATTTCCTGACAGGTTTTTTCCAGCATCGCCAGTTCAGCCGCCTGATAGCGCTTGTCCATGTAGGGAATGCCGATCTCCTGAATTGTGGCTCCACAGCGAACCAAAAAGCGGGCCAGGGAAACCTCCAGCAAATTGTCCCCCATGAAAAACACGGATTTCCCCCGGATCAGTTCCAGGTAAGACTGCACCTGAGGATTCTCCCAGATCTCGGTTTCTCGTTCCTGCAGATTTTTGGGTTCTACCCCCAGAGCCTTGCAGATCGCCTCGATCCAGGCGCGGGTGCCATCCGGTCCCACAGGAAAGGGAGCCTGGATCAGTTTGCAGTTCTTTTTCCGCACCAGAGCAGTCGCGGTACGACTCAGAAACGGATTGATCCCTACCACAAACGTGCCTGGCTCTAGAGTGGGTAATTCTCCGTAACGCTTGGAGGGCAGCCATCCCGAAACCTGGATCCCCTGCTTTTTCAGCTCCAAAGTAATCTGAGTAACCACGGGATCGGTGACTGAGCCAAAGATCACCAGCGGGGGATGATTGCCCAACTCTGCTTCTGGAGCCGGATCCTCTCGTTTGCGACCAAAATGGAAGAGCGTGGAGAGGCCACCCCGTTCCTGGCGTTCCTCTTCCTTCACCTTTTCCGGACAGCGGGCCACCATCGCCGCCAGTACCGTATCTTCCCCCTGGGTAAAGGCATAGTCCAGTCCATTGGCGCGGGCCACCACAATCGGAATCCCGATCTCCGCTTCCAGCTTGGGGGCGATGCCCTCCAGATCCATCTTGATGATCTCGGTGGTGCAGGTCCCAATCCAGACAATCACACTGGGATTGCGATCCCGCTTGATCTGCAGACAGAGGCGCTTCAGCTCTTCATAGTCATTGAGCTTGGCACTGATATCCCCTTCCTCTAACTCCGCCATGGCATAGCGGGGCTCCGCAAAGATCATGACTCCCATGGAGTTTTGCAGGAAGTAACCACAGGTTTTGGTGCCCACCACCAGAAAGAAGCTATCTTCAATTTTCTGATAGAGCCAGGCCACACAGCTAATCGGACAAAAGGTGTGATAGTTACCGGTTTCGCACTCGAAGCTGAGGTTTGAAGAAGGGGTTGCGGTTGTCATAGGGATCTCGTTTCAGTTCATCAATCGGGTTGGAGTCGCGGAGTTAGGGATTTCAGACCAAAGCCGGAGCTTTTTCTGCCGTCACGTTGCTGTAGAAATCTGAGAGCAGCGTGAATAGATCCCGATCCGGGGTATCCTGGGGCACAATTCCTTCCGGTTGAGCCAATAACTGGTCCGCGATATTCAGGTAGTACTGACAGACCGGCTCCAGGGAAGGATCAGTCTCGGCCATTTCAAAAATGGTTTTGCCCTTGACGCGAGAGATGCGAATGTCTTCGATCAGGGGGAGCACTTCGATCACGGGCATGGGGACTGCCGAGATGTACTTGTCGATCAGATCCCGTTTGGAGGTGCGATTGCCGATCAGTCCGGCCAGACGCAGGCTCCGGGTCCGAGCTTTCTCCCGCACTGAAGCGGCGATCCGGTTAGCGGCAAACAGGGCATCGAAGCCGTTGTCAGTGACGATCAGACAGTAGTCAGCGTAGTTGAGGGGCGCTGCAAAGCCACCACAGACCACATCCCCCAGGACATCAAAAAGAATGACATCGTACTCATAGAAGGCGTTAAGTTCCTTCAGCAGCTTGACGGTTTCTCCCACCACATAGCCACCGCATCCTGCTCCAGCGGGTGGACCTCCGGCTTCAACACAGGCGACACCCCCATAGCCAGGGTGGATCACATCCTCAGGCCAGACATCTTCGTAGTGGTAATCCTTCTCCGCCAGGGTGTCGATGATCGTGGGGATCAGGTATCCCGTCAGGGTGAAGGTACTGTCGTGCTTGGGATCGCACCCGATTTGCAGCACCTTTTTCCCTCTGCGGGCCAGAGCCACCGAAATGTTGCAGCTGGTAGTGGATTTGCCGATCCCACCTTTGCCGTAAACTGCCAGTCTCACAAGGTTTCTCCTCGTTTCAATACTTCCGTGACAGGGTGCTGACTGCGCCAGGCCTGTTGTTCTCATAGTCAGCATTATGGAAGCGATGACGGTGGCTGCAAAGGATTGATTAATGTAAATGGTGGCGTGAGCTGGACTTGAGAAGATCTGAGTAGTCTTAGATCCATGAATATGAAAATTATCCGTCCCTAAGACTCTTAAATGACGTAATATCCGGTTTTTACAATCTCAAAAACTATAAATGTGATCAAAAGCAAAACTCAATCTCCAGTTCTCCATCGCGGTTGATCCCAATCCGTTTGATGAACTCCCGCAGGTAGGCTCGCCGTTCTGCTTCGCTCAGATCCTTCCAGAAAGGGGCGATCGAGAGGGCCTGACCAATTTCCACAAGGTTTTCAGGAGGAAGTTGCTCCAGTCGTTTGAGCAGCTGGGCGCTTTCCCCCTGCAGTTGGTAGCGGCGTTGCTGAGCAGTGACCTGATCCAGGATCCCCTCTGCCTCTAACTCGTTGATTTTGCTAAGAATTAATTCAATCTGACCCAAGCCTGCCTCGACAGAGGTTCTCACTCTTTCCAAGGGCTGTTGATCGAAACCGGCAATGCGCTGGGGGAGATCTCGACAGACGAAATCGACCACCTGATCGAACACCGTGTCATAGGTGTGACTGTATCGACAGGTCTGGCAGCGGAGGTAAAGATACTTTTGACCCTGTCCCCGTTGACTCACCTGAACCACCCGCAGCGTTTGCTGACAGTGCTGACAGAACACCAGACCCGCCAGAGAACGGGGAGCACTAGCCGAGCGTCGGGCCACCCCCTGGTTCCGCTTCAACCAGCGATCAATTTGGGCTGCCTCCTGACGGGAGAGAATCGGGGTGTGGGTATTGCGAATCGTTGAGCCATCGCGAAAATGCAGATCCCCCCGGTAGACAGGGTTACTTAACCAGCGGCGACCCGTGGCCACAGAGATACGTTTGCCATACTTGCTCTGCAATAGCCGCACTGCTCCGCGCAACGATCCGTAGAGGAGAAAGTGATCAAAGAAGTCTTTAATAGCAGCAGCTTGACGGCGATTCAGTTCATAGCGATCCCCTTCGCGGCGGTACCCATAAGGAGCAGGGCCGGGAGGGGGTTTGGTCGCCAGACGGTTCTGGGCATGGCCCTGACAGACCCGACGACGTTGCAGGGCAGCAGGGATCTCCGCCAGCAGTTGTACCCAGCTGGATCCGGTTTGGGGGGTAATCACCTGATCGGGAGCCACCAGTTTTAGATCCACATGGGCCTGGAGAAAAAGGAGGATGCGCTCATGAATTTCAGCGACGGTATCCCCCAGATCCTCCAACCGACAGAGACAGAGACTCTTCAGGCCTCCTTCTTCCAGCAATTTCAGGATCTGGCCATAGGTGTGGCGGGCACCCCAGTCCACGTAGACCTCATCGGCTCCTGCCGCCTGCAGGCGATCTTGATCCTGGGGATCGGGAGGCCCTAATCGTTCCGGAATGTATAGGTAGCCAATGGTGCGCATGCCCCCCTCACTGAATTGCCACGAACCCCGCCTGTTCGATCAACTCCTGTCCCTGGTCGGTGAGCAGTAGATCTGCGTAGGCCCGTCCAGCTTGTTCATCCATCTGATCATTATCTTTCACGATCACAAACAGACGGCGGGTGATGGGATAGTCTCCAGTGCGAAAGGCAGTGACATGCAACTGGTTGCGACGAGCCGGACATGCAGAAGGGGGGACATAAGATCCTTGAAAGGGGGAGACCCACTCTCCTGGGTTGCGGCCAATCGCTAATCCCTTCACGGTGCATTGGGGAATAACTTCCGGAGCTGAGGCGTAGTAAATGCCCCCAGGGTTTCGGGCTACGGCGCGCAGCGAAAGGGTGGTGTTTTGCATGATCTCCACTGAGGGACTAAATAATTCTCCTTCCAGGACATTCTCAATAAAAAACTCAACTGTTCCTCCTGCCTCGGGATCCCGCGAGTACGGAGTAATGGCTAAATTTGGCCCCCCGACCTGCCGCCAGTTCTGGATCTTTCCCAGGTAAATATCCCGCAACTGGGCCACCGTGATCCCCTCCACCGCCAGGCTGGGATGGACCGCCACGGCAATGCCATCGATCGCCGTTGGGATCTCCACCAGGGCAAACCCTCGGGTTTCAGCTTCTGTATATTCCTCAGCTTTGAGGGGGCGGGAGGATTGGGAAAAGGAGAGCTGATTCTCCAACAACATCCTGATCCCTGTACCCGATCCGGGTGGGGCGGCCACAGGATCCGTGTAGCGAAGCACAAAATCTGGCCACACCGTTTGCATGACGCTATCCACTTCCAGCCGGATTGGTGCCCAGGTGGTACTGCCCCCATAGTTGAACACTCCGGCGGGAACGGAGGCAACTTCCCGGAAAAATTCCGGAGCCGAGGCATTCCTCAACGGAGATGGGGAAACCCCAGGATCTGGACAGCTGGTGGGATCAGAGGCATTACAGGGCGGTTGGCGATCGGATGAGTTCCTCCAGTCATTGACTAACTGCCAGGCTCCCCACCCCAGGGCTCCCAGGAGCAGGAGGTAAATGATCGGAGGTGGATGCTTGGCCATACGGTATCCCCTTACACCCTAATTCTAAATATCAGGGTTCCCATGAAACCACCTTGCCATTGTCTTGCCCTCAAGCCTGGGAGTACATTGGGGAACTATATCCAGTTCATGAAAGGGATAGGGTGATGCGGCGGCGTTCCCTTCTACAGATCTTGAGTGCGATCACGGCAGGGGGTTGGCTGATGCAGGGACAGCAGACCGTGGCAGCCCGCAACTATCAAACCGCTTTTCAAGACTGGCGAAGTCAAGCTGGGGATTTCCAGTCCTGGCAGGGGGTAGGGATCACCCTCTCACCAACAGGAGAACTACTTTTAGATTCCCAGACCGCTCAACGGGAAGAAGATCCCTACGGTCCAAAGGGATATCGGGGCAACAACTTCTATAACGGCAGCACCTATTGGGTGGGGGAGATCCTCAGTCCGGAGATCAGCGCTCCTTTTGCTTTTGTGGGGGCATTGGTGTCCTGGAATGCCGCTACCCCAGCAGGCACCTGGCTGGAAACGCTGATCCGGGTACAGCACCAGGGAAGATGGACCAAGTGGTACAACCTGGGGGTATGGGCGGCGGATACTTCCACGATTGAGCGGCATTCGGTAGCGGATCAAGAAGATGCAGACGCTGAGGTTTACACAGATCTGCTGGTGCTCAAGGATGAGGCTGGGGCCAGGATCTATCAGGTGAAGATGCGACTTTTCAGTACATCCCCAGAACAGAGTCCTCGCCTGCAGCGGGTGGGAGTAGCCCTGTCCACGATTCCCGAAGAACCGCAAACTCTACTGGCCGGAGATCCGCAGCAGTGGGGGCAGCGGTTGGATGTATCGGGGTGTTCCCAGATGGTGTATCCCGATGGGGGAGAGGTGTGGTGCAGTCCCACTTCGGTGGCCATGGTTTTGCGCTACTGGCAGCAACAAACGGGGGTTTGTGAACCGAATGTCAGGACTGTTGTGGATGGGGTTTATGACTGGGTGTACGAAGGGCACGGCAACTGGGTTTTTAATGCTGCCTACAGTGGATCCCAGCAATTTCCCAGTGTAGTGGCCCGATTTAACTCTCTGGCGCAACTGGAACCCTGGATCACGGCGGGTGTGCCGGTGGTCATCAGTTTTGCCTGGAAAGAAGGCGAACTGCAGGGGGTGGCGATTCCCAAAAGTGCAGGTCACCTGGCGGTTCTGATCGGGTTTGATGCGCAGGGCAATCCGATTGTTAACGATCCGGCAGCTGCGTCCGATGCAGAAGTGGAGCGGATCTATTCCCGTGAGCAGTTGGAGAAACTTTGGATCAAATACTCCGGCGGAACAGTTTATTTAATTCATCCACCAGAGTGGTCGGTCCCTTCTCTGACCTAGGATTCCCCAGACTCGCCTTGATCTGCCTTCAGAGATTTCACTTCTTTTTCCAATGCCTGGATCCGACCCAGCATGCTTTCGATGGCTTTGCCCACCGGATCAGGCATGAGGTGATGATCCAGATCAATACCGTGTTCTGTGATGCGGCGGTGTTGCATGGGTAAAACGCCTCTCCCTGGGATCCCCACCACCGTCATTTCAGGGGGAACATCCTGGATCACAACGGCATTGGCCCCGATCCGCGCACCCCGTCCAATGGTCACGGCCCCCAGGATCTTGGCTCCAGTTCCCACAATCACACCATTTTCTACAGTCGGGTGGCGCTTGCCCGGATCCCAGCTGGTGCCCCCTAATGTCACACCGTGATAGAGGGTGACATCATCCCCCACTTCTGCGGTTTCCCCGATCACCACTCCACAGCCGTGATCAATAAAGAACCGCCGTCCAATCCTGGCGGCAGGATGAATTTCGATCTGGGTTAGAAATCGAGCAAAACAACTTAGTGCCCTGGCCGCATAGAACCAGCCCCACTCCCACCAGACATGGGCAATTCGATAACAGAAAATGGCATGGACTCCGGGGTAGGTGGTGATCACCTCAAAGCGATTTCTTGCCGCTGGATCCCGTTCAAAAACACAATCAATATCTTCCCGCGCTTTCTGCCAAAACCCTGGATCTGGTGGGAGAGGTTCGGGAGATGCAGGATTTTCAGACAGTTCAGCCTCAGGTTTGACATCCAGCTGCATGGAGAATCTCTTGCAAAAGCAACTGGTAACACTCTAGTGCATCTGGGAAGGGAGAGATCCAGACTGAAAACCGTGAGAATATCAAAGTCAATTCTTGTGAGGGGGTGAACGGCTTTCATGTCTCCTTTACGTCCTTTCCACATTGCTTTTCCAGTTCATGATCTGGATGCAGCCCGCCAGTTTTATGGAGAGCTTTTGGGTTGTCCGATTGGCCGCACCGATCCCCGCTGGATAGATTTCAATCTCTGGGGTCATCAGATCACTGCTCATCTGACGGAAGTTTCCAGCACCGATCCGGCAACCAATCCAGTGGATGGCCGAGAGATTCCTGTGCTCCACTGGGGTGTGATCCTGACAATGCCTGAGTGGGAGTCCCTGGTCCAGAAACTGCAGCAACAGTCAGTCTGCTTTTTGGTGGAACCCACGATCCGCTTTCGGGGGCTCACTGGCGAACAGGCCACCTTTTTTCTGCAGGATCCCAGTGGCAATGTTCTGGAATTCAAGGCCTTTGCTAACGACTCCAGGATCTTTGCCACTTCCAACTGAGAGATCGACCCACAAAAAAAGGCCCCGTAGGGGCCGGAAATGAGTTGATAAGGATCCTAAAACAGAAGTAATTGCGGCATTAGAGAGCGTTACCGCGAGGCAGCACTTCCTCAGGGAAGACAAAGCGCTTGTGCGGCTGGTCCTGCGGCGCCATCCACG
>CAYMOX010000095.1:0-9517 GCA_964392245.1 uncultured bacterium
TCGCGAGCACAGAGCCTAATCCAGTGGCAGGTGTCAGGATCCCCCCTCGCTCAGAGCCGCCGGGCAGTTGATCCCTATCCAGAGCCAGACTGAGGGCTGATTCACACACACATTTCACCGTCACCCGATTGCCTGGATCTCCCTGATCCTGGATCACTCCCCTGATCCTCTGCCCCTCTGAGGTGCAGCCCAGCAGTTCACAGCGAAACCAGCCCGAATCCATGGTTTGTACCGTTGGACCCTGACCCGGTTGAGGCAAACGAGCCTGGAGAAACTGCCGCAGTTGAGGCTGTTGAAATGCCCCTAGAAAAAGTCCCAGGCCAGTGGCCACTCCTATTGCTTTGAGTTGGGCAAAAGGTGGATCAAATTTGAGATATTCCTGATAGAGAAAATCTTCGGCATACCCCTGTGCCTGCCACTGTTGCAAGAGAGCACAGCTACGTCGCACCACCCGTGTGTTAACTGCAGCCATAACAAATGGAGCTACCCAGGTTGCTATGTCAGGATCATATTGAACCATGCGCGGATCTTGATGGGGATCCAGGACTATATCAGGTTTTGTCCCGGCTGGATTCAGAAGGAATGGGTCCTTCATCAACTCCGCCTGCCCCGACTCATATAGCTGAAATGCAGAAGCCAGGGTGCCACCATTCAAACCTCCAAACATTTGAAAATAGCCTTTGACAAATTGGCATTTCTGACCTCGTTGTTGCCACAGATGATCCACCATCAGGTAGGCACCCAGATCCGAGGGAATGGAGTCAAAGCCACAGCAGGGAATGATCCGTGTACCCCCCGTGGCAGCCTGTTGATGATACCGATCACAGAGGGATTTCACCCAGGGGGTTTCGCCTGTGATATCCACATAATGGGTTTGGAGCCGAACGCAGGCATCGACAATGGTATCTCCATAGAGACTAAAGGGTCCCGCCGTATTCAAAATCACTCGAGTACTGGCAACCATGGCATCCACAGCCTGCTGATCCTGAGCATCCGCCACCAGCACAGCCACATCCCGACCCATCTGTTCCTGGATCTGCTGCAGCTTCTTGAGATTTCGTCCGGCGATCGCCCAGTGCAGGCCAGAGGGGGCATGATCTGCAAAGTATTGAACAGTTTGCTTTCCTACAAAGCCAGTGGCTCCGTAGAGCACCACATCATACGCACGATCCATAAGCCCTTTCTTAAATTCAGCACTGACTCTTTTGTAGCGGATCCAATCGGTATCTCCTTGTTTTTGTAATGATGATCTGCAACCTGGGACCGTTCCCCAAGGCTAAAGTGCTAAGATGCAGTCTTGTCTTTCCCCTGCGATTACGCCTCAGAGAGTTCCCCATGCCACCACGCAAGAGCAATCAATCCTCCAAAGGCAAAACGACCCAGCGGCAGAATGACGATAAAGAGCCAGAGAAGCGTAAAGCTCTGGAACAGGTGCTGACTCAGATCGAGCGCAACTTTGGCAAGGGTGCGATCATGCGGCTGGGGGACGCCAGTCAGATGCGGGTGGCCACGGTGCCCAGTGGGGCTCTACCTCTGGATCTGGCTCTAGGGGGTGGCTATCCCAAAGGGCGTATTGTTGAAATTTTTGGACCGGAATCTTCTGGGAAAACCTCCATTGCTCTGCATGCCATTGCAGAAGTGCAGAAGATCGGTGGGACGGTTGCCTTTGTGGATGCTGAGCACGCACTTGATCCCACTTATGCTGCGGCTTTAGGAGTCCAGATTGAAGATCTGCTGGTGTCCCAACCCGATACAGGAGAGGATGCACTGGAGATCGTGGATCAACTGGTGCGCTCTGCGGCTGTGGATGTGGTGGTGGTGGACTCGGTGGCAGCCCTGGTGCCGAGAGCGGAAATTGAAGGGGATATGGGAGATGCCCATGTGGGTTTACAGGCCCGCTTGATGAGTCAGGCCCTGCGCAAGATTGCAGGCAGTGTGAGCAAAACAGGGAGCTTAGTGATCTTCCTTAACCAGCTGCGCTCCAAAATTGGGGGGATGGGTTATGGGCCCCAGGAGACGACGACAGGTGGCAATGCCCTCAAGTTTTATGCCTCTGTGCGCCTCGATATTCGTCGCATCCAAACCCTGAAGAAAGGCTCTGAAGAATATGGGATCCGCGCCCGCGTCAAGGTAGTCAAGAATAAGGTGGCGCCGCCTTTTCGACGGGCCGAATTCGATATCATTTTTGGCCAGGGGATCTCCAATATTGGTTGTATTGTCGATCTGGCGGAAGAACTGGGCATTCTCAAGCGACGGGGAGCCTGGTACAGCTACAACGGTGAAAATGTCGCTCAGGGGCGGGACAATCTGATCGTTTCCCTCAAAGAAGATAGTGCCTTTCTGACAGAAATTGAAACGGGAGTGCGAGAAAAACTCTCCGCAGGAGCAACCGTCTCACCCACATCCGTGGCCCCCACTGAAGAAACTGATGAAGAAGATCCAGAGGGCATTGAGCCTGATATGGATGCTTCTGAAGATGTAGTTGATGATGTAGTTGATGACAATGTATCCGATGAGGATTTTTGATCCATATGTAGTAAGGGGTGAATCGGTGTCGTCTTTATTGAAGGCCAATCTGATCAGCGCCACTGCAATGGTTGCCCTGACCACCGTTGCCTGCTCTGGAATCCCAACAGCCAGCACCCTTCTGCACACAGAACCCTCCTCAATGTCATCGCTACAGTTGTCTGTATCTGGAAACATTTATCCTGTTGTTGTCTGAATCAGTACTGGAACGTTTTTACAAGAATGATGTTTTATGGCAACAGGTGCAATCCCAGCTGCAGACAGACCCAATGCCGTTGAGCAGCATCGCCTTGACCGCATGACCAGCGCTGATCATCTTGTAGGGGTGACACCCAACCGTTGATCTACACTCTCCCCTGCGGAATGCGGGTAAAAATACCTGAAGTCTCAAAGCGGGTCTGCTCCAGGTGCTTGAGCTCGGTGGTAAAGTTGTTGTCCTTCCCGACCAGCCCCTCAGCTAGACGGATGAATGTGGATTTGCCTGTCCCAGCGGGTCTGATGTATTCCAGGTAACAAGCTACTGGTTATGCCAGAGCTGATCTCAAGTTCTCCAGGCACCGATCCTTGAAAAAAGTATTTCCTGATACATTTTCTGGTGATTGATCTGACGATGATGGTGCTCATCACAATTTAGGCAAGGAAACGATTAATGAGATGGAAGTGGGCCATTAGAAAGCTTTGGCATGATCATCCTGTACTACAACCCTGGATCCAGTTTGTCGTCAAAAAATGGGGATATTGTCTTCCCTTTATGATGTTGATTGCTCTAGATTGGCTTTGGGCTGCTCAAGCACAAACAACATCTATTGACTACACAACTCCAGAGGGTTTGAAAGTTGGGCTAGATACCATGTGGGTCATGTTTACTGGGTTTCTTGTCTTCTTTATGAATGCTGGATTTGCCCTGGTAGAATCTGGACTCTGTCGGGTGAAAAATGCTGTTAATATTCTGGCCAAGAACTTAATTGTTTTTGCGATTGCTACCCTAGCGTATTGGGCGATTGGTTTCGCCCTCATGTATGGTGACGGAAATGATTTCATCGGGAGCACAGGGTTTTTCTTAACCGGAGCTGACAATAGCCCCATGACTGGTGATGCTTATGAAGGGGTTTTTTCAGCACTGAGCTGGGCAGGTGTACCTCTCTCCGCTAAGTTTTTCTTTCAGTTGGTTTTCGCTGGAACAGCCGCAACGATCGTATCTGGAGCTGTTGCTGAGCGGATCAAATTTATTGACTTTCTCCTGTTCAGCGTCGTGATTGTTGGGGTTATCTACTCTATCGGCGGACACTGGATCTGGGGAGGCGGTTGGCTTGCTGACATGGGTATGTATGATTTTGCCGGATCCACCGTTGTCCACTCGATTGGTGGCTGGTGTGCACTCACAGGTGCTTTTTTCCTGGGGCCCAGGTTAGGCCGTTATGTTGGTGGTAAAGTGCAAGCGATACCCGGTCACAATATGGGGTTAGCTACCTTAGGGTGTTTGATCCTCTGGCTTGGATGGTTTGGGTTTAATCCCGGATCCACAATGGCATTAGACGCTAACTTAATTGGTCACATTGCCTTAACGACCAACTTAGGTGCATCAGCAGGGGGTCTAGCCGCAACTGTTGTTGCTTGGAGTCGCTTTGGTAAGCCCGACTTGAGTATGGTGATTAACGGGATCCTGGCAGGATTAGTAGCCGTAACTGCTCCTTGTGCCTTTATTAGCTCAGGTAGCGCTGTCATTATTGGCTTAATCGGAGGAGTTTTGGTTGTGTTTGCTATAGGATTCTTCGATAGCATAAAAATTGATGATCCAGTAGGCGCAATTTCAGTTCACCTAGTGAATGGGGTTTGGGGCACTCTCGCTTTAGGTCTCTTTGCGGATCCTGCCTGGAAGCTAGAGAGTATGCCTGCTGGACTGCTGTTTGGTGGGGGAGTAGGCTTGTTGATCCCGCAAATTGTTGGAATTGTGGCAGTGGGGGTTTTTTCGGTGGTCATTAGCTCTATCACTTGGATCCTCTTAAAGAATCTTTTTGGGCTAAGAGTGAGTTCCGAAGAAGAGCAGCAGGGTCTGGATATTGGCGAGCATGGCATGATTGCTTACAGCGGGTTTGCTACTGTGGCAGATGTTGGAGTTGAAGAGTAATCTTCTGGGAATTGAGTGATCTTGGTTAGATCTTTTTCTTAAGAATAGGCGGATCAGGGGAGAGTCGGTAGCCACAGGCTAAATTTCAGCCATGTGCAAGCTCTCCTCTCCTTTCTGTTTTCACCTTCTTACTGCCCGTTAAGACTAGTGCTTCTGCTATCACTGTGATCAGAAGAGACAGAGCCTAACCACTCTCAAGATGCAGTCTTTTTTGCTTGGGTCAACATTGCAGAAAGCTTGCTGTCCCAGGTATCTTTTCAGACTGCTTGCAATTGCTAAGGCATCATTCCAAACTACCTGCAGACACGCCAGAGGGTGAAGCCAAGGATCCGCAGCTGCTGGAGGATCCGGTAAGCCTTCCGGCGACTGCCTCTCCCTGCTCGGATCAGGCGTTGCACTCCATATAAATAGGAAATGGCTTGAGGACTCATTGCACACCTCTTCGTTGACCTCTAACACCAACAGATGGGGATACGAAGGATAACAGTTTCTCCAACCCGATCAGATGGGGATGCAAGCGGACTTATAAGGCATAAAAACGCTGTTGCCGTCGCGCTTCATAGAGTAGTAGGGCCCCTGTGATCGCCACGTTTAGTGACTCTACCCCTGCCGCCATCGGGATTGTCACCAGATGATC
Source organism: uncultured bacterium (assembly GCA_964392245.1). GTDB lineage: Bacteria > Cyanobacteriota > Cyanobacteriia > Thermostichales > Thermostichaceae > JAAUUJ01. The sequence continues at coordinate 5,292 of CAYMOX010000095.1, forward strand.
CGCCGCTTGAATCAGGGCCGAGCTTAAACCCTGTCCTTCATTTCCCAAAAGAATCAGGGTGGGCTGGGTGAGATCCTGGTCCCAAAAGGATCGCGCCTCTCTCTCCCGCACCGGAGCCCCCACGGTCGCCAGCACCTGGATCCGCTGTTCGCGGCAAGCCTGGAGCAGTTGGGGCAGATCGCTCACCTGGGGCGGTAAACGAAACCACTGTCCGGCGGAGGCCCGTAGCACCTTGGGATGATCGGGATCGACACTGTCCGGGCTGATCCAGAGGGCATCGGTATGGGTGGCAGCAGCGGTCCGGATCAGGGCACCCAAATTCCCAGGATCCTGAAGGGTTTCTACAGCCAGAAGCAGATGGCAATGCCCTAAATCAAGAGCAGGGTGAGACTGGCGGCTGGCAATGCCCACTACCCCATCTGGCGTTTCCGTTGTCGTCAAACTCTTCAAGACTGCAGCACTGATTAGTTGCTGGCGGATCTCAGGGGAGAACTGCTGGATCAACCCCCCATGCCGTTCTAGCCATGCCCCGGTATAGCAAACCGCCTGCAGGGGCCAACCTGTGGCCAGAGCTTCCTGGATCAGATGGGTGCCTTCCACTAAAAACGCCTGCTGTTCGCGCCGACCTTTGGCCTGCTGCAACTGTCGCAACTGCTGGATCCAAGGATTTTTGGGGCTGGTCAGTTCCATGGCATGAGTGGGATATGCATGTGCTAGTCCTCAGAATCTTAGATGCAGAACGGGTAGGCGAGATCAGGTAGTGAGATCCTTGAGTTAGCCTGATGAAGCGAGAGGTAAGTATCTTTCGGAATTATTTCTATGTTATCTACTGACCGCAAACTCACTGCCGCAGAGTTTCTCTCCCTTCCAGAAGGTGATATTACCTACGAACTGGTTGATGGCCAGGCTGTGCCTAAGGACAACCCTATGTCCCCGACAAGGTTTCACTCACGCTTGCAGCCGATTGTGTGGCAGATGCTGGAGCAGTGGTGTTCCTCTCAAGACGGTTTGAAACCTGGATCTGCGCATACAGAATGGGCAGTGGTACTAAAACGCAAACAGGAAGAATGGATCCCAATTCCCGATGTCACCTATATCTCTGATCAGAAGCTGCCTGTGTCAGCAATGACCGATGATCCCTGTATGGAAACACCCGAATTGGTAGTTGAAATTATTTCCCCCAGTCAAACATTTGGGGAGATGACTGAAAAAGCTACTGATTATTTGGATGCAGGAATCTTGAGAGTTTGGATTGTCGACCCCCTGGCCAAAAGTATCACGGTTTTTTATCCAGATGCTCCACCCCGTACCTTCACAGACTCCAATATACTGATGGATCCGCTCTTTCCTGGCCTGGAGATTACACCCAAGATTGTATTTGAACAGGCCCGCATTCCCTGAGGGATCTCGACAACACCGCCTGAATTACTGACGCCTAGACAGATGCTGGGGATGACGCAACAACCACTTGGCAGCGGATCGATCCCCTTCTTCCCAGGCAAGATGCTCAACAGCGGCAATGATAGCAGCTTTGATCCCTTCATTGCTCATGTATCGCTGCAACCTGGCAATGGCATGTCTGGCTTGATCAAGATTGCGGGCGCGTATGGCGCGGATCAATGCATCTTTCATAGCAACCCTCTGAGGCGTATCCCTGTATTGCCATGCTTTAGTCGAAGCAAAGAGGATTCTTCAGAATTAATTTTATATTCGCTTTAGAAGGTGAACTGGCGTGAATCTATTCCGTAGCCCATTGACAGTTAGATGACTTTCTTAATGGAGGGCATGACGTTTGTTGGTTGGATGTAATGAAATATGACAGTCGTATCGGATCTGAATATCTCTGTTACAGAAATATCGGGATCTCACCTCTGGCTGTTTTTGATCAATCACATATCATGATCATCTGGACCGGCGTCCCGGTAGCGGGGTAACACATCGGAGATTTCGAACCAGTCAATTCGGCTCTGGTGCCAGATATGATATTCAGGCTGAACCAGAGAGGGATCATCCAGACTGGCCAGGGTGACATCAAGGGTGCGGGGATGGTGGGATTGGCGAAAGATCAATTGTGTGCCACAGTTTCGGCAAAACTCTCGTTGACTTTGTAGAGAGGACTGATAGATGGCAGGATCGCCCTGCAGGTAGGCAAAGGAATCCACCAGAACCGTTAACCAAGCCAGCACAGGTGCACCACTGGATCGCTGACATAGGCGGCAATGGCAGTAGCCAGCATCCACCAGAGGTTCTGCTATTTGGTAGCGGACCGCGCCGCAGAGACAACCACCTTTGAGTGTTGCAGTCATAATGTTGGATCAGATCTCTTTTGTCGAATCAAGTCAACCTAACCATGACCATAGCAGAGCCCTCTACTCCCAAGCTTCGGCCCCACTCCCTGGGAGAACGGCGAGTCGTGATCCACAATCTCAGCTGGGCAGCCTACCGCCAGATTCAGGAAGCGATCGGAGAGCAACGGTCGGCACGGTTACTGTTTGACCAGGGCACACTGGAGATCACCATGCCATTGGAGGAGCATGAAACTGCACGAGAACGGATCAGTTTATTTATCCGTAATTGGGTGATCTTTATGGGCCTTAAGCTGAAAACAATGGGCTCAACCACGCTAGATCGCGAAGATCTGAATCGAGGAGTAGAACCTGACAATGCCTTTTATATTCAAAATCAGAGTCAGGTAGCAAAAAGAACGATAGATCTGACAACAGATCCTCCTCCTGATCTTGTGCTGGAGGTGGATATCACCCATACAGATATTGACAAAAATCTCCTTTACGCTAGTTTAGGGGTGCCTGAGTTTTGGCGATATAATGGCGAGACTCTTAAAATCTATCACCTGCGAGGGGACAGCTATCAAGAAGTTGCGGTAAGTCCCACTTTTCCTCTGATGCAAAAAGAGGATTTGTATCAATTTCTAAAGCAATGCCAGGAGGATGAGGTTGATGCAGAGATGAGTTTGCGACAGCAGATCCAATCTCAGATTATTAATAACACTAACTCATAAAACTTGAGGCAAAGTATCTGTAGATTAGAATGTCCCTGTGAGACCTATGGCCGATCCGGTGGAGACTTACTATGGCTAAACGGCGCAAATCAACTCGTTCTTCTGGCAGATCTTCATCTGGCTTTTCTCCAAAGCTCTCTGTGACAGATACATCTCTGGCGCCAACCCCACTACGCAAAAAGCTACAGGATCTCCAGGCAGATCGGCAATGGATTCTCAAACAGATCCGCCGCAAGCGCACTGAATTAGATAATTTCATCGAGCAGATGAGATCAATTGCGATTGAAGTGTTTAAGAGCGGAGCCAGCCTTTATTCCCAGATCCAGGAGCTGGATGCAGAGATCCATAGCCTGTTTGATGAAATTTTGACGCAGCGAAAACTTGGCAAAAAAAGTCGCAAGGATATTGAAAAAGTATATCGCAGTTTGCAAATGCAAGGGATCATCAGTTTTAAGTCATTGGGTACTGAGGATATGGTTGAGGATGAGGATGAGGATTTTTTCCATGACTTTACTCAGGATCATACAGAGGGAGAATCATTTGAGGAAGATCCATCCATCCCGCGTGGGGTAGAACCCACTGGACCTCCTGATCGCAATCTCCGCCAGACGTTTTTACGATTAGCTTCGATCTACCACCCTGATCGGGCTGAGGATGAAGATGTTATGGCTCAACACACTGAGATCATGAAAGAAATTAATCGTGCCTATCAATCGGGTGACTTTGCTCGGCTATTGGAATTAGAACAGCAGCAGATCACCGATGCTTCTGAATTACAAGTACCTGGAGATGATCTGGAAAAAGCTTGTGAACAGCTGACTCGGGAAAACCAGGTTCTGCGAAACCAGTACGAAGAAATCAAGACCGAATTGCGGGAACTGCGAAACTCGACTCATGAAGGTCAGTTAGTTACTTATTATCGGCGAGCCCAGAAAGAGGGTATTGACTTTGTAGGAGAAATTGTAGAGGTTGCGAAGAAGGAGCTTGAGCAGGCACAAGAGATCCGAGATTTTGTCAGAGACTTTCGTGACAAGAAAATTACGATCAAAACATTCATGCGAGGTCCGCAGTCATTTTCTAAAGATGACCTGGTTGCTGCGCTAAAAGAGCTTGGGATCGTTGTTCTCAACCCTGATGATCTGTTCTAACTAGAAGACACCTCGATCAATCCTCATTTTTCACCTTCAAGTGTAGAAAAAAAGGTCCT
>CAYMOX010000096.1:0-9202 GCA_964392245.1 uncultured bacterium
ATTAGCAGCGTTTTGGCCTTAGTAGTTCTTAATCACCATAAGTCCGGGAGAGCCTTGTAATCAGGATCCCAATCTGACGAAAGCGAATATTTAACCTGTACTGTCTGACGCCTTGAAAAGCATAAAGAATGATACCCCATAGAAAAGGTGTCGATACTCCCGAAACAGACATCCATCGATATGAAAACTGTATTTTCTGTAGAGGTGGGAAAAGCTGATAAACAGGTTGAGCAAGATCGGTCATCATAATGATTGAAACTAGAGTAGTGATTAATAAGATCTGAGAATCTCGTCTTAACGTCCTTGAAAAACGTATGTAGAAAAGCAGATAAGCAGCTAGAGTAATTAATAATTGTATAATCATCAGCCAGTATGTAGGTAGCAATACTGCTTCATATTGAGAAGTCAGCTTGGGATGAAACTGGAATAAACCAGATACAAGGACTCGATCTAATGGATTGGCAAATCCAAGATGATGAGTATTAACAAACCCTTGAAGTAGCGCAGCAGGCAAAAGATATATACTAGCCAAACCCATTCCTAAAATCATTGGTATATATATTCGAAAACACCAAATCTTATATTGTGACCATCTATGTGTGGCAAATAATGGGATTGCCGCCCATAAGCAAGTAAAGATTAATAGAGTAGGTAGATGTGAGAAGGCAAGTAAGGCATAACTTACTGCAACGAGAGTCACCCTGCAGGAATTAACTTTGTTTAGGTTCATAGAAATTCCCCACAATATCCATGGGATCCAGACCATTCCCCATGATTCTGCGAAGGCTCCGCGAACATAAATGTTTTCTAGGAAATATGGTGACAGAACTGCTAATGAAGCTATCACTGCTGGAATAATCCTGCGATGTGGTTGTTGGAAAAGATACACTCCATAGATATAACTTCCTATTCCCATCATAAGGATTGCTAATCCGGCGGAGCCAACTAGAGATTGTGAAATATTCAATCCCAAAGCTCTAAATGGTATTGTCATAAGCATACATATAGGCGGATAGAAAACAAATGTAGGGCTACCAAAACTAGCAAATGATTGCTCAAGCCATTTTGGATAGATCTGTCCCCCTAAAAATTGCTGAGAAAACTGGTGCGTCCATAAGAGATTAAGCTCCAGGGAATGATTTTCTGTTAATCCGTTTTTCGCTAAAGGAAGAAAGGCGAAAACTACTGAAACAAGAACAAGAAAGAAATGCAGGTGATTGACTACCTGATCTCGAACTTTACTGAGTATCGATATCATTTGCGTTTGCAAAATTGATTCGCTCATTTTGTTTTCCCTTTTATGATTTATTAGCTTCTTGTTATTAACTTAATTACTCTAGGTATGTAGATCAGGGCGAATATACCATATTCCATTGATTGGTGTAACCTTTAGGAGAAGATTGTTTTCACAACCCGACCTGGATGTTGATGAGCTATGCTCAATACAGCATTGATCTCCATGCCTGTCCTTCAGCAAGTTGTAAAGTTCTGTGCAGATCGATCCGAATCACCTGACCCTGAACGAGCGCTATGAGTTAATTCGCCTGTTGAATGAAGGGGGGATGGGGCAGGTTTATGAGGCTCTGGATCGACATAACTTTCAGCAACGGGTGGTGGTCAAGCTTCTCCACCAGAAACTGCTGGGTCATCCTCAGTTGCGGCAACAGCTTTTGCAGCGGTTTGAGGCCGAAGCACGCGTCAATATTCTCTTGAGCAATCACCCAAACATCACCAAAATGCTGGATTATGGTCTTGCGGAAGAACGGCCTTATCTGGTGATGGAGTATCTGGGGGAACCTCCTCTCTCGGGTTGCGATCTCGAACAAACGCTGGCCCGTACCGGTGTGCTCAATCCCAGGCGTATGATCCGGCTAGCTTTACAGATGTGTGCTGGACTGCATTTTGCCCATACCTTTGAGCGGGACATTGAGGATCTGCAGATTCGAGGGGTGATTCACCGTGACATCAAGCCCAGCAATTTTTTCCTGTTGCAGGACACTACCCTGGGGGAAGAGGGCGAAGTGGTGAAGATCATGGACTTTGGTCTGGCCAAGATCGTCAGCGATATTGCCGTTACCTTGGGAACCAAAGCGGTGGGGATCCTGGGGACCCTCCCTTACACTTCCCCTGAACAGCTCCTGGGGGAAGATCTGGATCCGAGATCGGATATCTATTCCCTGGGTATTGTCATGTACGAAATGTTGACAGGCAAATCGCCCTTGCGGCCCCGATCCAAATCACATACCGACTGGATCGAAGCTCATCTTTATCTCACTCCTGTGGAAATGCGGCAACGCCAGCTGGTTTACCCTGTCCCGGCTTCACTTCAAGCTCTGGTTATGTCCTGCCTGGAAAAAGATCGGCAACAACGACCCGCCACTATGCAGGTATTAGGACAGCGATTAAGCGAGATCAGGAATACATTCTCAGCCCTACCTGGCCATCCGTCCATCTCCCAGAGGGGGCCTGCTTCCCCGTCACAACCTGAACGCTCCTCTCCATCTTTATCCACTGCATCTGAGTCTCCTCAGGTTTTTTCACCGCACCAGATCCAGGCCAGCATTTTCTACCACACTCCCCCAGATCCGACTCCAACACCCTCTATCTTTCAACGCTATGGCTCTGTATTCCTCACGGGTCTGGTGATCGTTGCGGTTCCTTTTGCCATCGGGTTTGGGCTTTACATTATCTTCAATGCCGCCTTTGATCAGTTCAAACCCAGAATGCGGGTTTCTCCTGCGATCTCGACACCTATTCCGGCAACTCCAGCTCCTACCGCTATTCCCTCCCCCCTCTCATCTTGGTAAATTCCTCCAGTCCTTCGGACATCAGATCATCAACGTGGATCCCGCAAAGCACTGTCCTGCAATTCCGTGATCTGATAAGCATCCAGACGTACTGATCGTCCGGCTTGGGGGGGCAGCTGATCGAAAAAACCTGAAGCTAAGCTGCGCCAGGTCTGCTGGTGAATGCTGTAGTAGATCTGACGTCCTTCCCTGCGGGTGATCACCAACTCCGCCAGCCGCAGTAACCCTAGATGATGACTGACCGTACTTTGGGGCAGCTGCAGAAAATCACATAACTCTGAGACATTGGCCTCCCCCTGCGCCAGACAGAGCACAATTTGCAACCGTGTTTCCTCTCCCAAGAGCTGCAACAGCCGCGAAAGCCTCTGGATATAGTCAGGGCTGAACTGGATCCGTTGGTGCAAGTTATCCATGGTTGCCCCTCAGTCGGGAAGCCTGACGTAGTCTTCCTGCTGGCAAAACTCCAGCCACCAGCGATTGGCCGCAGCAAAGCCCTGGGGCTGACCTGCATCGAAGATAATACCATCCACTGCCGATCCCAGCAGTTGTTGCGCCCGTGTCAGGTGCTGCCAGATGACAATATCGTCGTATTCCTTCTGCTGCTCTTGCTCCGGTCTCAGTTGATGCAGGAGAGTCAGGAACTCAGCCCCCACCACCCCAATCCCCACCCCCTTAAAACTGCCCGAGAGGGAAACGGGAAACGGATCCATGGTCTTGTCCAGAAGATGCGTAATGCGGTAGGTCGGATCCTGAAGCAGTTCCAGGTTGAGTCGTCCCGTCCCTTTAAAATAAGGAGCCCATTCCGGAGCCAGCCAGGTGAGGGCTAGCACGGGTTGACGGTAGCGCAGATAGGTTTCGCACAGTTGAGCAATAGGGGAGCGGTTACAGAAACAGACCTCATCGGGCATGAAGACCACAAACGGTTCTCCCTGCAAAAAAGGTTCCGCCAGGGCGATCGCATTCGCTGTTCCGGTGGGCTCCGGCTGGATCAACAACTCCAGTTCACAATCCAGCCCCTCCGCAATTTCCGCAAAGTAGTCCCAGACGGAGGCTTTAGCCGGACTGATGATCAAGACAATCTGCTCGATACCCCCCCGCACCAGCTCCAGCACAGCACGGTGGATCATCGGGGTGTTGCCGATCGGGAGGAGTTCCTTAGGCAAAAGCCGGGTGGCGGGGCGCAGGCGTGTCCCTCTTCCCGCTGCAGGGATCACGGCCTTACGCACGTGTGACATTAGGGCTGCGTCAGGTTGAGACAAGGCGGATTCAGTTTCCTTGGAAGATCTGCAATTATTCTAGAGGCAAAAACTGATAGAGCCCTGAAGACGATATGAGAGGGTTTTCGGCGCAACTCCAGTGGATCCAGACCTGTCCTTCATCACGATCCCATGCAGGTTGTACTGCCTAGAAATCGCCTTTTCAGGTTCAGACTTTCTCGGCGGTAAACATCTGCGCAAAGTAGTCCGCCGTCTCAGGACTGATCACCCCCTGTTTAGCCAGGGCTTCGCCCAGACGCTGGGTTCGAGCCGGATCCTGGAGGACACGATCCAGCTCCGCTCGGGTGATCAAACCTGCCGCCAGGAGGTATTCTCCAAGTCGGTGACACCCCATCAGTTTGGCGGAATACCCCGACTCGCTGAAGAATTTAATCGTTTCCGCTGGAATGCCCGTGAGCTCCACCATCACATCGGTCAGCTTGCCGCCCCGCAGGTTCCAGGTCTGCTGGATCTGCTGGATCTGCTGGGTGGTCAACAGTTTGGCCTGCAGCATCTGATCAAAGAGGTGCTGTTCCCAACGGGTCGAGGGGGCTGCAGGTGATGAGATTGAGGGTGCTTCTGAGCCTGCGGTCAGGAGTCCACGGCGTTCCGCCACCCGTAAGCGGGCGTTAAGCAGACGATTGTCATCCCGTGCAGTTTTCAGATCCTGCTGCAGGGCAGTGAGGCTCTGCCGATAGGCATGGAGAAGCTCCTGGGTGTGCTGGGCCTGGAGGTGCGGATTCTTGACATGATGGTCAGAGACAGGTTCCAGCAAAGCGGTGGTTAGATCTTCTGCCATTGAGGTCGGCGCTGCGGTCTCAAAATCATGCTGCTGCTGTTTGAGTTCTGTTAACTCCATGGCTAAGCGACTGATGGCCTCCTGGGCTTTCAGGATCTGGACCTTCTGTTTCCGCAGCTGTTGGTGAGCTGCTTGCTCAGTCTGTTGAGCCTTAATAAGGGCCGACTTCAGATCCTGGATCTCAGCTTGTAGGCTCTGGATCTGGTGCTCTTGCTGCTGGACAAGCTCCTGTTGGGAAGCGTTTTGTCGTCCATCCAATTCCTGAATCTGCGCCAGTGCTGCTGCCAGTTGAGACTGTTGGAGAGCAATCTCTTCCTCAAGAGCGCGGATCTGATGCTGGTAGCGCTGGGCTTGTTTTTCCTCTTCTGCTTGATCCTGCTGTTGCTCCCTGGCCTCCATCTCCTGCAGACGGGCCTGCAAGCTTGACATATGACCCTGGTAACGATCGGTGAGCGTTTGCAGTTCCTGGCTGTACTGGTGTCGCTCCTGGTCCAATACCTCTTCCAGTTCACCAATCTGGGTGTGAGTGCGAGCGTGCTGTTCTCTCAGTTCGGTTTGGCATTGCTGTAACTCTTTCTCCAGGGTTGAGATCTGTTCCTGATACTGCTGAATCAGGGTCTGCTGGATCTGCTCTGGATCGATCCGTTGTAATTCGGTGATCTGCTGACGCAGTTGCTCTGTGGTCAGATCCCATTCCCGTTGTTTTAACTCCAGCTGCAGTTCGAGCGCCGCCACCTGGTTACGGTAATGCAGCACCTGTTGGGTCAGGGAGAGGGGGGGAGCAATCTCTGCAGCTGCATCTTCCAGTCCCTCAAGGCTCTCCTCCGCTGAAAGCAGAGATCTCTCTGCTCTCTCGTTGAATCCGGCGAAGAAAGACGTAGAGACGGAGTCCTCTTGCCCATCGGGTAGCTGCAGCTTCTGGGGCAACCCTGGATCTGGCGTTACCAAGGGATGAGGAATGGCCGCCAAATTTTGCAGAGCACTCCAGGCATTGGGAGACTGCATTTCCTGTAGATGGCGTTGCTGTTGCAGTGCTTCCGTTAGATCTTCCTCCCTGATCCATCCTTTCCAGAGCAGGATCTCGCCCAACTTACGACCATAGCGGTGCTGTTGTGCCAGGGCTACCCGCAGTTGATCAAATTCCAGATAGCCCTGAGCCACTAGAATCTCACCTAAACAAAGGGAGTGGCTGGGGGTGAATTGATAGAAATGCTCCGGCTGGATCCAGTGGTGCTCGAGACAGACCTCGCCAAACTTAAGGTGGGTTTGTCGCTGTTCTCGTAACGCCTGTGCCAGCTGCGACTGAGTCAGGAGTCCTGCCCTGAGTAACCGCTGCCCCAGAGGAATTTGTGAGTCAACCTGGAGAAAGCCTTCAGGATCCTGAGTGAAATCCGGCTGACCTGGATGGGGTAAGGGGAAGGTGGTGGAGTGTTGCATTGCAGAAGTCCTCAGAGTACGGCACGGGTCCATCTCCAGTGGTTTGATTTTAGACTGGGCCTCTTTGTGTTTGTGAGATCTAGATCACAGAATTCAGAGTTTATAAGGTCAACAGGATGAAAAAATACACCAAGCCGATTGTATCTTTAAATACATCAGGTGCGAGAGAGTCTTAACAGAGAGTTAGACTAAAGTTGAGCGAAAGCAAAAGGATCTGTGATCTGGGATCCCCGCTGCCTGCATAATGGACAGAGTTAAAGGGGCTGATCTCGGGTAGCTGTGCATATGTATATATCGAAGGAGAGCTTACCGCCCGATCTCCAGCAGTTAATGAGCGGTCTGCAACGGGCTGCTCAGCAACGGTCGGGGGACTGCCTGGGGTTGCTGCAGTTGCTGCGATTGCTGGAGGATGTGCACCGTACCATCTTGGAGCGGGAGTTTTACAATGCCCTTCCTGATACTCGCGGCTCTCTCCATGCTTTACTTCAGGATATTGAGGAAGCCGGAGATTGGCCTTACATTCCTCGCATGCACATTCGCATGTTGCTACAAAAGCTGGAAGTGGAAGCGGGAGGAGATATTTCAACTCTACAGCAGCACCTGTTCTCCTCTCTAGAGGAAATCATGGATCCCGAAGACTATCGCCAACTCGACCGCTGAGTTTGATCCCTGCCGTGGCCCTCACCCTGCGAACCCACCCTGACTACCCCCAACCCCACCAGGTGGAGCAGATCCTGTCCCAGCTGCGCCGGGGATCTGTGATGCTCTACCCCACGGATACGGTGTATGCGATTGGCTGTGACGCTCTCAATAAAGGGGCGGTGGAACGTGTGCGGCAGTTGAAGCGGATGAGCAACGATAAACCCCTGACCCTGCTGTGTTCTTCCCTGTCGGACATTGCCACCTATGCCTACGTCTCCGACACTGCTTATCGGCTGATGCGTCACTTGATTCCAGGTCCCTACACTTTTCTGCTGCCTGCCACCAAGGTGGTGCCCAAACTGGTGCTCAATCCCAAACGCAAAACAGCCGGGATTCGCGTCCCCGATCATCCCCTCTGTCAGGAACTGCTCAAGACCCTGGGTAACCCGATCATTTCCACCTCCGCCAAGCTAGATGGAGAGCCCATCAAGGTGCTACCTCTCGATCCACGGGATATAGATGAAATTACCAAACAGGTGGATCTGGTGGTGGATGATCAGTCCCCCTACCGTTCGGCGGTGTCCACAGTTATTGATCTGACCGACGATGAGCCGGTGGTGCTCAGGCGGGGACTGGGGTATGAGGCGGTGGAGTATCTGCCCTATCGAGAGGATGCGGTTCCTGTCTAAATCTCTGGCAAATTATGCCGAGGCGGTTGCCCAATTCAGATAGGGAAGACGAGCGGCGGTGGCTTTGATCTGCTCCTGCTGCGCCAGCAATTGTCCACAGGCATCCCAGGTGCCCGTCAAAAACATGGAGCGAGGGCCTGCGGGTAAGCTCACTGCCAGGGTGTTGGCTGCCCAGCTCAGCTGCTGCTCTTCCAGATCCAGGGTGAAAAGAGTGGTGGGATCCTGCTCAATCAAGGTTTGCAGCTGCTGAATACCCTCAGGAGTTGCCGTAACACAGGGAACCCCCAGCGCCAGACAGTTGCCAAAGAAGATCTCAGCAAAGCTTTCCCCCACCAGCGCCTGAATGCCCCAGCGTCTAATGGCCTGAGGGGCATGTTCTCGACTGGATCCACAGCCAAAGTTGGCATTCACCACCAGAAGGGTAGCCCCCTGGTACTGAGGACGATCAAAAGGGTGTTCCCCTGCCAGCTGGATCCGATCATCCTGAAACACCTGTTCCCCCAGGCCATCGAACGTTACACAGCGCAAAAATCGGGCGGGCAGGATCCGATCGGTATCAATGTCACTGCCCCGCAGAGGAAGGGCACGACCCATGAGGCGTTGAATTTGGCTGGACATGGTCAGGAAGTCACAAAAGTAAAGTCTAGGGCCACTAGCTTACAGGGTTTTGCCCGTTTTGGCAGCCCTCTTTAAGAAAGCTGTGCACCCGCTCAAACACCTGGGGATACTCCTTATCCATGGTGATGGTGTGATCACAGTTATGCAGCCAGTGCAACTGCTTGTGGGTTGAACCCAGGCGTTGATAGAGCCGTTGGGCCCAGGCAGGATCCACCACCTGATCCTGAGAAGACTGGATAATCAGCACCGGGGTTTTGATCAACGATAGATGGCGCTTGATCTGATCCTGCAGTTCCAAAGCACTGGCCACCGCCTGCAGATTAAAGGTGCGAATGAAGCCATTGGACTGTGCCAGTTGTCGCAACTCAGGATCCTGGATGGCAAGACGCGGTCGTGGCAGATGATCTGCAAATCGCCGCAAAAATTGCAAGTACACTTCCTTAGGGAAGAGATGGTACCAGTGGTAGCGCAGAGCCATGAACGGAGCCAGGAGAACCAGTTTGTCGATCGGCTGTTGAGTCGCCAGATAAAGTGCCACCAGACAGCCCATGGAGTGTCCCACAATGGCCACGTTCCTGTACTCTTGCTGCAGAGCCCGATAGGACTGGAGAGCATGATCCGTCCACTGGGGCCAGCGGGTATAGGGCATTTTGGCCAGACTGGACTCATGACCCGGTAAATTGATCCCTTGAGCCGTCATGCCCTGGTGTTGCAGGTATTCCCCCAGCCAGCGCAGCTGATAACAGCCGCCCGCCAATCCATGAATCAGAAGCACCGCTTGAGAACTGTCGGGATCGGCCTTGAGCAGAAACGGCTGATGACTGGGACACTCGCGCACCATCCACACCCTGGAAACAGACCGCCACCATCCTAGACGCATCCTCCCATGGCCCAGCAATCAACCCATATTCCGCAGGGGAGAGTGTAGATCAAGTGTATTTTTGAGTCATGACA
>CAYMOX010000097.1:0-8720 GCA_964392245.1 uncultured bacterium
CTGACGGGGCTCGAACCCGCAACTTCCGCCGTGACAGGGCGGTGCTCTAACCAATTGAACTACAGCCCCATGTGCTGCGAATTACCATTATTTACCCGAGTCATCATCATGTCAAGTCCCCATCCACACCATCTGCGCCAGAGATCCCTTACTATGGCCCTATGGTTGATCTCCCCACTCTGCAAACCCAGGCTCACCGCTTGGTAGAAACTGCCCCAGATCATGGGATTCCTGTCTCAGCAATGCAGCAGGTAGGAGCCATGTTAATTCAAGTGGCCCAGCCGTTGGATCATTCCTCCTATACGCTGCTTCGTTACCCTGACCAGAGCTGGTTCCTGATGCCGCAGCCTGTTCAGCCGGATGCTGCTGAGACCTGCCTCTGGTTGCCTGCCTTTGCTGCCTCTGCGGATGCCGAAGCTATCCAACACCAGGTGGCGGGGGTTGCTCCTGATCTGAAGCCTCAGGTTTTGGGGGTGGTGGAAGTGCTGTTTCACGGGCTGGGACTGCGTCGAGCTCAGGGCATCTTGTTTTATGAGAAACCTGGTCATGCTGACTGGGGCAAAAGCGTGTTGTGCCAGGATTTGCAGCAGCGCCTGCGCCAGACTCTGCAGTCGACCGTCCTGAATCCGATAGCCTGAGTTAATCCAGGATCGCCCCCTGAGATTTGGCAAAGTCCCGGAATTTATCATCCATTTGGGCACCCCTCAGGTCTGTTTTCCGTAAGCAGGTGTAGCTTTTGGTCTGGGCTTCGTTAAAGATGCCAAAGCTATGCCGTCCCGCCACCGACCATAAGACCCCAGCCCCACTGAGCATGCCAAAAAAACCTGCTGCCACCGAAAGGAGAATTTGCCGGAAAAGAACATGAAAAAGAGCAAAGCCTACCACCGCTGATCCCACAATTCCAATCAATCCTGCCACCACCCCACTCAGGGTCATGGCCTGACCAAACAGCCAGAGAATAGCCCGTACCAGCCGAGGCTTAGGGGTATTAAACTGGACTCCCCGCAGATCGGCTCTTTGTAGATTGGCACTGGTTAAATCGGTGCCCCGCAGATCGGCACGGCGGAGATCACGACCGGCCAGGGTCTGGCGCACCAGGGATCGTCCCCGTAGATCGGCATTGGCCATTGAGGGAATCCGGGGCACAGTGGGGTTGCTGCGAGAAAAGCCCGTGGATGCGTTGCCATAGCCCGAATTGCGACCATAGAAGCCACTGGTGGTTTTGCCCGAGAAACCTGTAGGGGAGCTGGAGGGCATCGATTTCCCTGGCAAGGACGCCACAGAGGGAACTGATTTCCCTGCTGGGGGTGCTGTGAAGCCCTCGGAGCGGCGGGTAGACCAGTGGCTGGAGATCATGGAGCTGGTGCTGGGGGATCCGTAGGATTGGGGCAGAACAATCACAGACTGGCGACTGCCGTTTCCTTCCTCGGATAATCCCTGCAGGGCTCGCAAGACTTCGGTTGAGGTGGCATAACGGTTTCCCAGGGATGGCTCCAGCATCTTGAGCAGGATCGCTTCAAACTCTGGGCTTAACTGGATGCGGCTGGACCAGTCCCAACGGCCCTGATCGTGGTCATAAAGTTTGGCGGGGGATTCCCGTGTCAATAGGTTGAGGCAGGTGGCTCCCAAAGCATAGATATCACTGGCTGGAACAATCTTGGAGCCTGAGACCTGTTCGGGGGGAGAAAATCCCAGTGAGCGGATGGCGGTGGCCTCCATGGGAGTTTCTTGGGTGGGGTCTGGATTGAGTTCCTTCACCGCCCCAAAGTCAATCAGCACCAGTCGTTGATCAGCTTTGCGCCGGATCAGGTTGGCGGGCTTAATATCGCGATGGACTGTGTTATGGCTGTGAACATAGCTGAGGATCAGGAGCATTTCCTGCAGCACCTGACGCACCTGTTCCTCCGACATCGGACCGTAGTTGTGCAACTCATGGGAAAGGGTGACCCCATGAATAAATTCCTGGACCAGATAAAACTTGCCCCGTTCCTCAAAGTGGGCAAAAAGCTTGGGGATCTGGGAATGCTCCCCCAATTTCTCCAGTACCTCTGCTTCCCGATTGAATAGCTGGAGAGAGAGTTCCGCGATTTGAGGAGAGCTTTCGATCGGACGCAGCTGCTTGATCACCCGTGGGGGTTTGGAAGGCATATCCATATCGCGGGCCAGGAAGGTGGCTCCAAATCCCCCCTGCCCGATCCGCTTGTAGGCACGGTAGCGGTTCCGCAGCAGCAGAGGGGAACCACAGGCTTGACATTTCACAGCCTCGGGAGAGTTCTCGGGCTGGGGACAGGCGGGATTCAAGCAGTAGCAGTTGGCCATGACCAGTCCTGGAAGATGCCAGCAATCAAACGCAAAGGAGCCAGGTGAATAATCCTCTGGAGAAGGGGAGAAAAGGAGGTGAGCAACCCAGGAGTGAAGCGATCATTCCCCAAGGTAGCGCTGACCCTGCTTAACTTGACCTTCCTCAACTAAAATACCCAATAAACCGGTTTAGCTGTTCTCCAGGAACCTGACCCTCAGGGTTTGCACAAAATTTATCAAGTTAACTTCAACAACTCCACCTGAAGGGCACCCATATGGATCAAAGATTACCACCTTCTTACTGATTCCTATTGTGTCGCGTGATCAGAGCGACGTCACTGGGCAATCCTGCGGAATTTCTGGCTCAGAGCAGGCTCTTTTGCCCCTGGATCGCCGCGAATTCTTCACCAGTACCGCCCAGAGATCAGGGAGGGAAGACCTTCTCGCTGCGGCTCAGGTTTTCCGGGATGGCTGTGATTCCTGGCTAATTCATCAATAGAATAGGGGACATCCCCTGTTTTCTGGTACCATGCTCCACTCGTTAACTGGTTCTCAGATCCGCCAGACTTTTTTAGACTTCTATGCCCAGCGCGACCATCAGGTGCTTCCCAGTGCTTCGCTGGTGCCGGAGGATCCCACGGTTCTGTTAACGATTGCTGGGATGCTACCCTTCAAGCCGATCTTTTTGGGGCAGCGCCCTGCGGAACACGTCCGCGTAACCACCGCCCAGAAGTGTGTGCGCAACAATGACATCGAAAATGTGGGGCGCACCGCCCGACATCACACCTTCTTTGAGATGCTGGGCAACTTCAGTTTTGGAGATTATTTCAAAAAAGAGGCGATCAGCTGGGCCTGGGAACTGGTCACGGAGGTGTTTGGCCTCCCCCCAGAACGCCTGGTGGTCAGTGTCTTTCGGGAGGATGAAGACGCCTTTGCCCTCTGGCGAGATCAGATCGGCATTCCGGCCCATCGCATTCAACGCCTGGGGGAGGAAGACAATTTCTGGGCAGCGGGACCAACAGGGCCCTGTGGTCCGTGTTCGGAAATATACTATGATTTCAAGCCAGAGGCGGGGGATGACAGGATTGATCTGGAAGATGACTCTCGTTTTCTCGAGATCTACAATCTGGTGTTCATGGAGTTGAACCGCGATGCTGAAGGACACCTGACGCCGTTAGCAAAACAAAATATCGATACGGGGATGGGGTTAGAGCGCCTGGCCCAGGTGCTGCAGGGGGTGCCCAACAACTATGAAACCGACCTGATCTTTCCCATCGTGCAGCGAGCTGCTGAAATTGCAGACCTCTCTTACGCCCAAGCCACCCCAGAGCAGAAGGTTTCCTTGAAGGTGATTGGAGATCATATTCGGGCGGTGATGCATCTGTTGGCCGATGGGGTGGTTCCCTCCAATGTGGAGCGGGGGTATGTGCTGCGGCGCTTGATCCGGCGGGTGGTGCGACATGGACGGCTGTTGGGGATCCAGGTCCCCTTTACGCTGGGGGTGTTGGAGGTGGCCATGGCTCTGGCGGCGGAACCCTTTCCGCATGTGCAGCAGCGGGGGGATGTGATCCGGGCAGAACTCCAGCAGGAGGAAGAGCAATTCCTCAAGACCCTGGAGCGGGGTGAGCGCTTGCTGGTGGAGGTGATGCAGAGTGCTCAGGACAAGCAACTGATCCGTGGCGAGGATGCCTTCAAGTTGTTTGACACCTACGGGTTCCCTCTGGAGCTGACCCAGGAAATTGCAGCGGAGCAGAACTTTCAGGTGGATGTAGCCGGGTTTGCACAGGCAATGGATCAACAACGGCAGCGCTCAAAACAGGCCCATACCACGGTGGATGTCACGGTTCAGGGCTCCTTGGATCGGCTGGCAGACCAGCTGCAAAGTACCCTTTTCCAAGGGTATTCCTTGCATCAAACCCAATCACAAGTGCGGGCGCTGCTCGTGGAGGGGAAAAGTGTCGAGCTGGCAGAAGCCGGAACTCCTGTGCAGGTGATCCTGGATCAAACCCCTTTCTATGCCGAATCGGGAGGTCAGATCGGAGACTGCGGTTATCTCTCCGGGGATCAGGTGCTGGTGCGAATTGAAGATGTGCAAAAGGACAATGACATTTTTGTGCATATTGGTCGGGTGGAGCGGGGACAACTGCAGGTGGGGGCAACCCTCAGCAGCCAGATTGATCTCAGCTGTCGGCGGGGGGCGATGGTGCACCACAGTGCTACACACCTCTTACAGGCCGCTCTCAAACTGATCATTGATGACAGCATTGCCCAGGCAGGATCGCTGGTGAGTTTTGATCGGCTCCGCTTTGATTTCAGCTGCCCCCGTTCCATTCCTCCTGAGGAGTTGCAGCAGATTGAAGATCAGGTGAACACCTGGATTGGAGAGGCGCATAGGGCGGCAGTGGCCGAGATGGCTCTGGAGGAAGCCAAACAACGGGGGGCGGTGGCCATGTTTGGGGAAAAGTATGGGGAGCGGGTGCGGGTGATCGATTTCCCCGGGGTGTCCATGGAGTTATGTGGGGGCACCCATGTGCAGAACACTGCCGAAATTGGTCTGTTTAAGATCATCTCCGAGACCGGGGTAGCGGCAGGGATCCGGCGGATCGAAGCGGTGGCGGGTCCAGCGGTACTGGCCTACCTGAATGAGCGAGATGCGGTGGTGAAGGAGCTGACTGCCCAGTTTAAGGTGAAACCTCAGGAACTTCCCGAACGGATCCAGGCTCTCCAACAGGAATTAAAGTTTACCCAGAAAGCTCTGGAGGAAACCAAACGGCAGCTGGCGCTGGCCCAGGTGGCGGAGCTGCTTTCGCAAGCAGAGCCTTTGGGAGATCTACAAATTCTGGTGGCCTCGCTGGCGGAGACCGATGCCGAGTCCTTGAAAACCGTGGCCCAAACCTTGCTGCAAAAGTTGGGGGCTGGAGCTGTTGTCCTGGGATCGGTTCCGGAGGAGGGCAAGGTGAGTCTGGTGGCTGCCTTTAGCGATGAGGTCCAGAAGCGCGGGTTCAAGGCAGGCAACTTTGTGGGTGGCATTGCCAAACTCACCGGTGGAGGTGGAGGAGGTCGCCCCCATCTGGCTCAGGCAGGAGGCCGACAGCCGGAAAAACTACCGGAAGCCCTTGAATCGGCACGGCAACAGTTACGCCAGGGTTTGCAGTAACTCCTGGTTTATCTCGGCAACCCACCCAACTGCTGCACTTCCATTCACACTTTTTTAATATCTGTCTTGCAAACTGTACTCATACAGGTTGGTTTTCTCCGTGATCCTGAGGTTGTCACCCGATGGCGGACATGCCTGCCCTGAATTCTAGAGCCTCTTTTTCTGCTCAAAATAGACGCTGTTAGCGAGATAACACCATGAATCGACGCACCTTGATCAAGCTGGGGCTGGCCACAGGCTCCGGCTGGCTGGTCACGACCTATGGACCTTCCCAAGCCTCCAGTTCTTCTGGTGCTTTTGAGGTCACCAAGTCTGAGAGTGAATGGCGAGAGTTACTCACCCCCCTGCAGTACCAGGTCCTGCGCCAGGAAGCCACCGAACCTCCCTACAAGAATCTCTACTGGGATCACAAAGAGGCGGGCATCTACGCCTGTGCGGGGTGTGACAAGCATCTGTTCTCTTCCGAGACTAAATTCGACAGCAAAACCGGGTGGCCCAGCTTCTGGGAACCGATTGTTGCCGATGCGGTGGGTACCAAAATTGATCGAAAACTGATCTTTGCCAGAACGGAAGTCCATTGTGCCCGCTGTGGAGGTCATCTGGGTCATGTGTTTGAGGATGGCCCCCCTCCTACCGGCCTACGCTATTGTGTCAACTCAGCAGCCCTGACGTTTATCCCAGCCGCCGGAGCCTAAGTATGAATTTTAGACAGATAGTGATCAGTGTCCTGCTTGGGGGGGCGGTCGGCCTCTTGTCGCCTTTGCTGGTGCCCACCTTTGCTGAGACTGCTGCGGAAAATTCTGTGGCTGTGGCCACCTTCGCTGGAGGCTGTTTCTGGTGTATGGAGCCTCCCTTTGACAAGCTTGAGGGTGTCCTCTCCACCACCTCCGGTTATATGGGTGGACGGGTGCCAAACCCCACCTACAAAGATGTGTCTTCTGGAAATACGGGTCACTATGAAGTCGTCCAGATTGAATATGATCCTTCCCTGGTTTCTTACGAAGACCTGCTGAAAGTGTTCTGGCGCAATATTGATCCTCTGGATAATCAGGGACAGTTCTGCGATAAAGGTCAGCAGTATCTCTCGGGTATCTTTGTCCACAATCCGGACCAGGAACAGCTGGCGCAGGAATCAAAACAAGAGCTGGAAACCTCAGGGCGGTTTGCCGAGCCGATCGCCACTGAGATTCTTGAGGCGGAAACCTTTTACCAGGCAGAGTCCTATCACCAGGATTATTACCAGAAGAACCCGCGTCGTTACCAGTTCTACCGCTATGCCTGTGGTCGGGATCAGCGTTTAGCAGAGCTCTGGGAAGACTAAGAGCTGCTCATAGGTCTGTTCAATGGCCTGCAGTAGGGTTGACTGGTTCCAGTTGGCGTAGAGATTTGCGGCAATCGCCAACCCTCCCGCTCCTACCCCCTCCTTGACGTAGCCCTGTTCGTAGGCCCGGAGTTGGAGGAACCGACTGGATTGGAAATTCAGGCAGGTTGCCAGCAGGGGGCTATCGACCAATTGAGCTAAAGCGACTGTGTTGCCTGAAGGATCCTCTGCCACCCAGCGGGTGGTCCCGACCACGATCTGCTCAGGTTGCCAGGGGTGCCGATCCACAAGGGCCAATTGTTGCATCAGGGCATCAACCGCCAGCATCTGGGTTCCTCCCGCCAGTAGCACCGGGCAGAATTGGGAGGATCGCATCGCCAGACCCGCGACAAAAGGTTGCATGGGATCCCCCACTGCCGCGATCACTTCCAGCGGATGAGATGCACGGGAAAGGTGAGATAAGCCTTGCTGGACCAAAGCTAGTTTCTGGGCATGATTGCACACCGGGTGACTGCTGTTCACCATGTTCCTGGCGGCGTAGCCCAGTCCCAGCAGCAGGGCAAGGGCGGTACTGGTGCCAGCAGCCACACATTCACCGATCACGATCCAGGGGTGATGTGCGGATAATCTTTCCCCCCAGATCCAGCCTTCCAGAAATAGCTGCTGCACCGTTGCCAGAGGTAGGGCCTGACCTGTGCTGAGGCAATTCGCCGTTTCGTGCCCCACCCTGATCATTCCCGCCAAAGACGTGGGCAGACCACAATCAAAAAGATAGGTGGGCAACGCCAGTCCCTGCTGGATCGCCCGGCTGATCACGACGGGTGAGGGATAGCCATCGGGAGAGGTGGGGAGTCGTGAGGAGTACCCTCGCAGTAGGACTTCCGCATCGGCCAGAGCCGTGTAGCGTCGAGCGGTGGGTGTGGCTCCTGCAGCTGAGATCCCAGGAACCAGGGCACTGGCGGTAAAGCCAAAGCAACAAGCAAATGCCGGTTGCTGACCCTGAACCTGACGGCACCAGTCCTGAATCCTGTTGAGCTGGGTGTAGCCCCGCCAGCCTGTTGTCCTGATGGGCTCCTGCATAGTCTCTGGGTGGGCGTTCCACTAGAGGGCAGTTACAGGATAGAGCAAGGGTTGAGGTTTTTATATCATCCGCTTCTCGGGTGCCCCATCGGAACTAAAGCGATAAAAGTATTGGCCGTCTTCAAAATCCTGCTCCCCCAGAACATGGGCAAAGATCCCCTGTTGGAGCAGCTGCTGTCCCAAAGCTACTGCCTCCTGTCGCTGGATCTGCAGGCGCTGACACAACCAGGACACAGCTTCGGATCCGATAAAGGAGTTGGCAAAGGTGCGGGCGCGCCAGCGGTGGGTTTTGACCAGATGGGTGGAGGCGCGCATCTCCTCAAACACCTCAGCGGCGGGGCGAGCTTTGAGCTGGGGATTGTGTACCCCCATCCGGCATCCTCCCGATTCCACCAGGATGGCCCGTACCTCCAGGGGGGTCTGATTGGAGTCTAACCAGAAGCGACAGCGTTGTAGAGCTTCCTCTAAAGGGTAAAGACTTTCATTTTCAAAATAAAAAGCCCAGCGACGAAACTGAAATCCCAGCATGGCGGTTGCATCGGATCGCTCAACACAGCAGGGAATCACTTCTTGCGGCTTGAGAATAAACATGGGTACTAAAACCTATATTGCCTGCCCACACTCGCGACCATTATTCATAGTCAAGATAGTTTACCCAGATCCAATCTCAGGATCATCGGCAATTGTGCTGAAGAAGAGTCAGGATATTCTCATCATTCTGGAGTATGGGTTGTTTGATGTTCAGGGAGGGTCGATGACTGCCTCTGGAGAACGGCGCAATGAGCGCATCCCTGAGGGACCATAACCCAGGGCAAACGCATCTAAATCTGTATACCGTTTAGCAGAATTTTGAGCAAATAC
>CAYMOX010000098.1:0-8648 GCA_964392245.1 uncultured bacterium
AAGGACCTTTTTTTCTACACTTGAAGGTGAAAAATGAGGATTAATCGAGGTGCCTGTGGGTGTTTCACCCCCCCTGTTCGAGATCTCCTTAAGCCCTCAGGGGGCAGATGACTCCTTTCGGGTGATCAACACTGGCAATCGCCCCGCCGAGTTTGAGCTGTCGGTGATCAACTGGACCCTGGATGAAGACATGAATATCCAGGAGGTTGAACCCAGTCCCGAGACCATTTCCCAGGCCATTCTCTTTAACCCCACCACCTTTACCGTGCCCCCCGGCCAGGATCAGGTGGTCCGCTTTTCCATTCGCCCCCGCACCCAATTAGAACCTGGCGAATATCGGGCCCTCATCTACGTCAACCAGCTCCCCGCTCCGCTGGAAGAATTGGATGAGGAAGAGTTGGCAGCACAGGTGCAGGTGGTGGGTAGGCTCGGGGTTACCATCTACGCCTATGTGGGGGATGTCACCCGTGTCGGTGTTTTGAATGATGTTCGGGTCGAGACCAATGCTCCCCAGCCCACCGCCCTATTTAATATCGACAGCCAGGGAACTGCCCATGTTCGCCTCTCCGGTCAGTATGGCCTCTGGAAAGCGGATGCCTATCCGGGTGCCCCCGCCACCGCACCTCTGGATGATGTTGAACAAACGGAAACCTTTCCTGCGGGCCTGATCTCGGCAGGTAAACTCCCCAACCGTCCCCCCGTGCTCCCCGGTCTACAGCGGGATGTTCCCCTCCGCTTGGGAGAAGATCTGCCTCCCGGTGACTACATCCTCGATCTGAATGGCGAACTTACCGGCACCCCCATCGATGAAGGCATCCCCTTCACCTGGAACGGTGCTCCTCCCTCCCCGGCTCCACCAGAAGCTTCTCCTTCCCCCACCTCACCCCCGACCCCTTCTCCCGACCCCGTTCCCGGTTCTTCTTGAGGTGATCACCCTACGGAGATGATTCTGAGCAGATGGATATTCCACCCATAGACTCCGTCCCCCGACCCCGATTTGCGCAGGTTCTCTCAGCGATCCTGGCAGTCCCTTTCCTGACCCTATTTGCACCGCTACCCAGCTGTGGGGTGGCTCAAGCTCAGGTCTCTGAATCCACTCAGATCCTGCTCAGTGCTCTGGTCATTAACGGTCGGGAAGTGGGAGCCCTGGACCTGATCCCTGCAGATGATGGTTACCTGGTGCCTCTGGATCGCTTTGTCAGCCTGACGCAGCTAGAACTGGCCGACACCCCTGACAATCAGATCACCCTCACCACTCCCCTGGGCACCGTCACCTTTGCCGCTACTGAGATCCAGGAGATAAACGGGGTTCGCTACATTCGCGACAGCTTCCTGGCCGAACGAATCGCCACTCCGCTCACCTATGATCCCAGTGAACTGGCCCTAATCGCGGATCTCCCCTGGCAACTGGGGGCCCGGCTAGAACAGCTGCAATTGGCTCCCCTGCAGCCGGAAGTCCGCCCCACGGATAGGTTTCTGAGCAATTTTCGCCAGGATCTTTTCTACACGGACCGCGAAGCGGATGAGGATCTGCGCAGTGTCACGACTCTGAATGGCCGCCTCCTGGGGGGGAACTGGCGGGTGAGGCTGGATCAAGACTTTGAAGATGATCCGGATCTGGAAGAAGCCTTTTTGCGCTGGCGCTTTGGTCAGTCTGCTCTGCTGGTGGGCCTGCAGGATCTGCACCTTCATCCCCTGCTCGATAATCTAGATTTCACGGGTGTGCAATACGGATGGTCAAATCTTACTCCGCAACAATTGCGAGTCTCCAGTGATGACGGAGCTCTGTATCAGCGTCAGATCAATGCCCGCCGCAGCTTTAGTGGTGAGGGTCCACCGGCAGGTCTGGCCCAGCTGCGCATTGATGGTACGGTGCGGGCGCAGCAACGCATTGATCTGCAGGGACGTTACCGCTTTGAGAATGTCCCCCTTTCCTCCAGTCGCCTCACCCGTATCGAGATCTTGATATTTGAACGCGATAACTTCACCACCCCAGTTGAGATTCAAGAACAGTCTCTGAATTTGGCGGATGCCCTCCTACCTGCCAATGGGGTCACTCGTCTGGCAGGAATCGGCGAAAGTAGTGGCGAGCTGGTGGGGTTACTGCAGGAGCGGCGCGGCCTGAGCAAAAATTTCACACTGGAGGCCACCGCCCAGCAAACTCCCGATTTCCTGCAACTGCAAACAGGTCTGATCTGGCAACCTCTGCCCGTCTGGACTCTGGGGATGGATGTTGCCCTCAGCGATGAGGATCAGGTGGCCTATGCGGTGTCCTCTCAGGCCGAGATCAACAACGTTCGCATTGAGGCTCTTTCTGAGCAGAGTCCGGCTGGCTTTCGCACCATTAACCAACCTGAAGAATATGATCATCTGCTGGATGTGCAGGTGACAACATCCCCCCGATTAAGGTTGGGCCTGATCGCCCGATCTCGCCTCTTGGATGAGGACGAAAGCCGCTTTATTCTCCCCACTTTTTCCTGGCGGCCGGGCACAGGCAACTCGGTGATTGGGCGTCCTGATGCGGATGGCTCCTACCAGGTGAATGGTCGCTTCAGCCTTTCTCCCCAGGCCCTTTTAGGGATCAATATCAGTGAATCCTCCAACCTTGATTTCAACTACCAGTTCACAGAGCGATATTCCTTTGGCTTCACCCAGGAAATTATCACCAACGACGATGAGGACAGTCGCACCACTGCCCAGATCACTCGCAGTGGCCTGCGTCGCAGCGAACCCACTGTAACGCTTGGGGTTACTGCCGAAAGGGGAGAGTTGGGGTTGCTGGTCAGCGGTGATGTGGAAGTGATCCCGGGGATCCTGGCTTCCCTCCGCTATGAAACCCTGAGCCGTCAGGAACGGGAAGGAGATGTGCTGGCGCTCAATTTGTCCACCGCCTTCTCGGTGACTGACTCGGGCCTTGTGGCCGGAACCGCCACGAACCCCAACCTCGGCACCCTCTCCGGCAGATTGATCCTGATCGATCCGCCGCGCCGCCCCCTGGATCTGGAGGATATTCAACTGCTGGTGTTGGGTCGGGGTGGCTTTAATCGTAGAGCCCGGACTGACAGCGGTGGAGGTTTTAATATCCCCAACCTGGAGCCTGATGTTTATCAACTGCAACTCGACCCCGCCGATCTGCCCTTTGAAGTGACTCCAGAACGGTTGCGGGTGCTGGTAGAAGTGGCAGAAGGGGCGGTCACCAGTTTCGACTTTCCTCTGCAGGTTCTCTACGGTCTGGCGGGGCAGGTACGGGATCCTGCTGGGGAGCCGTTGGTCAATGTGCGAGTACAGGTGGTGGATCCAGAGGACAACATTGTGGGACGGGGACGTACTGATGCCTTTGGCTTTTACCGCATTGATGGCATTGCCGCAGGCACCTACCAGGTACGCCTGAACCCGATGGATCTTCCAGAAGGGGCTGTTCTGCCTGAGCAAACCGTTGATCTGGTGGATGACTTTCTGTTTGACCAGGATCTGCAACTGCAATGACGACTGTAATATCTATCCCTAGACAAAGTGGGCTCCGAATGAAACTAATCGTCTGCCTTCGATCACATCACCGTCTGTACTTAGGAGTGATTTCAGTTGCTTTGCTGGGGGCACTGGCAACGATCACATCGGCTCAAACACCCGATCCCAAACTAGCGGGGCAAACCTGGGAATTGGAGCAGGTGGAATACGGTAATGACGAAACTGTCACCCTGGAAGAGCCGAGTCGATACACGCTGGAGTTCGGGGAAGACAACCTGATCCTGCTTCGTGCTGATTGCAATCATGGGACGGGAACCTATCAGCAAAATGAGAATCAACTTGACCTGGAGCTGGGGATCCTTACCCGGGCCCAATGCCCTCCCGATTCTTTTGCGGATCAGTACCTGCGGGATCTGGAATTTGTATCCAGCTATGTGTTTGAGCAGGGAGATCTGTTTTTGAGTTTGCAGGCTGATGGCGGGATCATGCAGTTCTCGGCTCAA
This sequence comes from uncultured bacterium, assembly GCA_964392245.1. Lineage (GTDB taxonomy): Bacteria > Cyanobacteriota > Cyanobacteriia > Thermostichales > Thermostichaceae > JAAUUJ01. Next base: position 3,972 of record CAYMOX010000098.1, read on the forward strand.
TCTCAGGATCTGGTGGGTCCGGTGTGGTCATTGGCGGAGATGATCTATGCCGACTACACCATTACGATCACCAAACCAGGGCAATACACCCTCAGCTTTGACGATGAAGAGGGGGTATCGATTCAGGCAGATTGCAACCGTGCGCTAGGCACCTATACCCAAACCGATCGGGAACTTTCCATCTTACTGGGACCCACGACACTGGCCGCCTGTCCTCCCACCTCTCTGGCGGAACCCTTCACACGCAGTCTTACTCAACCGCTGACCTTTTCAGTGCAGGGGGATCAGCTGCAAATGACCTCTCAAGCAAAGGACCTGACGCTGGTGTTTGAAGTCCTGGAGGATCAGTAGTCCGGTGGGGAAAAGGTGTAGGTCTGATCGATGCAGATAGAAGGAGATTTATCCGGATCAGGTTCGGTTTGCAAATAGTCCTCTACCCAACCACAGGCAAACTGCAAAAGCTTGGGGGTATCTAGTGCATCGTCCAGAGTCCAAACAATCGTGGTCCCGTCATTACTACTGGTAATCAAGTTGTTGCCGTTATCGCTAAAGGCCACCTGTTGTACTGAGTCTGTATGGCCATTGAGGGTGGATAGGAAAGTTCCATCCACTTGCCAGATATTGACCTGCTCATCACTAGAAGCGGAAGCCAATCGCTGACCTTCAGGACTAAATGCAACATCCCAAACCGCAGAATTATGACCATCCAAGGTTTGGAGCAGGGTGCCTTCAAGATCCCAGAGTTTGACTGTGCGATCTGTGGAAGCCGAGGCGATCATCTGACCATCCGGACTGAAGGTAACTGCCACAATCGCGGCCATATGCCCCTGGAGCGTGCTGAGAAGTTCACCGGATCGCTGCCAGAGTTTTACAGTATTTCCATCAATACATCCAGTGGCTACCATCGCACCATCGGGACTGAAAGCAAGGCTGGAAGCCTGTTCACACACCTGCTGACGGTCCACGAGATCTCCCTGGGTATCCCATAGGTTAAGGGTGCCATCCCAACCCGCTGTGGCCAGAAACTTTCCATCCGGACTGAATTCAACTGCATCCACTTTGTCATTGTGTCCCCTGAGGGTGTGTAGCAGCGTGCCCTTTAAATCCCATAGTTTCACGAGTTTATCGCGGCTGGCAGAGGCAAGCATTTGCCCATCGGGACTGAAGGCAAGCCCTCTCACTTCTGCGCTATGGCCCTGCAGGAGATGCAATAGCGTTCCATCTGCATCCCAGATGTGAATGGAACCATCCTGGTTACCGGTCGCAATATGGTTGCCATCGGCAGATACTGCCTGTCCCACAGCCCCGGTTGATTGCCGCAAAATTTTGAGAAAGGGCATACCCTGGGGTCGCCAAAGCCTCACTGTATTATCAATACTGGCAGATGCAATGGTCTGACCATCGGGACTGAAGGCTACCCCCCTGACCTCACCATCGTGGGCCGTCAGTGTTGTGAGGAGTGAACCATCCAGGTGCCAGAGGTTGATCGTGCCATCCCGGCTGGCTGATAACAGGGTGTGACCCTCGGGGCTGAAATCAATATCATCAATGACATTTGTATGCCCTTCTAACAAGGTGATGAGGGTGCCGTCCGGATGCCAGAGTTCGATGCTACCACTGTCTTTGGCTGCCGCCAGGATCTGACCATCGGGACTGAAGGCTAGCCGTTGGATTGCGGTTGTTTGAGGGGGAAATGAAGTCACAAAAGTCCCATCCAGACGGCGAAGCTTGATGATGCCATCGTTACCTCCCGAGGCCAGGGTTTGACCATCAGGACTGAACGTGACCGCTAGCATGGCAACCCCTTCTGAGAATGATTGCAATAAGGTGCCATCACGATGCCAGAGATTGATCGTGCCATCCAATCCTGCCGAAGCAATCCGACTTCCATCTGGGCTAAAGCTCACATCCCACACCCCCCAGGCATGTCCCTTCAGGGTTTGCAGCAGTGTGCCATTCGGGTGGCGAAGTTTAACCGTGCCATCTGCACTGCCTGATGCCAGCAGCATTCCATCCGCACTGTAGGCCAGACTCCAAATCCGATCCTCATGATCAGTGTGGGTAAACAGCGGTTGACCGTTGAGCTGCCAGATCTTCAGGATTCCATCCAGCCCACCAGTGGCAATTCGCTTTCCATCAGGACTGAAGGCAATAGCATGAACACCACGATTCGATGCAATCCATCGGTGGGATTCAAGTGCACCGAAAACCACTTCCCTCAGATTGAGATCCAGTCTTTTTTCGAGCGCTGGAGCCAGGGTGTCTAATTTTGCTCTGATTGTTTGCGCTTGCAGTGCATCAACGATCGCATCCAGGCGTTGCCCAGAAGCAAACAGTGCAGTGGATGAAGAGATCCAGGCTTGCATTTCGTTATTCAGTGCTTGTTGCTCGTTATGTCGGGCTTGACGGTATTGAAGATAGGACGTGATTCCAAGTCCGATAACCGTAGCCAGTGCCACCCCTGAAACAGCAAGTAACATCCACTGGAATTTAACTACCTTCTCAAGTGCTTTCAGTCGATCCATCTCCAGTTTGTACCGATATTCATGGTGGTTGAGGTCTTCACTAGCTCCCAAAAACTGGTAATCCAACACGCTCAGACTCTTACCCTTAGACCAATGCAATGCATCTTCTAATGCAGCTCCCCGCAGTAGACGAGACTCATCTTTTTGATCAGACTTGCACCAGGCCTTCAGGGCAGTTGTATAGGGACGTAGTTGATCCAACTGCTGATTAACCCAATCCTGGTCAAAAATCTTTCGATACAAGAGGTTGGCAACGGCTAGTTGCTGTCCCTGCCGAACCACTAAACCAGATAACATCAGTTCTGCCTGCACGGGTCCATTGTCCAGAGATATTGTCCGTCCCTGCAACAGATTGAGATAGGTGGATAAGAGTTGACCCCTGATCTTTTCATCCCGCAAAAGACGATCACGAATTGTTCGCAGGTGTATAGGTTCATCATTGTTTTCCCAGTTCTCAATCATTTGAGTTTCCACTAGCTGATTCACCCAACCGGCTTCCTGACCGTGGGGAATAGGGTGAAGTTTTGAGGTCTGCCCCAGCACTAAAGCCACTAGTTGACAGACCTTCTGGGTAAGGAAAGGTTGTCCCGAAGTCCAGTTAAGGATCACATCCAGAACAACAGAGGGTTGATCGGAAACCGCATCCAGAGCAGCTGCGAGTGGGGCTGCCTCATCGTGAGTAAAACCACTTAATTGAATTGCGTAACCGATATTAAATGGGGTGCGTTTTATATCAGAAATCAGATCAGTGGGTGTAGCTACACCAAAGAGGGCAAAATTCAGTTTCTGGTAACGACTATCGTGGGCTCGCCGATTATAACAGGATCTAATCCAGGCAAAGAAATCATCTACTGAGAACCCCAAACTCAAGACACTATCAATTTCATCAATGAATATATAAATCTTTTGACCAGGAAAGCGAACAAATAAAATATTTTCTAACAATAGAGTTAGAGACTGAATTGGACTCATTTCAGTATATTGAGAAAGCCATTCCTGATAGTTAAAAGTATTGAGAATCTGAAAGCTCTGAAGCAAGCTGACCACGACACTTCGATACCATTGTATAGGAGTAACTCCTGTTGTTCCCAGCTGGGTCATATCCACATAGGCACACTGATCTCCTTCCTGCTGCAGTTGTTTTTTGACTCTCACCAGCAGGGATGACTTTCCCATCTGCCGGGCATTAAACACATAGCAAAACTCCCCATTCTGCAAAGCCTGATACAGATCATGATCTGCTTTTCGCACGACATAGCTTTGTGCCTCTGCTCCCAAACATCCACCAACTTTAAAATGAAAAGCATTCATTGTCAGGATCTATAGTCTATTCAGTTCAGATAAGTTTGAAAAAAAAGACGATAGAGCTCACAGCTAAAATACCATCTTCCTTGTCCTACTTGCTTGATTAGTCCAATGCCTTCTAGTTTATAAGCAATTAATGGGTCAAGATAAATAGGTTCATCGTTAGCAAGCATCTTTTTAATAAGATCAGTCCTCTCTTGATAATCTGCAACTTGGACTAGCATCTTCTTGAGAAAAGTATGATAAATTCCTCCAAGGGCATTGGATGTAACTACCAATTCATCAATTGGCAGCCCTTTTCTTAAATGATATAGTGCAAGATTTAACAGGAGAGGATTTCCACCAGTCAAGAAAAGAAGATCTGCGAGGTCTTGCTCATTTAATCTAGTGGAATCCCCATTGAGTAAAGATTGCATCTCAGCTTGATCAAATGAATCTAATCTTACTGGCATGCCGACATTGAATGGGGATTGGTTGATGTCAAAGGGTAAATAACATTCTGTTGAGTAAAAGACTGCCAGTCGAAGCCTCTGCCAGATAGTATCCTGTTGTGCTTCTTCATACCATGAGCGCAGCAATGGAAGTACAGTCTGGGCGGTCTTTGGATACGAAAAGATAAGCTCAAGAGAGTCAATTGCCAGGAACAAAGGATGCTCAATCTGAGTGAGTACATGGTTTCGCATGTATAGAGATGCGTTGATTTTGCTTCCTAGCAATGGATCCCAAGAGTCTGTAATTGTATTCTGAATAGATAATTGAAAAGAAATAAATGAGCAAAGCCACTTTAAAAACTCGGCTCTCCCGGACTTATGGTGATTAAGAACTACTAAGGCCAAAACGCTGCTAA
>CAYMOX010000099.1:0-7940 GCA_964392245.1 uncultured bacterium
ACCTTTTTTTCTACACTTGAAGGTGAAAAATGAGGATTAATCGAGGTGCCTTTTATTTATTTCTTGCTATAGCTAGATTTGAGCCGCTGAGTCCATGTTCAATGACCTGATCAATCCTGATCGAGTTTTCATGGGATATGCCCCCAACACTGACTTGTTATAAGCAGGAGAACCAACCTCGAACATCAGCTGTTCCTGCCATGACTCCTTTAGCCTTCTGGTGATTTTATGTACTGCACATCCCCTACGCTGAAGCCGGATACTGCCGAGGTTATCGATGTCCCGATGGCTGATCACTGGCGTATTTACTACCGTCTGCAAGACCTGCAGTTGTGTTGTGGCTACACCAAACAAGGGCAGCTATGGGTAGAAATGCGCACACCACGAGAAGCCCTGCTTGCTCACAGCACGATTTCGTCTTTTGTCACCTCTCGCCAAAATCTTGTGAGATGGTTGCAGTTTTGCTGGTCCCTGTGAGTTATAGGAGTCAATCCCTTCAAGTTATCTAGGAACTACCATGACACAATCTCAAGTCCAACTTCGCTCCTTCAATCAAATCGAAATCAACCCTGTCGGCCTCAGTCAGGAGATCACGATCCCTGTTTGTGAAGGCATAAATCTGGCACTGGCTAGCTTTCAAGGACTCTATCTGCAATACCAGAAACATCACCTAGTGGTGGAAGGAACAGAATTTTATCAACTCCATCAGTTCTTTGATGAATCCTATCAAGCTGTTCAAGATCATGCCCACCACCTGGGTGAGCGCCTGAATGGCCTAGGGGGGATTCCGGCTGCAAGTTTTAGCAAGCTAGCAGAGCTTTGCTGCTTCACGCTTGAAGAGGATGGAGCTTTTTCTGCTCGCCAGATGGTTGAACATGATCTTCACGCAGAACAGCAGGTGATTGAGCTGATGCGCAAACAAGCCTCTCTAGCAGAAAGCTTGGGGGATCGGGCCACTCGCTATCTATTTGAAGGAATCCTGTTGAAGACCGAAGATCGAGCCATCCACTTGGCTCACTTCCTGGCAGAAGACACTCTCACTTTTGCCTTCAAACGAGCATCATAGCAACCATTCACTCTGCTGCCGAGGTTCCTGATCATGCCCCCTCGTATCCCCGACTCTATGCAAAAGTGCCTGATCCAGTTTCTGGAGGTGGAACTGGCAGTACCGGAAGCCGCGATCTCGTTTGCCATGAAGCAGCACCAACGGGAGCGAGGACCACTGCAGATTATCCTTTGGCAGTACGGCTTGATTTCTATGGAACAACTGCAGCAGATCTTCATCTGGCTGGCGGCACCTGCTTACTCGCAATCTTGTTTTGATTCCAAGGTCTTATGATGACATTTCATTTTGTCGATGCCTCTGCTCCCAAGACCGTTGTATACGGCTGGCATCCTTTCCACTCTCTGATCAGGTTTTTGAAGAACTGGCTCGATCTGATTGAGATACAGGGAGTTCGCCAGGCCTTATGGATCTGCCGTCTGATCCCCTGCCGCTGTCCTTTTGAACGGGATGTCAAGTTGGGCTCTAGAACGATTCACATCCCTGCTCTCTGTCGAATTAATCCTGTATACGAGCAACTGATTGGCCTGCGGATGCGAGCTGCCTCTTACTTAGCAGAGGTGAACTTATGAAGATCACCCCAACAAAGATTGCTGAACTTCTGAATGAGACCGCTTGTGAACATCATCATGCCAAAGAGGGTAAGGGACAACATAAAACCTGTGTTCAACAGGCTCAGCCAGGCGCTGCTCAGGGAGGATGTGCCTTTGATGGAGCCATGATCGCATTGGTGCCGATCACAGATGCTGCTCATCTGGTTCATGGACCCATTGCCTGTGCGGGTAATTCCTGGGGCAATCGCGGCAGTCTTTCCTCGGGCTCCCACCTCTACAAGCTGGGTTTTACGACCGATTTGAATGAAAATGAAATCATTTTTGGGGGTGAGAAACGCCTGTATCAATCTATTCTCGAGATTCAGGAACGTTATCAACCTGCCGCGATTTTTGTTTATCTCACCTGTGTCACCGCCCTGATTGGTGATGATCTGGATGCAGTCTGCCAGGCCGCAGCTCAAAAAATTGAAATTCCTGTTATCCCCGTTCATTCCCCAGGGTTTATTGGCAGCAAGAATCTGGGTAACCGTGTCGCTGGGGAATCCCTGCTAGACCATGTGATCGGCACCGCTGAGCCAGAGTTCACCACCCCCTACGACATCAACCTGATCGGGGAATACAACATTGCTGGAGAGTTGTGGGGTGTGCTGCCGTTGTTTGAGGAACTGGGCATTCGAGTCCTGGCCAAGATCACGGGTGATGCCCGCTATCAGGAAATCTGCACGGCGCATCGAGCCAAGCTCAATGTCATGATCTGCTCCAAAGCGCTGATCAATGTTGGCCGTAAGATGCAGGAAACCTATGGCATTCCCTATATCGAGGAATCTTTCTACGGAGTAGAGGATATGAATCGATGTCTGCGGAATATTGCACAAGCCCTGGGAGATCCGGAGTTACAACGTCGAACTGAGGCATTGATTGCACGGGAAACCGGGACCCTTTTCCAAACCCTGGAACCCTACAGAAAACGGCTTCAGGGTAAGCGTGTTGTGCTCTACACCGGAGGGGTAAAAAGCTGGTCGATCATCTCTGCTGCCAAGGATTTGGGAATCCAGGTTACAGCTACCAGCACTAAAAAAAGTACGGAAGAGGATAAAGCTCGAATTCGGGATCTGCTGGGTACCGATGGGATCATGATCGAGAAAGGGAACGCGGCTGAACTGCTACAGGTGATTGAACAGACCCAGGCTGACATGTTGATTGCTGGGGGTCGTAACCAGTACACCGCCCTTAAGGCTCGCATCCCATTTCTGGATATCAACCAGGAACGTCACCATCCCTACGCTGGCTATGGCGGTCTGGTGGAATTAGCTCGGGAGATAGAACAAGCTCTTTTCAGTCCGGTATGGCAGCAAATTCGTCAGCCCGCACCCTGGGATCGGGAGGTGGTGTAATGGCTAAAGTTGTCTTACCTCGCAAAGCTGTTGCCGTAAACCCGCTTAAACTCAGCCAGCCTTTAGGCGCAGCCCTAGCTTATCTCGGTATTCAAGGATCCATTCCTCTGTTTCACGGTTCGCAAGGCTGTACAGCATTTGCCAAGGTGGTGCTGGTGCGCCATTTTCGTGAAGCGATTCCCATGTCCACCACAGCGATGACAGAGGTGGAGACGATCCTAGGGGGGGAAGGGAATATCGAACAGGCGATCCGGACTCTGGTGGAAAAGGCAAACCCCGAAATCATCGGACTGTTAACAACGGGGCTGACGGAAACCCGGGGGGATGACATGAAGGGGATCTTGAAATCGATCCGGAAGCGACATCCCGAATGGGATGGGTTGCCCATTGTCATGGCATCAACCCCCGACTTTAAAGGATCGCTGCAGGATGGTTTCGCCACCGTGGTGAATAGCCTGGTGGGAACTCTGCCTCAAGCGGGCAGGGTGAAGTCGCATCAGGTAACGGTGCTGACCAGTGTGGCTTTTACTCCGGGAGATATTCAGGAAATCAAGGAGATGGTGGAGGCCTTTGGGTTGAATCCCATCGTGGTCCCTGATCTTTCAGGATCTCTGGATGGACATTTGGGAGAGGGGCTAGCAACCACTACCACTGGCGGAACCCGGGTCAGGGAATTGCAGGCGGTGGGTCGTTCTGCCTTCACCCTGGCGCTAGGGGAAAGTATGCGCACAGCAGCTCAGCTGTTGGAGATGAAGTTTGGAACTCCTTACCAGGTGTTTCGGCAGTTGACAGGTCTGGCGGCAGTTGATGAGGGGTTGAGGTTGCTTTCTCAACTCAGCGGCAGGTCAGTTCCCGAGCGCTATCGTCGCCAACGCCGTCAGTTGCAAGATGCCATGCTGGATACCCATTTCTTCTTTGGAGGAAAAAAGATCGCCTTAGCTCTGGAGCCGGATCTCCTCTGGTCCACCATCCACTGGTTACAACTCATGGGCGCTGAGGTTCATGCAGCCTGTACTACCACGCGCTCTCCATTATTGGCTGAACTGCCTGTTGATCAGGTGATCATTGGTGATCTAGAGGATTTTGCCGAGGCTGCCCAGGGTGCAGACTTGCTGATCGGGAACTCCTATACCCACGCCATTGCCCACCAATTGGGAATCCCTCTTTTCCGTCTGGGCATCCCGATTTTTGATCGGCTTGGTAATGCCCAGGTGATCCAGGTGGGGTATCACGGCACCATGGCCATGCTGTTTGGAGTTGGCAATCTCTTGATGGAGGCAGAAGCACACCATCCCCGCTCACCTCCGATTTAAGCATCTGCTTCCCCATTTTCTATTTCATTCAAGAAAACCTCTGCAGGAATAGCCATGAAAGTTGCCTTTACTACTCGTGATGGATCCCATGTCGATGCTCACTTTGGGTGGGCTAATCAGATCGCGGTCTACGATGTCTCTCCAGAGGGTTACCAATTTCTGCACACCCTCACCTTTAACGGAGAACTCAAGGAAGACGGCAATGAAGACAAGCTGGTGCCCAAGATCGAAGCCCTCTGCGATTGCACCCTGGTCTATGTTTCGGCCATTGGAGGCAGTGCTGCTGCCCGCCTGATCAAACAAAAGATTACGCCCATCAAGGCCCAATCCGAAGCGGAGAAAATTGAAGATTTATTGAACCGACTGGTGATCACCCTGCAGGGGACCCCACCCCCCTGGCTCCGCAAGGTTTTGCAGCAAGAGAAAAGTTCATCACCATTGGATCCAGCTCAAGCTCCACAGGAGGTACTGGCATGACACAGGCTCAGGTCACTGTGAATCCCGAGGCCATTCTGGTGAACAGCAGTCCTATTCTTCAGGAAATGGTGCGCCAGATTCGCTCTCAGGATGGTTTAGGGGTCTTCCGCAACTGGTCAGATGAACTTCTGCTCAAGCCCTACATTCTGACCAAGGTCAAAAAGCGGGAGATCTCAGTTGAGGGGGAGGTTGATCCCGTCACCAAAGGCAGAATTTTGATCTTCTACCGCACCATCGCTGCTCGGATTGAAGTCGAAACGGGCTTACTCTGCCAGGTGGTGATGGATCTGAGTCATGAGGGCTTTGGCTGGGTGCTGGTGTTCTCAGGCCGACTGCTGTTGGTCACCAAAACACTGCGAGATGCCCAGAGGTTTGGGTTTGAATCTCTGGAGGCATTGATCACCCAGGCGGACAAGCTGATCCAGCACGGTATTCAGCTCGCTGAGCGCCATCCCGAGGTGGGACGGTTGTAGTTTTCTGTCGATTTGATTGGTGAGGTCGGAATGAATCAAACCGAAATCAGAGCGGAACTCTCGGTAGAGGAGCTCAAGATCCGAATTAAAAAACTGAATAGCCAGGCCGGACAAATGAAAATGGATCTGCACGATCTGGCGGAGGGGCTGCCCACCGACTTTGAGTTGCTGATGGATCTGGCAGCTCGCACCTATGAAGTTTATCAGCAGCTGCAAGCCTTAAAACTCTTACTCAAGCAAAAGGAGGGAACCCCATGAGCCAAGCTACCAGTCAACCCTCGCCGTGGCAGGCTTTCCAATCTCTGGTGGATGCGGAGGACTATTTCACATTTTTTGAGCTTCCCTTTGATCCCCAGGTGGTAAGCGTGAATCGGCTGCATATTCTGCGCAAATTTTCCCACAACCTTGAGGCTGTTCCCCTCCCAGGGCCGGAACTGACAAAAGAGGAGTGGAGGCAACGTGCTCGTCAGGCCCTAGAGCAGGCTTACCAAACCTTTTTACAATCAAGCCCCCAAGAGCAAAAACTCTTCAAGGTATTCCATCAACCCTCTCCAGGTGTTGTCCTGCTGTCTGAGATTACCTCTGTCTGATCCTGACTGATCCTGACCCCGTATGGAGAATGCCCATGTTGTCCCTGACACCCACCGAACAGGAGCGCTACCGTCGTCAGATGATGCTGCCGGGGTTTGGTGAATCGGCTCAACAGCGTTTGAAAGCGGCAACTGTTCTGGTCACGGGTGTGGGAGGACTGGGGGGAACGGCAGCCCTGTATTTGACCGTGGCGGGGATAGGCAAACTGATCCTGGCGCGGGGAGGGGATCTGCGTCTTGATGACCTGAATCGACAAGTGTTGATGAGCCACGATTGGTTGGGCAAGCCCAGGGTGTTCAAGGCCAAAGAAAGCCTGCATCAGATCAACCCGGATGTTGAGGTCGAGGCAATTTATGATTACGTCACTGCTGAAAATGTCAACGATCTGGTGAGGTCAGCAGACATCGCTCTGGATTGTTCCCATAACTTTGCAGAACGGGATCTAGTGAATGCGGCCTGCGTTCGCTGGGGTAAACCGATGGTGGAAGCGGCCATGAATGACATGGAAGCCTATCTCACCACAATCATTCCTCACCAAACACCCTGTCTGTCCTGTATTTTTCCAGAAAAACCAGAATGGGATCGCTGGGGCTTTGGGGTGTTGGGGGCTGTGTCAGGGACCCTGGCTTGTCTGACGGCGCTGGAGGCTATCAAGGTGCTTACGGGTTTTGGTCAACCCCTGCTGGGTCGCCTCTTAACGATGGATCTAACGAGCCTGGAGTTTGCTAAACGCCGCCCCTATAAAGATCCCCATTGCCCGATTTGTGGTCAATCTGCACGGCTGTTGCTCGATGGTGCTGCACAACGCAGCTAAAGATTGATTTCTGGATTCTGTAGACCTCATGCCCCCCAACTCAGGAGAAATCATGACCATAACTCTCACCGAATTAGCGGAACTGCGATTACGAACTGTTGTGCGATCATCCACCAAAACAGGTGTGCGCATTTCAGTTGTTGATGGTGGTTGCAGTGGTTACCAGTATTCATTGCAGCTTGTCAATGCAGGAAGGCCAGAGGATCTCATACAAGAACAGGGATCCCTACAACTGTTTATTGACATCGATAGTTACCCATTATTAGCAGGAGTGGTGATGGATTACGTCGAAGGGCTGACCCAAAGTGGGTTTAAGTTTCATAATCCCCATGCTACAAACACCTGTGGATGTGGTCAGTCTTTTCAAACAGGGGATTGCTCTTCTAGGGGTGCAACCTGCAATGAATGAAGCAGACATAGATTTGGCAAGCCTAACAGGTTCCTGTGATCCAATTTAACTCAAACGGAGAACGATGATGACAACATTTGCAGTTCGACTGATCAATAAGAAACGGGAGTTGGACTCAACGATCCAGGTGGAATCTAACATGACCATTCTGGAGGCAGCAGAAGAAAACGACATTGACCTTCCCTTTTCCTGCCAGTCGGGTTCTTGCTCCAGTTGTGTAGGCAAGCTGATTGAGGGCGAAATCGACCAGTCCGAGCAAACCTTTCTGGATGATGAACAGATTGCCAAAGGTTATGTACTTCTCTGTGTCAGCTATCCCCGCTCTGATTGCACGATCCGCACCCATCAGGAAGCCTACTTGGTATGAGGAGATGAATGCAAAATTTATCTGTACCCCAACTTAAGTCAATGGAGGAGAAAGCATATGAGTACATGCGGGAATCATCTTGGCCTGATCATCAAGACTGCAGAGGTCCTCAGTTCAGTTGAGAATACCTATCCCAGTTTGGAACAGATTCAAGCAAACACTGGACTCTCTAGAGAGGAGATGATTGCAGCCCTCGAATTCGAACCCAATCCCCTGGGATGGCACCTGGAAACCGATCGGAGACCAGATAGTTCAAGCTTTGTTGTGGGAGGGATTCCTTACACCCGATTGGCGATCAATCGCTATACCGAGGGCTGATCCTGACGCTTCCTCTGGGACCATGCCTCCTGACCTGCTCGACCATTCTGGAGCAGGTTTTTCTATGCCTGTCCTTGAGGTCCAGGGTCCCGCCCCTCTCTGGTTTAGCCACTCAGGGCAAACGCATCTAAATCTGTATACCGTTTAGCAGAATTTTGAGCAAATAC
>CAYMOX010000100.1:0-7671 GCA_964392245.1 uncultured bacterium
GACCTTTTTTTCTACACTTGAAGGTGAAAAATGAGGATTAATCGAGGTGCCTTATAGATTAAATGTGGATATCTTCTCTGGACTGCCTGGGCAACATTAGCAAAACTATTCGTACTCCCTAAATCAAAGTCCTCCTGAAAAGTGTCAAAGTTAACATCTTTAACCTTAGCGGCTCGCGCTAGGATCTCATAACAAGTAGGTATGCAACCTGTTAATGAGTTGCGCTGGCGAACAACATATTTATGCCAATCAGGAAAAGCAGACATTATTATTCTCCACAACTATGGCTTATCAAGCTACATAACATTGTTTGGCAATGCCATTGAATAATTGTAATCTTGTCCAGCTGATTCGTAAATTTTTTTCTTAACAAGTTCCTCAATCCAATCAATAACAATGAAGATTTTTTCATCATCTGTATCTTTGATGAATGAGTGATCCACATCATTCTCGTCAATATGTGCAACAGCACGGTTTGCAGCTTTAAGCACTTCAATTAAATCGTTGTAACGATGATCAGATTTAATAGATTCAATATCTTTATCAGATAGTTTTTTGATAGAAAAAGTTTTAGCAATAATCTTTTTATCCCAATCGTCATATTGATAAATCTCATTATCTTTCTTACTTAGCTTTAGACCTATTTCTTCACAAAAGAAACGGATCATGAGTAAAGATATATCTTTTGCGCATCGAAAAAGATCACGATAATATTCTTTATCTAAATTCCTTTCTGGGTGTTGTCCAGAATATCTTTTCTTGAAAGTAATCATTAGATTTACTCGGTGAGGTATATGTTTATTGAAATAATCATCAGCATTCATCGCTATCATTCCACCTAAGATTCTGAATTTAATTCTAATACTAGCTTTTACCAAAAATCCACAGTTGCTGTAAACCGCGAACACGGATCGGATCCGCCAGCGTGACAGGATTTTCCATCCGCCAAGCATAGCGACCTGGTGCCCAGTGGCCGACCAACTTCTCCTGCTCAGATTCAAGCTTGATCCAATCCTGGTTCATGAGTTGGCACCCAGTGAGATCTACCACTCCCAGGATCGCCCCCAGGGGCAGAGTCTTGGGAAAGGGCAGGAGGATCCCCAGCTCCTCCAGTCTGCGGTACATGTGGTTATACTCCTCGGATCGGGGAGGGCGGGCTGCTGCGTGGATCGCCAGGGGTCCACGGTAGTGAGTGAACCAGCTGCGCGTTTCGTATTGCTTGTGGCCCAATATGATCAGGCTGGCCCACGGCTGCCAGAGGGTGAGGGTTTTGATCGGGAGCTGATCCTGGAACCAGGCGGGGTAGGTGGGTGGGGCTTGGAGTGTTGGCTGTGTCATGTTTTCCTGATCAGAAAGGGATGTCCATTTCATTCCTTACATCCTTAATGGAATGAAATATTCTTATCTTGATGCGAAGTATTTGTTTCCTTAGCCAGAAGTAGATTCTGGATTTGTAAGAGCGAAAGATTCCACTAACCAAGACCCCAGGCTGGCAGATGAGCAACAATAACCACAGGGCTCGCTCTGCTTCCTTCTCACTGAAATCACTATGGGTAATCTGACCCTCAATCATGTTTTTGGGTGGATCAGAGAACGACTTTTCGTAAGGATAATAGGGAATGTGATAGACTCTCTCTTTTACTTTCCAACGTTCTAGGTGATAGGTATCTCGGGAATAGATACCTGTGCCTCCACATGACGGACACGGTAATTCTCCCCATTCTTCCCACTTATCACAATGCCAGCAAGGTTTGATAATGATCTGCTTATCCCATCCATCCGCTTGACCCAGCAGGGGAAGCAGCTGGTTTTTCAGAGGGTAAAAGTGATAATTCTTGCTTGCGTAGCGGCCACCCTGGTTTGCTACATGCAACAATCGAGCAATTGGTTTGTGAAAAGGCCTGATCATGAGTGGATTTAAGGTTACGGGTTTCATGTTAGGTCCTCTTTTTGCATACGTCCTGCGATCCATTCCAGATCCAATCCTCCTCGGGCATTCAGGCAATGGATCAGTCCTTCCTGTGGGGTGGAGAACTTTTCTGGGATCCGGTACGGCTGGGCGGTTCGCTGGGTGAAAATAGCGGTTTTGGCATACCCGTACCCCTTTTTCTCCTCCAGTGCTAGCAAGCTGTCATAGCGCCAGTCACCCCCCAGAACGTCTTCATTTTGCTTGCTGTGGAGATTGCCGTATTGACTGACAAATGAGTCGTACTCCTGATTCAGATCGTGTCGGAGTGCTTCCACCTCCTGCTCGCTGGTGCCGTAGATCTGGGCGGCCAGCAGATCTGACAGAACCTGGAATAGGTTCTCCATGGCCAGGATCCGTTGCACATGACGGCTCTGGTAGGGTTCGAGGGTGTTGTGCTCGGTGAACTGATATAGATCTCCCTGCCACTGGCAATATGCTCCTGGGCAGATGGATGCCTGTAGCTCCGGTGGGATCAGCAAGGGGTAATCCACATCTCTGGGTTCATAGCAGGAAGGGAGATCCAGGCCCAATTTCTCCAGGTCCTCCACCACGTTGCGGCCAGTGCCGTCCAGGGCCAGGGCTTCGCTGGCATAAAGCGTGCGGATGGTGAGTTTGCCCAGAAGGTGTTCAGGGTTAAGGCGATAGTAAGCGTTGATGGGAAGGAGATCCCCATTCCGATCCCTCATGGTGCTTTTGACCGATTGGATCCAGGGCTCATTCTCCAGACTTGGCCGCAACTTCTTCTGGGCGATGATCAGGTCGGTGGTGACCTCCGTGTTGGCCACTTCAGTGAAGGTGCAGCTGGGAAGTCGTAAGGCCGCCACCAGGTGCAGTCGCTCCGCCAGATAGGTGCGGATGGCCTCGTTGCCTGGACTGTCGAGGGTGCCTGTACTCGTGATCAGGGCCATCACTCCCGCTGGCCGCAACAGATCCGCGCACTTCATCAGGAAGTGGTTGTGGATCAGGGGCTTGAGAGAGTTGTAGCGGGCCTCGGAGAGGTAGATGGATCCGAAGGGGACATTCCCCAGGATCAGGTCGAAGCTGTTGTCCGGTAATTTCACGGACTCGAAACCCTGGTTGTAGATCAGAGCCTGTGGGTGAAGCAGTTGCAGGATCCTGGCTGGGATGGGATCAATCTCCACTCAAACCCAATCGATAGGCAGGCTTGGTGCCCCCTGCAGGAAATATCCCACCCCACAGCTCGGCTCCAACACGCGGCCACCGCGAAAGCCCATACGGGTCACGATCCGCCACATTGCCCCCACTATGGCTGGATCCGTGTAGTGGGCATTCAAGATTGTCGATTGTGCGATCCGATACTCTTCAGGGGTGAGGAGAGCACGAAGTCTGTGTTGCTCTTGGAGCAGGGATCCTGTGGCATCGGAGCGGAAGATCTTCCAGTAGGATCCCCAGCCATTAAATCGGCAGAGTAGGTCTTTTTCTTGGGGTGATGCAGGTCTTTTCTCAAGTTGGATCTGTTTTAGGGTGTGGATAATGTCGAGATTGAGCATATTTCTTGTAGCATTTCTTTCACCCTTCAGGAACTCATCTCGTTGTTATTTCTTATGACGTTCAAGTCAGTCTGGATATGATGTAAGAAGCCCAACTGGTGGGGGCCAGCGGGCTGTGGATGACTCAATTTACTTCTTCACTATGCATATTGATATCACAGATCCGGATCCTTCTCCAAGGAGAAAATCTCGGCGTAAGCGGGGAGTTTGTCTCAGTGTCTCTGGCCTCGACCGTTTTACAAAAACTCGACATGAAATAGAAACTAGGGAGGGAATCCGTATCACCACTCAGTGGCTGGCGGAAAGATCAGGGCTCTCCACGGCCACGATCCACCATTGCCTGCATCAATGTCGTGTAGATAAAAGCACCCTCAAGACCCTTTTCAAGGTTCTGGATCTAACCCTGCATGAAGAGGATTACCAGGCGGAGGAGGTGGTGAACTTCCAGGAGGATTGGAGAGAAGCCCCCTCTGGAGAGAGTTTTTATGGACGAGAGCAGGAACTCATCATTCTTCAGCAGTGGGTTGTGGAGGATCGCTGCCGTCTGGTGGGGATCCTGGGTTATGGAGGAATGGGTAAGACTTCTCTGGCCGTGCAGGCTGCCTACCGTCTGCAGTCTGACTTTGATCTGCTCATCTGGCGATCACTCAGATCCGTGGTGCCCCTGGATGTACTTCTGGCTGATGTGGTAGCCGTGATCCAGGGCAGACCCTGCCGTCAGCGACCAACCGTGACTGAATTTGTTCATCTGCTGCAATCCAGGCGGGTTCTTCTTCTCCTGGATAATCTGGAGTCGATTCTCCAACCAGGTGAGGTGGCAGGGATCTATCGCTTTGGGTATGAGGACTATGGGGAACTGTTCACGGTGCTCTCCACCATCTCCCATAACAGTTGTGTGATCCTCACCAGTCGGGAGAAACCCCAGGAAATGGGGCAGTACGAGGGGGTGGAGTTTCCTATTCGCTCAATGCGGCTAGGGGGTCTGGATCTGGACTCTGCGGGCAAAATCTTTGCGGAGAAAGGGATCTCAGGCTCAGAGGACGATAGACGGATCCTGGTGGATGCCTATGATGGTAATCCTCTAGCTCTGAAACTGGCTTCCACCACAATCCTGGAGCTGTTTGAGGGAAGGATCGGGCAGTTCCTGGTGATAGGCAGTCGTCTGCTGGCAGGATTGCGGAGTCTATTGGAGGAACAGTTTGAGCGGCTCACTGCAAGGGAAGTGGAGGTGATGTACTGGCTGGCGATCCATCAAGAGCCAGTGGGGGTGGAGGCATTAGCAGGGGGGTTTCAGCCTCCGATCTCCAGGTTTGAGCTCTACTCCATGCTGGATTCGCTGGTTTCTCGGTCCTTGATTGAGTCTCGACTTTCCCCAGATCCGCTTTTTACTCAACATGCAGTGGTCATGGAATTCTGCGCGGATCGCCTCTTGATGTGCTGGGAGGAGGAGTTGATCACCAGAAGGATCCACTACTGGCGCAGCCATGCCGTCTGCTATGGGAATTCCCCAGAGTATATTCGTCTGGCTCAGGAGAAGTTGCTCCTGCTTCCCTTGGCCTACAAAGTCCAGGGTCAGATCCAGATTGAAGACTGTCAGACCATCTTGAGGGATGAGTCTGAGGATTATGGATATACCGCAGCCAATCTTCTGCAGCTGGCCTTAAAGCTGGGCTTTGATCTGAAAGCCCTCCCCTTTTTTGGGAAATACCTGCTCTCGGTAGATCTGCAAACGGTCAATCTCGCGGGAATGGATCTGACTGGGGCGGTTTTGGAGTCCTGCCACTTTGCCCAGCCGTTCAATGAAATCTTCTCCCTGGACTGGCATCCTTCTCTTCCTCTTATCGCCGCTGGAACCGGTGAAGGGGAAATTCTGGTGTGGGACTATGCCCAGAAGCAGAGCCAGCTCCTCATCCCCCACCACCTCGATGGGGTCTATCTGGTTCGCTCTTCTCCTGATGGATCTCAGCTGGTTTCGGCGAGTACTGATCGGAAGGTCAGGATCTGGTCCTTGCCGGATGGGGGACTCCTGCAGACGCTACCGGATCATCAGGAGGCGGTACGAGGAGTTTGCTTTGCAGGGAATCAACGCCTGGTGACTGCTGGGTTTGATGGGATCATTCGGGTTTGGGAGCTGGGTTCTGGGAAGCTGGAAAGGGAGCTTCATGGGGGATGCGGTCGGATTTATAGTCTGGCGCTGAATCGAGATGGACACCTGGCCTGTGGAGGGGAAGGAGGGCTTCAACTCTGGGATCTGGAGTCTGGAGATCTGCTCTGGGCTGAGGAAGATGGCTGGGTGCTGGAGGTCGCTTTTTCCAGTGACCAGTTGCTTTTAGCCGCTGCGTATGAGAGTGGGCAGGTGCGGATCCGGTTGGTTCGTGATGGGAAACAGGTGGAGGAACTGGATCATGGTAGCTCCGTCTTTTCGCTGAGCTTTAGTCCCAATGGTCGCTATTTGGCGACGGCTTGCATGGATCATGCGGTGGGTGTCTGGCAGCTGCGATTTGGCAAGTCGGTTCGTTGGCTCAGCCATGAGGATTGGGTCAGAGCCTGCCGCTTCAGTCCGGATTCTCAACTGCTGGTGACGGGTGGCGATGACCGCGTGATTCGGATCTGGGATGTCAACAGTGGTCTGCTTCTGCAAACCCTTCGGGGTTACACCAATGGCGTCATGGCCATTGCCGTACGAGGGCAGGAGTTAATCACTGGTAGCAATGACCGTGGCCTGCGTTTTTGGGATCTGAAAACAGGGATCTTGCAGTCTCAAAACCTGAAGGAGCCTCTTCTCGGATCCACGCTGGGGGTGTCTGATAGCCACATAGCGGCCAACTGTTTGTCTCCTGATATTTTGCTCTGGGATCTAGAGGGGGAGGTGACACAGCTGTG
The DNA here is from genome assembly GCA_964392245.1 of uncultured bacterium. Classification (GTDB taxonomy): domain Bacteria; phylum Cyanobacteriota; class Cyanobacteriia; order Thermostichales; family Thermostichaceae; genus JAAUUJ01. The sequence continues at coordinate 6,364 of CAYMOX010000100.1, forward strand.
TGGTCGGCATCAAATGGTGTGGTCATTGCAGTTCAGTCCCAATGGATCCCTCCTGGCTTCTGGATCTGTGGATGGCTACATTTGTCTATGGGATGTGAGAGGAGCGGAGTGCCTTCATCAGGATCAACGGCACTCGGGTTGGATCTGGTCATTGGTCTTTGATGCCTCGGGTCGTTACCTCTTCAGCGGAGGGGACGATGGCTGGATCCGCATTTGGGATCTTGAGCAGAGAAATATTCTGAGGGAGTGGGATCAGCATCAGCGTGTTCATCGCCTGGCCCTCAGCTCTGAGGGTTTGATTGCTTCCGCTGCAATGGATGGGGTTGCCCGTTTGTGGGACTGGCAGGGGGAGTTGATCCGTGAACTTAAACATGGCGATCTTTCTCTCTACTGCTCACTTTTCAGCTCTGACGGTCAACTGCTGTTCACGGCGGGTCGGGATGGGGTGATCCGGTGCTGGGATATCAAACAGGGAGAATGTGTTGCTGAGCTTCTGGGGCATCAGGGGGCGGTTTGGACTCTGTCTCTGGATCCGGAGGGACATCTGGTGAGTGGGAGTTTTGATGCCACTGTGAGGGTTTGGGAGATCCGGTCGGGACGGTGTATTCGGGAGATCGTGATGCCCCGCCTGTACGAGGGAATGTTGTTGCGGGATGTGCGGGGGTTGAATCCTAGTAGCAAGGTTGTTCTGCAGCGTCTGGGGGCACGAGTTCTGTGAATTTGGAATGTTAGACTGGGTTTATTATTCAATAGTTTCTGAATTAGCCATAAACGATGACTTCTGTTACTGACATTGGCTCTTTAATTGTCCGTCATCCAGATCATGAAAATGGTCGCCCAATCATTGCTGGGACAAGAACATCTGTTCGACGTGTTGTGGTTCTCTATAAGCAAGGTGCAAGTGCTGAGGAAATAGCTCGTCGTATGAGCCAATTAAACCTGGCTCAAGTTTATGCTGCTCTTGCCTATTACCATGCCAACCGCAATGAAATTGAAGTAGATCTGGCTGAAGAAGATGCAGAATACTGGAACTTAGCTTCACTTCATCACGAGCCTGGCGCATAAAGTCTTCATGAGCAAGATCACTCTTTATCTCGATGAGGACTCAATGGATGAGGATCTTGTAGATGCTTTGAGATCCCGTAATGTAGCTGTTCTCACTGTTGCAGATGTAGGGATGTTGAATCGATCTGATGAAGAACAACTTGATTGGGCAAGACAGAACAACAGAGTTCTCTTTAGCTTTAATACAAGAAGGCACCTCGATTAATCCTCATTTTTCACCTTCAAGTGTAGAAAAAAAGGTCC
>CAYMOX010000101.1:0-6553 GCA_964392245.1 uncultured bacterium
GAAAGTAAGATCCATACTCAATGTTTTTCTCAAGACACCGTTGATAAAAGGCCTCTATCTCAACTTGGTCAGAAAAGCCAGTCTGCAGTTTAGCTAGATCTATGACAGCTGCTTCCTGACCTATTTTAGACTGCACAACTTGTCCGGAGGCATGTAAACACCAGGATGATTCCTCTGCCTCTGGAGCAATCAGGCTATAGATTTGTACAGTAGCTGTATCTGATCTATCCTCAAATGACACCAGGATCTGCATGGTCTGGAATCCATCTTGTGGCAGGATCAGTGCCTGTTGAATGATGAGATTCTCAATACTTAAATCCTTTCCTTGACATTGATAAATCTGTTTCCCTACTGCCAGGATCATCTCTAAATAGGCGGTCGCTGGCAATACAACCATCTGAAAAACACGGTGATCTCGTAAGAAGTGGGGAGAGGTTGTGCTGATCTGAGACTCAAAAAGCTTATCTTTGCCCCTTGAAACTGCACGCACACGGTGGTGTAGCAACGGATGTAGCAGCTGAGAAGGCCAGGTTGCAGTAGGAGAGGAGTGGGATGAAACATCAATCCAAAACCGTTCTCTTTGGAACGGATAAGTTGGGAGACCAGAGATCTTACGGCGAGCATAATCTCCGTCAACCCCTTTCCAATCAATAGCGATTCCAGTCACATAAAGCTGAGCTAAGCTCTGTAGCATCTGTTCCCAATCAGACTGCCCCTGTCTGAGGCTGGGTAGCCAGATCTCCTCATCGTTTACCACACATTGTCGGCCCATTCCCAGCAGGATCGGTTTGGGTCCCACTTCCAGATAGATTCCAACCTCCTGTTGCTGCAGGGCTTGCATTCCCTGGGCAAATCTCACAGGCTGTCGCACATGGTTGACCCAGTAAGCAGGAGTGGCAATCTCTTCAGTAGCTAGTTCACCGGAGACATTGGAGATAATCAGGATCTGCGGAGCCGCGAACTTCACCTGACGGGCAACCTGTTCAAATTGCTGCAGTATTGGATCCATGAGAGGAGAATGGAATGCCTGGGACACCTCCAATAGTTTGACCTTGATCCCTCGCGCTTCCAGATCCCGTGCCACTGCCTCCACAGCAACTCGTTCACCAGAAAACACCACACTCTCTGGTCCGTTGTAGGCGGCAATCGATACTTGATGTGAATATCCTGCAATCGCTGACTGAATCGTTTCGGGATCCGTCAGGGCTGACACCATCGCTCCATCCGAGGGCAGGGACTGCATCAACCGGGCTCGGTTAGCGATCAACCTCAGCCCATCCTCCAGACTGAACACACCTGCCAAACAAGCAGCTACATATTCCCCCACACTGTGACCCATCAGGACTGCAGGCTGGATCCCCCAGCTGATCCACAACTGCACCAGGCTGTATTCCAGGGCAAACAACGCTGGCTGCGTGTACACCGTCTTATTTAATAGGACAGGATCGTCCCCAAAAATGACTTCCAGCAGCGGCTTGTCTAGATACTCTTCCAGGATCTGAGCACACTGATCCAATGTCTCCTTAAATGTAGGCTGCGTTTCATACAACTCTCGGCCCATTCCCATATACTGGGAGCCTTGGCCTGTGAATAAAAAAGCAACCTTCCCTTGAGCTTTCCCAGCCTGATCAATAAAAATCCCAGGCACGTCACTCGCTTGTTCAGTCTCAATACTCTCTAGCTTTGCTCTCAATTCTGGAACTGACCCTGCAACCACAGCCAGCCGATGCTCAAATTGCGCTCGCCCAGTATTCACGGTAAAACACAGATCTCCTAAATCCACCTCAGGATGATCTGTCAGATAGCTCCTTGTCGTTCTCACCCACTCCTGCAGCGCATCCTCAGTTTTAGCGGATATGGTCAGTACATGGTGAGGTCTGGTAAATTCTCTCTCTCTTGCCTCAACTGCAGGGGCTTCCTCCAACACCACATGCGCATTCACTCCCCCAAACCCAAATGAACTGATCCCTGCTCTGCGGGGTATCAATTCTCCACTTTCCATCTTCAGCTGTGGCCAATCCTGAGTTTCTGTAACTAGGTAAAAAGGACTGTCTTCGAGTTTGATCCGTGGGTTAACTCTCTCAAAGTTCGCTAGCTTGGGCAGCTTTTTATGCCGCATTGCCAGAATCACTTTGATCAACCCTGCGATCCCTGCCGCTGATTCCGTGTGACCAATATTACTCTTCACAGCTCCTAAGCCACAAAAGGCTTCTGGCGGTGGCTCTTCTTTGTGCTGTTGAAATAGCTGAGAAAAAGCTCGCTTCAGGCCATTGATCTCAATGGGATCCCCAAGGGGGGTGCCCGTCCCATGGGTCTCAATGTAGGTAACGGTGCTTGGTGAAATTCCCGCCTGGCTATAAGCCGCTCGGATCACTTTGGACTGGGAATAGGCATTCGGAGACGTTAATGTGCGTGCTCTGCCTCCATGGTTAATTGCACTGCCTCGAATTAAGGCCAGGATCTCATCTCCATCCTCTAACGCCCGATGCAGGGGCTTGAGCAAGACAACACCCGCTCCCTCAGCTCGCACATAGCCATCGGCACCCGCATCAAAGGTCCGACACTGACCCGTCGGAGATAACATACCCAACTTACTGAAGGAGATAAAGCTGGTGGGGGAACACAATACACTGATCCCTCCCACCAAGGCCATCTCACACTCATGTTTACGCAGAGCATCCGCCGCCTGATGGATCGCAACCAGAGAGCTGGAGCAAGCCGTATCAACAGGCACACTGGGCCCATGGAAGTCAAAAAAGTAGGAGATCCGATTTGGGATCAGGCATGTGTAGGTTCCTGTCGAGGTATGTCCCTCTACCTGGAGATCATGTTTTTCTAGAATTTCTTTGTAGTCAAAATTGCAAACACCAACAAAGACTCCAACGTTGCGACCCGCTAGAGTCTCAGGGTTATAGCCAGCATCCTCAAGGCAGGCCCAGCTCAGTTCCAGCATGATCCGCTGTTGGGGATCCATTCGAGTTGCTTCTCGGGGAGAGATCCCAAAAAAGTTGGCATCAAACAGGTCGATCCCCTGGATAAATCCTCCCCACTTGCTAACTGTCGTGTTCGGGATCTCTGGATCTGGAGAGTAATACTTGGAGATTGACCAGCGGTCAGGGGGAATCTCAATAACAGCATCTACACCCTGTTGAAGGATTGACCAGAACTGCTCTGGATCATTGGCCCCTCCTGGAAAACGACAGCCCAAACCAATGACAGCAATTGGCTCTATTTTGGCCTGTTCAACAGTTCCTAGACTAGTGCGAGATTCTTTAAGGGCCAGCAGGATTTGCTGGGTTGTTGCAGCCTGTCTCTCCTGATTATCTTCTTTATCTATCATTCGTCTGACCTCAACAGATCTTGCAATGCTTGAAATTCCTTTTCCAGAGCTGATTCATCAGAATCTATGTTTGGGTCTGGCTGATGACTTATTGTGACTTGCAATTCCAAGTTACCTGAGGTTTGATCAACTTGATCAAGCCTGGAGGTGAGATACTTTGCTAAATCCTGAATCGTTGGATACTTGAAGAGAATCGTTGACAAGAGAGGTATCTCCAAATCACGTTGTAGCTTGTTGCGTAGCTCAACTGCTAGAAGGGAATCAATACCCATATCGAAAAAACCGAGGAGAGGATCGAGTTGCTTGGAAGAGGGAAATCCAAGAGTTTTTGTGATGGTTTCCCGTAAATAGCCAATCAGTAACCTCTGTCTAGTTGTTTTCTTGGCATCCTGTAACTGAACAAGGAATTGGTTTTCTGGAATTGCCAGTTTCTGAGAATCGGGAGTGAGCTTCTGCTTAATACTCAGATCAGCAAATAGAGTAGTAGTGAAGGTTACAGCAGCCTTATCCAATCGAGCTGGAATTACTCCTAGTTGAGTATCCCTGCATCTAAGTAGATCTCCAAAGATGTCCAGACCTAAGGCAACTGGAATCAATCCCAATCCCCCGGATGTTATGTTATCGCCCTCCTGTTGATCCAAACGAGATGCCATGCCAGTATCTGCCCATGGTCCCCAGTTGATACTCAACCCTTTCTGTTGTTTCCCAACTCGATAATGCGCTAGGGCATCCATAAATGCATTAGCTGCTGCATAGTTACTCTGCCCTGCATTTCCTAATAACGATGCCACTGAAGAAAAACATATAAAGAAATCTAGTGACTTCTTCTGTGTCAGCTCATGGAGATTCCAACTTCCAGCAACTTTCGGTGCCATCACCCTTTCAAAACGTTCCCAGTTCTGTTGCTGCAAGACCCCGTCATCCAACACCCCTGCCGCATGGATAATCCCCTTCAGTTCTGGCATGCTTGTCTCTATCTCCTTAAGGATCCTCTCCACATCCTCTCTGCATGCAACATCCCCCTGTATTACTCGTACCTCTGCCCCCTTCTCTTTAAGTTGAGTCAGGATCTCTTGGACCTTATCAGAAGGATCTCGTCTTGACATCATCATCAGATATCGAGCCCCTTTCTCCACCAGCCACTGTGCCACCTCTAGGCCCAGAGCTCCCAGTCCTCCTGTGATCAGATAGCTGCCTATTTCTGCCACTGGCACTACACTCTGACTGGTATCGGGATACAGCACTCGCTTGAGTCGTGCTCCGTATCTTTCTCCCTGCACGTATGACACCTGATTCTCAGTATCTGGATGCAGGACCTCTTGGCTCAACAGCTGGGCATTTCTGACTACATCCCCTGGATCCAGATCAATCATTCGACAATTCAGCTCCGGATGTTCCAGAACAATCACTTTACCCATTCCCCACAAGGGGGCCTGCTGCACATTGACATCATTCACCTGCCGTTGGGCCACCACCTGAGAGGATTGTGTCACCAACCATAGAGATGGATGCAGCTGACTATCCCCCAGTTGGGTAAGCGCCTGCACTAGATGTAATACACTCCGACAACCCAGCTGTTGTGCTTCGTCTAAACTCCTTAGGTCCAGGCCCTCAGGTCGATTACCATCAAGACTCCACAAATGTACCACCCCTCTCCAGGAGATAGCTGTTCCCATCCTTGCGCAGACCTGTTCATAGTCTTCTGGTTCTGTCAGTCGGATCTGCCATTCTCTCTCATTCACCTGTACACAGGTCTCTCCTCGATAGACTCTAATCGCAGTTTGTCCCTGACTCTCTAGCTGTACCGCAACTAGCTCTCCTACTCCCTGGCTGTCGAGAAAAATCAGCCATTGTCCTGCAGTAGGCTGTGATGTTGTAGTTGTGGGCAATGCAGGGAGAGAGTTCCAGGTCAATTCATACAACCACTGCTGCGGGGAGCGCAACGAATAGGGGACTAGTTCCTGCAACTGCCCCTGATTCCATTGTCTTAACTCTACTTCTGACAACTGGTTCTGCTTTTTTGCTGTGAGAAGGATATAGCTGGCCAGTCCCTTGCGCAGCAGTCCTCCCAACTGGTTGTAGGACTGAAATCCTGCTTTGACATTGTCATCATGATTTGTCTGATAGATTGCCTCGAGATGCTCATCAAAGTTGGTATCGTAGAGAAAATTCGCAATCTCACGACTAATATCAATACACTCAACAATCCACAGCTGATTCTTGCTCAGATGATCCACCCACTCAGATTTAGTAATAAAGAAAGATGAACTCTCGAAGTGTTCAATCGTAAAGTCGGCATTGGAGATGAAATCTGCCAGCACTAGATGACCATTCTCATTCAGGTGGCCACCTATGTTGCTAAACAGAGCCTTCTTATTCAGGATGTGATGCGCAACCTCAAATCCAAACACCAGATCATAATTCTCTGGATAGTCATCAACAGCACTATCACGGTTGAAGATCTGTATCCGTTCCTGCAGCTGATGAGCCTTCACTTTCTCCGTGCCAACTTGAGCTTGCTGATTAGAGATCGTGTAGCCGTTGAGTCGGAGATGGGGGTATTGCTCGGCAAGTGAAATCAAGTCAGAGGCATAGCCGCAACCAAAGTCAAGCACACTCTCACAAGCAGAAAAATCTACATGGCTGAATAGGACTTCCCGCATTTCTTTCTGCACGCGACGGATAAGGGTCACATATTCTGGATAAGACTCTGGACTCGAGAAAACCTTGATCCAGGAAAAATCTGGTATTACTTCAGGGAAAGGACCGAATGTCAAAAAGCTTTCTTCAAAAGCTCGGTTACCTTCTGCGTGTGAGAATCCTATACTTAAGGATGCCACTGCATTGTAGTAGTCCTGAGCAATATGACTTTTCTTCTGGAGTTGATTTTGATGCTGTTGAATGAGGATATCAAGAGTTTGCTCAACCGCTTGCAATTGCTCTGCTGTGAACTTCGTCGTTTGAGTTACTTGTTTGAGTAGATCTCGAGTACTCCCCTGATTTAGGAAATCAACAATCTCTGTCTGGAATAATGAAAGGCTAGATTCCTGAGGTTGTTGAGATCCTTCCTCTATCCAGTAGCGCTTCCGCTGAAAAGGATAGGTTGGCAGACCAGAGATCTTGCGGTGAGCATAATCTCTATCAAATATTCTCCAATCAATAGCGATCCCATTCACATAAAGCTGAGCCAAGCTCTGTAGCATCTGTTCCCAA
>CAYMOX010000102.1:0-6167 GCA_964392245.1 uncultured bacterium
AACTCACTATAACTCTTATATCATCCGTCGCATCCCTTTCGAGAATTGGTATAACTTACTGACATGCCTATATTTGACGAAAAGAGATTGGGGAGGCATCCTTCCTGAGGCATCTTTAGCTTGGTTTTCCCAAACAGGAAAATTGCAATATTTCGAATAAGTTTGTTACAAATAGTTACATTAGCGCAACTTCCCCGGTTGGGTGCGAGATTCTCGGCCCATCACTGGAACGCCCTGTTATGAGGAGGTTACCAATGTGTAAATCACAGGAACTGATGCTGCTGATTACCGTTGCAGTGGTCAACGCCGGATTTATGGTTCTGGCTTTTTGCTTGTCTTCCCTGCCTTAAAGTCCCTTAGAAATTGGTGCTGATGGCCTGAACGGGGCAGGTGGGGACGCATTGCTCACAAACCACGCAACGCGATCGCGAAAAATTCAATTCAAAACTATTCGGGTCCAGGCTCAAAGCCTCCGTAGGACAGACCCCTGTACACAGGCCGCAGTGGACGCAGACTGTTTCATCGATCAGGATTTCGCGACTGGCAAGGGAGACGCTGATCTCCTGCGATCGCATCCATTCAATAGCGGCATCGAGTTGATCAATATCGCCCGCCAACTCCACCACCAGCTTGCCCACCTGATTCGGAGCCACCTGGGCTCGAACAATGTTGGCGGCAACGTTAAAATCCTTTGCCAGACGGTAGGTGACAGGCATCTGGACCGTCCGCTGAGGAAAGGTAAGAGTAACTCGCTTCTTCACAGGTCATCACTCAGCAAAGGTCAAAGTGCCTCTATTTTACGAGTTGAATTCAGAAATTGGGGATTGGCGGGCTTGACGGTCAATCGTGATCACCGCCGCACGAAGCTACCCACAGCTTGAGAGCAAACCTCAAGTAAATTGCTGACTCAGCACCATTGGATTGTGAACCGTAATTCTTTTCTTGTGGATATAAATCATGTTTTGGTCCCGTAGCTCTCCCAGTAGGCGCGTGACTGTGACTCGTGTGGAACCAATCGCCTCTGCGATCGCCTGATGGGACAGTTTCAGATCCACTGTGATCCCATTCGTTCCCGGTACACCAAAATCTCGACATAGGATCAGCAAAAAACTCACCAATCGCGATCCCATATCCCGGTGGGCCAGGGTTTCAATCATCATCTCGGTCTGCAGAATTCGGGACGATAAGCCTCGTAACAAGACCATCGGCAGCTCTGGGTCTTCCTTCAAGGCTTTCTCCACCTGCTCAATGGGCACGGACAACAATTCTACGGACGTAAAGGCAACGGCATGGTAGAAGCGATCGGAGCGATGACCCGTAATCAGGGACAGAACCCCAAAAACACTGTTCTCTCGCAATAGAGCCACAGTAATTTCTTCTCCGGCTTCATAAACTCTGGATAATTTCACAGCTCCCTTGACTAAGAAATAGACCCGTTCTGCAGGATCACCGGGGAAAAAAATTGTTTTACCGCGATCGTAGGTTTCCACCACTGGCGGAAACACACCACTACTCATCTGGCGGAAGACAGCCGCTAAGGGTGAATCTTGAATCACTACCATAACCCTACGTTTGAAACATGCACTGGAGGAAACCGTAAATCAAAGCTGGGCCATTTCTGTGACTGAACACCAACGCATCTCTAGCTCAAACTCAGCCTTCCTCCTCCCCTCCCAGTGTTCTGTTGTCACTCAATCAGCGATAACGCTGAGTGTGATGTTGATCTGGGAATTTAGAACACTTAAACTGACTCCAGACCGCTTTTTTGTATTATGTGATACGAAAAGTTGGAATGGGTTCCAGAATCTAGTTTTTGTTAAGGTCAGGGCACTGAGCTACCCCCCTTTCCTGAGTCAAGAACTAGTTTTAGGGGAATGGCGAGAGGCAGAGCGTCCCGCCCTATGATGTTTAACGCCTGAGCAGAGCGTTGCAGCCAAGACCCTGGCAAATCTGCGGCCAAAGGTTTACCCCAGGTGTAATCGCTGCAGCCTCATAAAGGGTTGCTGGTATGGTCTGGATGTTCCTGATCTCTAGTAACCTCTAGGAATAGCCTTACCTTCAGACTGTTATGCTTGACTTGAGTGGGAAAAATGCACTTGTTACAGGAATTGCTAATCATCGTTCGATCGCCTGGGGGATTGCCCAGCAACTCCATCGGGCTGGAGCCAATCTGGGAATTACCTATCTGCCAGATGAGCGGGGACGGGCAGAGCAAAAAGTGAAAGAACTGGTTGAACCCCTGGCACCCAGTTTATTTCTTCCCTGCAATGTCCAGTACCAGTCTCAGGTGGACGAGACTTTCGCTGCCATTCAGGAACAGTGGGGCAAGCTGGATATCCTGGTCCACTGTCTCGCCTTTGCCAGCAAGGATGATTTGAGTGGCAACTTTAGCGATCTCTCCCTGGACGGTTTCAATCTGGCCTTAGATGTCAGTGCTTACTCTCTCATCCAGCTTAGCGCGGGGGCTAAGCCCCTGATGACCCAGGGAGGGAGCATCCTCACCCTCACCTACCTGGGGGGGGTACGGGTGGTGCCCAACTACAATGTCATGGGTGTTGCCAAAGCTGCCCTGGATATGAATGTCCGGTATTTGGCGGCGGAATTGGGTCCTGCCAATATCCGGGTCAATGGCATTTCCGCCGGTCCGATCCGGACTCTGGCTTCCTCAGCAGTCGGGGGAATTCTCGACATGATCCACCACGTTGAGAAGGTGGCTCCCCTGGGGCGGACTGTGACTCAAGAAGAGGTGGGCAAGGCGGCTGCGTTTCTATGCAGTGATCTTGCCAGCGGCATCACCGGCCAGATTCTCTATGTGGATTCAGGTTATTCCATTATGGGAATGTAAGCGCCAGCCGTGGAGAGGTTAGGATGATCACGGACTAAAGTTTTAAGTTTTCTGAGCGTTTCCCATGCTAAGGTCAGCCAGCACGGAATTTGTTGCTCTGTGTCGATCGCAAATCTCCCTGCTGACCCAGGCATGGGGAGCCTCTGTGGGGGCTGTCTATCTTACAGAAGACCTAGCCCCGAACTCTCAAACAGAGTTGATTCCGATTGCCATTTATCCTGACAATATCGATCTGGGAGCAGCCTCCGGTCAATGGTCGCTGGTAGCTGCGGCCAATGTCGCCCCAATGCTGCCGCTGAAACAGGCCCTCCCCTCCGAGGTCCCTGCTTCGCCGGAGGAGCCGACCGATCGCCCCTTCATGCCTGAGAACACTGATCAGACTGCCATAGCTCTGCAGCGGCAACAGCGGCTGGTGCTGCCCCTGATCCATGACGACCTGGTCCTGGGGTTTCTCGTGGTGGGACGCCCAGACCGCCCCTGGAATGCCAGGGAACGAGAGCAACTGGAGGAAATTGCCCATACGCTGGCGATCGCCTCAGTCCTGGATCAGCGCTATCAGTGGCTGGAGGATACCACTTACCATCAACGGTTACAGAATGAGCGCCGTCTAGCGCTGCAGACCCAGCAGCAGGATATTCTGGCTAATCTGCTGCATCAGTTGCGCAATCCCCTGACCGCCTTGCGCACCCTGGGAAAATTGCTCCTGAAACGATTGGTGCTGGAGGATGACAACCGGAGCCTTGCCCTCAGCATTGTTCAGGAAAGCGATCGCATGGATCAACTGTTGCAGCAATTTGATGCCGCGATCGACCTGGGAGAGGCCACCCTCGACGCCAGCCCAGTCCCAGTCACCTCCCCCAGGTCCCCCCTCCTGTTGCCGGGGACCAGTTCTACGGGCGCGGCACTGCAACTGCAACCCTGCTGGTTGGCAGACATCCTGGCTCCCCTGCTTCAGTCCGGGGTTGCGATCGCCAGTGAGCGCCATCTGGATCTGCAGATCCAGATTCCCCCCCATTTACCCCCAGTTCGGGCCGATATCAGGGCACTGCGGGAAGTTTGTAGTAATCTCCTGGACAATGCTCTCAAATACACTCCCGCTGGTGGCCAGGTGTGCATCCAGGTGAGCCGGGAACCTGCGACTTCAGCGACCGGCTACTGTCAGGAGATTACACTCAGCGATACTGGCCCCGGCATCCCAGTCCAGGATCTGGAGCACATTTTCGAGCGCCATTATCGGGGTATTCAGGCTCAGGGTGAGATTCCTGGTACGGGCCTGGGATTGGCGATCGCCCGCGAATTGATCGCCCAGATGCAGGGACAGATCCAGGTTTTCAGTCCAGCTCTGGGCAGGGAGGATTGCCAGCCGTCGCCATCCCCTCTAGGACCGGGCAGCAGTTTCGTCGTCATCCTGCCAGAGCAACTGCCAGATGGGGAGCCGGAAGTCGAACCCTAGAGAGCGCCGGGGGACTTGAGGCTGTTCGCCTGCCAGCAGACCGCCACTCCCCCGTATGATAAGGACAGAATATTTCTATTTTCCTACTGCTTTTTAAGGGCACGGCGATGGTTCAATTTCAGATCCAGCCAGATAGTGAAATTCCGGCTTCGACACAACTTTTGAATCAAATCAGTTTTGCGATCGCCACGCGGCAATTTCCACCAGGCTATCGCCTTCCCAGCACTCGCCAACTCGCCATGCAGACCGGACTACACCGCAATACGATCAGTAAAGTCTACGATCGCCTGGAAGCTGCCGGACTGGTGGAGGCCCAGGTGGGCTCTGGCATTTATGTCCGGGCAGTGGGTCAGGAGAGTCTTTCTAACGCTCTGTCTCCCCAGCAGCCAACGGTTTCTGTCTACAAACTGGTGCGGCAGAGTCTGGATGAATTGCTACAACAGGGTTACTCCCTGGCCCAGGCCAGGGAGTTTTTTCTTGCAGAAATTGATAATCGTCTGCGGGCCAGTACTCAGGTGCTGGTGACCGTGCCCCGGCATGATCTGGGGGCCGGAGAGCTGATCGCCCAGGAACTACGGCAATCCCTGTCGATCCCGATTGAAATGGTGTTTCTGGAAGAACTGGCGGAAGTCCTGGATGAGAATAACGCTGCCACCGTCGTGACCGTGCGCTATTTTGCCAGTCAAGCCGATGCGATCGCCGCTCGCCGTTCCGTGCGCATCTTTGCCATTGATATTTACGACTACCACCGGGAACTGCAGGTAGTGAAGAACCTGCCACGGGGTAGTTGTTTGGGCCTGGTCAGTCTCAGTTCCGGTACCCTGGGGGTGGCAGAAGTGATGGTCCATAGCCTGCGTGGTGACGAGATTTATGTGATGACGACCCAACTCCAGGACACCTACAGGCTGCAGACGATGGTGCGTTCTGCCCACACCATTATCAGCGACCAGGCCAGTTGCACAGCAGTCAAGGCTGTGGTTCTGGATCATCAGGCTGAATTGATTCGCTTGCCGCAAATTATCTGTTGTGAAAGCTATATTGATCCTAAGTCGGCGCAACTATTGAAACGAGAGTTGGGCATTGATTAAGGTGGGGCGATCGCACTGTTGCGGCTGGTGCACAACCCCTGCTGTCGCATCTCGGCTTCAGCACCCCCGGCTGACAATCAACTGAGCCTTTAATCAAAGTTTGATCAGAATTTGATCAGAATTTGATCAGGAATTAATCGCTACGATGATCCAGACCCCACTCACTCTTCCTCAGTACGCTCTATGTTGACCCCTGGACCACAACCCTCCGCTAGCGGCTTCCGGGCCTTAATGCACAATCGTCCGTTTCTCATGCTCTGGGCCGGACAGGTGATTTCCCAGGTCGCCGACAAGGTTTTCTTTGTGCTTCTGATTGCCCTGGTGGTGAACTACGATCCCCCCCGGATCTTTGCCAATGCTTCCCGGTCGGCGGTCATGGTGGCCAATACGTTACCGGCGGTGTTCTTTGGTTCAGCGGCTGGCATTTTTGTTGATCGCTGGCTCAAGAAGCAGGTGCTCTGGGTCGGTAATCTCCTGCGGGGAGTGTTAGTGCTGCTGATTCCTCTGTTTCCCAAACATTTTGTCCTGTTGCTGCTGGTGGCGTTTCTGGAATCTGTTCTCACCCAGTTTTTTGCTCCGGCAGAGCAGGCTGCCATTCCCTTAGTGGTGCGGGAGCAGAACCTGATGTCGGCCAATGCCCTGTTCACCACGACCATAATGGGTTCCCTGGTGGTCGGCTTTGCGATCGGAGAGCCGCTGCTGAGCTGGGCTGCTGGTTGGGGGGGAGAATTTGGTCGTGAATTTCTGGTTGGGGGCTTATATCTCCTGGCCGCGCTCATTT
>CAYMOX010000103.1:0-5867 GCA_964392245.1 uncultured bacterium
GGCCTCCATATCCTCCCATCCTTGTCCACCAGCGATCACTGACAACACAGCAATCAGGATAATATCCGACAATTGATGAAGGCGAGAGCGTTCTACACGAGGGTCCTGAATATCAGCAAAGCAGGACTGGAGTTGAGCAATAAAATCTGCCACTTGCAAGGGAGGAGTGGAAGAAAGCGAAGCAGGAGGAGGAGCAAAACCTTGTGCCATGGGGATGAGATTAAAACAGGAAACATCAACCCCTCATTGTGACTGATGATCTGAGCTAATGGATGGAGGAAGAGATGGACATCACGAGAATTGCAGAGAACATCATACGCCCAATACTTCTGTACGTAATAATACACTGTTAGGTGAGCTTACCCTGCTGGTGAAAAGGGCTCCACCTCCATTATTGAGAGTGATATTACTCCCTTCTTGCTTGAGGATCTCCTGCTAAAGATCCGCTCTGGGCAAGGGTTATAGCCCAATTTTGATCGGTAGTCTTATGGTGGAAAGGGAGTAACTCCCGCTAGTGTTGTCAATTGCAGGATCAAGACATCATCACCTTGACGAATCTCGAGTGAGGAGAAACCAGATGAGTCAGCATCTTTCTTCAGTAAATGTATTAGATTGTACTTGTGAGACGACTTTTGACAAGACAATTTTAACGCACCCTCTATCGATGTTATGAGCTTCACGTCAGGTTTGCGGTGTACGCTTCTGCACTAAGATTTTGGCCTGAAAGCATGGCATAGCCACTTAAGAAAAAGGGTTATGCCTAGGTAAAAATCTGATGGGATTTTGGTTAAGCTGAAGATGATTATTGTTGTGTTAGGTCTTCAGGAGTTGTCAGCAATATGTGGCTTAAGTGTTATTCAAGTTGTAAAATTACGAGCGCCTGACTAGATTTTGGATAAAGGGGATTGCTATGTCTTCTGGAGCTAAACAGCTAAAACTTGCAGTTGTATCTACGAGTTTGTCTCTCGCTACAACTTTGGCTTTGCTTTCTGCGGGTTGCGGTTCAGGTGGATCGGGACAGGTATCAACCCTTCCTGATACGAGTCTCACTCAAACTGAAATTTCTCAGGATCAGTCAACCCTCCAGGTCACAACACGCCCCGTTATCTATCAGCCATTGCTTGTTGTTGGTAACCCTGGTTCACAGATTCTGTTGACAGGTACTGGGTTTTCAAATGTTGTCTCTGTTATCTTTTTTGACCGTACCACGAGGGCTAGAGTTGAAGCAGACTTTAGGATCCTTGGAGACAACCGGCTTGCGGTTGAGATCCCAGACGATGTAACCGCTGGGTTTATTCAGGTTAGGACTCCCTTTAATGCAGCCGTTCGTGGGTTCCGAACTGACTTAACTTTCCCTACATTGCCTCCACTGCCAGGAGTGCCTACCCTCTCGGTCAATGATGTATCCGTCAATGAGAGTGCTGGCACAGCAAGCTTCACGGTGAGTTTGTCAGGGGCCAGCGCCCAGAATGTGAGCTTCACCTTTGCCACCTCCAACGGTACTGCCATTGCTGGATCCGATTACACGGCCACCAACGTCAACCGCACCATCAATGCAGGCAGCACCAGCACCACGATCACCGTCCCCATCCTGGAAGATCAGCTGGATGAGCCCAACGAGACTTTCAATGTGACACTTTCTGCCCCCAGCAATGCCACGATTGCCGATGGTACTGGGATCGGCACCATTACTGATAACGATGATCCTGCGCCTCTGCCCACCCTCTCGGTCAATGATGTCAGCGTCAATGAAAATGCTGGCACAGCAAGCTTCACGGTGAGTTTGTCAGGGGCGAGTACCCAGAATGTGAGCTTCACCTTTGCCACCTCCAACGGTACTGCTACTGCTGGATCCGATTACACGGCCACCAACGTCAACCGCACCATCAATGCAGGCAGCACCAGCACCACGATCACCGTCCCCATCCTGGAAGATCAGCTGGATGAGCCCAACGAGACTTTCAATGTGACACTTTCTGCCCCCAGCAATGCCACGATTGCCGATGGTACTGGGATCGGCACCATTACTGATAACGATGATCCTGCGCCTCTGCCCACCCTCTCGGTCAATGATGTCAGCGTCAATGAAAATGCTGGCACAGCAAGCTTCACGGTGAGTTTGTCAGGGGCGAGTACCCAGAATGTGAGCTTCACCTTTGCTACCTCCAACGGCACCGCCACCGCTGGATCGGATTACACCGCCACCAACGTCAACCGCACCATCAATGCAGGCAGCACCAGCACCACGATCACCGTCCCCATCCTGGAAGATCAGCTGGATGAGCCCAACGAGACTTTCAATGTGACACTTTCTGCCCCCAGCAATGCCACGATTGCCGATGGTACTGGGATCGGCACGATTCAGGATAACGATGAAGCTGGGACTGAGATCATTTTCAACAGCACAGTTCCCCTACAAGATAGTTACTCCTTCATCCAGTTCTCAATCCCAATAAGTGGACAAGGAGCTGCAACTTTACCTCAAGGCTCAACCTTCAATCTTGAGAGCCCAAATGCTTCTATGGGAATGGTGACGTACACTAATCCTTTGGAACCTGGAGGATTCTTTCTAGGATTTATTACCTTCAGCTGTACTACCGCCACACCACCAAATACCTCCAGTGCATTTAATTCAATCTCAATTAATGGATTAGATAACACCAATTGTGTTTACGTTCACATCGCAGCACAAGGAGACTCACCAGATGTTACTAATATAGCTCAATCTCAAGGTTGTCCGGCGCCTAACTGATCCTATCGCTGGCTAAACCCCTTGCTTTTCCCCTGATCTTTTCGGGGGATTTCTTTTTCAATTGATCATCATATTTTTTACTTGGGTCTCTTGCCACCTTCTTCTTGATGTCAGAAGATATTCTCAGATCTACTTCAGAACTGAGGCGGTCATGTCCAATCCTTCTTTAAGATCAACTGTCAGTCTACTCACCTACACTCCGCACCTTGTTGCTTCACTGATATGCTTTCTCCTCACTTCATGCGGAAACTCAACGTCAACTGGAGGCACTGCCCCAGAACTATCAGGCCCGGAGATTAGCTCATCAGAAAGTCCCGCGACAGAATCGCCAGCTAATTCCGGATCAACACCGACACCCGGACCCACCCTGATCCCATCTCCTGTGCCCCCTGTGGAGTCAACTCCCACTGGTAATCAACCCACCTCAACACCTGCGCTTCCTGGGGAAGGATCCTTACCTCCTGAACCCTCTCCGATCCCAACGGTGACAGCTCCCACTCCCCTACCTACTGGATCGGGTATGACACCCAACCCTTCCCCAACAATGCCCCCTAGTGCCACTGCTGAAATTAGCTTGCTTACACCTGTACCTGCCCAAGACACCTGTGCAAACATCCAGATCTCAATTCCAGCTTCTGGAGAAGGGAGTGCTGCCGTAGCCCCTGACACAGACTTTACCCTTGACAGCCCCGATGCCCAGAACGGATCTGTTACCTACCGATCGCTACCTACAGGGATTCCTTACGGCAACTTTGTCACCTTCACTTGTACTAGTGTTGTGCCACCCAATGCAGTGTCATCATTCAGCTCTGTAAGGATCCCTGGCTTGAACAGCACGATTTGTGTCTATGTTCATCGAGCAGGGCAGGCGGAATTACCAAGCCTAGCAAATCTTGCCCAGGCAAATGTATGTCCAAACTGAAGTTATACTTACGTTGTTGTATCAACTGATATTCAGGTCAATAATGTATTGATCAAGGGGCAAATGCGAAACTACAGCTATACAACTAAACTGATTGATTGTGGAGGTTTTGCGAGATCGACAACAGAACGGAGTTCATCAGGAAATCTTGCCTTAGGAGATCCACCCTCGATCTTTGAGAACTAGCTTGAAGAAAAATAGACAATTCCAAGCCATAAATAATTACTGACATTAAGGACACACAGTTGCTTCAGCAATCACTGTATTCTCGCTCAAGCCAACCATCTGTACACAAGTATCATTAATTCCATTGATCGTAAAAGTTGTTAAATTAGAAAGATCTGCAAGGATGTTTGTGAAATTGGGGGGAGATGCAGAAACAAAGTAAGAGGTGATACCCGATCCTGCTGACTGACCTTGAATAAACGGAACGCTGCCACCTGTGATATTGGGAGCAGGCAAGTTAAAGGTTTGAGTAGGGAAATTGGATTGCAAGATATCAATGCGAACATCCCCTGCAAAAGTTAGGTTAGGTATTGCGGATTTAAGGTTTACTGTGTTGGGGTCTGGAGCAGAGCCAGGGATCTGGAGAATATCTTCAGGCGAAAGATTGCCAGAAGGGAACACACTATTTGCCACCAGCACTAAATTCTGAGCAGTTCGAGCTGCGGTTGGCAATTGAGTTGCAGCGAAAACAATGATCGCATCCAAAAAATCGGGGCCGACAGCCGGAGGTTGCGGTCCAACCACAAAGTTTGTGTTGATCTCAGTTGGCAAGGGATTAAGCCCTGACGCAGTAAAATTCCCTGTAGGAAAAACACTATTTGCAATCAGGGCAATATTCTGAGGAGTTCTGGCAGCGGATGGTAATTGGGTCAGCGCGAAAACCAGAATAAAGTCATTAAAAGTAACAGCAGAGGGATTATTCTCAAAGATAAGACTTGATCCACTCTCTTGATCAGATAGGAAAACCCCACGAATTTCAGCGGAAGTCACGCCTGGTAAAGGGATAGACTGAATTTCTGGTAACGACAGCAGAAGAGATGGAAACTCAGGAATATAAGATGTCCACCCGGGCGCAACAGGAATTGACAATTTAACAAAGGCAGCCTCTTGCACCTGAATTTGGGTAGGCAAGGGATCCGGTGAACGCACATCAATGCGTAAGAGTCCTGCTGTCGTGGCAGGGAGTGCCGGAGTCAGCGTAAAAATACCTTCGGCAGACTCATCATTGACCACATGATCCGGTGGGAAAGGCAGAAGTGTGGTTGACTGATGTTGACTGCATGAGAAAAGAGGCAGTGGCACCAACAGAGTCAACAGGGCAGGCCATCGCCCCCAAATATGACATATGTAGTGGAGTGATCCCGACAGCATTGAGACTCCCATACAAACTAGCTCACATCATCTCCCATCCAGGATCCCTTAGCAAGAAAGTCCATCACAGAGAAAATCCTCAGATGGATAAACAGCCTGTAGAACGACTGATCCAGGTCACATCAGGGGGGGCATCCTGTGCAGACTGGTGGACGTAAACACAGTCACTGCCGCTGACTCCAGGAATTGATAACTGACTGAAAGGAATCAGGGCATTGGGAGGCAAGGTCTCTGTACAAAAAAATGTGATATATCCCTCATAAGGGACCCCAGGGGGCAATGGAGGAGCTGAAAAGATAACTGATCCCCCCTCTGCATTGGGACTTTTAAGACTTAAAGTAGTGCCCAGAGAAGTTTCAGCGATCCCTGACTCGGGTATTTGTACAGAGATCTGGACGTTCGCACAAATGGTTTGAGCAGGAACCTCAGCAACCAACTCAATCGATCCTGAGGGACTGCCAGGGGGAATCGGCACCAAGGTAGTGGTGGGGGTCGGAGTGGGCGGAAAGGGGATGGGGATAGGACTCGATTGAAGGGGTGTTGGTGTAGCGGTGGGGGCAGGTAGGGTGGGCGTCGGCATTGGCGTCGGACTAGGGATCGGAAATGGCGGGAAAACGTCGATGGGATCCTCTCTGTCTTCATCAATGCACTCAATATCTATGTCATCTCTATTGCTGTTATCAAAGCACGGATCATCAGATAAATTATGATCTTCAGGCTCTCCCGGACTTATGGTGATTAAGAACTACTAAGGCCAGAACGCTGCTAATAGTCGAGCCCTAAAGTTGGCTATATTTGTAAATCCATACCCTTGTC
>CAYMOX010000104.1:0-5707 GCA_964392245.1 uncultured bacterium
CGCTCCTTCTATCCCGATGATGCTATCCACATTTAGTGGGACTGCGTAAGTTCTGGAGTGCCAGCTCCCTCTGATAAGTACTCCTATAACCCCAACCCAAACCCTAGGAGGCTCAACCCGTGCATTTAACTCAGCGAAGAGCACTGACGATAGCCCTCTTCCTCCTTTCGTTTTTCCTGCTAACCCCACTGGGCCATGCTCAAAACCCTCTGCCCGCAGACGGGGGAGCAACCGCTGTTCCTTCTCTAGAAGTAACGCCTCCTGTTGCGGTTTCCACCGAGCCTTTTACCCCTGTTGAAGACCCTCCCCCCTCCCAGCTTCCTCCTTCAACAGAGGAGCCATTTTTTCAGGTGCCTGGACTGTCAGCCAACTCTGAAGGGATCTCCGCCCCTGAAAGTGCCCAGGAGGGTAGCCCTATCGATGGATTCCCTGTGGTGTTGGATAACCAACCCATCCTGATCATTCAAGCTCCTGCTGGCCTCTTTTCCCCTCAGAATCGTGCAGAGACTGTCACCCAGCGGTTGGCAACCTTGATCAGAGATCCCAACTTCACCTCGGAGGATCTGGAACTGCGGGAGGTTGATGGGGTCTACGGCATCTTTGTCAATGACCGAGTCCTGATGACCATTACCGAGGTGGATGCGAAGACCGCGCGCAAGGATGTTGCCGTTCTAGCCAGAGAGTTTCTGGAGACTTTACAGGGGGCGATTCAAACCTATCGAGAGCAGCGCACCGCCAGCTACATCGGCAGAGGGCTGGTCCTCAGCTTCGTGTTCACCCTGGTTGCCGTAGCCTGCCTGCGACTGATCTTCTGGTCCTTTCCTCTTGTGATCCAACGGTTAGTTGACTGGGGTGCCCAACGAACTTCTCTCTCACGGATCACGGTGGATATTCTGATTGGCTCCCTCCGTTTGATTCGTAGTGGGGTCCTAATTGCACTGGGCTACACCTACTTCATCTTTGTTTTTAGCTTCTTTCCCTGGACGAATTACCTCGCGGAATCGATGGCGAAGCCTCTGTACCTGTATGTGGAACAGATCTTGCATTCACTGGCCAGCTACTTTCCCAATTTAGGTGTTCTGTTCATCATCGCAGTGACAGCGAATTACACGACCCGCTTTCTGCGCTTTATCTTTAACCAGATTAAACGCGGCGAGATCACGATCCCAGGGTTTTATCGAGATTGGGCTGATCCTACTTTCATGTTGGTGCTGCTGGGCATCATCGTGCTGGCTGTGATGACCGCTGTTCCGTATCTGCCCGGTTTTGGCTCTCCCGCTTTTCAAGGGGTTTCCATCTTTCTGGGATTGCTGGCAACCCTAGGTTCAACAGCCACGGTGGCGAATGTCGTGGCAGGACTGATTCTGATCTATTCGCGAGCATTTCAGTTAGAGGATCGGGTACAGATTGGAGATGTGGTGGGAGATGTGGTGGAGAAAACGCTGCTGGCCACCCGCATTCGTACCCCCAAGAACGTCTATGTCACCATTCCCAATGCAACAATCTTGAGTGGCTCAATCATCAACTTCTCCACCACCTGTAAGGAGTACCAGGCCACTCTGATTCTACACACCACAGTCACGCTGGGCTACGATATTCCCTGGCGTAAGATTCACGATACGCTGATCGCAGCAGCACTGGCCACACCCCATATTCTTCCGGAACCAGCCCCTTTCGTCTTACAAACCAGTCTGGATGATTTCTATGTGAGCTACCAGTTAAATGCGCACACAGATCAACCGGATAAGATTTCCAAAATCTATTCTCAGCTACATCAGAATATCCAGGATAAATGTAACGAGAATGATATTGAGATCCTCTCACCCCACTACTCTAATCTTCGGGATGGGAATCAAACCACAATTCCCGAGTCTTATCTACCTAAAAATTACTCTGCTCCTGGATTTCGGTTGTTTCCATTTGGCTCACCTAAGTTTCCACCGTAGAAAGTGAACAGCATGATTCAAAAGATCCGTGAGGTTGCTCTTCTTTTGTTGATATGAATTTGAGCAGGCTTGTGGTTGACAGGAGAGGGCTGTTAGTGGATTTTGGCTGACGGCTTTAACCCAAACCACAGTAGAATGATCAGAGGGATAAAGGCTATGGCAACAACCCAAAACATTTGAGTAACCCCTGTAGTGAAGGCGGCCTGGTAATTTCCCACCAGCCCTTCAAGACGCTCTACAGGTATAGCAAACTGGGCAGAGATCGAGGGGACATCGCTCTTGATAATCTCGCGAAGCAAATCATTAACACGGTTAATCTGCTGCTGATCTAGGCCAGCATTGATCAGTTCTCCCAAGTAGTAATTGCGCCCAAATGTACTGACTAAGGAAACCGTAACGGCTACCCCCATCGCATTACCCAGTTGAACCACGGCGTTGTTGGTCGCAGAAGCTGTCCCAGCCAGATGGGGAGGTGCGGAACTCAGCAAGGCATTCATTCTAGGAATATTGGCAACGCTGTAACCCCCTCCCAGCAATAACATCGGCATCAGGATGGTCCAGAGGGAAAGATCAGGGTTCACCAACCGCGAAAAAAAGAACAGACCCAAGGCAAAGAGAGCCGTGCCAGTAACCACTAGGAACCCCCCTTTGAACCGGTTAACCAGTGGACCCACGATGATGCTGAAGACAAACAACGACAGAGTCAAGGGCATTAACATCAAGGCAGACTGCACCGGCGACTGTTTAAGCAGAACCTGGAAGTAATTAGAGAGATGGAAGAAGGTACCCGTCTGGCCAACAGAAAGGAGAAGAACCAACAAGCAACCCAGAGAAAAGGCAGGTTTACGAAAGAGGGACAGCTCCAAAGCCGGATAGGGAGCTCGAGATTCCCACACAATAAATCCGACTAAAATGATGAGCCCGATCACCCCTGGCCCAATCACCGCACTGCTGAAAAATCCGGCAGGACCACTTGCCTGACTGACGCCATAGACCAGAGAAAATAATCCGGCAGCGCAGAGTAGAATCCCAATCCAATCAAGTTTACGGTCACCACCTGCTTGACTCTCAGAGACAAACCGTAGCATTAAGAACAGGGTGATCAACCCCAGCGCAATCACCAGTAAAAAGACAGATCGCCAGCCTAAGGTCTGATTGAAGTACTGAATCACCAGAGACGACAACCCTCCTGTGATCCCCAGAGAGGCCCCGTAAATCCCCAGGACTTTTGGACGCTCTTCACTATCAAACGTGACCGTGAGAATAGCCAGCACAAGCGGGTTAACCATGGCTTGAAAAACACCATCCATCGCCCGAATACCGATCAGCGCCTCCGTGCTGGGAGCCAGCATCGACAACACCGCTGCCGTTAGAACTCCAGCAGTTCCAATCAGGATGAATCGGCGGCGTCCATACAGATCCCCTAGAGTTCCCCCACCCAAAATAAACGCAGCCAACATCAGTGTAGAAATACTGGACATCAAGCCAATCGTGGATTGGGAGGGGTTGAATTCTGCCTGAATAGCAGGAACGACTAAGTTCAAAATCCCTGAATCAATGGCGACCATGAGCGTGGCAATAATGCAGGTAAGCAAAACCATCCATCGTCCCGGATCCCGCTGGGGAGTTGGCATGACAGTATTCATCATCATTGGATATACACTCTCAACAAATTCTTCGTGCATCAATGAGGGGCTGGCTGAACAGTACAATGACACTAAAAGGTGAAAAATTAGTGTAATCTACGGCCCGATACTCTAACCCCCTTGGATGCAGGTGTTAAGGTCATGCGAGTTCTATTGGTTGAGCCAGATTTACAACTGCAGAGCAAGCTGCGAACAATACTAAGCAATCATCACTTTGTTGTCGATGTGGCGACTGATGGCGAGGAAGCATGGGGATTGCTGCAGATCTATGCTTACGAATTGATTCTTCTTGAAGCGCAATTGCCAGCGAGGCTGCATGGCCCGAGTCTGTGCCAACGTCTACGTAAAGTGGGCTACCCAGCGCTCATCTTGTTGATCATCGAGTTGACGGATAAGGCCATGTGCATTCGGGGCTTGGATGACGGAGCTGATGCTTGCCTGACTAAGCCTATTGAAGAAACAGACCTGCTGGCTCAATTGCGTGCTTTAGTTCGACGGGGAAAATCTCGACCCAGTTCATGCCTTGTCTGGGGGCCCCTCTCTCTTGACCCGCTTGCTCAGCAAGTCACCTGTGATGGGAAACCTTTAAAGCTCAACCGTAAGGAGTACCAGTTTCTGGATCTGTTCCTGAACCATCCACGGCAAATGTTTTCCCGCCAAGATCTTGGTGAGCGCCTGTGGACTCTGGATGAACACCTTCCTACAGATGCCACGATCAAAAGTCATATCCGTAGTCTTCGCCGCAAGTTAGAGCAGGTGGGGATCCAGGATATGATTCAAACTCATTACGGTCAGGGATATCGCTTCAATCCTGTTTATGCTCCCACCCATCAATCCGCTAGGGATAGGCCCCCTGATACAGAACTGAGGATGGACAGTATTACAGCGGATATCTGGCAGGAGTTACTGACCGCCAATGCCCGCCTTCAAGAAGAGATTGAGGAACGCCAGCAGATTGAGATCCAGCTCAGGCGATCTGAGACCATGCTTCGCACGGCTCAACGAGTTGCCCTAATTGGGTGCTGGGAGTTTGATCTGCGTACGAAGGAAATTTACTGGACTGAGGAACTGTTTCTCATTCATGGACTTGATCCGAGCCAGCCGCTTCCAAGTAATGAGGAACTGTTGCGTCTTATCCACCCTGATGATCGCCAGCACCATAAGGAGGCTATTTACGATCCAGTACTCCGAGGGGAGTCGTTTGAAACTAACTTGCGCATCATTCGTGCAGACACTCAGGAGATCCGGTACATCAATGCGCGAGGCGGTCCCATTATGGATAGCACTGGAGCAATGATCAAGCTAACGGGAACAACCTTTGACATCACTCCATGGGTAAAGCCAGACCTGTTCTAAACTCAAGTCTGTAGACCTTTATGCTCCATACTAAGAATCCTTCTCTTTGAGGTTACTGGTCCTGGATCTTGGTTCAATTCAAAATTTTCGGTATAGCATCTTGAGATAGGGAACGTATCATCTGTAGAGCAAATTCCTCTAGACTTGCTTCCACAATATACTTAGAACTGAGAAAAAGTTGATCCTCCTCCTTCACAACGAGTTCATTCGGCAGGCCAGACGAGAGGGGCTCAACAAACCGGAGCTAACCTTTCTCTGGATTCTGACTCCCACTGCATCTGAAGATAGTTTGAGCGATGCAGGAGGGACAGTTCAGTCTGAGGAATGGGGTGCAGGAGTCTATGTTCTCGCTCCCATGCTCCGCACAGCTTTAGTGGTGATCCATCATCTTCTTGCTACTCGGGAGACTCTGTGGCTGAGGCTTCTCGGTCGTGGGAGAGTACAGCAACAAGCAGTAGGGGATCTGCTGGATCTGGCTCCTGAGGACCCGATGAGACAGAATGTGATCAGAGCACTGAGTAACTCTCGGATCGTGGTGAATGCAAAGCAGGAAGAACTAGAGGAAGAAGAGAGGGAACTCATCATGAACCTGTCACCCGCATTTCTAGAATGGGAGCAATCAACCCTGAACCAGGGGAGACAAGAAGGAAAGCAGGAGGAAGCTTTGGCCATGGCCAGACGAGTTCTTAACCGAAATACTTACAGGAAGGCACCTCGATTAATCCTCATTTTTCACCTTCAAGTGTAGAAAAAAAGGTC
>CAYMOX010000105.1:0-5537 GCA_964392245.1 uncultured bacterium
CAAGGAGTTTTTCTCCATCATGTATCATTTGTTGAGTTTCCAAACATCCTCTAAGAGATCTGGCTTCTGAAGTGCAGCAAGACATCCTCTCTCTCTTCGGCAGTTATCGCCAGTCCTGTCAGCAGGCAGACGACATGCTCCAGAGTTTAGGAGAACAAGACACCATCGCCAGCTGTTGTCAATCCAGCTCAGTGGGTAAGGGTGGATCCAAATCGTTGACCGTGCATGTCTCGGCCCTATCCGCCCTGGATCCGTTACTACGTCTCTACGAGGGCTGCGCCAGCCGCACTATTGGCCGCCCCGAAGAAGCCACCCTGGTGAAGTTTCACGCACGGCAGCCCAAACTCACCTATGTATTTGTCCCCAACTTCGATTCGGATCCGCATCCCCTTGTCCAGACCCGCATGGAGATTGATCTGCGGGATCTGCATGTGCGCTACCAAGATTACAACCACCAGGAAAACCCACCCATCCTGCATCAAAAGGACATCTACGTTCTGCCGGACTATCCCCACCATTCCAAATTCGCCAAACTGACCCAGCAGGAGCAGGACTGGGGATTGCTGGAGGATCTGGATCGGATCAAGCGGCAGCGAGGTTGGCTGCAGGTACTGGATCCTGGATCTCCTAAATCGATTTGACCCACCCACAGTATCAGCCGGCTCAAGGCCAAGGCGAGACAACTGCGTTGTGCCCTGATCCTGGCTGAATGATCTGGGGTTGTTCAACCGACGGGAGATCCCAGTCTCATGCCAGTCACCAAGCAGACCCTCACCACCGAAGCTCGACAGCAGCGAATCGCTCAGTATCAGCAACGGATCCAGATCCTCAAGGCAGCTTTCGATTCCCTCCCAGAGAATGGAGCTGGATCGGCCTACGGCGAGATCCTGGAGGAAATCTATGATCTGAAGTACCGGATCCGGCAGTTACAAGCATAGCGCTGTCCCACCTGATCCCTCCCTGGAGGGGCTTTTCCCTAGATGGGCATAATCGTGTGGATCAGCTGGTCCCGATGCTTGCGGTAAATCAAAAAATCACTATCCAGAGTTAGTACCTGGCTGTTCGGGAACAGTTCTGCCATTCTCGCTAAACAAGCGTCAGCTAATGACATCGGTACTGATTGATACTTGGTCATGAGATCTGCAACTGCCTTATATTCTGTTGCCAAGCTGAACGATAAGCTGATTGCTCCGCGATCCAGCAGGGAGAAAACAGGCTGGTGACTACAACTGTTACGGATGAGGAGGAAACAAGTTTCTGTGATCACAGCTTCACAGGTAAGAAATGGAGTTGGCAACTCTGAGACTGCCCTTACGGCCCACTGATGGAAATCATCTTCACGGCTCAACAGTGCTACCAACACTCCTGAATCAATCAATATTGACCGACTCATCAGCTACCCAAACCTTCCAGATATTCTTTGTTATGAGACAGGTCTGGAGGGAGGCCCTCTAGGCAACCCACCAGATCACCTGCTACAGCTAAAAAAGAATCATCAGCTGAAACGATCTCAGGTGAGCCATCCGCAGGGATCGGGGCATCATCTATTTGCAGCACCACTCTGTATGTCCCTACAGGCAAATCCTGAGCTTCTGACAAGTGGATCTCGCCTGATGAAGTGAATGTTGCAATTGTCTCTATTTTTCTCATGGTGTTAGGTTCCTTACTCAATCTCTAGCTTAGTCCTGTTATTGCTAATGCCCTGGTCTCGAACCCAGAGAGAGGATCTGGGTCAGCCTATAGAGAAATCCTGGAAGAGATCTATGATCTGAAGTCTCGGATCCGGCAGCTAAGCAGCTGAGCTGCTTAAGATACTGACATAACTTCTTGGATCTGCCTGACAGTTTCACCCAGGATCTGGGCTGCTTCCTCGACTTCATCATCGGTAGTGAACTTACCCAACCCGATCCTTAATGCCCCTTCGATATGATCTTCTGGTAATTTCATGGCTCTAAGCACATGAGATGGGGTTTCGACTCCTGATGAGCAGGCTGCCCCTGTAGAGATCGCCAGCTTGTGACGTATTCTCGCGATCACCGCACTGTTGGGGATCCCAGGGATCGAGATGTGGAGGTTTCCTGCTAGACGATGATCGAGATCCCCGTTCACTACCAATCCAGGGATTGAGTCTAGAAGCAATTGCTGCAGGCGATCTCTTTTCTTGGCTATGGACCGCTCATCCGATTCCATCTCTAGCTGTCTCAAGCGACAGGCCTCACCTAATCCGGCAATTCCTGGGACATTGAGAGTTCCTGATCTCAGACCGTGCTGGTGGCCGCCGCCATAGATCTGGGGTTCCAAGTGATGCCCCCTTCGGACTACTAAGGCTCCTACCCCTTTGGGACCATATAGCTTGTGGGCTGAGATGGCCAGATAGGTGATCCCCCATTCCTCATCAAATCGGTAAAGAGGTCTCTGTGTATTGAATAGCTCAAAAGCTAAAGCTGGGATTCGTTGATCAACCTCATGACGAGAGTCAACGCCAGCAAGTTCACCTTGAAAAAAGACTGTTAGCAATCGAAAGGGAACATAGCGACTGATGAAAATTACAGTGTCGTCGATTGGTTGCTTGCTAATTACTTCTCTTAAGGTTTTCTTTTCTTTGTCAATCGACTTTAGTGTAGAGTCATCAACTTGAAGATTGAGTGAATCTAGTTTCTGAGCTAACTTATCTTGAGTTCCAAAGGATAGCTTGAAGAAAAGATGAGGATACCAAACATTTGCTAACATCTCAATGACTAGCTCTCGAAACGTAATTTGCTCAGCAGTATTAAAGTGCCGACGCTTTAGGATATCAAGCAGAGAAAGAAAGAAGAGAAACTTGTAAGAGTTGGTGGTTTTTGCAAATAGGCGTGCAAGTGCTGCAATACTCAGTCCGTCAACTTCCGGTAGTAGTGAGCTATCAATCATATGCTGCTCAGAGCTTACTTCTCGTTAGACTATGCTGCAATGTTAAGTGGTAGATGCTGCAATCGCCTACCTGATCTATCCAACCTTTGACGAGGATCCCCATCCAGCTCTCCAGACCAGTATTCAGGTCGATCTAGCAACGGGCCAGGTGACAGAGCGAGACTACACCCAAGCTTCTAGCCCCCCGATCCTGCACCGCAAAGAGACTTTCGTTGCCTCCAGCTACCCCCTCTACGAGAAGTTTGCGGAGTTAACACGCCAGGAAGAGCGTCTCGGACTCCTCTCTAATCCTCGCTCCATCGGCACCCGTTACTCATGGCAGAAACGGCTTCAGGATTCCGGAGTCACCCTACAAGGTCACGAAGTCATCACCGACAGCAAACAGAATGGCCATTTCCTTAAAACCCAGATCCAGAGACATCGAGCTGCCATTGTTCGCTCTGCTTTATCCAAGCCAGTTCGTTCCGCTCTTGAGGCTGGCCTTTTCACAGAAGGAACCACGTTCTTTGATTACGGCTGTGGACATGGCAGTGATCTCAAACTGATCCGCCAACAAGGTTATGAATCCCAGGGATGGGATCCGCATTACCAACCCGATAATCCCAAAACCCCAGCAGACATCGTCAACCTAGGTTACATCATCAACGTGATCGAGGATCCTGCAGAGCGTCGGGAAGCTCTCCTCAACGCCTGGGAACTCTCCCAAAAAGTCCTGATCGTGGCTGCCCAAGTCCTGGTAGACGATGCCACTCGCGGCCAGAAAGTGCTCCGCACCGCTGACGCGAATGCCTACGGTGACGGCATCATTACCCGCCGCAATACATTCCAGAAGTACTACGAGCAGGAAGAACTCAAAGCCTACATCGATCAGGTGCTGGGAGTTGATTCCATCCCCGTGGCTCTGGGGATCTACTTTGTCTTCCGTGATGAAGCCCAGGCTCAAACCTTTCGTGCCTCTCGCTTCCGCTCCCGTGCCACCACCCCTCGGATTCAGAAACAGATTAAACGCTTCGAGGATTACCGCGAACTCCTCACCCCCCTCATGGACTTCGTCACCGAACGAGGCCGCATGCCCAGTAAGGGCGAACTCACTACAGAGGGAGAGTTAGTTAGTGAATTCGGATCTTTGCATCGGGCCTTCCAGGTGATCCTGCAGGTGACGGATCAGGAAGAATGGCATGCTATCGCAGAAAAACGTCGTCAAGATCTGCTGGTCTACCTGGCCCTGACCCACTTCAGTACCCGTCCCCGCTTAAGAGATCTGGCTTCTGAAGTGCAGCAAGACATCCTCTCTCTCTTCGGCAGCTATCGCCAGGCCTGTCAGCAGGCAGATGACATGCTCCAGAGTTTAGGAGAACGAGACACCATCGCCAGCTGTTGTCAATCCAGCTCAGTGGGTAAGGGTGGATCCAAATCGTTGACCGTGCATGTCTCGGCCCTATCCGCCCTGGATCCGTTACTACGTCTCTACGAGGGCTGCGCCAGCCGCACTATTGGCCGCCCCGAAGAAGCCACCCTGGTGAAGTTTCACGCACGGCAGCCCAAACTCACCTATGTATTTGTCCCCAACTTCGATTCGGATCCGCATCCCCTTGTCCAGACCCGCATGGAGATTGATCTGCGGGATCTGCATGTGCGCTACCAAGATTACAACCACCAGGAAAACCCACCCATCCTGCATCAAAAGGACATCTACGTTCTGCCGGACTATCCCCACCATTCCAAATTCGCCAAACTGACCCAGCAGGAGCAGGACTGGGGATTGCTGGAGGATCTGGATCGGATCAAGCGGCAGCGAGGTTGGCTGCAGGTCCTGGAGGAATGCTGTGCCACGCTACAGGGCCACCGAGTCGTTTGGCGTAAAGACGCGGATCCTTACAAAATCAAGCTTCTACGCTCCAAAATCCGTGCTCGACAACGACAACAATCCTGAGCTGATTCCCTCTGGCAATCATCGACCGCCATAATAGGTTATATGACCTCCAGGATCAGTTGTCATGCTTGAAGTCCTGTTTGGTGGAAAGGCAGCAGAGCAAACCTTGCTTTATCTCCACAACTATGAGGAGGGCTATGCCCGTGCGATCGCCAAGACGTTTGGCCTTTCCCTGAGTGCGGTCCAGAAGCAGCTCCAGAAGTTTGAAGAGGGTGGAGTGCTGGTTAGCAGAACCGTTGGCAAAACCAGGCTCTACACCTGGAATCCTCGTTACCCATTTCAGGATAAACTGCGGGCACTGCTGGGTGAATCTTTCCGGTTTATGTCTGAGGAAGAGATCAGATCCTACTTTCGTGAACGTCGTCGTCCGAGACGAGCAGGTAAGCCTTTATGAGTCACATTTATCAAGAGCTCTCCCTCGAACAAATAGCAGCTTTAGTTTCAACCACTCTGCAATCAGCGAAGATTCAAGCAGTATTGTCTGGTGGAAGTGTTGTTTCCATCTACTCTGAAAATGCCTACCAATCAAAAGATCTCGACTTCGTAACAATGGCTAATTTAAGGCAAATCACACAAGTGATGAGCACTCTTAATTTTTCTCGTCAATCAGGTCGACATTTTGAGCATCCAAACTGTGAATATGGCCCATTCAAGGATGAAGTGCAACATCATCTGACAGGTACTCATAGAATAC
>CAYMOX010000106.1:0-4897 GCA_964392245.1 uncultured bacterium
CAGAGATCATCTGCTGATGAAAAACATAAAAAATAATAACGAAACTTAGGACTCCGCCATACGCCCAGCGAAAATACTCACGCGGATCAAAATGCTGTCGCCCCTGCACAATCGCTAGAAAAGGTATGACTGAGGTTCGCTGCCGCAGATCGCGAAAAGCCTGACCATATTTACGCTCCAGCCGCCGATCCCCATGCCAGACCGCGAACAAATGATAAGCAATTAAACCTACTGAAGTCACCAGCATCAAAGAAGATCCAATCCACAGACTATGGGCTAAACACCAGATCACCTGACCCACCATCTGGGGAT
Source organism: uncultured bacterium (assembly GCA_964392245.1). Taxonomy (GTDB): domain Bacteria; phylum Cyanobacteriota; class Cyanobacteriia; order Thermostichales; family Thermostichaceae; genus JAAUUJ01. The sequence goes on from CAYMOX010000106.1 coordinate 313, forward strand.
GACGGGTGACCCGAATAATGCCGCTCTCAAACAGGTGCAATTCTGGTTTTTGCAGAGCAGCCACCTCCAGCAAGTTAAACGTTGCAGGATACAGAAACAGAAAAGACACCGCCGAGAGGCCAATCACCACCGGCCTCACCCAGGGCTGATCCTGCAGATTCCACAACTGCATGCCGTCATAGCGATGGTTGAAAAAGTAGATCAGCAGCAGTAGGGCTAGGGCAATGGAGATCAGGGCAAAAAATACCCGATAGAGTCGTGCCCCCCATGCCTGCTCTCCCCAGGGCCGCAGATAGGCCAGGCCACTATGAGCACAGCCAAAGCCACCAATTAAGGCCAGCATTGTCCAGTGGGAGGTTAGGGAAAGCGAGGACGGCAAGATCATGACTCCAACTCAATAGGGGTGCCCTGATTCTAGGGGATACTGACCGCCTGATCCCACCAGCCCTGGTAACCGCTGCATCACCCCACAGGGGTAGGTGTCCGGAACCCCCTGGAGGAATAGAGCTGCTGGCGGGCTGTTTGACAGTCCTGCTGGATCTGGGCTTTGAGAGCCTCCAGAGACTCAAACCGCTGTTCCGGTCGCAAAAAGCTAACCAGCTCTGCCGCCAGGCAAAGGCCGTAGAGATCCCCCTGCCAGTCCAGGACATGCACTTCCACCGTGCGCTGCACTCCAGAGACCGTGGGTCGCAACCCTACGTTCATCACACCGGCCAAGGGCTGGGCGCGTTGGGGATGATGAACCCAGACACTGTACACTCCATCCCTGGGGAGATATTTTTCTGCGGGAAGCTGCAGATTCGCCGTAGGAAAGCCCAGCTGCCGTCCCCGTTGATCTCCTCTGACCACGGTTCCCAGTAAACGGTAGCCCCGCCCCAGCAACAGATTGGCCATTGACACCTCCCCCTGCTCCAGGGCTGCACGGATGCGAGAGCTGCTAACCCGTTCCCCCTGTAGTTGAATTTCAGGAATAATATCCACCCGGATCCCCTGCTTGTGCCCCCAGTCTGCCAGGGTTCTGGCATTGCCAGAGCGTTGATGGCCAAAACAAAAATCCCATCCCACACTCAGCTGTTGCACCTGCAGCCCCTGCTCCAGCACTGTGGCAATAAACTGATGTGGTGGCTGGATCGCCAGATCTTCTGTAAAGGGGAGTTGCACCAGCTGCTCTAACCCTAGTTGCTGAAGCAATTCCTGCTTTTCCTGAGGAGGGGTAAGGAGCAAGCGCGGTTGCCCCCTCAGCACTTCCTGAGGATGGGGATAAAACGTCAGCACGGTCCGGATGGCGATGGAGGAGCTGAGGACAGGTTGGAGCACCTGTTGATGACCACGGTGGAGACCGTCAAAATTACCAATGGCGACGGCAACCGGCTTGTAGGCCTGATGGAGCGTTAGGGCAACATGCACAGGGGCGATCCTCTCCTTACTTGATCCCGTACCAGATCAGCACACATAGAAGACTGGTCAGCCCAATGCAGGCGAAAGTGCGGTGCAACCGTTGCAAAATCGGTCCGATCTCGTGCTGCACAATCAGCCGATGCCGCATGATTTCTGCTGCTGTTTTGCGATATGTGGCCGTGTCATACCAGCCCGTTTCTTCGTAAAGAATCTGGGGTTGGTGCAGTCGCCGCCGGACGTAGAGCCAGCCCAGATCCAGACGGAGCAGGACAATCAGCAGCAGAAAATTGGCCCCTAAAAAGGTTACCAGTGCAAAGGGTAGCCAGGACTCCGGTAAGGAAAAACTGGCGGCGGCCATGGGACTGCAGAACAGCAAAAAACCTCCCCAGCAGAACACCACGCCTCTGACATAAGCCGCCAGAGAATGGGTAGGCCAGCCAAAAAACCAAGACTGCAGCAGTTCTTGATACTGGCTCAAGGGGCGCTGCTCCACGGGCACAGCAGCAATGGCGGGATCGGAGGAAAGACTCGGATCAGGCATGAGGGCGACGGGGATTGCGGTGCAGTCTGTTAAGGAACTTCATCAATCACCCCAATTATAATGGGGCGGATAGAAGCCTGCAGATCCCCCTGATAGCGGGGACATGAGAGCCGAGGGACAACTCCCGTTCAAGGTATCTTGGAAGGTATAAAGGAGAGGTCCTATCGTCACCTGATCGTGTCATCTGATGAATGAAGCGACTCAACAGGTCAGCCCTTACATCGTGCTGATGGCTCCTGACGGGACTTCCACGAAAGTGGTCCTGAGTGGGGCTAACTCCTGGTCGCTGGGGCGAGATGACGACAATGACATTGTGATCCGCGACAACAGCGTTTCCCGTCACCATGCCATTCTTCAGTATTTAGACAGCAACAGTATTTACCTGATTGATCTGGGCAGCACCAACGGCTCTTTTGTCAATGAGCGGCGGGTTAGCATTCCCACCCTGCTCCATAACGGGGATCAACTCACCCTGGGTCAGTCAGAAATTGAATTTCATGGTGATCTGCCCCCGCTGGAAGAATTGCAGGACTCTCTGCCGGGCAGCACAGCCAAAACGTCGGTGCTTCACCTGCGCCGTCTGATCTCAGTGATGGTGGTGGATATTCGCGGCTTTACGCAGCTCACGCAACAGGTGGATGAACGGCTCCTTTCTCGAGTTCTGGGGGAATGGTTCCGACTGGCGGGCACCATCATTCGCCAGAAGGGGAGCAGCGTCGATAAATACATCGGTGATGCGATTATGGCCGTCTGGCTGCATGGATCGGTGCAGGAAGACGGCGATCAGAAAAGTCCCTCTTCTCTACCTGACGTCCTGCCTATCTTTGAAGCCCTGGCAGAGTTGTTCGAGATGACCCAATCTCTGAATGAGCGATTTCCAGAGCTCCCCCAGCCCATTCGCCTTGGCGCAGGGATCAATACTGGCTATGCGATCGTGGGGCAAATGGGAACGGGAGAACGGCAGGAATATACCGTGATCGGCGATACGGTGAATGCGGCCTTCCGCTTGGAGAGCGCCACCCGCATGCTGGATGCCGATTGGGCTATTTCCGAAGAAACCCACGCTGCCCTCTGGGCCCAAATACCATCTTCTCCGGCCAAAACCTTCTTTCGCTGTGAAGATGTCAACCTGAAGGGCTATTCGAAAACCCATCGCGTCTATTACTGCCATTTCCAGGAGGTGCAACAATTCCTTAAGTCTGTCGTGGCCTAGTCCAGCAGGGGAGCTGGATCCATTCCCTAGACAAGTCGTCCATCCGAGAGCACCGTCTCAACCCCAGATTTCACCCCCGCTTCTGCCGATCCACAGAGCTTGATCCCCACCAGTTTCACCTGCAGCAAAGTTCGATCCAGATCCTGAGGATCAATACACATCAGATTCATCTGGTAGGCGGCTTTCATTTCATCGGGGTCGCAGACCGTTTTCAGCTGATTTTGCTGGTCAATACTGATCTCACGGGCCAGCAATTCCAGCAGCACCAGCACTCGAGCATATTCTGGCATCTGGGGGGCTGTTTGCAGGAACTGAGCAAGAGTCGCGGCCTTACTGTCTTCAGGATCATACCCACAACCCTGCAATTGTTGATCCAGCAATCCCCCTTGTACGATCCGGTTCACACCCCAGCAAAACCCCAGGAGCACCGGATCAATAGAAGCTGAGATCTGACGGGGACGCAACAGCGGAATCGGGGGATGAGCCAGGGAGATCTGTAGATAGGCACGAGCCCAATCCACCTCCAGCGTCGGTTCTGCTTCATACATCCAGCCCCAGGAACTGATCTGCAGCGGCCAGGGAAAGGGTAACCAGGGCTGGGATAGAGGTTGAAGCGTGGTCTCTTCCAAACCCAGCTGTTGACGGGCACGCTCGTGGGGAGAGAGAGAGGGGTCAGTAGACATATCGATCTCACAAAGCAAGATAGAGGTCATCAATCATGGGGACCCGAGCGAGGGCAAGCATTCCATCCAGTCTTGAATTTTGATAAAGCGGAAGGGGCCCGCCAGCGCTCCCCACACCTGTTCATGGGTATCGGGATCATAGCCGCGATCATGACTTTGAAATTCCTGAGCCGAGAGATAAACCCGTGAAGTCAGATAGGTTTTTCGCCCTTGCCGCTGCACCCAACAGCGCGCCCCAGGTTGATTTTCCCCGCGGAAGCCTTCTCCATCTTTGTAAAGCAATAGTTCGCAGTCGGGCAGATAGATCAGATCATCTTTTTTCATGGAGTTTAGCCGTTGGGCCTGCTCTCGTCCCCCCCCTTTCCAGTGGTCCACCTGGTTAGGACGATAATTGCGGATGGTAATGGCCTCCCCTGTCAGGAGGAGTTCCACGACAGCAGTACGGTAAGGATCCTCTAGATGGCCCATATAGGCCTGTTCCACATAAAACCCAATCCCTTGAAAAACTGACCAGGGCAGGGGACGGTAACACACCTGAATCTGGGCAAAAAAGGGGGGATTCTCCAGGGCCTGCTCCTGATTGTGAAAATCTCCGGCCAAATAGCTGGCACAGTTGAAAAGATCCGTTGGGGTGAGATGACCACTCATCCTGGCATCCTCCTACTGTTGGTTTCGCAGCTGTTGATCTTGGGGGGCAGCTGACATTGTTCCTAGACTAGCCTCCCGTGGAATCAGCTCGATCCCATTCAG
>CAYMOX010000107.1:0-4633 GCA_964392245.1 uncultured bacterium
AGAACGCAGCCGTGATGCCGTGGGGGTGAGGTTGTTGCAACATGCCTTCAACTCCCAATCGATGGCCCTCTACACTTCAGTAGGATTTGATGTTAAAGAACCCATTCTTCTACTTACTGGCAGGCCGACGGGAAAACCTGCCTCTGAGTATGAAGTTCGGCCCATGATCCATGAAGATCTGGAAGCGTGCAGAGTGCTTTGCACTCAATTCTATGGCTGCGATCGCACCCCTGAACTGCAGGACATGATCGGCAACTTTAAACCATTTGTAGCAATTCATCAAGGCCGGATTGTTGCTTATCTCTCATCCATTGATGCCTGGTGGCAGAACCATGGCATTGCTGAAGCAGAGGTACAAATGCAGGCATTGATCCTGGGAATAGTGCAATACTTTTCAGAACCCTTGTATTTCATGTTACCTGTTAGACAGGCAGGGCTGTTTCGCTGGTTTCTCAGCCAACGATTTCAGATTATCAAGCCGATGACACTCATGGCTTTCGGTAACTATCAAGCCCCCACTGGCTGCTACCTGACCTCTGTCAACTACTGAACTGGAATCGGCCTATTGCTCAGCTCAACCAAAGAGGATACACTTAGATAAAATCTTCATCAGGTCTTAACATCATGCCTAATAATCCACAAGCAAGAAAAGAACCACAGCCGCTTCTGAGAAGCAGAGATACAAACTTTGGCAAGGTTTCTCCCTTATTGAAAAGGACCGTTCCTGAAGCCAGGGGTGCAGTAGACACAACAGCTCAATTAGATCAACTCACTAAAGTTTTATCGCAGATCATTGCCCGTTCATGGCTGCCAGATGATCCAATCGCTGCACGGTGGAAAGAGGCATTAAATTTTGGCAGACAGGATGAAATCAAAGCCATTATCAACGGTGTCCTGCGGGAAAAAGGCTATGAGTTTACTATGGAAAATATCTTGGGAGAAAACATAGAAATCATCGTGGATTGGGGCAGTTTTATTGCTGATTTTGAAGTTGTGGCCATCGACGAAGAGCCAGTTGTGCTTTTCAGATTCCCCTATCCACCACGTCCCTCCAGAGATGAACTCAAGGATCAGGATCTCGCAGCCTGGTGGGAAAATAAGGATTCTGAGCAAGTAATTCCTCATATTCCTTACATTCCCCTGACCGTTGCCAGTTAAAATGATGATCCTGATTTAACTGTTAGCACGACTTCCAGACTAATGGATAAAATTAGAGGCCGTCTCAGAGGGACGACCTCTAATTTTATGCAAAATATTGAGCACAGCTACTCGTGAGAAGCACTATTGAGGTTAGAAATGTTAGAGCGGCCTAAGTTCAAAGACTACTTTTATGTAGAAGTTTTAGACTCAGAAGCTGTATTTATATTATCCGAAAGAGAGTTTTATTTACATCAAGACCCACTGCATCGATGGGTGGCAAGGGCGATCGACGGCCAACGTAGTGCTGATGAAATTGTCGATCATGTCCTGGATCAGATGCTAACAGCGACTGCCCCTTTTCAGGAACGAGTTCTTGCTGGGGCTCAAGTCTATCGGTTGTTGATGCTTTGGGAGCAACAGGGCTATCTTGTTGCCTCAGAGACAGCACCCCTTTTACCTTCCCCATTGATGAGCTTCTGCCATAGTTTAGGGGTCAACCCAGAAGCGGCCAATCAACGACTCACCATAACCAAGGTGGGTGTGCATTCTTTTGGCCCTGATTGGACTTCGGACTTGATCGCTAGCCTGCGATCGCTACAGATTCAGATTGCGTCCTCGGTGGATGAAGCTGCAATAGACGTGGTGCTCACGGATGACTATCTCCGGGAGGATTTAGCTGCTTTTAACCAGAAAGCTCTGAGCCAGAATCGTCCCTGGCTCCTGGTTAAACCCGTTGGCACTATCGTCTGGATCGGACCTTTATTTCAACCAGGACAAACTGGATGCTGGGAATGTCTGGCTCAGCGTCTGCGGGATAACCGGCCTGTAGAAACCTATCTCCACAGGCATAAGGGGACTTCTCTCTCTGTAGTTCTACCCCAGGCTGCCTTCCCTACTGCAGTGCGGACAGCTTTAGAACTCAGTGCCACAGAACTGTTCAAGTTTATTGTTCAAGGCAAGAGCACACGGTTAGCCGGTGCCCTGGTCACACTGGATACCCTGTCCTTGCAGCTTCAGGATCACATTCTGGTGAAGCGACCTCAGTGTCCGATTTGTGGAGATCCTGGTTTGAGCCAGCAGGTGATGCCCCTGGCGCTGGCTAGCCGCCCCAAAACCTTTACCAGTGATGGCGGACATCGTTGTGTTACCCCTGAGAAAACGTTGCAAAACTATCAACATCATATTAGTCCGATCACAGGGATTATCCGAGACGTTAAATCCATCGCTCCGGCTGCCAACGGCTTGATTCGCGCTTATTTAGTCAGTCACTACGCCGCTCCCCTACTCGATGACGATTTAACGGCCCTCTGTCGCAACCTGGGGGGACGAGGTGCCGGCAAAGGCAAAACTGACCCCCAAGCTAGGGCCAGTGGTTTGTGTGAAGCCATTGAAAGGTATTCTGCAACGTTACGCGGTGATGAACCCAGAGTCAGGAAGAGTTTTCAGGCTTTGGAAGAGCAGGCCATTCATCCCAATGCTTGTATGATTTTCAGCGACAGGCAGTATCAGCAGCGCCAGGAATGGAATGCTCAGTGTCTGAGTCCGTTACAAACTGTGCCTGATCCCTTTGATCCAGTCCAGGAAATTGAATGGACTCCTCTGTGGTCTCTGACCCATCAAAGCTTTAAATATCTACCCACTGCCTATTGCTATCTGGGATACCCAGCTAATCTCAGACCTGGTTGTTGGGCCGACTCCAATGGTTGTGCTGCTGGAAATACGCTAGAAGAAGCAATCCTGCAGGGCTTTATGGAGCTAGTGGAACGGGATAGTGTTGCCCTATGGTGGTATAACCGTCTTCACAAACCTGGTGTGGACTTAACTAGTTTTGGTGAACCCTACTTTACAGATTTGCAAGCTTATTACCAAACACTGCATCGGGATCTTTGGGTGATTGATATTACCAGTGATTTGCAGATTCCCTCCTTTGCCGCTATTAGTCGCAGAACCGATCGCGAGGTTGAAGATATTGTTCTGGGGTATGGCACCCATTTCGATCCCAAAATTGCTGTCTCCAGGGCTTTGACCGAAGTGAGCCAGATCCTCAGTGCTGTTTTGTGTGCCAGTGCCGATGGTTCCACCCAGTATCCGATCGCGGCTGATCCACTGGCTGTCCAGTGGTGGAAAACAACGACGGTGGCCAATCAACCCTACCTGGTTCCTGATCCAGGGGTTCCCCTCAGGGTTGGTTCTGATTATCCCCAACTTTGGAGTGATAATTTGCTCAACGATGTCTTAACCTCTCAGCAAATTGTGGAAACCAAGGGCATGGAACTGTTAGTCCTGGATCTGACCCGACCGGATGTGGACTTAAAAGTTGTCAGGGTGGTTGTGCCGGGACTGCGTCACTTCTGGCGGCGACTGGGGCCGGGAAGATTATATGAAGTTCCGGTCCAAATGGGGTGGCTTGCTGAAGCCTTGCCAGAAACGCAGTTGAACCCGTTTCCCATGTGGATGTAAAACAGTTTTAGGTGGGACGGCGAGGCCCAGAGGCTGCCGCTGTCCCACCAGAAGCCGCTAGAAACCATGGTTTTGGAGGTTGGCATGGAGATTTTAGGCTATCAAACTCAGGAAGTTATCTATGACAGTGATAATTCCTTGATCTTTTCTGGCTACCATCCAGCCAAGGGTGAGGCTGTAATTCTCAAAATGCTCAAACAAGCTTACCCATCGCCTAAAAGAATTGCTGAATTTCGGCGAGAATACGAAATTACCAGGAGTTTGAATTTACCGGGTGTTGTGAATGCTTACCATCTGGGCACCGAGCTGCAGCGATGGGTGATGGTGCTGGAGGACTTTGGTGGTCAATCTTTAACCCGGTTAAATCTGAAGGGCAGACTGGCCCTGGAGGAATTTCTGGAATTGGCGATCGCCATCTCGGAAATCCTGGGTCAGATTCACGAGCGCCAGATTATTCACAAAGATATTAATCCCTCCAACATTGTTTGGAATCAGGCAACTGCACAGATTAAGCTGATCGATTTTGGCATTGCGGCCAAACTGTCACGGGAGACGGTGACTTTTCGTAACCCGGAACTGCTGGAGGGCACCCTGGCTTATATTTCTCCTGAGCAAACCGGACGCATGAATCGCTCCACGGACTATCGCACTGACTTTTACTCCCTGGGTGTAACTTTATACGAACTCCTGACGGGGCAACTGCCCTTTCCCACTCAAGACCCTCTGGAATTGGTACATAGTCACATCGCTCAATATCCAGTGGCTCCTCATCAACTCAGACCGGACCTACCCCCAGCGATTTCAGCAATTGTCCTGAAGCTGATGGCAAAAAACGCCGAAGATCGCTATGCCTCTGCCTACGGTTTGCAGGTGGACCTGGAGCAATGCCTACAGCAGTGGCGCACCAGCACGCAGGTGCTTCCCTTTTCCCTGGGACAGCGGGACATTTCCAGTCGATTCCATATTCCTCAGAAACTTTATGGTCGAAAAAAAGAAATTGCCACCTTACTGGCAGCCTTTGACCGGGTAAGCC
>CAYMOX010000108.1:0-4029 GCA_964392245.1 uncultured bacterium
AGAGCAGACTCGGCAATATTATCAGCTAGCCTAGCTGCCCTGCGGAATGTGGGCTTGATCACCACCCCAGGGGCAGGTTCCAGACCCAGACTGACCTTGTGTCCAACGGTGGCCACCAAACCCTGTAATTCCGTGGCAAAGATCTCAGGTAATTGATCCGGAGATTCAATGTGATAGAAATTCCCATCCCCACTGGTAGCCATGGCCGCCAGCAGATCCTCGTCGTAATCTTCCCCAACCCCCAGGGTCGTGGTCCCTACCCCTCGCACCGAGAGACCATGCACATCATTGGCAATCGAATCGGGATTGGTTTCCCCCACATTGGCCAGTCCATCCGACAGGAGGATGACACGGTTGAGGGCCTTGGGGTTGAGGTGTTGACTCACCTGGATCCCCCCTTCCACCCACCCCTTGTGTAGGGCTGTAGAGCTTCTCGGCTGAACCTGTTGGATCTGATTCAGGATAGAGGTCTTATCTTCGACCAGAGTGCTTGCCACCAGAGTTTGCACATGGGTGTCGAAGGTGGTAACACTGACCCGATCCGTGGGTAACAACTGCTCAACGGCGTAGCAAGCCGCCTTACGGGCAAAACGAATTTTGTTCCCTGCCATTGAGCCGGAACGATCCAAAACCAGGCCCAGATTCAAAGGGGGACGATTGATCTTTTGTTGCTGAGCAGGCGGATGGATCCGGACGATCATGTCGAGCGTGGTCTCCCGATCCGAGGCCACCACAGGCCGAGAAGGGATCAATTCAATGGTGGGTGAAGTCATGATTTACGTCTCCTGTGCATCCATTGCACGAGTAATTGAGTGATGTGATTGATTAGGGACTGACGTTCTTGCGAAGACGAGGGCCATTGAAAATCATTGCGAATGTGTAACTCCAAACCAGGAGCGATCTCGATCCGACTCCAATCCGAGGTGAGCGGGGGAGAAGGAATGGGATATTTAGAGGATGCCGCCCGAGAAGGGGTAGCACTCTGCCGTTTCCCTTTTTGCAAACTTTGCAGAAAAGACAGGGCAGGATTGGGAGCTTCCAGCGATAGTTGCAGCCCTCCCTGTAAGAGAGCCTCCAGTTCCTCATCGGCGAGGGTGATCACCCGCGAGATGATGGATCCAGTGCTGTATCCCTCTGCCAGGAGCCGCCGCACCACCAGCAGCTGTAGCAGATGGCGATAGAGATAGCGAGACTCTCTGCCCTCCTTCAGAGGTTTATCCATCAGACCCTGAGTGGCGTAGTAGCGCACCAGACGGGGGTTGATCTCCTCCACCTCCGGATCTGAGAATTCAGATAGAACCAGAGGAATAAGGTGATTGGCGATCCGGACAAACTCCTCCAGGGACCATTGCTGAGTACCGCGAGAGAAGGGTTCGAGTGCTTGCATGCTTCAAGAATAATGCTTGCAGTTTCTGCTGTCAATATCATGAAATACTGTAAGCCATAGAGCTCAGATCCTTATGGACGGTCTCCCTGAAGATTTCTTGGCTGGCAACTAGTCTTCTAATTGTCTTGGATCTTGGGAAGGTGGGTGCCAACCTGCATTCAGCCATATCTGCCGTACTTGGATGATTGCCCCTTCATCATGAGCATCATCATTAAGATCCAACCTCATGCAGGTCGAACGCCCCACAGGAGTCAGTCCAATAATCCTCAGCCCATTGGCAGACCAAATGAAATGATCAGCCCACTTATCTTGCCGAGGGTTGAACAGGGAAACCATTCTTCCAGTCAGGGGATCCAATCCAGAGGCAAAGTTGTAGTGACGATTATTGCAACGACGGCAGGCCAAAGCCAGATTTTCTGGCTCATCAGAACCACCTAGGGAGCGGGGTTGGATGTGATCAAGGGTGAATAGGTCTGGGCTCAGGAACTCTGGGGAGTGGCAGTATTCTCAAAGGTATCCGGCTCGTTGCCGTACATGTCTTCCAAGTGAGTCGGACACCATGTTGCATCCGCAGCGAGTTGAGCATTGATGAACGTAAAGATTCTGGAAAGGTCAGAGATCCCTGCTAGTTCGGCTTCCTCTTCAGAACTTAGAGATCTGGACTTACGGAGCTCCAACAATTCATCTGAGCGGGTCTGAAGGGTTGGGCTAAACCGAAACAACTTGACACTCCCAGCGTTGACCAGTTCGATCCCCTGGTGAAGCAACAGAGAGGGTTGGATCATAACCTGAGGAGACATACCGAAAGATAACGATGTAGTAACTGGATTCTAGCCTGTTGTCTGGAGTAAGGCAGACTCAAATGTTTGGTAGACCAAGGGACTAAGGATCCCTTGGTCTACCCCCTATTCAGATCAGGTCAATGATTTAGTGAAGTGATTAGTGAAGCCTTTCTTCTAAATCTCTGTATTCGGTAGTGCATCAGACTAATGTGGGATAAGTAACCAAGTCTTGCCAGCTCCAAGGACGACTAGCGATTCCTGCTCTTTCTGCTGCTGCTGTCTTTTTACAACTGTGCCTCCAGATCCAATTGAAATAGCTCACCACTAATCGAGCTGTCACCTTCGTTTGCTCCCACATTTTCCCAAACTTATTTTGCCTCCGATGCCATCGACCTGTCTGTTGACGAATCAAGACTTACGCATGAGCACCACATATAGCGTCTATACATCTGCAGGGTCAGCAGGTTAATCTGTCTCTATATTCCGAGTATGATGAGGTCAACTCTTGAGCTTCAGCTGGTTACAGTACTGCCAATATCTCTTGAGCTCTCAGACTAACTTCTCCTTGACTCATTTAGCTGACCATCTGCAAGGGGTTAGCCACGATACGATTCGCCGACTCCTTCTATCGACTGAATTGACCTCAGACATTTTATGGCAACAGGTTCAATCCCAGCTGCAGACTGACCCAGAAGCTTATCTTGTTTTTGATGATACGGTTTTGGACAAAAGCGGCTCCGAGGATATTGAAATTGCCCAACATCTATACAGTGGAAATACTCATAAAGTCATGATGGGTATTGGTCTCATCAGTTGTCTTGTCGAGCGTAAAGAGAGAATGCGGAATCTTAAATGTTGATGCTGGGGAATAAGCTCTGTCAGCCCATTCCTGGTCGTAGACCCACAACTGCTGAGCATCTCCGCGCTGATCTAATACCACGATAGTTCCTTGAGCCTCAGCACCGCCGAAGAAACTGGCCCAATCCGGTCGCTCTTGCCTTTCTACACTGCCCAAAGAGCTATCATCTACGGTGGTCGAATTACTTATCTTCGGTCGCTGCGCAATCTGCGGAGTATGTAGTCTATTACTAAGCTCTACTGAGATAGGTGAAGTAAGCAGTATCCCTGCACTACCTGTGACCAAAGAAACAAGTAAAAGGAAACGATGATTCATAATGCCATCTTGCTGCAGTAAAAGTTTTCGTTCTACGCATAGGCGGCAGCGCTAGCGACACTGCTGCCACCTATGCAAAACTCATGGAACAATTGCAGTCACGCGGATTTCAATCCGCATCGTTGGCAGTCCAAGAGCCGCAACTCCTACCTGTGTCCAAATTGGGGCATGGTTGGGCATGTAATGGCGATATAGCCTGACCATTACATCGTTCACCTCTGGGGGCAACCCGCCAACATGGTAAGAATTGACATGGACAACGTGCTCCCAACCCGCCCCGGCAGATGCCAGGGTTCGCTCTATATTTCGAAATGCCTGGGCAATCTCATCTGCGAGCGACTCGGGAATTTGCAGGTTGTCATCCCAACCACCTTGACCTGATGTCTCCACGCGATCGCCAATTTTTAGCGCTTGCGAGTAATGCAATTCATTCAGCATGTATTCCCCATAGCCGGGGGTGACAAAAAACTCGGGCTTATTCATGGTGTTCCTTTTTTTGGTAGCAATTAATTCTATTGATCCAGGTGCTGAACGTTTAGCCTACGCCAGCCAGCCACCAGGATCGGAACTGTGGACAGTCTGAATTCACAATTTTTTCACCAGTCAGAAATGCGGTAGATTGCTGACTATTTGGTTCTCCTGACATCTTGGTGTGCAAGGTATAATAAGAAACCGAGTTCTCTGGT
>CAYMOX010000109.1:0-3753 GCA_964392245.1 uncultured bacterium
ATCATCTCTTCAATTCTACCAAAAAACTCCCATTATCAATTAATCGAAGTCCCCCCACGATTAACCCCGGTTGGTCTTGGGCCAGGGTGGGCTGAATCAGGGGCTGAGTGAGTAGGGCAATGCCCCCTAAGGCCGGAAGGATCGGTCGGAGCATGGGGAAAGGTTGAAAAGGGCGAACACCGAGAACTATTGCTGCCTGGAAACTAAAGGGACGTGACTGTGAGGGTAATAGCGATTCGACCGGCATAGGTGCCATCCACCTCGGCGGCTTGGGTTTCCACAATCAGGTTGATGGAGCCGTTGACGAGGGTGCGATCTTCTCCGACGGGCAGCACCTCCAGGGGGAGGGGATCGATCTCGACGGGCAGGGTGGCATCTGGATTGGCAAGATTGCTGAAGACATCGGCCTCCCCTTCCAGGGAAAACACCTGATAGACCACCTCAATCTCTTCGGGAGCAACCCCAAAGGGGATCTCTGCCTGCCAGAGGGGATTAAAGGCTTCGCTGAAAAAACGTGTAAAGGGTGGGGGAGCCAGGAGTTGCAGGGGGCTGTTCACCTGATCCGATGCTGCCGAGCCGGAACTGAGCACCTGAGTGGAGGGAATATCCACCTGCAAACTGGCGGGGGCATCCAGAGTTATGGATCCAGGCGGATCGGTTTGGGCCAAGGCCAGACCTGACAGGCCAGCTACAGGTAGCCAGCTCAGCAGGAGGGAGATAAACAGATGTGGCTTCAGCATTGGAAATAGCCTGGATTCCCTGGAAAACAACCCTGAGGACATAGAGGTAGGATTGGGATCGCCCTGGGTAGTACCGGTGATTGATGTGCTAACTGTAAGCAGATGCTCCCATACCTCCCCCCACAGGCAGAGATCAGCCCGAGTGGGGGTGAGGCAGTTAGGCAAGTCGCGTGGACTAAAAAGTTGTTGCAGTCACAGTGATCACGCCACCATCATAAAGCCCATCGGCATTGGCATTGGAGAGATCAAGCACGAGAGCAACAGCGCCTGTTGCGGGGTTTTCTAAGCCAGTGGGACCACTGCTACCAAACGATTGCTCATCGTTAGTAACGGTGACGTTAATAGTGCTGCCGCCAGCGCCGGTTAGAAGAGGTGAAGAAGCGGTAACCGTGACCTCATACCCATCAGCATCATTAGTCCAAAGTGCCCAAAAGGGGGAAAGTCTTTCAGTTATTTGAGGTGTAGCAGTAAAAGGGCTAGTCAAGTCCAGAGAGCTGCCAGGATATGTGCCAACCTGCTCGACGCATTCTAAAGTGCCAGCATCACCATTTGCACCGCCGTTGTTGTCAGAAGTACAAGTACCTGTAGTTGGGGCAAGATCCGTTGCGAAAAGTTCTAGAGTGATCGCATCAAAGGTCCGCAAATAAAGGACCGTAGGCACATCCACCTGAACATCCACATCAGCCGATGTAGTCAACTGAGCCTTAGCCGACTCAGCCCCCATCAGCCCCAGAGTAGCTCCAGAAACCGCCGCTACAGAAGCCAGCAGAAGCTTTTTACCAAACCCGATCATAGACTTCCCCCCTGTTTTGAAAAACATTGTGAACCAATATCGCTGGGCAGGTCCAGATAACCTCAGAGACCCATTTCGGACACAAAGTGCTTATACGGATCACCTGAATCCACATGCAAACCTTCCCTTTTCATTACTATTAATCTTTAACCGATTTTGGAAACAAGTCAAGGGATAGCACTAACTCAAAAGCAGATCAGATATTCTGGAATAAAAGACTTAGACTCAACAAACAATCCCTAATCAATTTCGACCTGATCAGATATGCAACTTAGACGCAATTCCGTGCCCTGCCTTTCCAGATAAGGCACTTAAGTGCAATCAAGCTAAGATCTTTTCTCGCACTGGAGCAGATCGATTCTACCAAGGTCCTTAAAATCTTAAGCTTTCGAGAAGGTTGATCTAGAGTCAGGTGTTCATGTTTATCTGAAGATGACTAATGACTGAGGTTCTTAATTGCAAAATGTCCTACTCAAGGAGTCACTTATCTGGATCTGATATCGCCTAAATCACTATGTGTTGGACACCATTGTTCTTGTCAGTGCCCTGCTGATCGCTGACTCGCTGCCTGCACAGACCCTCCGAAAGTCTGAAAATATGGGGGTCGTTCTCTACTCTCTTGATCCTTTAGATAACGAAGGGAATCCTGAAGTTGGCGAGTCATAATGATCTGACTTAAGTCGCTTAAGTGAATGGTCGTGCCGCCGATATCATGGTACTTTTCTGTGAAATGGCTCCTGTGACATTTAATCCATGTACTTATGCATGGACTTTGGCTTGTTATGAACCAATGAGCGTCTTGACAGCAGTTAACAATGCATTGGCATGGAAAAGCTGTGATAATATTAGGCTATTTCGACACTTGCCGCAGATGATCAGGTGACTGCAGCCGGATGGCCCCTGACCCATGCCGCGCTAATCTATCTTGCAATCTCCCCATGCCGCTACATTCACGACTGTTAAAGTTCCTGATCCCATGTTTGTTGACGGTGATGATGTGTCTACAAATGGTGAGTGCTCAGGAAGCTGCTTCACCAACATCTGAACAGGGATTAGTCTATCTAGACGAAGAAGTGGTTTTTGAGATCACTGAGCCCTTGGGACCAATTTCGGTGAGAACCAGGGTTGAAGAAGCTCAGGAATCTATTTTAGAGGTTGCTAGTCGGTTTCGCATTTCTGTCGATGACATTAGATCAGAAATGAGAGATGGAGTGATTTACATCTTTGCTGGAAATGAGTTGATCACAGAGGTTATCCCAGCCGATGCAGAAGCAGTTAACCTGACTCCGCAGCAACTTGCCCGCAATCAGGTTAGCAATATCCAGCGAGCTATCCGTGAATATCGTCAGAAACGTTCTCCCGAAAGATTAATCAGAGAGGCGATACTCGCCTTTGTCACCACAATCACTTTTCTTTTGGCGATCATTTTCCTTAATCGTATTCGTCCCCGCCTACTGCAAAAACTTATTAGCCTTCATCAACAAGAGTGTCTGGCACTTCAATTCCAGAACATGGAACTGATCTCGTCCGAGAGAGTGCTAAGA
Source organism: uncultured bacterium (assembly GCA_964392245.1). GTDB lineage: Bacteria > Cyanobacteriota > Cyanobacteriia > Thermostichales > Thermostichaceae > JAAUUJ01. The sequence continues at coordinate 3,078 of CAYMOX010000109.1, forward strand.
AGCTTGACCTCAATCATTAAAATAATTTATCTCACCCTCATCTTTATTCTAGTTTACCTATATATTATCACGCTGCTGGAATTATCCCCTTGGACTCGGAAATATGCAGAACAGCTGATTGGATATGTTGTAAATGCTCTGTCACCAGCGGCAGAAGCAACTCTAAACTATATTCCCAAGTTACTCATCATTATTCCCACATTAGTCCTGACTTACTTTGCACTGCGGCTGTGCAATGTTACCTTTCAAGCTCTCAAAAATGGGGAGGTCAATATAACAGGCTTTTATCCAGAATGGGCTAAACCCACATCCCTGATTATCAAAGCCTTGATCCTGTTTCTGGCTGGTGCGGTCGTGATTCCACTTCTGCCTGGATTTGGTTCACCTGCTTTTCAAGGGATCTCAGTTTTCCTGGGTTTGCTCGTTTCGATTGGCTCTTCCTCAGCAGTTGCAAATCTGATCTCAGGGATCATCCTCATGTATACTCGCGCGTTCCAACAGGGAGATCGAATTCGTATTGGTGAAGCCACAGGTGATGTGGTGGAGCAAACACTCCTGGCAACTCAGATCCGCACCGTCAATAATGTGCTAGTCACTATTCCCAATGCACTTATTCTTTCCAGGGGACTTCGATTAATTGATAATGGGAGTTTTTTGGTAGAATTGAAGAGATGAT
>CAYMOX010000110.1:0-3645 GCA_964392245.1 uncultured bacterium
AGGACCTTTTTTTCTACACTTGAAGGTGAAAAATGAGGATTGATCGAGGTGCCTTGTAGTTAAACCGTTTTTCAGCTGGAAATAATGTTTCTCCACAAGTCAGCAGCAATATAACTCGACAGATGTCCTACATTAGTAGTAGCAATTACACAATCTGGATCCCCTAGAATCATCACTTGGGCTACCAATATCATGTCTCCATCAATCGTCTTGTCACCTGCTGTAGGTTTCCCTACCTGACGAGCTTGTGCCCAAAGTTCAGCAGCTTTCCTCATTGCTCCTGTATTGATTGGGAAATACTCAACCAGCTTGGATAGGTTATTTAACCTGGTAATGCCTTTTTGCTTGCCTGCTCTTAAAAACTCCCGACGAACCTCGTAATCTGCGATCTCTGGAATAAGAACACGATTCCCTAATTTGAGATGCGCTTGGAGCCATTGTGCACAAGCTGTACTTTCAGGTGATAGCTTCGGGTTGGTGACGAGACCAAGTGGCCCTGTATCTAAAATGATGACTCGTCTCACCAAGTTACACCTTTCATCTCAAGAGGAAACAGCTTCCGCTCTGATAACCGATCTTCATCTAGTGCACTAATTAAATAATGTCCTGTTTCTTGTTGATCCTGATTATCTTCTTCATCCATCCAGGACTGGAGTAGGCTAACTGCATCGTGTTGTTTTTCCCTTGATATTAGGGAGCTAGCCAATAGCCTCAGTGTCATTTCCTCAATAGAAATACCCTGCTGCTTTGCCTCTTGGAAGAGATAGTTTTCTAATTCAGGGGGGAGGTCTAACGTCAGCACCATTACTTTTCTCAGGTATGTACATATTATTTTTATTCTGGCACGTAACATCAGGAACTTCGCATGGTCTTTTCTACAAGTAGTGGTTTTGTAAAATGACTTGATGGGAATCAATACAGTTCTCAGATCCGGATCACCCTGACTGCAGCGGCCACCTGATCCGGCTGTACCTCCAGATAATGCTGCAACGTCCCCAGTGATCGATGGCCGGAGATCTCCTGGATCGTCCGTAACGGCACCCCCCCATTACTGAGCATGGTCAGAGCCGTCCTTCGAAAAGAATGCGTACTCACCCCGATCAACCCACACCGCTCACAAGCCGCCCGCAAAATCAGATCCGCCCCCGCCCTCGTCAACCGTCCCTTTCCATGCCTCCCAGGAAATATATACTGATCCACCGTCGCCAGATAAGGATCCACTATCAACCAAAGCTCAGGCGTGATCGGAATCGTCCTGGTCGCCACCTTCCCCTTGGTCACTCCCTTGCGGAACGTGATGTGATCCCCCTGGATGTCATCTTTCGTCAGAGATAGGGCTTCACTGACCCGACATCCGGTAAAAAGCATGATCCCGAAGAGGGATTTATCCCTTTGGGACTGGAGTCCGATCTCAAACAAGAGGCTGAGATCCTTGTGGGAGAGGACTTTCGCTTTTCCGTGGCCATTGATCTTCATTACTCTGGAATGATCTGAATGAGCCCAGTCTTAAAAGCTGCATCATAGGTGAGAAGAGTCATGTTCTCCAGTTCAGCCTGTGCCATCAGCATTCGATCAAACGGATCACGGTGGGCAATAGGTAGGCTACCAGCTCTGAGTGCATGGGCAGAGGTGATTGGAAGCTCTACTAATTTTGAATGCGCCAGGATCTGTGCATAGGAGGTTACTAATGGCTGGGCTTCTGGCAATTTCCCAATGCGATGTTTGGTGGCAATCTCCCAGGCAGAGGCGCTACTGACGAAGATAATGTGTGTTGGATCACGAATAATACTCCGGCAGTCATTCTTCAGTTGTGGGTCATCAAAAAGCCACCATAGAAAGATATGGGTATCTATAAGGAAGCTCATTCCCACTGCTGTAATTCCTCTTCTGGGAGAGGATCGAAGAAAGAATCGCTGAGTTTTCCGCTAAGGATCCCTGGTGTACGGGGCTGATCGTCTGTTTTGCTGAGCCCTAAGCGAAAGTAGTGAATCAGGTCATAGATCTCAGCTAGCTTGTCTGAGGGGAGGCCTTGGAGTTCTTGCATAATTTTTTGTGCTAACATACTCTATCACTAAAAATGACGTAGTAACCACTTCGATAATAGCCTAAGTGCCTATCTCACACTGACATGATTAGGATCAAATAGGATCCTGTATCAATACTATTCAAAACCCGATCACACTGACTGCAGCAGCCACCTGATCCGGCTGTACCTCCAGATAATGCTGCAACGTCCCCAGTGATCGATGGCCGGAGATCTCCTGGATCGTCCGTAACGGCACCCCCCCATTACTGAGCATGGTCAGAGCCGTCCTTCGAAAAGAATGCGTACTCACCCCGATCAACCCACACCGCTCACAAGCCGCCCGCAAAATCAGATCCGCCCCCGCCCTCGTTAACTGACCCTTACCATGCCTCCCGGGAAATACATACTGATCCACCGTCTCCAGATAAGGATCCAACAACAGCTGGAGCTCTGGTGTGATCGGAATCGTCCTGGTCGCCACTTTCCCCTTGGTCACTCCCTTGCGGAACGTGATGTGATCCCCTTGGATGTCGTCTTTGGTCAGAGATAGGGCTTCACTGACCCGACATCCGGTGAAAAGCATGATCCCGAAGAGGCTTTTGTCTCTCTGAGACTGGAGTCCGATCCCAAACAAGAGGCTGAGATCCTTGTGGGAGAGGACTTTCGCTTTTCCGTGGTCGTGAATCTTCATTACTTGACAAAATATCGATTTCGTCAAGTAGAACACGGAAACCACGCAAAATCAAGGGTTTCAGCGATCGTTTTTATGAGTTTCACCATAAAGAGGCCAGATTCGACGATCTCTACGATGACGACATTATGACGACATTTCGTGTGCATATAGGATAGGGATGGATCTATGCCCTGTGATCTGGGTTTCCAGCGCTCTGGAGGGGTGAGAAGGGAGGAATGGGGTGAATGCGGTGAATAGAGTCGTTAATCGCTGCAGAATCTGCGGTGATTATGAGTTGGATCCAGGGGCGGCGGGGCCGGCCACAGTTGATCTGGAGTAGGGGGGGGTAGAGATGGCAAGACCGATCAACCGCAAGTGCCAAGACTGTGCGTTTCTCTCAGCTGATGATGCCAAGCTTATCCATGGCCCCGAGCCAGAGGGGGATGGATGCTGGGATGAGAAGGTCTGCCCAACTCGCCGCTATCGCTACCGGAACCGACAGCAGATCATGATTGAGAAACGGCAGAAGCGTCGGGCGGTCAAGGGAGATCCGGTTGGGGCTGAGCAGGACAGTGGGGTGACGGTGATCCCTGCGGGGATCGAGCTCCCTGCGGTGGCCTATCTGTTTCTTTACAAGAAGCCCCCCAAGGATGCTCCTAACCATGCGGTGGGGATCGAGGTCTGGAGAGGAGCTGAGAAGGTAGCAGTTGTTGAACCGATCCACACACTCGGCATGACGAACCTCCAGATCCGCGATTATCTGCAGGGCAAATTAAAGATCCTGCAGGTGAAGTATGGGATCCGGCAGTTTAAAGAGCAGGTGGTCCTGGATCCGGTGCTCTGTCCTGTGAGGCCCTGCCCATTGAGATCTGGATTGCAACCTTGAGATGATGGTTCTCCTGACATCTTGGTGTGCAAGGTATAATAAGAAACCGAGTTCTCTGGT
>CAYMOX010000111.1:0-3435 GCA_964392245.1 uncultured bacterium
TATTCTATGAGTACCTGTCAGATGATGTTGCACTTCATCCTTGAATGGGCCATTCACAAACTCATTGTAGAACTGGATCCAATTTTTTACGGACATCTAGCGGTCTGGTATCAGCACCATGGAGACGTCCGAGATCACAAAGAAGTGTTTATCGGTCATCTGCTCACCAGTGACGTGAGTGAACATCGTTCGGCTGGCTTTGTCATGCTTCAGGATCTGCCCCCCTACCAGGTGGCACGGGTGGTGGATTTTATGAAGCAGCAGCGAGGTAAAGTGCCCCGTTCAGCCCGGACAGCGGTCCGCCGTTATCTGGCGATGCGGGAACAGAATCCAGCCAAGTTTGATCGGGCTGCAGTGCGGGGGCGCAAGGCTCTGAAGCACCTGTATGCCACTCTACACATCAAGCCAGGTGAGCGGGCGAATGCCATTCTCTTCAAGGATGAACCCCCAGCAGATTCACTGGCAGCAGTGTTGAAGCAGATCAGCAAGACGTCAGATCCTGCGGAACAGGCACGTCTGATTGTGGAGTTCAAGATCCCCTACACCACGGCCATTGGTGCGGTGACCCAAATCACCCCCACGGTTCTCGTGGCTCTGATCAACGCCATGACCCCCTCGGAGGTGATCAACAACCTTCAGTCTCTCAAGGCGAGGGGTGCAATGGATCACCCTGATATCAAGGGTCTGATCGACAGCAAGCTGGAGCAGGCTCAACAGCACAAGCGGATCTCCGCCTTCAAGGCTCAGGTGGCAGCCGCCGCTGTAGATCTTGATGAAGCCACGACCGCTAAGCTGGAGAAGATCACTGATGAACAGGTGAAGCGTCGGGGTACGATTTCTCGACCCACGGCTTTGCTGGTGGATAAGTCAGGGTCTATGTCTGCTGCCATCGAGATTGGAAAGCGCCTGGCTGCTTTGATCTCTGGGATTACTGAGGCCGATCTGTTTGTGTACGCCTTTGACCCCATTCCTTACCCCATAAAGGCACAGGGGGCAGATCTCAGCCACTGGGAGAAGGCCTTTAAGCTGATCAGTGCCGGGGGAGGAACCAGTGTCGGGTGCGCACTTGAAGTGATGCGTCAGCAAAAGCAGCAGGTGGACCAGATCATTCTGGTGACGGATGAAGGAGAAAATACGGCTCCATACTTTGCAGAAACCTATACTCGCTACAGCCGTGAGCTGGGTCTGATGCCCAATGTGGTGATCGTGCGGGTGGGACATGCTTGCGATTTTGTGGAGCGGTCATTGAAGCAGAAGCAGGTGCCAGTAGAAACGTTTACTTTTAAGGGTGACTACTACTCGCTGCCTAACCTTGTTCCTCTGCTCACCCGTCCCAGCCGTCTGGAGCTGCTGATGGAGATCCTGGCAACCTCATTGCCAGTCCGCAAGGGCTAGTTCAAAAAGATAGAGAACTCCAGCGTGTACCAATGCTCAGGGCTTACGTGAAGAAACCGCTAGGCTCTGAATCACTTCCATGCTGGAGATCTCTTGACTCTGGAGCAGGATCCCAGAACAAACTTTGGGGAGGAGAATACGATGATCAAGATCCAACAACTCCTCAACCAGCTGGCTGCCCAGGAAGCTGATCTGCTCTCCACTCAGTTTCTTGCTCCCTGTCTGCCCAAGGGACGGGTACAAACCCAACTCTCGGGATTGATCTACACCTTCAGAGTTCAGCCACAGATGTATGAAGGCTGGGGAATCTTTCAGCCGCTAAATGCCACCAGTGCTCAGGTGACTGAAAACGCAACCTTCTCTCAGATCGAGGCCTATCTGCAGCTTTTTCTCAGCCTCCGAGTTTATCTGATCCGCTGTCTTGAGGGGAGTACTTGGCTGGCGTATCCCATGAACTGTGGGGATATGCAGCAAAAGGTGGGCTGGGTGAAACCGGTCCCTGTTCATCTTGTGGCAGAAGGGGTCGCCTTTCAAGCAGCAACGATCCGGTGGGATGGCCGCTTGTGGTGGTTTGAGGCTCTAGATCGGCGCGCTGATCCCTGCATGGTTGAGAAGCTGAAGCAGGCCATCAAACAGAATATTCTTCCCGAGAATCTCAGTATCTCAGGTCTCACCCCAGAGCTACGAACCGCTTACGATCTGGTGACTCAAGAGATTGAAGATTTTTCACCACAGCGTCGAGATGAGCGGCGTTTGCGTCAGGCCCTGGCCATGGGGGGCGGAGAGTTACAGGAGTTTGCCGATCACAATAGCTATTGGCGGATTGAGTGGAGTTCTGCTGATGGAGAACGGCATACCAGTGCCATTTCTAAACAGGATCTGACCGTGATGTCAGCTGGGATCTGTCTGAGTGGTCGGGATCAGGATTTTGATCTGCAGTCCTTGGTGGGAGTTGTGGAAGGACAAAGGGGGTGAGGAGATGAAAAAGACAAAAACGAACACCTTTACCGAGCAGTTTTTTCACGAGCAACGCTACCGTTCAACTGAGGCAATGAAAACCTTGGGCGAGTATCCCATCACCATTTGTGGTGCAGGTGCACTGGGAGCTAACATCGCCGAGACCCTAGCCCGATCTGGTTATGCCAACCTCAAGGTGATCGACTCGGATCGGATTGAGGAACGAAACCTGTCTACCCAGCCCTACTATCGCTTTGATGTGGGAGCATTGAAGGGCAAGATCCTGGCGAACTCTCTCTACCGTGCGTTGGGAACTGAAATTGAGGTTTCCACCAAGCGTCTGACAGCAGAAAATGTCGGCTCACTTCTGTGGCAGGGATCTCTGGTCATTGACGCTTTTGACAACAGTCACTCCCGACAGGTGATCAAAGATCATTGCTTGTCTCATGGTCTTGCTTGTTTGCATACTGGGATGACGGCAGAGTACGCGGAAGTGATCTGGAATCCAGATTATCTTGTGCCCTCTGATGTCAATGATGATCTGTGCGACTATCCCCTTGCTAGAACTCTGGTGATGCTCACGGTTGCCTTAACTTGTGAGGTGGTCACCCGGTTTATCCTCAAAGGGGAGATCCAGAACTACACCCTGACACTGCGGGATCTGAGTATCCAATCCTTTCCACCCTCCTGATCACGTCTGGGATTCCATTTTCTTTTAAATTGGAATTCTTGCGTGATCTGCGGTAATGTATAAAATGCAACCAGGAAAGATGGATGGCGTTTGCATGCCTGTTTTGCAAGTAATTAAGCTGTTTCACTTAGGCCAGACTAGTCAGTTGGCTGACTTTTTCGAAAGAAAATTATCATATACTGTTTCCAGATCAAATTAAGTTTAATGATTTTTTTGCGGTTGAGGATAACAATGGAACAGTTAAGTACCTCTGCTTCTATAGCTAATTTTGAGGAATCAACATTATCTAAGTTATCCCCTCAAGAGTTGATTTGTTATATTCAGATTTTGACACAACACAGGGCTATTTCGTTCTCATGGAAGCCATAATGTGCTAGGGTCTCAGGCTATGC
>CAYMOX010000112.1:0-3116 GCA_964392245.1 uncultured bacterium
ACCAAGGAACTCAGTGACTTATTATACCATCAACACCAGGAAGTCAGGAGAGCCGTACAGTGAGTTCAGAGTGTGTCATGACTCAAAAATACACTTGATCTACACTCTCCCCTGCGGAATATGGGTTCCAGGAATGGCAGGCAAAACAGCTGGCCTATCAACAAGCCATGGAGGACTGGGAACCAGGCTGTGGTCCCAAACCGACATCGCCGCCCCCCAGACGGAGATACATCATTAATGACACCACCATCGAAGCCAAGATCCGCATCCACTCGGAGAATCCCCGAGGATTGCTGGATTACACCGATGAGCTAGCCGGACGCTTCACCCGCATGAACAAGTATCGCGGCGGCCACGGCGATGACATGCAGCAGGATCTCACCGAGTTCAACGGCGGCGAGATCAATAAGGACCGCACAAAAGAATCCATTTTTCTCCCGAGGTCTGCGATCAGCTGCACCGGATCCATTCAGTGGGAAACACTCAGGCAGTTGCAAGAGCAATGTGGAGCCGATGATCATGCTGGAGTCTGGGCCAGGTGGTTGTTCTGCGTCGTGCCCATGCCTCCCCCCTACCTGAATCTCACAGGGGCAGACGCGGATCTCGAGACAAGGTTAGGAGAGATCCTGGAGGCCCTCTATCACTATCTGGGGGATCTGCCCGAGCAGGATTACTTTCTCTCCACCGCAGCCAAGGCCAAGTTTGAGCGCTGGCAACACAAGCTGGTGAACAAGCTGCAGGAAGAGACGATCCCTGTCCTCAAATCGGCCTATCCCAAGATGGAAGCCTATGCAGCGCGGCTAGCCTTGCTGATCCATATCATCTGGGCAGTGGCTGAAGGCCAGAAGCCGGATCAGTTCATCCCCGAGGAGATGATGGGCCGCGCCCTTTACCTCACCAACTTCTACCTGTCTCAGCTGCGCTTGCTCGTCAGTCATAATGGGCAAGATCCAGAAACCAAGCTGGAAGGATACTTCCTTAAGATCAGATCCTTGCTGGAACGTAAGGGCTCTCTAACCGCTCGGAATATCAAATCCAGCATCTGGTCGTTGCGCAAAGCCTCCTCGGATCAGCTCCGAACTCTCATGGAAGGGTTGGCCCAAACTGGAGTCGCTCAGATCGGTGGGTCGGGTAGAAATTTAACACTGTACCTAAATGTTGATGTTGTTGATGTTTTGTTGATGCAACATCAACATTCTATAGCCCTCTCCCAGAGGGACATCCAGCCAACTGTTGATGTTGTTGATGAAAATTCGTTCGCGGAGAAAAATGAATCCCCCGAAAACAGAATTCTCTCCACACCCCAGATCGCATCAACAACATCAACAAATGGATCTGCAAAGCCTGAGACCCTTGCTGTACAAAGAATAGAGAGTACGACCCCAACATCAACAACCCCATCAACAAACCATCAACAACATCAACAATTCAGTAATCAAGTAAATATTGATACGCAAAGCCCAGTAAATGGTTCATCAACAGATCCCCACCTGAACGGAGAGTGGATCCCCCAGGTGGGTGAGCGAGTGAAATTTCAGGAGGGGAAGTGTCCGGTGAGCTGGAGTGAGTTGGAACTCACGGTTGTCGAGGTTGTGGATCCCGAGCAAGGGATCTTTGGAGTGAGAGCCAAGCATTGGCAGGTAAACCAGCATGTCACGGCTGACCGGATCCAACCCTATCCAGGAGGCGGGCCGTGAAACAACACAGCCCAGAGAAGCTGCTGGATCTGTCCCGACAGTTAGCCCGCCAGAGTAAATGGGCCAAACGAAGAGGACAGCACTCCCGAGCCCAAGAACTCTTTTCTTTGAGCCGTCATTGCTGGAAAGAAGCACAGAAACCCTACCCCTTGAATACCTCCAGGTGATCCCATGCCACGTCTTGCTAACTCCTCTCAAACCTCTGACACCTCCCATCATGAGCTCTACCCTACCGCCGAAGCTGCCCGCCTCCTGGCATGCAGTCCTAAGAAGCTCTACAAACAGCGCAGTTCAGGCTATCTCAAGCTGGGGATCCACTTCATCGATCAGCGGAGCCCCGGATCCGCGTTGGCTGATCTACGATGGGATGTGACGGCGATCCGGAAGGCTTGGTCGGTGCCACCCGAAAGAAGGAAACTATGACAGCATCGACCTTCTGGGAAAGTCTTGCTATGGTGCAGGGCTGACTAGCGGGATCTTCAAGTATCCCGAAGCTGATCTCTTGACGCGCGTGGGTTTTGTATCTGTAAGGGATGAATTCTTGGGGGAAGGACTATGGCTCAGATGGTGCCTGATGGGCTTCCGAAACGTGCATCTAAGGGTGAGGAGCGCATGTTCAACGTGCTAAAGCGGCTCCCTGATGACTGCATTGTTTATTTCGAGCCAATAATCGAGAATCGCTACCCTGATTTCATAGTCATCCTTCCGAGTCTGGGGTTGATGGTGATCGAGGTTAAGGGATGGTATCCAGCAGATGTGTTGTCGGCGAACTCGAATGAGGTGGTGGTGAATGAGTCAAGGCGCGAGGTGCGCCACGACCACCCCATCCGGCAGGCGCGCGATTACATGTACACGCTGATGGATCGCTGTCGGGACTTACCTTCGGGGAAACGGCTTCTCCAGAAAGAAGGGAAACACAAAAACCGGTTCGCGTTTCCCTTCGGTCACTTTGCCGTGCTATCGAACATCACAGCCAAACAGCTCTCATCGACGAAGGCAGGGGATGCGACAGAAGTGTTCCCGCCCAACAAGGTGGTACTGCGCGATCGCTTGGTGGAGTGGGACGAGGGCGGGGTGGAAGGGGATGCGCTACTGGACAAGCTGCGCGGCTTCTTCGATCCGTTCTGGGAAATCGAACCTTTGCGTGAAGAGCAGGTTGCAGTGCTGCGGGCGGCGATTCACCCGGAGGTGGTGATTTCTCAGGCAATGGCTCCACAGAAAGAGAAGCCAGTTGCCAATGCGGTGGACCTCAAGGTATTAGACCTGCGCCAAGAGAACAACGCACGCCGAATTGGCGACGGTCATCGCATCATTTTTGGGGTGGCGGGGTCCGGCAAGACCGTGCTGCTGATCGCAAAGGCACGGCTATCCCTCTTTTGTCACTCTAGGCCGGAGAGACTAGATTTGTATCCATATCGT
>CAYMOX010000113.1:0-3110 GCA_964392245.1 uncultured bacterium
ACCAAGGAACTCAGTGACTTACTATACCATCAACACCAGGAAGTCAGGAGAGCCGTAGCTTCCTTCCACAGATTGATACATCATCACCGCTGACAAAGGAGAGGCAAATGGCCTGGAATACTTACGATTTAGATCGCCGTGCTCAGAAACTTGTTCTGGATGCGCGTAGACGTGATCAAGAGTCTCTGAATCAAGGTCACAAAATGCGCACGACTGTAGCCTATGGACTGGAGCGGTTCTGGGGAGAGCAGTTGCGCCTCTCAGGACGAGATCAATCCAAGGCTGATTACTGGAAAGCCACCTGGACAGAACTGGTAGACATTATGGCACTGGCTGGGGTGACTGTTCCTAACCGCAGAGTCAATCCCAGTCAAGAGGATCAAGTGCGAGCGATGGCTGGGGATTTATGGGGCATGAATCTTGCTGATCAGCGAGTGACGTTAGCCGTCCTGACTCAGCTATGTGATGCTATCGTCTGGTGGACTCAACGGTACAAACCCTAAAGGTGACATCGTCTTATGTCTCGTCTCATTCTTACTACTGTTGGTACATCTTTATTGACCAATCGTGATGAACGACCCTGGTCAGGGTGGCAACGCAATCAATCTTTACCCGAACCAGAAGAAGTTGATTACTGGTTGCTGTCAGCAGATCCCTGCAAAGCTAGCGCTGAAATCAACACTCTAAAACGATTGGATCTGGATCCAGAAGATTGGCTTGAGCTCTTATACTCTGACACCCCAGAAGGCAAGTATTGTTCTGAAAGATTGTCAGCCTATTTCTCCCCTCTGTGTCGATCAACTGGGCAACATGTGATCAAAGCCCTCGACTACCGCCACTCGACATTTGCTCAAAATGGTCTCAAAAGCTTGATCGATGTGGTTTTCACCCTTCTCAACGTTGATCGACCTGGCTCTCCTGTACCTGTCTTTGCAGCAACAGGGGGGTTCAAAGCTGAGATCGCTTTTCTCAACCTTTTGGGAGCCTTACTGCATATTGAGGTCTACTATATTCACGAACAATTTCGGGAGTTAGTTCGGCTCCCCAATTTACCGCTCACCTGGGATCCCACCCCAGTTACAATCCACCAGGACTTTTTTGAATGGATTGATGAGGAGCCTCGGCTGAGCTTAGACGTGGAGAAGTGGTTGCGGGGTCGGCCAGAGCTGCGTCCCTTGGTAGAAGATGATGGAACGGGGTATAGCTTCTTGAATGCAGCAGGGAACCTACTTTACAAGGCCGCTCAGGAACAGTACCAGAATCGGCCCCGTGCCCTCTGGCCCAAAGCCGATCCTAAGCCTCCCAAAGAGAAAAACGGGGTATCTACTGTGGGCCATCATCGTCCAAAGGGATGGGAGCATTTTGTGGACCGCCTCTGCAGCATCGACTGTGTGACTTATGTTGCTTATGACACCTCTGGGCTGAGTGGGGCAACAGTTAAGCCGTTAAGAGATGAACCAGGAGTTATCGGTATTCGATACGGATCAAGTGATGTATTTTTACCTCTACGGATCAACACGACTGCCAGCACAGAAGCTGAGACGGAATTGGTTGCTGATTACATTCGCCACAAAATACTCAAACACTAATCTTGGGAGATCCTGAACAATGCCGATCAGCGACATAGTACCATTGATGTACCAGGCACAGGTTGCAGGTCGTTGTCAACTCCAACGGATTGTTCCTAATGCCAACAAACAAGATGCTGAAGAATGGGTAGATCAGTGGATTGACCGGACCTATCCGCAAAGACCGCTTTGGGGATCTCAAACTCAATTGCGCAGGTATTCTTTCCCGTGGCGACTGGTTACCAACGGTGGGCAAGATGATGGAGTGATCCGACCTGTCATAGGTGCTCATGGGTGGCCCTTTTACCCAGGCAGTAGTATGAAGGGAGTTTTTCGGCGGGCATGTACCCCTGAGCAACGATCTCGCTATTGTGGTCGAGATTTAGGGGATGGTGATATTGCGCCAGGAATTTTGCGCTTTCTGGGTGGCTATCCAATTGACACTTCCTGGACGAAAGGACTGATAGATCTTGTCCATCCTCAGCAAGAGTGGCAGCTCAATGGGGGGAACCATAGTGCATTTATTCAAATGTCTTTGTACCAACCTACTTTGGAGTTTGCGATCTCCTGTACTGAAACCCTGTCAGAAGACGAATGGAAAACGATTTGGGCCATTTGGGAGAAAGCGATCACAGCTGGCTTGGGCTGTAGAGTTTCTGCAGGTTATGGCCAACTCAACAAGAAGGGAGAGGCAGAGAAAACTATCTGTACTTTTCAGCTTAAAGGACAGGGACCTGCCTCACAACTATTAGAGGGAGATCCGGAATTTCGACCAAATATGTTCAAGGCGGCCTTGCGGGGTCACGCCATGCGTATCTTTGGTGGGCTGACTGATGCTGCTGCGACTGAGATGATAGTTAAGCGATTGTTTGGCGGATTAAACGCAGGTGATCCTGATGTGGGCTTGGTTGCAATGCGGTTTCGGCCTTCAAGATCAGGAGATCCTCCTGAACCTATGATTAAGTTGAGCTTGCATGGATCTAGGAATCAGCAAGCGCCCTATTACAAAGCTGAGGGGTATGTGGATTGGCTGCTCAATCGTCCCAACTTAGATCCTCAGGTTGATTACGAATTGCTCAAGAAGTTAATCCTTAAATTTATGCAATTTGCTATGATATTTGGAGGATTTGGAAAGTCTTGGCGGCGGGCAGATCATCGATTATTTTTTGCGGATAATACTGATTATGAACGATTGATTGGGTGTCACTGGCAGTGGGGGGATCAATCTTTACGAGCTTCACTGGTTAGCCGTCCTCAAGACATCCCTTTATTTATTGAAAAGGTTCAGGATGCTGCCCGTACTTGGATCCAGAGTCAGGGGATTCATGCTCACGCTGGGAGAGCTGGATGGAGAGAAGTCTGGCATCCTGAACAGGTTCAGGTGTGGGCGCGCATCGCTGAAGATCAGGAGGACAGTCTCGCTATTAATTGGTTGCATAAGGATTATCAGAATGGCAAGTCGATCAAGCAATCAACTTTAACCGGGAAGGCTCTCCTGACTTCCTGGTGTTGATGGTATAATAAGTCACTGAGTTCCTTGGT
>CAYMOX010000114.1:0-1709 GCA_964392245.1 uncultured bacterium
CAAAATATTATTCTCCATCCTGATCTACCCACGTTTTTCAGCAAACCCTATTTAGTGGGCTAAACAGTCTGTACAAATGTCTAGACCGCAAACTACACTGAAGATATTCATGGAAATGTTCAAGGTGAGATCAAATGTCTCCAACGCTAGACTCCATGCATTCAGCTGGGCTTGCGACCTTGGATCCATTGGCAATTCGCCATGGGCCTGCTTTGTCGCAAGAGCGAATGGGAGCCATTTTGCAGGTTAGTCCCAAGACGGTTACTCGCTGGGAGCGCCATGAGCGGCGGCCCGGTGAAGACATGCTACGCAGGGTTGCGAAGTTGAAAGAGATCGTTGACCTAGGAGCGTCAGTTTACATGCCGGAAGAGTTGAACGAGTTTCTTTCTACGCCTCTTCCTGTTTTTGGAGGACGGTCTGGAATGGATCTCCTTCGATTGGGTGAGTTTGACGCTGTGATTGCCGCTTTGGCAGCTGACTTTGAGGGAACAGGGTTCTGAGGATGACCCTGCAGTCTTTGATCAAGCCTTGGTCAGGGTATGCGGTTCGGCACATTCCAGATACACCAGGTAAAACCTACAAGATTGATAATTTCAGCTATTGCGGTAGGAGCACTGAGAACCGCTGGAATGTTGCAGGGGAGCCAACCCCCTATTTAGCTGGGGAGAAAGATGTTGCTTTCGCGGAGTATGGGCGGCACTTCCAGGTCAACAGGACTTCAGGTTTGGCTGCAAAGGTGTATCAACGTAAGGTTTATAGGTTTGCAGTGGATCTGGAGCACACTATAGATCTAACGGCTCCGGCGAGCTGGAAACAATTGTCTCTCCAGAATGCCCCTACTTGCTTCACGGATAAGGGGGTGGCTAGAGCTACTGCACAGTTCATTCGATCCACAACAGTAACTCAGGGAATTTTTGTCCCTTACCCGTCTAGCTGAGAGATTGCCTGAAGTAGAGTGGATAGATTTACAGCAGGTGGCTGATGAGAAGATCCTTTTCAGATCGGGAGCAGAAACCGATCTTGACTGGGATATTTGGCATCAACTTGAGGAAGCTTGCCAAAAATCTAGGCAAGTCAAAATGAAGTATCGGACAGCCAGTCGGGGAGATGAGGTATCCGACAGAATCCTCAACCCATATCTACTGCATATCTATCGGGGGACAAATCCATACGTGATTGGGTTCTGTCATAAGAGGCAAGAGGTGAGATGGTTTCGGGTTGACAGGATCCTATCTTTGAAGATTCTCAATGACACATTTGAGGTGGATCCGACCTTTGTTGCCAAGGATCATCTGGCGATGATTTTTCAGCATGAGGTAGGAGGGATCCCTCAACAGGTGGGGATTTGGTTTGATACCCAGACAGCACCCTTTGTCCGTGAGCGGCGTTGGCACCCTACCCAGATCATTGAGGAACAATCTGATGGATCTTTAGTTTTACGCATGACGGTGCGGGGGATGAATGATGTGAAGCGGTGGGTGTTGGGCTATGGCAAGGGAGCTGTGGTCAGGGATCCACCTGAGTTAGTGGCACTGGTGAAGAGTGAACTAAGGGGAATGATCCAAGGATATGGGGAAGTGTGACATGGTTCAGGTTTTACGTCAGCGGATGGACTTTGAAGAGTTCCTGGGATGGTATCCCGAGGATGGTCGTCGCTATCCCTCTTTTGTCACTCTAGGCCGGAGAGACTAGATTTGTATCCATATCGT
>CAYMOX010000115.1:0-1679 GCA_964392245.1 uncultured bacterium
CATACACCAGCACCGGACCTGTGCCCAACACGGTGCCAGCCTGATCCACCCACTGGATCTGAGCAGAGATATCTTGACCCTGCTGATCTCCTGCTACGGCTGTCAAGGTCAAACTCTGCCCCACCTGCAACGGAGTCCCGTCCACTGCATCAGAATTGGTGATGATCACCGCATTCGTTGGTATGTCTACGGGAGGTGTGGGAGAGGGTTGGGGCGATCCGCCAGGGGAAGGTTGAGGCGATCCACTCGGATCACTGGTCGGCACCGGACTGGCAAGCAACCCATTACAGAGCAAGCCATTCAGACGAAACTCTCTCGGGGTCACCCCTCCCTCGGTGTAGGCCGCCTCAAATCCCAGATCCATTTGCTCCTGGTGATCCAGCGTGGCATTCCACTCCAGATTCGTGACTGTGACCTGTTGCCCATTCTGAGCAAGCTGCCCATTCCAGAGGTTGGTGATCTGCACCCCCTCCACCGGAAACTCCCAGCTCAATTTCCAATTGGTGACGGGATCTCCTGAGTTCCTGAGTTGCAGATCCGCGACAAAGCCCTGCTCCCATTGGGTGCGGATCTTGTAGTTCACCTCACAGGCAGCAGGCAACGGCGCAGGAGTAGGATTCCCCAGCGAGATCCCGTTCAGTGTAAATGCGGAGGGAACGATATCCGTGCCGCGATAACGGGCCTCAAAGCCAAATTTCACATGACCATTGCTGGGGATCCGAGCATTCCAGCCCGCATCTTTGACGGATACATTGGCCGCATTTTGAGTCAGCTTTCCATTCCAGAGATTGCTAATCCGGATCTGGTCGGAGGGGAAGATCCAGCTCAAGGTCCAGCCATTGATGGGATCCCCCAGGTTCTGAATGGTGACATCAGCGACAAAGCCGTCTTGCCATTGGGAGCGGATCGAGTAATCCACCTGGAAGGCAGACTGAGCATCCATGAGGGTGACCGACTGGCCCGAGACAGACACCTGGGCGACAGGATCCGACCCCTGAGGAGGTCTGACTGAAAGAGGTGAATCTCCCTGACCACAGGCGATCAGGACAAAGATCATGGTCAGGAAAACAGAGATCCAGCGCCACCAGCGCCGCAGAGCAAACCGCATCGCCACACCTCACAGGGCAAAGCCAACTTCAGACCGGATCCAGTCCAGTCTTTGCAACCGATATTGAAGGGATCAACTACAAAGCTAAGAGAAGCTGAAATCAAAACTGAGAAGACTTTAACGCGGTTGTTCAGAGCTCCACATCCGTAGATAATGCGTAGACGGTGAGACTGAAAAATAACAGGCAAGGAAATCTGAGAAAGAGCCGATCACTCTAAAGGCAGACTGTGTGGAGGGTTATGGATAATCCAGGCACAGAAAAGAGAGCGATCTGTTTGCGGTAGCTCCAGGGGATTTAACAGAAGGCTTAAGGATCTCTTCAGGCTGGTCAGAATCCACTGACAAATTTGCAGCAAGGCAGTTGAAATGCTAAAAAAGAAAGTTTTGGTTAGTGCTCCTCAATCCACTGAAGTAGAGGCTGAAGGGAGTCAAGTTCCAGGAGCTGATCTGCAAGTTGTTCTAACTCTGGGATGGAGAGACTTCGGATCTGAGCTTCGACGGCATCTGGAAGCGATCCCAATTTAAGGCGCAAGAGACGCAATGTGAGTTCTGCTTCTCCCTGTCGGATCCC
>CAYMOX010000116.1:0-1597 GCA_964392245.1 uncultured bacterium
TGTTCCTGCAAATGGGCACTAAATTTTTTATCAAACTTGACGAGAATGGGATAATTAGCACTGACTTCTCGCCCCTGCCAGTCCTTAATTACCGCCACAACTTCCCCTTCCATGCCCTGAAGATCGAAGGGCTGATTGCGATGTTCCGGATGGTGGTAGACCATTACAGATGCTTGAACACGGACACGATCACCAACTTGCATAACCCTGATTTTTTCCTCTACGGTCTCCACCATTGCCTGACGGGGAAGCGGTCTTCAACGCGACAACTGTTTTATCTTTGCATAAGTCGGTCCCTGCGTACGCATTCTTACCATATCGATTCACCCTTCCCCTGTCCTTCCAGGGCAAATGAGACTGACCCTAACACCCGATCGCCCCAATGGAGAGGATAGAGACATGATCGAAACCTGGCTGTGGTTAGGGGCAGGCATGATTCTATGCCTGACGGAATGGGTGTTGCCAACCGCGTTTGTCGCTTTCATGATGGGAATCAGTGCCCTGGTCGTGGCCCTGGTCTCGCTGGTCTTACCCCAGGTCTACCTGCAAGCGGCCCTGTGGCTGGTACTGTCCACTAGTTTTATCTTTCTATCTCGACGTTTCCATCGCCCCCGCCCGGTGAGATTACTCCAGGACTCCCTAGAAGCTCAGGCCCTGAGTGAGATTCTTCCTGGCCAGAAGGGGCGAGTGCTCTACGAGGGCAACTCCTGGCAGGCCCGCTGTGAGGATCAACGACTGGCGATCGCGGCCCAGGAAAAGGTGTATGTGGTCCGGCGGGAAGGGACCACACTGATCGTCCTGCCAGAGCGCCTGATTGATGCCGAAAATCTTTAAGTCAGGAGGCAAGCAATGGAACAGATCTTTTTGTTAGTGTTTCTGGCCCTGGGGGGATCAGCTCTGATGGGGTCAGTCAAGATTATTAATCAGGGGAACGCGGCCCTGGTGGAGCGCCTGGGGAGTTACCAGAAGCGCCTTGATCCGGGACTTAATTTTGTCACCCCGTTTCTGGATCGGGTTGTTTACAAGCAAACCATCCGCGAAAAGGTTCTCGATATTCCGCCGCAGCAGTGCATTACCCGTGACAATGTTGCGATCACGGTGGATGCGGTGGTTTACTGGCGGATTGTGGATCTGGAAAAAGCCTATTACAAGGTGGAAGACCTGCGCTCAGCGATGATCAATCTGGTTCTGACCCAGATCCGTTCGGAGATGGGGAAGCTGGAGCTGGATGAAACCTTTACGGCGCGATCGCAGATTAGTGAAATTTTGCTCCAGGATCTCGATGTCGCCACCGATCCCTGGGGGGTGAAAGTTACTCGCGTGGAACTGCGGGATATTATTCCCTCCAAGGCAGTCCAGGAGTCAATGGAATTGCAGATGTCGGCAGAACGCCGCAAACGGGCCGCCATTCTCACCTCCGAGGGGGAACGGGAAGCGGCAATCAATTCAGCACGGGGGGCAGCGGAAGCCCAGATCCTGGAAGCAGAAGCCCGTCAGAAATCTGCGATCTTAGCCGCAGAAGCAGAGCAAAAAGCGATCGTCCTGCGGGCGGAAGCCGAACGCCAGGACCGGGTGCTCAGAGCCCAGGGCACAGCAG